>NZ_JACVXA010000043.1 GCF_014903745.1 Mangrovicoccus algicola | reverse complement strand
CGTGGTCGCGCAGCCGCTGGCGGCGCAGCACCACCCCCTGGCCCGCGGCCCGGCCCAGCCGCGCCCCCTGGCCGTCGAGCCAGGCCATCAGCTCCAGCCGCACCGGCACCGCCATCTCGGCCGCGGCGGTAGGCGTCGGCGCGCGCCGGTCGGCGGCGAAATCGATCAGGGTCGTGTCGGTTTCATGGCCCACCGCGGAGATCAGCGGGATCTCCGAGGCAGCAGCGGCGCGCACCACGATCTCCTCGTTGAAACCCCACAGATCCTCGACCGAGCCGCCGCCGCGCGCCACGATCAGCACGTCCGGCCGCGGCAGCGCGCCGCCCGGGGTCAGCCGGTTGAAGCCGCGGATCGCGTTTTCCACCTCGCGCGCGCAGCGCTCGCCCTGCACGGCGACCGGCCAGACCAGCACCTTGCGCGGGAAACGGTCGCGCAGCCGGTGCAGGATGTCGCGGATCACCGCGCCGGAGGGAGAGGTGACGACGCCGATGATCTCGGGCAGGTAGGGCAGCGGGCGCTTGCGCTCCGCGGCGAACAGCCCCTCGGCCTCCAGCTTGGCCTTGCGCTTCTCCAGCATCGCCATCAGCGCGCCGACGCCCGCGGGGGCCATGTCCTCGATCACCATCTGGTACTTGGACTGGCCGGGGAAGGTGGTCAGCCGCCCGGTGGCGATGACCTCCATGCCTTCCTCGGGCTGCATGGCCAGACGCGCCGCCTGGCCCTTCCAGATCACGCCCGACAGGACCGCGCGGTCGTCCTTGAGATCCAGATAGACATGGCCGGAGCGCGGCCGCGAGATGCGGCCCAGCTCGCCGCGCACGCGGACATGGGAGAACCCGCCCTCCACGGCGCGCTTCACCGCGCCCGAGATCTCGGACACGGTGAATTCCGGCGCATTGCCACCGCCTTGCGGCTCGTCTTCGAACAGGTCCATCTCTCGCCTCCGTCGCGGGAGGCCAGACTAGCGCCGGGGCGGGCGGAGGAAAAGGGTCAGGCGGTCGCCGCCTCGAATTCCGGCGAGCCGACATAGCACGCGGGACAGCACAGCGCGCAGGCATTGACGTCGCGATGGGCGGCGCGGGCCTGCTGGAGCGCCGGCGCACAGCTTTCGAACGCGCCCAGCGGCTCGGCTCCCTCGCGGGGCATCACCTGGCACTTGTCGCTGTGGACCACCCGGGCGGCGCCGGTTTCCGGTCCGGGGGCGAGATAATAGGCGGAGGTCAGGGGCAGGGGCATCGGGTCGTCTCCTTCGGGGTCAATGCAGGGCTCTGCCGGGGCAACGGCGCGCCCCGGACCGGGTTCCGCGCCGCGTCCGGGGCGGGGCGGCGCGCGGCGGAAACGCGCCTCCGCGCTTGCCTCGCGGCCCGCCCGGCCCTAGGAGGCGGGCAGACACGCGACGGAGGCGGCATGAACATTCTCATTCTCGGTGGCGGCGGGCGCGAGCATGCGCTGGCCTGGGCGGTGAAGCAGAACCCGAAATGCGACCGGCTGATCGTCGCGCCCGGCAATGCCGGGATCGCGCAGATCGCCGAATGCGCGGCGCTGGACATCAATGACGGCGGCGCGGTGGCCGAATTCGCGGGCGAGAATTCCATCGACCTGGTCATCATCGGCCCCGAGGCACCTCTGGTCGCGGGGGTCAGCGACCGCCTGCGCGAGGCGGGCATCCGCTGTTTCGGTCCGTCCAGGGCCGCGGCCGAGTTGGAAGCGTCGAAATCCTTCACCAAGGCGATCTGCGATGCCTGTGCCGCGCCCACGGCCGCCTATGCGCGGTTCGAGGCGGCAGGCCCGGCGCTGGATTACGTGCGCGCGCAGGGCGCGCCCATCGTCATCAAGGCCGACGGCCTGGCGGCGGGCAAGGGCGTGATCGTGGCGATGGAGCTGCAGGACGCGATCGACGCGGTCGAGGACATCTTCGGCGGGGCCTTCGGCGCGGCCGGTGCGGCGGTGGTGATCGAGGAGTTCATGACCGGCGAGGAGGCGTCCTTCTTCGTGCTCTGCGACGGCGAGACGGCGCTGCCCTTCGGCACGGCGCAGGACCACAAGCGCGTGGGCGAAGGCGATACCGGGCCCAATACGGGCGGCATGGGCGCCTATTCCCCCGCCCCGGTGCTGAGCGATGCGGTGATCGCGCAGACCATGGCCGAGATCATCCGCCCGACCCTGGCCGAGATGGCGCGCCGCGGCACGCCCTATATCGGCGTGCTCTATGCCGGGCTGATGATCGAGGACGGGCGCGCCCGTCTGGTCGAGTACAATGCCCGTTTCGGCGATCCCGAATGCCAGGCGCTGATGCTGCGGCTCGGCGGCCAGGTGCTGGACCTGATCGAGGCCTGTGTCGAGGGACGGCTGGATGCTATGCAGGTCAGCTGGGCGCAGGATCACACCATGACCGTGGTGATGGCGGCGGCGGGCTATCCCGGCAGCTATGCCAAGGGCACCGAGATCCGCGGCCTCGACGCGCTGGAGGAAGACGGCAACCGGGTGATGTTCCATGCCGGGACCACCGCGCAGGACGGCAAGGTGCTGGCCACCGGCGGGCGCGTGCTGAACGCCACCGCGCGCGGCGCGACGCTGGCGGAGGCGCGCGAGCGGGCCTATGCGCTGATCGACGCGCTCGACTGGCCCGAGGGCTTCTGCCGCCGCGATATCGGCCACCGCGCGCTCTGAACGGGACCACGCCCCCCGGGTTGCGGCATTCCCCGCCCCGGGGGCTTTTCTTGCCGGGCGAGGAAGGCTAGGCAGGCCCGAAGCCAGACGGAGCCCGCCCCATGTCGTTCTTCAAGAAAATGAAAGACCGGATGTTCAAGTCCTCCTCGAAGATCGAGGACGGGCTTGATGCCATCGTGGGCGAAGAGGCCAGCGTCGATGTGCCGGAGCCGCCTGCGGCCCCAGTGCCTGATGCGCCGCCCGCACCTGCCGCCGGGACCCCGCCCATGCCCGCGCCCGTGCCTGCCGCCCCTGTGCCGCCCGTGCCCGCGGCCATGCCCGCACCCGGGGCGGAGCAGCGGGGCGGCCTGCTGGCGCGGCTGACCGGGCGGGCCGACGGGGCGGGCGCGCTGCGCCGGGTCCTGGATGACGACATGCTGGAGCAGATCGAGGATCTGCTGATCACCGCCGATATGGGGGTGGAGACGGCCGCGCGCGTCACCTCGAACATGGCCGAGGGGCGGATGGGGCAGCGCCTGTCCACGGCCGAGCTGAAACGCCTCATGGCCGAGGAGATCGCGCGCATCATGGAGCCGGTGGCGCGGCCGCTGCCGCTTTACCCGAAGAAGCCGCAGGTGGTTCTGGTCGTCGGCGTCAACGGCTCGGGCAAGACCACCACGATCGGCAAGCTGGCCTCGCAGTTCCGCGCCGCCGGGAAATCGGTGGTGATCGCGGCCGGCGACACGTTCCGCGCCGCGGCGGTCGAACAGCTGCAGGTCTGGGGCACGCGCGCGGGCGTGCCGGTTCTGACCGCGCCTGCCGGGTCGGATCCCGCCAGCCTGGCCTGGGACGCGATGGAGCGCGCCGAGCGCGACGGTGCGGATCTGCTGATGATCGACACGGCCGGGCGGCTGCAGAACCGCGCCGACCTGATGGAGGAACTGGCCAAGATCGTCCGCGTGATCCGCAAGAAGGACCCCGAGGCGCCGCATAACACGCTCCTCGTGCTCGACGCGACGACCGGCCAGAATGCCGTGACCCAGGTGGAGGTGTTCCGGCGGCTGGCCGATGTCTCGGGTCTGGTGATGACCAAGCTGGACGGGACGGCCAAGGGCGGCGTGCTGGTGTCGCTGGCCGACCGGTTCGGGCTGCCGATCCATGCCGTGGGGCTGGGCGAGCAGATCGACGACCTGGCGCCCTTCGATCCCGAGGAATTCGCCGCCGCGCTGACCGGGCTCGACATCTGACTGCGCGCGCCGGGTCCCGGTGCGGCGGCGGCGCCACGCTCCGGGATCCGGTCCTGCCGCGGCCGCCCGCGCCATGCCCGCGCGGCCGGGGGGACGCGTGCCTCCCGGAAATGGTGCCGCGGCAGGCAGCCTCCGGCCGCGGCGCGGATGGTCGCCGCGGGCCCGATCCGGATGCCCTCGGGAAGGAAGGCGCGGGGGTGGCCGGGTCGGGCCTTGTCTTCCGCCCCGCCGCGGCGCCGGACCCGGCTGTGGCCGGGGGCCGGGAATGGGCCCATATCCGCGCGCGCCCGCCGCATCCCCTTGGCAGCGGCCGCGGCCGCGGCTAGGACTGGCCTCCCCGAACAGGAGGATCTCCCTTGGACCAGACCGCCGACCGCATCTCCCGCGCCATCGCCTCGGAAATCTCCGCCACGCCGAAGCAGGTCACGGCGGCGGTGGAGCTGCTGGATGGCGGCGCGACCGTGCCCTTCGTGGCGCGGTACCGCAAGGAAGTCACCGGCGGGCTGGACGACACCCAGCTGCGCACCCTGTCGGAACGGCTCGACTACCTGCGCGAGCTGGAGGCGCGGCGGGCCTCCATCCTGGCCTCCATCGAGGGGCAGGGCAAGCTGACCCCCGAGCTGGCCCGCGCCGTGGCAGGCGCCGGGACCAAGGCGGCGCTTGAGGATATCTACCTTCCCTACAAGCCCAAGCGCCGCACCAGGGCGATGATCGCGCGGGAAAACGGGCTGGAGCCGCTCCTGCGCGCCATTCAGGAGAGCCGCGGCGCCGATCCCGAGGCGCTGGCCGCCGCCTATGTCACCGAGGCCGTGCCGGGCACCAGGGAGGCGCTGAACGGGGCGCGCGACATCATCGTCGAGGAGCTTTCGGAAAACGCGGCCCTGCTGGGCCGCCTGCGCGATTTCATGCGCGCCGAGGCGGATATCTCGGCCGCCGTGCTGCCCGGCAAGGAGGCCGAGGGCGCCAAGTTCTCCGATTATTTCGACCATCGCGAGAAATGGAAGGACATCCCCTCGCACCGGGCGCTGGCGATCCTGCGCGCCGCCGCCGAGGAGGTGGTGACGCTCTCCATCGCCCCCGATCCGGAAACCGGCGCCGAGCGCGCGGCGGGCATGATCGCCGCCGAGATCGGCATCCGCGGCGACGCTCCCGGCGACAGGTGGCTGCGCAAGGCCGCGAGCTGGACCTGGAAGGTCAAGCTGGGCCTGTCGATGTACATGGACCTGCTCGGCGAGCTGCGCAGCCGCGCCCATGACGAGGCCATCCAGGTTTTCGCGCGCAACCTCAAGGATCTGCTGCTGGCGGCGCCTGCCGGGCCGAAGGCGGTCCTGGGGCTTGATCCGGGCATCCGCACCGGCGTCAAGGCCGCCGTCGTCGACGCGACCGGCAAGCTTCTGGATACCGCCACGATCTATCCGTTCCAGCCGAAGAACGACCTCCGCGGCGCCCAGACCGCGATCCTCGACCTCATCAGCCGCCACGGGGTGCAGCTGGTCGCCATCGGCAACGGCACGGCCAGCCGCGAGACCGAGCGCCTGGTGGCCGACACGCTGCGCATCCTGCCCGAGCGGCTGGCGAAGCCCGGCAAGGTCGTCGTCTCCGAGGCCGGGGCCTCGGTCTATTCGGCCTCGGAACTGGCGGCGAAGGAATTCCCGCAGCTCGATGTCAGCCTGCGCGGCGCCGTCTCCATCGCCCGGCGGCTGCAGGATCCGCTGGCGGAACTGGTGAAGATCGAGCCCAAGGCGATCGGCGTCGGCCAGTACCAGCATGATGTCGACCAGCGCAGGCTGGCCAAGACGCTGGAAGCGGTGGTGGAGGATGCGGTGAACGCGGTCGGGGTCGATCTGAACACCGCCTCCGCGCCGCTGCTGTCGCATGTCGCCGGGCTGAGTCCGCGCCTGGCCGAGGCGATCGTGGCGCATCGCGACCTCAATGGCGCGTTCCGCTCGCGCAGGGCGCTTCTGAAAGTGCCGGGGCTGGGCCCGAAGGCCTTCGAGCAATGTGCGGGCTTCCTGCGCATCCAGGACGGGACCGAACCGCTCGACGCGTCTTCCGTGCATCCCGAGGCCTATGGCGTGGCGCGGCGGATCGTGGCCGCCTGCGGCCGCGATCTGCGCGCGATCATGGGCGATCCCGCGGCGCTGAAGGGCCTGCGGGCGCAGGATTTCGTCGATGCGGATTTCGGCCTGCCCACCGTGCGCGACATCCTGGCGGAACTGGAAAAGCCCGGCCGCGACCCGCGCCCGTCCTTCAGGACCGCGACCTTCGCCGACGGGGTGGAGGAGATCAGGGATCTCAAGCCGGGGATGCGGCTGGAAGGCACGGTGACCAATGTCGCGGCCTTCGGCGCCTTCGTCGATATCGGCGTGCACCAGGACGGGCTGGTCCATGTCAGCCAGCTGGCCGACCGGTTCGTCAAGGATCCGCATGAGGTGGTGAAGGCCGGGCAGATCGTGCAGGTCACGGTGACCGAGGTCGACGTGGCCCGCAAGCGCATCGGCCTGTCGATGAAGAAGGATGGCGGCGCCTCGGCGAAGGAGGAGCGCAAGGCCCGCGGCCCGGGCGGGCCGCGCGGGGCGGGACCCAGGGGCGGCGGGCCGAAAGGCGGCAGCGCGGGACCGAAGGGCAAGCCGCAGGACGGCACGGGCGCCTTCGGCGCGGCGCTGCTGGATGCGATGAAGAGGAAACGCTGACCTCCGGCCGCGGCGCGGATGGTCGCCGCGGGCCCGACTCGGCCGCCCGTGGGCAGAAGGGCCGGAGGGCAGCCGGGTCGGGCCTTCCTGTCCGCCGGGCCGGGCGCCGCAATGTCAGGCGAGGCGGGCGAGCAGGCTGCGGCAGGCTTCCAGTTCGCAAAGGGCAATCGATTCGTCGGGCTGGTGGCCGTCCTTCATCGTCCCCGGCCCGCAGACCGCGGTCGGGATGCCGAGACCGGCAAAGAACCCGGCCTCCGTCCCGTAGGCGACCTTGACCGGCGCCGGATCGGGCAGAAGCCCTGCAAGCGCCGCGATCGCCGGATCGGCGGGATCCGCAGACAGCCCCGGATAGCTGCCGGTCCGGGCGATCTCGATCCCCCGGGGCAGCCCGGCTGCGATCCGCGCCAGGATGTCCTCCGCGGTTTCCTCCGCCAGATGCCGGATCTCGAACGCCACCTCGGCCAGTTCCGGCACCATGTTCAGCGCCACGCCGCCCGACATCTTGCCGGCATGGACGGTCGAGCAGGGCATGTCATGGGCCGCATCCTGCGCACCCTCGCGCAGCAGCCGCGCCTGTTCGGCCCGCAGCGCCCCGATCAGATCCGCCGCCAGGTGCAGCGCATTGACGAAGTTCGGCGCCATCGCCGAATGGCCCGGCTCGCCGCGGCAGGTGGCCAGATAGCTCGCCTTGCCCTTGTGGCCGGTGCAGAGCCGCATCGAGGTCGGCTCGCCGACGATGCACAGGTCGGGCCGCCCCAGCACCGGGATCACGCGGTCGATCATCCCGGGGATGCCCCTGCAGCCGATCTCCTCGTCCCAGCTGAGCGCGATCATCACCGGGCGCGCGGGGGGCGCCGCCTTCAGCCGCCCGGCCAGCGCCAGGGCGCAGGCGAGGAAGCCCTTCATGTCGGTCGCCCCGCGCCCGACCAGCCGGTCGCCGCGCCGGGTTAGGGTGAAGGGGTCGGTGCTCCAGGCCTGTCCGGCCACCGGCACGACATCGCTATGGGCCGACAGCAGCACGCCGCCGGGGCCCGCGCCGAACCGCGCCAGCAGCCCGGCCTTGGTGCCGCAGGCGGAGGGCACGCGGGTCACGGTGAAACCGCAGCCCTCCAGATGGTCCGAGACCCAGGAGATCATCTCCAGGTTGGGGCCGTCGGTGATCGTCGGGAAGGCGACGAGACGGGCGAGGATCTCGGCTTCGGTCATGGCAGGGCCTCGTGGGTGATCGCGCCGCCGCAGACGGTCAGCGCCGCGCGGCAGGCGCCGGGGCCTCGGGCCAGCCCGGCCGGGTCGCCTTCGAGCAGCACCAGGTCGGCTTCCATGCCGGGGGCGAGGCGGCGGCGCCGGTCCTCCATGTGCAGCGCATGGGCGCCGCCGGACGTGTAGGCGGCGAGCACGCCGGCCAGCGGCAGGCGCTGGTCGGGCCCGTCCGGCGCCCAGGGCTGGCGGGCCAGCGCGGCATGAATGGCGTTGAAGGGCGAGAGCGGCGCGGTCGGCCAGTCCGTGCCGAAGGCCAGCGGCACGCCCGCCCGCGCGATCGCCGCCCAGGGGAAGGTGTCGCCCCAGCGGGCGCGCCCCATGATCGAGACGGTCGGCTCCAGCGGCAGGCCGCTGGATCCCGGCGGATGCACGGGCTGCATCGAGGCGGTCGCGCCCAGGTCGCGCAGCCGCGGCAGGTCGTCGGGATGCAGCATGTCGATATGTTCCACCCGGTGGCGGGCATCGCGGCGGCCATTGGCGCGTTGCGCCGCCTCGTAGCCGTCGAGCACGGCCCGCACCGCGCCGTCGCCGACCGCATGGGTCTGGATCTGCAGGCCGCGCGCATCGGCGGCGATGCAGACCTCCGCGAAGCGGTCTGCCGGAAAGAGCGGTGCCGAGCGGAAACCGGGACGGCCGGGATAGTCATCGGTGCGCAGCGCGGTGAACGTGTCGAAGACCCCGTCCATGAACATCTTGACCCGGCCGAAGCTCAGCCTGCCCGCGGGCGGGCGGCAGGCCGCGTCCAGAAGCGCCGCGACGCGGGCATCGTCATGATCCGGCGCGACGGTCATGGGCAGCGAGACGCGGATCGGCAGCTCCCCGGCCGTCGCCATGTCGGTCAGCAGATCGGCGAGATAGAGGCTGCCATCCATGTTGGCGACCGCCGTGATCCCGAAACGCGCGCATTCCGCCATCGCCGCCGCCAGGGCGGCCCGGTCATGCGCGCGCGCGGCGGCATCCGGCGCCGCCGGTTCGCGCCCGGCCAGGGCCAGCCCCTCGCGCCCGCCGCTGGCGGCATGGCGCTGAACCAGCCCCATCGCCGCGAATTCCTGCAGCTCGCCATCGGGCAGCCCGTCCGGCCCGAGGATCACGCCGGGCATCTCGGGCACGGTCTCCATCAGCCCCGCGAGGCGCAGCGCCGCGGTATTGGCCCAGGCGCAGTGCCAGTCGACGGAGGTCATCAGCAGCGGCCGGTCCGGGCAGATCCGGTCCAGCAGGTGGCGGTCCGGACGGGTTCCGGGGCCGAAAATGTCGTAATTCGCCGACCAGCAGCACAGGACCGGATCGCGGTCGCGGCCCTCGGCATAGGCGGCGAGGGCGGCGCGGAAGGCGGCTTCGCCCTTCACCTCCAGCAGGTTCAGCTGCCCCAGCGCGACGCCGCCGGTCAGCAGGTGCAGGTGGCTGTCGATCAGCCCGGGCAGCAGGAACAGGCCGCGGCCGTCGATCTCGCGCGATCCGGGGGGCGGGGCCGGAACGATGATCCCGTCCGCCATCGCAACGGAGGTTTCGCGACCTGTCAGCGGGTCGGTGGCGCCGGTGATGTGGAGGGGGGGCATGGGATCTTCCGCCAGGTCGCGGCTCCGCCCCCGGGAAGGGGCGGAGCGGAGGGTCTTACTGCAGCAGGTCGGTCCAGACCTTGGTCACCAGGTCCTGCGCGGCGGGCGAACAGGCGCGGGAGAACTCGACCGGCACGTCCGGGAACAGCTCGGGCGCGTTCTCGGGCGTGTACTTGGCCGCGGCCTCGTCGATCTTCACCGGCGCGGAATGGGCGTAGTAATTGTACTGGATGGTGGCGTTTTCCTCGGTCGACATGAATTCGATGAACTGCTTGGCCAGGTCCACGTTCCCGGCGCCCTTGGGCACCACGAAGCTGTCGAGCCAGCCCACCAGGCCTTCCTTAGGCATCGCGTATTCGACATTGGCGCCGCCATTGCGGGTGCGCAGCGTGTTGCCGTCCCACCAGAAATGCGCCGCGACCTCGCCCGATCCCAGGCGGTTCTCGATATTGTCCGAGGAATAGGCGGCGACATAGGGTTTCTGCGCCATCAGCAGGTCATAGACCTTCTTCATCTCGGCCTTGTCCTCGGTGCAGAACTCGACGCCCAGGTAAAGCTGGGCCGCGCCCACGACCTCGTCGGGATAGGACAGGGACGCGATCTTGCCCTGCAGCGCCTCGGTCGGCTCGAAATAGGCGGCCCAGCTGTCCACGGGGCCGTCATAGAGGTCGCGGTTCACCGCGAAACCGGCCGTGCCATAGGCCATCGGTATGGAATAGGCGTTCTCGGGGTCCCACCACTGTCCCTTCCAGCGGTCATCGACCGCGGCATAGGCGTCGAGCTCTGCCGCCCCGATATCCTCAAGCAGCCCCTCGTCGATCATGATCTTCACGAAATGCTGGGAGGGCGTGACGATGTCATAGCCCGAGGCCCCGGCCTGCAGCTTGGTCAGCGCGTCCTCGTTGGAGTTGAACCCGTCGGTATTGACGGTCGCGCCGGTCTCGGCCTCGAATTTCTCGATCAGCTCGGGGGCGATGGAGTCGGACCAGGCATAGATGTTCAGCTCGTCGGCCATGGCAGGGGCGGCGAGGCAGAGCATCGCGGTGCCGGTCAGCAGCGTCTTCTTCATGGGAGGTCTCCTGTTGGGTCTGTTATCGTTTGCGGTCTTGCGGCGGCGTCAGGCCTCGCGCCGCATCGCCCGCGCCGCCAGCACGAGCGCGGCGGTGGCGATTACCAGCGAGGCCAGGATCATCAGGGTGGAGATCGCGTTCAGCTCGGGCGTGGTGCCGCGCTTGATCAGCGAGAAGATATAGACCGGCAGCGTGGTGGAGCCGCCGGAATTGAGCATGTTGGAGGTGATGAAATCGTCCATCGACATGACGAAGGCCAGCATCGCGCCGGCAAACACCCCCGGCGCGATCAAAGGCAGCGTCACCCGCCGGAACGCCGTCAGGGGCGGCGCATAGAGGTCCTGCGCGGCCTCCTCGAAATCGCGGCTCATCCCCTGAAGCCGGGCGCGGATCGGCAGGAAGGCGAAGGGCGTGCAGAAAGCGGTATGCGCCAGCGCCAGCTTGACCATCCCGTCGGCGATGCCGAGCTGCGAGAACAGGATCAGCACGGCGACCGCCACCACGATCTCGGGCAGCATCAGGGGCAGGTTCACCACCGCCTCGGACAGGCGGTAGATGCCCTTCGCGGGCGCGCGGCTGAGCACCATGGCCGCCATCAGCGCGATCGTCGTGGCGCCGATCGTGGCGATGACCGCGATGGTCAGCGACACTTCCAGCGCATCCATCAGCGCCTTGTTGGCCAGGGCGGCGGCGTACCATTCGGTGGAGAACCCGGTCCAGACCGAGACCAGCCGGTTCTGGTTGAAGGAGAAGCCGATCACCACGGCGATGGGCAGGTAGAGCCACAGGAAGAACACCGCCGTCAGCAGGCGGGCGCCGGGATAGCGGCGGATGTCGTGATCGCGGCGGCTCATGTGCGGGCCTCCGTGGCGGCCGCGGCGCGGCGGGCATTGAGCAGCAGCACCACGACCACCATGGCCATCAGCACCATGGCGATGGCGGCGCCGAAGGGCCAGTTGCGCCCGCCGCCGAACTGGGTCTGGATCAGCGTGCCCATCATCATCTGCCGCCCGCCGCCCAGCAGCATCGGTTCCAGCACCGTGCCGATGGCGGGAACGAAGACCAGGATCGCGCCCGCCGACAGCCCCGGCCAGGTCAGGGGCAGGATCACCCGGCGCAGCGTCACCCAGCGGTTGCCGTAAAGGTCGTGCGACGCCTCCAGAAGCGCGGGATCCAGCTTCTCGATGGCGGCGTATACGGGAAGCACCATCAGCGGGATATAGCTGTAGACCATGCCGGTCAGCATCGCGCCATTGGTGAACAGGAACGTGTCGACATCGCCGCCGCCGAGGAATTTCCAGGCTTTCTCGGCCAGGCCCTCATTGCCCAGGATGATCAGCCAGGCATAGACCCGCACGATCATCGACACCCAGAAGGGCAGGGTGACGAGATAGACGAGAAACGGTTTCCACCCCGCGCGGGCATTGGCGATCACATAGGCCACGGGCAGGGCCAGCGCCATGCAGATTGCCGTGGTGACGAGGCCATAGCCCAGCGTGCGGGCGATGATGACAAGGTATTTGGGGGCGAATTCCAGCTCGTCCGTCCAGCCCAGGGTGAACAGGATCTCGCGGTAGCTGCCGAAATTCAGCGCCCAGTCGAAGCCGCCATAGGGCCCGCGATCGGCCAGGCTGACCCCCGCGACGATGGCGACGGGGACGATCAGCGTCAGCCCCATCAGCACCCAGGCCGGGGCAAGCCCCCAGAGGCGGAAGCTTGTCAGCGCCCTCATTGCGCCAGCACCCGCACGCTGTCGGCGCGGAACCCCAGGGAGACGGGCTGGCCGGGCGCGTGGCCCTCGGCATGCGACAGCGCGTTGCGCCGCGACACGCGCAGGCTCTGGCCCGCGACATCGACCGTGTAATGGGTGAAACCGCCCATGTAGTTGCGCCCCGTCACCGTCCCTTGCAGCAGGTGGCCCTCGGCCTGGGACTCCATGCCGATCTTCTCGGGGCGCAGCGACAGGGTGGCGGGGCCGGGTCCGGCCAGACCCTTCTGCGGCGCGGTGATCTCCAGCCCGAAGGGCGTGCGGATCCGCGCCATGCCGCCCGCGAGTTCCAGAACCTCCGCCTCGAGGAAATTCGTCTCGCCGATGAAATCCGCGACGAAGCGGTTCTCGGGATCCTCGTAGATCTCCGAGGGCGTTCCGATCTGCTGGATCCGGCCCTGGCCCAGGACGCAGATGCGGTCGGACATGTCCAGCGCCTCCTCCTGGTCATGGGTGACGAAGATGAAGGTGATCCCGGTCTTCTTCTGCAGGCTCTTCAGCTCGTCGCGCATCGCCTGCCGCAGCTTGAGGTCCAGCGCGGAGAGCGGCTCGTCGAGCAAAAGCACCTGCGGCTCGGGCGCCAGCGCGCGGGCCAGCGCGATCCGCTGCCGCTGCCCGCCCGATAGCTGCGCGGGGCGGCGCCCGGCGAAGGGGGTCATGTGCACCAGCTCCAGCATCTCGGCCACGCGGTCCCGGCGGCGCCTGCGGTCCCAGCCCAGGTTCTCCAGGCCGAAGGCGATGTTCTGCGCCAGCGTCATGTGCGGGAACAGCGCGTAGGACTGGAACACGGTGTTCACCCGCCGCCGGTGCGGCGGCAGGGTCTCGATCTGCTGTCCGTCGAGGAGGATCGCCCCCTCGCTCGGGCTTTCGAACCCGGCGATCATCCGCAGGAGCGTGGTCTTGCCGCAGCCCGAAGGGCCCAGCAGCGTGAAGAACTCGTTCTCTTGGATGGTGAAGCTGACCTGGTCCAGCGCCTGATAGGTGCCGAAGCTCTTCGAGACGTTGTAGACCTCGACCGCCTTGCCGCGCGCCATATGTGTTTCCCCGTTGCTCTCCCGCCCCGCGGCGGGCACTCGTTACGCCAGTTCCGTGATCTCGCGGCGGAAGGGCAGGGCGTCGCCGATCGGCGCCATGTCCAGCTCGCGCGCATAGCGGTGCCCCGCATAGGTCGCCCAGGCGATCGGGCCCGGCGCCTCGGCATCGCCGATCAGCTTCACCGTCCGGATCCCGGCATCCGCCCAGTCGGCCTCGCGGGCCTTCAGCGCGCGGAACACCTCGTCGCGGCCGCTGCGCGAGGCGACTATCACCACGGCATCGCAGCCGAGATGTCCGCGCGCATCGGTATAGCTGCAGCAGGTCTCCGCCCCGTCCGCGCGGATCGAGGCGATGCCGGTATTCAGCACGATCTTCACCCCCGCCGCGACCAGCCGCCGGTGGATCTCGGCCTGTTCCAGCGTGTTCAGCGTCCAGTCCGAGACATAGGCCGAGGGTGTCACCAGCGTGACCTCGCAGCCCTTCTGTGCGCAAAGCTCGGCCAGCACGCCGCCCATGTAGTAATGGTCGTCATCGAAGACCACGACGCGCCCCGAGGGCAGGCGGCCCGCCATCAGGTCATCGGGGGTCAGCACGGTCATGGCCGCATCGATGGGCATGGGCACGACATGCTGGCGCGACACGCCATCGGCGCGCCAGGCGGCGCCGGTGGCCAGGCAGACATTCTCGAAGCCGAATTCCAGGATTTCCTCGGCGCTCAGCGGGCTGTCGAAATAGGTTTCCACATTCGGCCGCTGGCTGAGCTGGTAGGCGCGGTAATCGGCGACGCGCCCCCAGGCGGCAAGCCCAGGCAGCAGCCGTTCGCGCGCGACGCGGCCGCCCAGTTCCGTGCCCGCCTCGGCCAGCGCCACGTCATAGCCGCGCAGGGACAGCGCGCGGGCGGCTTCCAGCCCGGCGGGGCCGGAGCCCACGACTAGAACGTTGGAACTGCTGCCCTTGGCGTTCATCTTCTCGGGATGCCAGCCCTTGCGCCATTCCTCCATGAAGGTCGGGTTCTGGGTGCAGCGGCTGATCGACATGGTCATGTCGCCGGTGACGCAGATATTGCAGCCGATGCATTCGCGGATGTCCTCGATCCGGCCTTCCTCGATCTTCTTGGGCAGGAACGGGTCGGCGATGGAGGGGCGCGCGCAGCCGATGAAATCCAGCACGCCCTGCCGCACCAGCCGCGCCATCACGTCGGGCGAGGTGAAGCGGCCGACCCCGACCACCGGCTTCGAGGTCAGATCGCGGATGCCGCTCACCAGCACTTCCTGCGCCGCCTCTTCCTTGAAGCGCGAGGGCCCGGAACAGTCCTCCCAGGTGCCCTGCGCCAGGTCCCACAGGTCGGGCAGGTCGGCATTCATCTCGATGAAGTCGCGCAGTTCCGCGTTGGAAAAGCCCAGCTCGCCGATCGTCTCGTCGAGGCTGACCCGCAGCGTCAGCGCCATCGTGTCGCCCACCGCGTCGCGGATGTCGCCGATCACCTCGTTGACGAAGCGCGCGCGGTTCTCCAGCGACCCGCCATATTCGTCGCCGCGCTGGTTGGTGGCGCGGCTGAGGAAATGCTGGAAGATGCCGAAACCATGCGCACCGTAAAGGCAGATCAGGTCGAACCCCGCCAGTTTCGAGCGTTTCGCCGCATTCACGAACCAGCGGCGCAGGTCGCGGATGTCGGATTTGTCCAGGGCGCGCGCCTGCACCGGATCATTGGTGAAGGTGCGGATCGGCAGGGCGCTGGGCGCCAGAGGCACTTCCTTGGTATAAAGATTGGGTCCGTTGATCCCCGAATAGGCCAGCTGGATCCCCGCCAGCGCGCCATGGGTCTTCATCGCCTCGGACATGCGGTTCAGCGCCGGGATGTCGCGGTCGTCCCACAGGCGCAGCTCGATGAAGGGCGTGATCTCGGACGTGTGGTGCATCTCGGTCTGTTCGGTGAAGATCACCCCCCAGCCGCCCTCGGCCTTGATCCCGCGCATCGCCGCCGCGGCCGACGGGTCGCGATAGCCGCCGCCATTGCAATGCGGCACCTGGTAGAAGCGGTTCTTTGCCGTCAGCGGGCCGATGGCCGCGGGCTGGAACAGAATGTCGTAGGGGCTGGGGCTCACCTTGGCGTCCTCTCTGGGTCTCGCGGGCAAGGAAGCGCGAAACCGGGAGCAGGGTAAATTACGGCTTGCGGAAGCCCGTCTTAGGCAGGGCCTAATTGGCGCGGGTTTCATCGCGACTGCCCGGAAGAACGGCGGTTCGCGAAGATGAATGGTCTAGACAAAAGCTCGGCGGGGCCGCCGGGCTAGGTGCCCTGCAGGTGGATGCCGGGCGTGCGGGTCTCGGTGATCTCGGCCTGGCAATGGGCGACGAAGGCCGCGACGGTGCGCAGCGACCGCGCCCCCTCGGGCAGCAGAAGGCCCAGCGTCATCGGCCTGAGCGGGCCTTCCAGCGGAACGAAGCGCACCCGCCGCCCGTCCGGCGCCAGGTCGGTCACGGGACGGATATTGGCGATGGAATAGCCGAAGCCATTGGCCACCAGCGACCGCATCACCGCCATGTCGCGGGTGCGCTCGGCGATGGTCGGCACCACCCCCTGGTCGCGGAAGAAGGACAGGAAATATTCGCTGCTCATCGGCAGGTCCAGCAGGATCATGGGATACCCCGCCAGAAGCTCGGGCGAGATGCTGTCGAGATGCGCCAGGTCATGGGTTTCGGGCAGCAGCACATAGGGCGGCAGCGAGACCAGCGGGATGAAGTCCAGATCGCCGGGGATCGCCAGGTCATAGGTCAGCGCCAGGTCCAGCCGCGCGGCGCGCAGGTCGTCGAACAGCTCCTGCTGGTCGCGCTGGAACTGGCGGAACACCACATCGGGAAAGCGGTCGACGAAGCTGCGCCGCACCTGCGGCAGCACGATCTGCGCGAAGGTGACGAGGCAGCCGACATTCAGGGGACCGCGCACCTCGCCGGTGATCTCGTTGGACAGGTCACCCAGCCGCCGCGCCCGCTCCAGCACGTCGCGCGCATGCTCGAGGAACCGCTGGCCCCCCTGGGTCAGCGACAGGCCCTGGGCATGGCGGCGCACGAAGAGCTGAAGCCCGAATTCCGCCTCCAGCTGGGAGATGGCGGCGGAGATCGAGGGCGAGGAGACATTCACCTTCTCGGCGGCCAGCGCGATGGAACCGCATTCGCCCACGGCCACGAAATATTCCAGCTGTCTCAGGGTGAAGCGCAAAGCCATGCCGACCCCGTCCCACGGTTCAGAAGCGCTGACCAATTTCGTGGCGGGACGGGGCAAGGTCAATGGCCGGGGCTCAATACTTGATCCATACCGTCTTGAACGCGCTATATTTGTCGAAGGAATGGATCGACAGGTCGCGTCCGAAGCCCGACTGCTTCATGCCTCCGAAGGGCGTCATGGCCGAGAGCGCATCGACCGTGTTGACCGAGACCGTGCCGGCGCAGAGCCGGTCGGAGACCGACATCGCCCGGCTGAGATCGCGGGTCCAGACAGAGGCGGCAAGCCCGTAGACGGTGTCATTGGCCATCTCCACCGCCTCGTCATCGGTTGCGAAGCTCTGCACCGTCAGGACGGGGCCGAAGATCTCGTCGCGGGCGATCTCGGCGTCGCGCGGCACATCGGCGAAGATCGTCGGGCGGATGAAGGCGTCCGAGCCGCCGATGGTGACACGCGCGCCGCCGGTGACGAGCCGGGCGGAGGCGCGGCCCTTTTCGAGGAAGCCCGCCACGCGGGAGGCATGATGCGCATCGACCATGGCGCCCATCTGCGTTTCGGGGTCCAGCGGATCGCCCTGGCGGATCGCCTCGGCCTTCTCCTTCAGCCGCCGCGTCATCTCCCCGGCGATGCTTTCATGGACCAGCAGGCGGGAATTGGCGGAACAGACCTCGCCCTGGTTGAAGAAGATGCCGAAGGCGGCCATCTCGGCGGCCTTGTCCAGATCGGCATCGGCGAAGACGATGTTCGGGCTCTTGCCGCCGGTTTCCAGCCAGACCTGCTTCATGTTGCTTTCCCCGGCATAGCGCTGGAACAGCTTGCCCACTTCGGTGGAGCCGGTGAAGACGAGGCAGTCGACATCCATGTGGCGTCCCAGCGCCTGGCCGACATCCTCGCCGAAGCCCGGCACCACGTTCAGCACGCCATCGGGCAGGCCTGCCTCCTGCGCCAGTTCCGCGAGCCGCAGCGCCGACAGGGGCGACTGCTCGGCAGGCTTCAGCACGACGGAGTTGCCCGCCGCCAGCGCGGGCGCCAGTTTCCAGGTCGCCATGTCCAGCGGGAAGTTCCACGGCACCACGGCGCCGATGACGCCCAAGGGGACGCGCCGGATCAGGGCGATGTCGCGCCCGCCGGTGGGCGCCACCTCGTCATAGAGCTTGTCGATCGCTTCCGCGTGCCACTGGAAGAAATGGGCGGATCCGGGCACGTCGACATTCACCGTCTCGGAGACGGGTTTCCCCATGTCCAGCGTGTCGGTCAGCGCCAGCTCCTCGAGGTTCTCGCGGATGAGCGCGGCGAGCCTGAGGATCACCTCCTTGCGCTCGGAGGGCGTCTTTCCGGACCAGCGTCCGTCCTCGAAGGCGGCGCGGGCGGAGTTCACGGCAAGGTCGATATCCCCGGCACCGCCGCGGGCGACCTGGGCCAGCACCTTGCCGGTGGCGGGGTTCACCGTCGCGAAGGTTTCGCCGGAGGCGGCGGGGCGGAAGGCGCCGTCGATCCAGATGCCGGTGCGGAACTGCATGGCCGCGGCGGCGGCCTGGTAATGGGCGTGGCTTTGCATCATTCGTCTCCCGGCACGCCATAGGAGGGCGCGTCCGTCGGGTTGAGGGCGCGGGTCACATAGGCGTCGGCCTGCGGCTTGTAGACCGCCCAGGCGGCGGCGATTGCGGCGATCGGACAGTCTTCGGTCCAGTCGGCGCGCAGCTCGGCATAGGGCCAGGCCTGCCGGTCGACGACCAGCATCCCCGCCGAATGCACCGGCCCGGCCTCGCCGCCCGCCGCAAGCCCGGCCTGCATCGCCACGATCAGCCGGTCGCCGAGCGCGCCGGTGGCCGCCTCGAAGGCGGCGACCATGGCGGCCGGCACGCCGTCATTGGCCAGAAGGTTGCCGCCCGCGGCGCAATCCGTGCCCTCGGCCGCGGTCCATATGCCAAGCGCATTGCCGCCCGAATGGATATGCGTCCCGCCATTGGCGTCGACTGCCAGAAGCTGGCGGTAATCGGGGAAGGCATCGTGAGAAGCTGCCAGGGTGACGGCGGCCTCGGCCGTCATCCCCTCGGCCAGCCGCTCCAGCATGAAGGGCCCGAGCGCGGGGTTGGTCACGTTCTGCGAGGCGGCCGCGCCGGCACCCGCACGGGCGAAGGCGCAGCGCGCGGCGACGGCGGGGGAAGACGACGAGATCGCCACCCCGAACTGTCCGGTTCCGGCGCAGCGCGCCACGATGGAAAAGGTCATGCCCTGCCTTTCGTTCAGTCCGGGATCACGGCGGTGGCGTCGATCTCGACCAGCCATTCGGGCCGGGCAAGGGCGACGACGACCAGCCCGGTGCAGACCGGGTGCACGCCGCGGATATACTCGCCCATGGTGCGATAGACCGCCTCGCGGTGGCGCACGTCGGTGAGGTAGACGACCAGCTTGCAGACATGCTCCATCCTGCCGCCGGATTCCTCGACCAGCTGGCGGATGTTCTGCATCACCTTGTGGGTCTGCTCCACCGGGTCGTGGCTGTCGATGTTCTGCGCGGTGTCGAGGTCCTGCGGGCACTGGCCGCGCAGGAAGATCGTGGTGCCGCGGGCGACGACGCCCTGGGCGAGGTCGTTGTCGAGCTTCTGCTCGGGATAGGTGTCGCGGGTGTTGAACGGACGGATGCGGGTATGGGCCACTTGGGGTCTCCGGGTCGGGGCTCAGGCGGTTTCGGTTTGCGGCGCATGGGCCGGCTGATGGGCGAGATAGGCGCGCTGCATGGCGATATGTCCGGCGATGGCGGCCGCATCGTGCCACACCCCCCATATGAAGGAGGAGCCGCGCCGGGTCTGCCAGGGCAGGCCGAGATAATAGATCCCCGGCTCGGCGGTGCAGACCCCGCGCGCATGCCGGGGCCGCCCGGCCTCGTCGCGCGCGCCTTCGGGCAGCCAGGAATAGTCCTGGGTGAAGCCGGTCGCCCAGATGATCGCGCCGACGGATTCGGCGGCCAGGTCCAGCGACAGGATCGGGTCGGTGACGCAGGCGGGATCCGCGGGGATTTCGTGCGCCTCCGGCTCTTCGGGCAGGTCGAGCCCGTTGCGGGCGACGAAGGCGTCCGCCTCGCGCAGCACCGCCAGGTAATTGCGGTCGCCATGGGCGAGGCTTTCGGCCAGGTCCGGGGTGAAGGACAGCGTGCCCTGCGCGTAGCGCTCGGCCCGGCCCAGCAGCGTGACGCCCTGCGCGGCCATGCGGCGGAAATCGACGGTCTGCCCGCCATGAGCCCCCGAGACGGCGAAGGTGACATGCCGCGCCCCGGGGCGGGTTTCCATGTCCCACTTGTTCAGCACGCCCAGCCACCAGACGAAATCGCGGTCGCGATAGCGGCGCGGCGGGCGGTCATGCGGCCCGACGGCCAGGAAGACCCTGCGCCCGGCCTCGTTCAGTTCCTGCGCGATCTGCGCGCCCGACGCGCCGGCGCCCACGACCAGCACCGCGCCGTCGGGCAGCTGGCCGGGATTGCGGTAGGCGGAGGAATGCAGCTGCGCGATCCCGGCCTCCCGCGGCACGATGGCGGGGATCACCGGTTTCTGGAACGGGCCGGTGGCGGCGATGACGGTCCGGGCCTCGATCACGCCCTCGGCGGTCTCCACGCGGAAGCCCGGCCGCCCGTCCAGCCGCGCGACGCGCGTCACCTCGACGCCGCAGCGCACGGGGGCGGCGATCTTCCCGGCATAGCGCACGAAGTAGTCGGCCACCGCCTCCTTCCCGACGAAGGCGCCGGGGTCGTGGCCCTCGAAATCCAGCCCCGGAAAGCGGTCATGCCAGGCCGGACCGTTGGCCACCAGCGAATCCCAGCGTTCCGAGCGCCAGCGCTCGGCGATGCGGGCGCGTTCCAGCACCAGATGGTCGATCCCCTCCCGGGACAGGTGCTCGCTCATCGCGATGCCCGCCTGTCCGGCGCCGACCACCAGCGCCTGTGTCGTCTCGATGGCCATGGTCGCGTTCCTTTCCGGCATGTCCCTGTCCCCTCCGTGCTGCCGCATGCGGGGGCGGGGCAAAAGCATTACCTCCGTCACCGCTGCTTAGCCCCTGCCTAAGCGGCAAGGACCGCGCGGGCGCAGCGTTCCCCGATCATCATGCTGGGCACGTTGGTATTGCCGCCGATCAGGGTCGGCATGACCGAGGCATCCGCCACGCGCAGCCCCTCGATGCCGCGCACCTTCATCTGCGCGGGGTCGATCACCGCCATCGGGTCGGTGCCCATCCTGCAGGTGCCGACCGGGTGGTAGACGGTCAGCGCCTCGGCACGCAGATAGGCGAGGATCTCGTCATCGCTCTGCACGCCGGGACCGGGCAGGATCTCGGGGCCGCGGATCGCCTCGAAGACCGGGTCGGCCAGGATCCGGCGCGCCAGCTTGATGCCCTCCACCAGGGTCGCGGCATCCTCGGGCGCGGTGAAGAACCGGTGGTCGATCTCCATGGTGCCATCGGCGGCCAGCCGGATCTCGCCCACGGATTTCGGGCGCAGCACGCAGGTATGGACGGCATAGCCATGGCCGTATTCGACCAGCTTGCCGCGGTGGCTGCGATAGCCGGGGACGAAATGGAACTGGATGTCGGGCTCCGTCCCAGCATGCCGCGTGCGCGCGAAGCCCCCGGCCTCGACATAGTTCGTGCTCAGCATGCCCTTGCGGGCGGCAAGCCACTGGAGCGGAGCCGCGATCATCGAGGGCAGGTTGCCGACCGACAGCCCCAGGGTCATGATCGAGTCCGAGCGCACGGTGATCATGCCGTCGACATGGTCGCGCAGGTTCTGTCCCACGCCGGGCAGGTCATGGACGACCCCGACGCCCGCCGCCTTCAGCATTTCGCCCGGCCCGATGCCCGAGCGCATCAGCAGCGCGGGCGACCCGATCGCCCCGCCCGACAGGATCACCTCCCGGCCTGCGCGGATTTCCCGTTCGCCCTCGGGGCCCGCCACCACGACGCCGGTGACGCGCCTGCCTTCGAGCACCAGCCGCCGCGTCTCGGTGCCGGAGAGGACCGTCAGGTTCGGGCGGTCCTCCACCGGCTTCAGGAAGGCGCGGTAGGAGGACCAGCGCCTGCCGTCCTTCTGGGTCACGTCGTAGATGCCCAGGCCTTCCTGGGTGCCGTCGTTGAAATCCGTGTTCTCCTGCAGCCCGGCGGCGCGGCCCGCCCTGACCCACATGGCAGAGACGGGGTTGGGGTCCCTGGGGCGGTCGACGAAGACCTCGCCATCCTGCCCGTGCCAGTCGGGCGACTGGCCGATCACGTTGCGTTCCAGCGCCTTGAAGACCGGCAGCACATCGTCCCAGGCCCAGCCCTCGCAGCCCAGCTCGGCCCATTCGTCATAGTCGGAGCAGGCCCCGCGGATGAACAGCATGGAGTTGATCGTCGAGGATCCCCCCAGCGCCTTGCCGCGATTGACCGGGATGCGGCGGTTGTTCAGTTCGGGCTGCGGCGTGCCGGTATAGGCATAGTCGTATTTCGGGTTGCCGTAGAGCGACAGGATGCCGGCGGGGACCTGCACGTTGGGCGCGCCTTCGCGGCCGCCGCCCTCGATCACGCAGACCGTGGCCGATCCGGCCGACAGGCGGTTGGCGATCACGCAGCCCGCCGAACCCGCGCCGATGATGATGTAGTCATAGGTCTCTGCCGTCATGCCCGTCTCCGCTTGCCATGCGGGCATAGCGGGCCCGTCCCGCGCGGCGCGGGCCAGAAGCTTTTCGCTTGGCAGGGGATCGGAAATTCCGAACCCTGCCGCGGCGCCCGGTATTGCAGGCCGCGGGCGGGGCGGCTGCCGGGGCGATGGCGCGGCGATTTCGCGGATGCGCAAAAAAGGGGCGGTTCTGCCCTCGCTGCAGGCAGGGGAAATATCCCGCCCCGGGCCTCGACCCGGGGCCTGCCCGGGGTTAGCGTCGCGGCGAAGGAGTCTCCGCTCATGAGTGATACCGACGACGCGCAGCACGATTTCTGGAACAAGGGGCCCGGAGAACGTTGGGCGGAGTTCCAGCCCGACCTGGACCTGATGCAGCAGGGGGTGGCCGACCGGCTGATGGCGCTGGCCGCGCCGCGGCCCGGGATGCGGGTGCTCGATATCGGCTGCGGCGCCGGGGCCACGACGCTGGCGGCGGCGCGGGCGGTCGCGCCGCAGGGGCAGGTGACGGGGGCCGACATCTCGGAGGTGCTGCTGGCGCGGGCCCGGGACCGGGCCGCGGCGGAGGGCGTCGCCGATGCCGCCTTCCTGCGGGCGGATGCGCAGACCGCGCAGATGGGCGGGCCCTTCGACCTGGCGCTGTCGCGCTTCGGGGTGATGTTCTTCGCCGATCCGCAGGCCGCCTTCGCCAATATCCGCCGCCAGCTTGCCCGGGCCGGGCGCCTGGTCTTCGCCGCCTGGAGCGGATCCGCCCGCAATCCCTGGTTCCACGTGCCCCGTGCCGCCGCCGAGGCGCGGCTGGGCCGGGGGGCGCCCGGCGATCCCGAGGCGCCGGGGCCGATGGCGCTGCAGGATCCGGCGCGGATCGCCGCGCTGCTGAGCGCGGCGGGATATGCCCGGCCGCAGATCCGCACCGAAGAGGTCGTGCTGCATCATCCCGGCGGGCTTGACGCGGTGATGCGGACGATCCCTTTCATCGGCCCGGTCGGCGGCCTGATGCGCGAGAAGGCGGGCGACGCGGCCGATCTGGAGGCGATCCTGGACAGCGTGGCGATCACCTTCTCGCAATGGGACCGCCCCGACGGCCTTCACCTCCCGGCCGAGATCAACCTGGTCACCGCCGCCGGGGCGTGATCCGGCGCGGCGCGCGCGGGCCCTGCGCTTCCCCGTGACGCCGCCCCGGGCGCGTGCTATGCGCGATTCATGAACCGTATTCCGACCAAGGAGGAGATCCTCGCCTGGATCTCCGACAATCCCGCGCTCAGTTCGAAACGTGACATCGCCAAGGCCTTCGGGCTGAAGGGCGCGGACCGGATCGGGCTCAAGGCAGTGCTGAAGGACCTGGAGGCCGAGGGCCACCTGGAGAAGCGCCGAAAGAGCTATCGCGACCCCGAACGGCTGCCGCCGGTCTCCATCCTGATGGTGGAGGCGCCGGATGCCGATGGCGACCTGTTCGGCCGTCCGCTGGAATGGCAGGGCGAGGGCCCCGAGCCGCGCGTGCTGATCCGGCCGCGGCTGAACGACCCGGCGCTGGCGCCGGGCGAGCGGATCCTGGCGCGCGTGCAGAAGGTCGAGGGCGAGGCGGATCATGCCTATACCGCACGGCTGGTGCGCCGGATCGGGCATAATCCGCAGCGGATCCTGGGGCTGTATCGCAAATCCGCCGAGGGCGGGCGGATCGTGCCGGTCGACAAGAAATCCGACCGCGAATGGCGCGTGCCGCCCGGTGCCAGCCATGGCGCGAAGGATGGCGAGCTGGTCGAGGCCGAACAGTCCGGGCCGCGGGTGCGCATGGGCCTGCCGCAGGCGCGGGTCATCACCCGGCTGGGCGATCCGTCCCAGCCCAAGGCCGTGTCGCTGATCGCCATCCACCAGCACGGCATCCCCGACGATTTCCCCGATGCGGTGGTGGCGGAGGCCGACCGGGCGAAGCCCGCGGGGCTGGCGGGGCGCGAGGATCTGCGCGACCTGCCGCTGGTGACGATCGACCCCGCCGATGCGCGCGACCATGACGATGCCGTCCATGCCGCGCCGGACGAGGATCCGGGCAATCCCGGCGGCCATGTCGTCTGGGTCGCCATCGCCGATGTCGCCGCCTATGTGACCCCGGGATCCGAGCTGGACCGCGAGGCGCGCAAGCGCGGCAACTCCACCTATTTCCCCGACCGCGTGGTGCCGATGCTGCCCGACCGGCTGTCGGGCGATCTGTGTTCGCTGCACGAGGGCGTGGCGCGGCCGGTGATCGCGCTGCGGATGGTCTTCGATGCCGAGGGCGCCAAGCGCGGCCATTCCTTCCACCGCGCGCTGATGCGCTCGGCCGCCTCGCTGACCTATGAGGAGGCGCAGGCCGTCATGGATGGCCGCCCGTCCTCCGAGCGCGCCGAGATGCTGGCCGATACGGTGATCCGGCCGCTTTTCGCCGCCTATGCCGCCTGTGCCAAGGCGCGCGAGCGGCGCCAGCCTCTGGAACTGGACCTGCCCGAGCGGCGCATCCAGCTCAGCGAGGACGGGCGGGTGACCTCGGTCGCCTTCCGCGACCGGCTGGAGGCGCATCGCCTGATCGAGGAATTCATGGTCATGGCCAATGTCTGCGCCGCCGAGACCCTGATCGCCAAGCGCCAGCCGCTGCTGTTCCGCATCCACGAGGAGCCCGATCCCGACAAGCTGGAGGCGCTGCGCGAGACCGCGACCGCCTCGGGGCTGGTGCTGGCCAAGGGGCAGGTGCTGAAGACCGCGCATCTCAACCGCCTGCTGCAGCAGGCGGCGGGGACGGACCAGGCCGAGCTGATCAACCTGACCACGCTGCGCTCGATGACCCAGGCCTATTACACGCCGACCAACCTGGGCCATTTCGGCCTGGCGCTGAAGGCCTATGCGCATTTCACCTCGCCGATCCGGCGCTATGCCGACCTCGTGGTGCACCGCGCGCTGATCGCGTCGCATGGCTGGGGGCCGGACGGGATCACCCCCGCGGAGGAGGAGGGCCTGGAGAAGACCGCGCAGCATATCTCGGATACCGAGCGGCGGTCGATGGCGGCGGAACGCGACACGACCGACCGCTATCTGGCCGCCTTCCTGGCCGAGAGGGTCGGGGCCGAGATGACCGGGCGGATCGCGGGCGTGGCGAAATTCGGGCTGTTCGTGAAGCTCGACGAGACCGGCGCCGACGGGCTGGTGCCGGTGCGCACGCTGGGACATGAATTCTTCCACCACGATCCGGCGACGCAGTCGCTGATGGGCTCGGAATCGGGGCGGGTCTTCACCACCGGCCAGCGCGCGCTGGTGAAGCTGCAGGAGACCGAGCCGGTCACCGGCGGCGTCCTGCTGGAGCTGCTGGAGGTGGAGGGCGAGGAAGTGACCCGCACCGGCGCCCGCCGCGCGCCGCCATTCGGGCGCAAGGCGCCCAAGCGGAAGGGGCCGGGAAAGGGCCCCGGCCGACGCTTCGGTCCGTCCGCCGGAGCAGGGGGTGGCGGGCGCAAGGTGACGCGCAGCCGCCGCAAGTAAGCCTGCCGGACCGGGTCGGCTGGCCCGGTGGCGGCGCGGCGCAGGTCCGGCAGGTGTGCCGAGCGCGCGTGTGAAGGGGGGCGCTTCCCCGGCGCGCTGCGCTGCCGGGCAGGAGCGATGCCCCGCCGCGAAGACGGGGTCGGAAGGATGCAGGAGCGCCGCGGCCTGGCCGCGACGGATCCGGCATCCCTCCGCCGCCTTTAATGCCCCCGATCCGCGCCTTCCCCGGCAGGAAGAAACCTGACACACCGCCAAGCCGCCTCGGGAAGGGTCAGGCCTTGGGCATGCCATGGCAGGAACGGTGGGCTGCCTGAAATGATTTGGTCATGAAATCAGGGCTGACGCCCCGGAGGCGGCACCGGCGGCCCCCTCCATTGCAGGGATGGCACGGCAAGGGTTAACAAAAGGTTTACGCGAGGGAAGGTTTCTGCGGTCGCCTTTGCCGATTCCGGCCGGGCCCTGCGCATAGACTAGGAGATCTGCCGCAGTTGCGCTAGAATCCATTCAAAATGACAAGACCAAGAACAAACGCCCCCGAGAGCAGTCTCAGAGCAGGAGCAGGACCATGGCAGCCAGGATCGCGGCGCTCGCCTATGCAGGCCTTTTGACGTTTCTTCCCCTTCATTGCGCCGCGCAGGCCGGCGAGGGTCCGGCGGTCACCCGCGCGGTCACGCCCTCGCCGCGCCCGCTGGCGCGCCCCGCCGGTGACGGGGTCATGGTGATGCCGGTGGTGGCCAATACCGGCTTTGCCCGCTGGATCAGCGGGTTCCGCGGGCGCGCCCTGTCCCAGGGGATCTCGGCGCGCACCTTCGACCGGGCCTTCCAGGGCGTCGAATACGATACCGACGTGATCGGCCGGGACCGCAACCAGGCGGAATTCGCCCGCAGCCTGTGGGACTATCTCGACAGCGCCGTCTCGCCCACGCGCATCGCCAATGGCCGCGCCGCGCTGGCCAGCTGGGGTCCGGTGCTGGACCGGATCGAGGCGAAATACGGGGTCGACAAGGAGGTCGTCGTCGCGGTCTGGGGCCTGGAAAGCGCCTATGGCACCTATCGCGGCTCGACCCCGATCATCCCGGCCCTGGCGACGCTGGCCTATGACGGGCGCCGCGGCGCGTTCTTCGAGGAACAGCTGGTCGCGGCGCTGAAGATCCTGCAGGCGGGCGATACCGATCCGCGCCACATGACCGGAAGCTGGGCCGGCGCGATGGGCCATACCCAGTTCATGCCGACCTCCTTCCTGCAATATGCGGTGGATTTCACCGGCGACGGGCGGCGCGACATCTGGTCGGAGGACCCGTCCGACGCGCTGGCCTCCACGGCGTCCTACCTCGCGCGCTTCGGCTGGGCGCAGAACCGGCCCTGGGGCGTCGAGGTGCAGCTTCCGCAGGGATTCGACTATGCCCAGGCCGATCACGACATCCGGCGCCCCGTCTCCGCCTGGACCCGCATGGGGGTGCGCGGCATGGACGGCGCCCGCGTCGCCGATCACGGCAAGGCGGCGATCCTGCTGCCTGCGGGCGCGCGGGGACCGGCCTTCATGATCTTCCAGAACTTCAACGTGATCGAACGCTACAACGCCGCCGATTCCTACGTGATCGCGGTGGGGCACCTGTCGGACCGGCTGAAAGGCGGCCCCGCCTTCACCCGCGACTGGCCGCGCGGCGACCGCGCGCTGAAGTCGGCGGAGAAGAAGGAGCTTCAGACCCGGCTGACCGCGGCGGGCTTCTCCACCGACGGGGTGGACGGCCGGATCGGCCCGAACACGATCAGCGCCATCCGCCGGTACCAGTCGGCCCGGGGGCTCGTGCCCGACGGCTATGCCAGCGCCGCCCTGCTGGAGCATCTGCGCTGACGGGGAGGGGGCGGGAAGCGGTGCCTTTGCGCTTGACCTTCCCGGAGACTCCCCATATGACACCGCAACTCGGGCGGCGCGGGGTTTTTCCGCGCTGCTTTGACGTTAAAAACCACACGCCATGCCGCTTGCCGTATGGCTGACACCAGACGAGGATACCCCCATGTCGCGCCGTTGCGAACTGACCGGTAAGGGCCCGATGGTTGGCAACAATGTCAGCCACGCCAACAACAAGACCAAGCGTCGTTTCCTGCCGAACCTGAACGATGTCACGCTGATTTCCGATGCGCTCGGCCGCTCCTTCAAGCTGCGGATCTCCGCGGCTGCGCTGCGCACCGTCGATCACCGCGGTGGCCTGGACGCCTTCCTGGCGAAAGCCAAGGATGCGGACCTGTCCGACGCTGCGCTGAAGATCAAGAAGGACATCGCCAAGGCGCAGGCCGCGGCCTGATCCGGCGCGCCCGCTCCGGCGGGCCACATCTTGAACGGCATGATCGCGCGGCAGGTTTCTGTCGCGCGTTTCGCTTTTTGCGCCCCCCTGCAGAAGGGGGGCCGGGCGCCGGGCGCCCGGCCGGAGGTCAGGCCGGAACCGCCGCCGCGCAGATCGCATCCAGCGCAGGCGCGGCAAAACCGGGTTGCGCCGCCCGCACCCAGGACAGGAAGGCCGCGATGCGGCGCTCGATCTTCTGCGGGTGGTTCTGCGCGATATCGGCGATGCGGTGGTCGAGGAAGGGATTGGCGAACCGTTCCAGCGTGACGGCCAGGTAGGCGCGGGCCTCCTCCTCCATGCCGCGCGCGGCGAATCCGGGGATCACCTCCTCTTCCATCACCCGGGCCAGCCTGTCGCCCACCGGCCCCTCGAGCAGATCGCGCACGATCGCGTCGGGCGCCGCGCCCGCCTGCTGCCAGTAGGCGGCCATGGCGGTATGGCCGAGATTGAGGATGTGCAGCTTCAGCCGTTCGATCGTCTCAAGGCTGTCGACCATCCGGACCGAGGGGTGGGTGACCGGGGCGTCCAGGCCGGGCTGCGCCTCGATCGCCCAGAGCGCGTAGGGTTCGGCCACCGCGCCGACGGGGTCCAGCGGCGCCGAGACGATGCGGTCGACCAGGCTGTTGGCCCAGATGCAGGTGCCGAGCCAGCCGGTCAGGGCGGAATCGGCCCCCTGCTGCGCGGCGATGTCCAGCACCCGGGCCTTCAGCACATGGCCGTTATCGGGGATCAGCTCCATCGGGAAGATGGTCAGCGGTGCCTTGCCCGCAGCGTGGCGCGCCTTCAGCAGGTGGAACAGCTTGGCCGGATAGCTCATCGCCTGCTCGGGGGCCGCGGCGGTATCGGCGGGTTTCGGATCATAGCCCGCATCGCCGGTATTCGACAGGATCACCTCGGCCTCTTCGGTGACGATCCGCGACAGCTCTGCCCAGTCCGATGCCGTCGACAGCGTCCGCTTGACGGAGTGGACGCGGCGTTCCTCGTCCACGACCGCGCCCTCCTCGATGCCGCGGATCAGCACCGGATAGCCCCCGGGCGCGGCCAGCGCGCCCAGCCGCCCCGCGCGGGACGGGTCGCCCGAGCTCTGCACGACGGTGATCGCGCCTTCGGGCGTGCCCTCGGAGAAGAACAGGTCGGCATGGGCCTGCAGGAAACGGGAGGTTCCGAACTGGACGACGGGGGTGGGGGCGGGCATGTGTATCCTCGATGGCTGTCGGCGCTTGCGCCATGTGTCGGTCTTTTATTTATAATGAACCAAACACCACGCGCCCCGCCGGGGCAAGAGGGGGATCGCGATGTCGCGGCGCAATCGGGCCTTCGTTGCCGGGGTTTCGGCCTTTCTCGACGATCTCGCGGGGATGGTGCCCGGGGCGGGGCTGGGGTCGGAACAGGAGATCGCGGCGCGGCTGGGGCTGAGCCGGACGACGGTGCGCAGCATCCTGGCGCATCTGGCCGGGCGCGGGCTGATCGTCTGGGAAGGGCGGGACAAGCGGCTCCTGCGGCTGCCCGGGCCCGCGGACCGGCCCGATCCGCCCGAGGATCCGGCAGCGGCCTTTCCCGGTCGTTTCCTGGGCTGGATCCTGGAGGGCAACGTGCCGCCGGGCACCGCGCTGAACGAAAGCGAATTGTCGCGGCGCTTCGGCGTGCCGGTGGCGGCGGTGCGCGATTTCCTGATCCGCTTCGAGCCGATGGGGCTCATCGCGAAGGAGCCGAACCGGCATTGGCGCCTGAAGGGGTTCACCCGTGCCTTCGCGACCGAGATGTTCGAGATGCGCGAGCTGATCGAGATGCGGGCCATGCGCGCGCTGGCGGCCCGCCCCGACCGGGCGGAGGTCGCGGCGCTGGCTGCGGCGCATCGGCGGATCCTCGACGGGCCCGAGGCGGGGCTGGCGGCTTTCCCGGCGCTGGATGCCCGGTTTCACGCGCTGGTCTGCGCGGCGGGCGGGAACCGGTTCTTCGACGAGTTCATGCAGCGCATCTCGATCATCGTCCATTACCACTATCAGTGGCGCAAGGAGGATGAATTCGCCCGCAACCGCGGCGCCGCGGAGGAGCATCTGCGGGTGCTGGAAGCCGTGGCGGCGGACCGCCCCGAGGAGGCGGTCCGGCTGTTCGCGGCGCATCTGGCCACGGCGCGGGCGAATCTGCTGCGCTCCGTGGCCTGGGACTGAGGCTCAGCCGAGCATCGACAGCAATTGCAGCGACGGCTCGCCGGTGACGGGCAGGCCGCGCGCGCGCTGATAGGCCGAGATTGCCTCCTGGCTTTTCGGGCCCAGCACTCCGTCGACGCCGCCGGTATCATAGCCCGCCCGCGTCAGCCGCGACTGAAGCGCCATGCGGTCATCCTTGGTCATGCCGTAGCGATCCGGCGGGAAGGGGGTGCGCAGCGGGCCGCCCCCGGCGATGCGGTCCGACAGGTGGCCGATGCCGATCGCGTAGGAATCGGAATTGTTGTAGCGCTTGATGACGCTGAAATTGCGGGTGACGTCGAAGCGCGGCCCGCCCGGCTGCGGCTGGATCAGGCTGCCCGAGACCGCGCCGCCCAGGTATTCCTTGCCCCAGCGCTGGCCGCGCACCCAGCCGTTCTTGGCCAGGTAGGCGGCGGTGGAGGCCAGCGCGTCGGTCGGGTCCTCCGACCAGATGTCGCGCCGCCCGTCGCCGGTGAAATCGACGGCGAAGGCCAGGTAGGAGGTCGGGATGAACTGGGTATGGCCCATCGCGCCCGCCCAGCTTCCGGTCATGTGTTCAGGGTCGATATCGCCGGCCTGGATGATCTGCAGCGCCGCGATCAGCTGGCTTTCGAAGAACTGCCCGCGCCGCCCCTCGTAGCCCAAGGTGGAAAGCGCCGAGATGACCGGGATATTGCCGCGTCTTTCGCCGTAATAGCTTTCCAGCCCCCAGATCGCGCAGATGATCTGGGCATCGACCCCGTAGCGCGATTGCAGCGCCTCCAGCGTGGAGCGGTGCCGCGCATAGGCCGCGCGCCCCTTGGAGACCCGTTCATCCGAAGCGGCGGTGGAGAGGTAGTCCTCGAGCGTCCGGGAGAATTCCGCCTGGTTGCGGTCGCGCGACACGACCCCGGGCAGGAAGCCCGCGTTGCGGAAGGCGCGGGACAGCGTGGCATCGGAGATGCCCTTGGCGCGGGCCCGCGGCCGGAATCCGGCGACCCAGGCGTCATAGCCCGCATTGCGCTGCGGCAGCAGGTCGGGAGCCAGACCCGCGGCGGCATCCGGTCCGCGCGTGACCGGCCCGGCGCAGCCTGCCAGCCCCGCCGCGGCCAGAGCGCCCAGTCCGAAACCTCTTCTGGTGATATACATGTGCCTTGCCCGTGTTCTTTGTGATTTGCCTCTCGGCCAGACTAGGCGATCGCGGCGAACAAGCAATGGCTGCAGGTGATCCGCGGGTGTCGAGACGGCTTCGCCCGGCGCGCGGATATGCTATCGTCGCGATGAATCCGCGGGCCGGACCCGAGCAGTCCCGCCGGCCACAAGAATGGAGCACCCGATGTCCCACCCGATGCCGCGCCTGCGCGCAGGCCGTCTTGCGCTTGCCGCCCTGGTCCTGCTGCTGAGCGCCTGCGGCAGCGGCCCGAATGCGCCGGGCACGCCGCGCCTGGGCGAGCCGCGACAGCTTGATCCCTCCGACTATCGCGCCTACGGCATTCCCCGCCAATTCGGCGATCTCAGGCCGACGGACTGGCGGGGGCGGATCGCGCCCGACCGCTACGCCGTTCACGGGATCGACGCGGCGCGGTATCAGGGCGAGATCGATTTCGCCGCGGCGCGCGCCTCCGGGGTGGAATTCGCCTGGCTCAAGGCGACCGAGGGCGGCGACTATGCCGACCCGGCCTTCGCGCTGAACCATGCGAATGCCCGCGCGGCCGGGGTGCCGGTCGGGGCCTATCATTTCTATTATTTCTGTCGCACCGCACGGGAGCAGGCCAGCTGGTTCATCCAGAACGTGCCGCGCCGCCAGGGCGACCTGCCGCCGGTTCTGGACATGGAATGGAACCACCAGTCCCGCACCTGCCGACTGCGGCCCGATCCGGCGACGGTGCGCGCCGATATACGCACTTATCTGGACATCGTGGGACGCCATTACGGCACCGTGCCGGTGGTGTATACCACGCCCGATTTCTACGAGGAAAACGGGCTGGGCGCGATCCAGGGGGCGGAGTTCTGGCTGCGCTCGGTGGCCGGGCACCCGTCCGAGCGCTATCCGCAGGAAAGCTGGTCTTTCTGGCAGTATACCGGAACGGGCGTGGTGCGCGGGATCGGCGGGCAGGTCGACCTGAATGCCTTTGCCGGAAGCCGGAGCAGCTGGACCCGCTGGCTGCAGATCCGCCGACAGAACTGATCCCGGCGCAGCAGGCGCGTCGGTTGCAGACCGCAATGGGCGCCCTGCGCTGCCTTACACCTTGCGGGCCTGCCCCGCCGGTCCGTCATGAAGCAGCCGCGCGCCGCCTCGGGCGCCATAGACGCGCTGACCGCCGGACAGGTCGGCAATGTCCTTCAGGCGGCGCTCCACCGCCGACGCGCCGGAGCGTGCAGCATCGATCAGCTTCATGTTGCGCCTTGCCATCCCGTTGATGGCGGCCAGCTCCGCCCGGGAGACGCCGCCCTCGCGGTCCAGCCTGTCGCAGGCCTGTTCCAGTTGCCCGGCAAGATCCCGGAGGCTGTCGAGATCGCCGCAAAGCAGCGCATCGCCCTGGCGGCGCAGCAGCGCGGCAAGCGTCGCGGCCGGGGTCATGGTGCCTGTCCTTCCATGCAGCCGAGGTTCTTCACGATCATCTCCGACAGGCCGAGCGCGCCGGAGGAGGACAGCTGCCTGGCGCGTTCAAGCGTGAGAAAGCTGCTGAACTGATCCTCGCCGATGCCTCCGGAAAAGCCGGACCCGGACTCTTCGGGTTCGGCCGTTTTCATGAATTCATAGAGAAAGTTCGTTTCCACCTCGCCGGCCAGCTTCGCCATCTGGCCGCAATGGGCGGGGCGGGGCGGAAAGGAACCTGCAAGGGGGGAAATGTCGCCGGTCATGATGTCGCCTCCTGTATGTCCCCAGAGCTAGCCGGGCGAAGTAAACAACTTGTAAGCACGAATCATATAATTCACCGCTGATCTTCGAGAACTGGACCTGTTTCATGGACATTCTTCCCAGCGTCGTTTCGTCGAAACCGGCATCCGCGGATGCCGCAAAACCGTCCGCCGGAAAATCCTCTTCCGTGGGTGGTCCCCTCACCGGGCAGGAGGGTGCCGCAACCGCCGGTCCCGCCCCGGAGCATGACCAGCCGAAGGGAAGCTTTCTGGGCGAGTTCCGGCGCCTGGCGCGTCCGTCCGGCGAGGCGCCGGAGGAACCGAAGGCGATGATCCTGCTGCCGGCGGGCGCCGCGGCCGACGAAGTCGAGCAGGATGGGGCGGCAACCGATGCGATCGCCCAGGAGGAGGAGGCGGGAAGCGGGCCCTCCATCGCGGTGGAGGAGGCGGCGGATCCCCGTCTGGCCCTGTCCGCCACGGAGGAAGCGGCGCTGCCCGCGTCCGCCCCGCTGCCGCTGTCCCCGGTCCGCGATGATCTGCCGTCCGGCGCGCGGCCGGGCGGTCCGGCGGCGCCCCCCCGGATTGCGGCGCTTCCGGTTGCGGCGGATCTGCCCGATCCGGGCGGAATTCCCCGGCCGGAGGCAAATGACGGTGCCGTGGAGCTCCCGTTTCCCGCGCCGGGTCCGGTGGCGCGCGGCCCGGCGGTTTTCCCGGATGGGCGGACCGGCCCGGTCATCGCGTCAGGCTCCGTCGCTGCACCTGCCGAGGCGGCGGAGGGGCTCCCGGAGATGCCCGGCGCCCTGCCGAAACCGGCGCCGCCCCTGGTCGCGGCTTCGGCCGGAGGGGCGGCGGGCGATCATTCCGTGGCGCCGCCGCATGCCTTGCCGGACCTGCGGGATCCGCGCATCGTGGTGACGGTTCCCCAGCAGGCGGGCCATGCCGACATGCCGAAGGCGCCCTGGCGCGTCAGCGACCCGGCGGGCGCGATCCCGGAGGAGGCGGGAAACATCGCCGAGACCGGAACCCGCATCCAGCAGGGGCAGCCCGGCAGGGCGGAGCCGGCGGCTCAGGGTCTCAGCGTTGCCACGCATGGCGCGCCCGCCGCGCCGGACGGCGCGCGCAACGCGCCCGTCCAGGCCGCGCATGTGCAGATCGCGACGGCGATCCAGCGCAAGGAAAGCGACCAGTTCGTGCTGTCGCTGGATCCGCCTGAACTGGGGGAGGTGAAAATCACCCTGTCATCGCGGGACGGGGTGATGTCGGTCTCGATCCATTCCGACCGTCCGGATACGACGGCCCTGCTGCGGCGGCATCTCGAACATCTGGAAGCCGAGCTTCTCGATGCCGGGTACAGCAACCTGGATTTCAGCTTTTCCTCCGGGCAGGAGAAGGACGCCCGGCAAGAGCCTGCGCCCGCTGCGGAATTTTCGGTCCCGGCAGAAGGCCGGAGCGCGGCGGAGGAGATGCGGAAACCGGCCGCGGGATACGCCCTCAGCCCTCATTCCACCATGGATATCCGGATATGACATATGACGATAGATAACATTCAGGCCGTGCAGCCCGCCACCACCGCCACCGCGGGTTCGACCGGAACCGCGGGCGGGGAGGGAACGATCTCGTCGGATTTCACCACCTTCCTGCGCATGCTGACGGCGCAGATCCAGAACCAGGATCCGCTCAACCCCATGGACAGTGCCGATTTCGCGGTCCAGCTGGCCACGTTTTCCGGGGTGGAGCAGCAGGTGCTGACCAACGAGCTTCTGGGATCGATCCGGGGCGGGCTGGGCGGTGCGGGTCAGCTGGACACGCTCGCCGCCTGGGTCGGAAAGGAGGCGGGAGTGGCAAGCCTCATCAGCTTCGACGGGGAACCGGTCGCGCTCGATCTGCCGCAGGGTCCGGGTGACGCGGCGCGAAAGCTGCTGATCCGTGACGGTTCAGGGCAGGTGGTACGGCGCGTGGATGTCAGCGCGCAAGCGCAGGCCGCGACCTGGAACGGCCGGACGGAGAATGGCCAGCGCGCGCCCGAAGGCGTCTACCTGGCCAGCCTGCAAAGCGTCGATCCGGTTTCGGGGGAGGTCACGGAGGCCGCGATCGTGACCTATTCGGCGATCCGGGAAATGCGGCGCGGCGCAGACGGGGCCGAGGCGCTGCTGGCCAATGGCGCCACCGTCGCGGTGGATGACATCACCTCGCTGCGGGATCCGGCTCCGCTGCCCTGAGCTGCTGCGCCGTCCCGGCCGGGCGGCCCGGCGCGGCGGGCCCGCGACGCGGTTGCCGCCGCCGGAACGGAGCCTGCTGCGCGTCCCCGGCTTGCATCACCCCCGGGCATTCGCTAAGCGGACCGCGCCGGGTGATTAGCTCAGTTGGTAGAGCGCTTCGCTTACACCGAAGTGGTCGGCGGTTCGAGCCCGTCATCACCCACCATGATTTCAAATCCTTACGGTCGTTTCGCGAAGTGTAGCGCGGTTCACCGGGTCCGGTGGCCTCCAGATCGGTCCGCGCGAGGCTCGGCATCGCGGCCGAGCTGGCCTGTGCCGGGCGTCAGGCAGGAATGGGGCCGGTACGCGATCCGCAAGTTGACATGCCCCGGGGTTGGCGCGTCAGTGCGCGACAACCTTGGTTGACATGGCAATACTGCGCGTTTCCGCACATCTCACCTTGAGAAACGCCGGTTTGCGCGGGCCCGGTATGGCGTATCCTCGATGCTGCAACCGGAGGAATGCCCATGTCCTGGAATCCCGTGCTCGACCCGCAGACGCCGATCGGCGATCAGGTGGACCTGATCGACACGCTGATCATCCCCCGTGCCCGCGATATCGGCGGTTTCGAGGTGCGCCGCGCCCTGCCTGCGCCGAAGCGGCAGATGGTGGGTCCGTTCATCTTCTTCGATCAGATGGGGCCGGCGGAATTCGTGACCGGGCAGGGGATCGACGTGCGGCCGCATCCGCATATCGGCCTGGCGACCATCACCTACCTGTATCGCGGCAGGCTGCATCATCGCGATTCGCTGGGAACGGACCAGTGGATCGAACCGGGGGCGGTCAACTGGATGGTCGCCGGCAACGGGATCACCCATTCCGAACGCACCGACGGCGCCATGCGCGCCGCGCCGCATGGCTTGTTCGGCATCCAGACCTGGGTCGCGCTGCCGAAGGATCACGAGGACCGGGCGCCGGAATTCGACCATGCCGGCAAGGAGGCGCTGCCGCTGCTGGAGGGAGAGGGCAAGTCCGTCAGGCTGATCCTCGGCCGCGGTTGGGGCGAGAAGGCGCCGGTGCGGACCTTCTCGGACATGATCTATGCCGATGCCGTGCTGGAGCCGGGCGCGGCCATTCCGCTTCCTGCCGATCACGAGGATCGCGGGATCTACGTCACCGCGGGGTCGGTTCTGGTCGCGGGCGAGGAACATGCGGCCGGGCGGATGGCGATTTTCCGTCCGGGCGACGAGATTACCCTGCGGGCGGGCGGCCAGGGGGCGCGGCTGGTCATCCTCGGCGGCGAAACCCTGGAAGGGCCGCGCTATATCTGGTGGAACCTCGTGGCGTCCTCGAAGGAGCGCATCGAGGAGGCCAAGGAAGCCTGGCGCAAGGGGGACTGGGCGCATGGCCGGTTCCGGCTCCCCCCGGGCGATGACGCCGAATTCATCCCCGCCCCGCCGCGCTGAGGCCGGGAGGCGAGGGTGACGCAGGGGAGGATCAAAAACCTGCCGAAAGCGGCTTGACCTCCCCCGTGGCTATGACTATCCCCCGCCACACGCGGTTGTAGCTCAGTTGGTTAGAGTACCGGCCTGTCACGCCGGGGGTCGCGGGTTCGAGCCCCGTCAACCGCGCCACTTACGTGGACCTCCCTCAGGACATCCTGAAGGCAAATCGCCCCGGCGCCCCGTGCGCCGGGGAGATTGCGTTTGCCTGTCGCTCCGGCGTGGACATGGGCCGCCTTATTAGTCTACTGGTTTGATTAATTCGGGGGAGGGCAAGATGGCATCCGAAACTGCAACTTCGGCAGGGGGCGGCCGGCACGCGGCGCGCATCGGCACGGGTCGGCTCCCCTTCATTCTGATCACCGCCTGTTTCGCGGCCTGGGGCGTAGCGGCGAACATGACCGATCCGCTGGTGCAGGTCTTTAGCCGCGTCTTCTCCATGAGCACGCTGCAGGCCTCGCTGGTGCAATTCGCCTATTACGGGGCGTATTTCTGCCTCGCGCTGCCGGCGGCCTTCCTGATCCGCCGGTTTTCCTACCGGGCGGGCATCCTGACGGGACTGGGCTGCGCGATCCTCGGCGCGGTGATGTTCTATCCCGCCAGCCTGACCATGACCTACGGCACTTTCCTGGCGGCGCTGTTCCTGCTGGCGGGGGGATTGTCGATCCTGGAAACCTCGGCCAATCCGCTGGTCATCGCGCTGGGGCCGCAAGCCACGGCGACGCGGCGGCTGAACCTGGCCCAGGCCTTCAACCCCGTGGGCACGAATATCGGCGTCCTGCTCTCGACGGTGCTGATCCTGCCGCATCTGAACCCGGCCAGCGCCGAGGACCGTGCCGGGCTGGGCCGGGAGGCCTTGCTGGCAATGAGATCCGCCGAGCTGCAGGCGGTGATGACCCCCTATGTCGGCTTTGCCGCGGTGCTGGCGGTGCTGTGGCTGGCGGTGGCGCTGTGCCCCATGCCCGCCGCGGGCGAAAGCGCGGCGGCGGCGGATCGCCAGCTGCGCGTCGGCGCAACGCTGCGGCGGCTGGCGGCCAACCGGCATTACCGGCTGGGCGTGGCGGCGCAGTTCTTCAATGTCGGCGCGCAGACCTGCGTCTGGACCTTCACCATTCCCTACGTGATCGCGGCCATCGGCGGCACCGAGGCGCAGGCGGGCTGGTACCTGCAGGCCAGCCTGCTGGTCTTCCTCGTCTCGCGCTTCGTGATGACCTGGGTCATGGGGCGGGTGCGTCCCGCCTTGCTGCTGGCCCTGATGGCGGCGCTGGGGGCGGGGCTGTGCCTGGTGGCGGTGCTGCTGCCCGGCGGGATCGGGGTGGCGGCGGTGGTGGCGTGTTCCGCCGCGCTGTCGCTGATGTTTCCCACCATCTACGGCATCGCGCTGGAGGGGCTGGGCGCGGACACGAAATTCGGCTCGGCCGGGCTGGTCATGGCGATCCTCGGCGGCGCGCTCCTGCCGCTGGTCTTCGGCGCGGTGGCCGACGCGGCGGGGCCCGTCGCGGGCTATCTGGTGCCGGGGGGCTGTTTCCTTCTCGTGGCGGCATACGGGCTGTTCGATCTGCGCGCCGGGCGGGGCGGGAAAATTTCCGGGGTGACGTAAGGAAAATGCTTGCGGCCGCCCGCACCCATGGCTATACGCGCCGGACAACGCGGTTGTAGCTCAGTTGGTTAGAGTACCGGCCTGTCACGCCGGGGGTCGCGGGTTCGAGCCCCGTCAACCGCGCCACTTCTCCTTCGGGAGATATGCAAAACCCGGCCCTTGCGGCCGGGTTTTTGCGTTTCTGCCCGGCATGTTCCGCCCCTGGCGGGGGAAAGGGGGCGTCGCCGCCCCCTCCGGTCACAAGCCGCCCAGATAGGCTGCCAGAACGGCCTCGGCCGCTTCCAGGTCGCCCTTGTGGATCATCTCGCAAACCGTGTGGATGTAGCGTGTTCCCACCACGATGCCGATGGCGCGCGCGCCTGCCGCCGCCTGCTGGGCCGCCGCGCCATCCTGTCCGCCCGCGCGCAGCATCGTGCGCTGGAACGGAATGCCGCGGCTGTCGGCCAGCGCCGCGAATTCCGCTGCCAGCGCCCTGTCGGCGATGAAGGAGGAATCGCGCAGATGCAGGCCGAAGCCGTCGCCCTGTTTCGTCACCCGGTCGACCTCGCCCACGCCGGGCGTGTCGCAGGCCAGGGTCGTGTCCACGCCGATGCCGATATCGGGGGCAATGGCATGGGCGGCCGTGCGCGCGCCGCGCAGCCCGACCTCTTCCTGGCAGGTGAAGGCGACGTGGATCTCGGCCTCCGGCATCCTGCCCGACAGGCTCTTCAGCGCCTGGATGCCGAGGTAGCAGGCGATGCGGTTGTCGAGCGCCTTCGACACGATCTTCTCGCCCATCTCCAGGAAGGGTTCGTCCATCACCACCATGTCGCCCACGCGGACCACGTCCTTGGCCGCCTTGCCGAGCCCGAGATCGATGTAGAACTCGTGCACCTCGGGGACCTTCTTGCGTTCCTCGGGCGAGGAGATGTGCAGCCCCTTGCCGGAGGGGTTCATCACCCCCTTGAGGTCGCCCGACTCGGTGCAGACCAGCACCCGGCGCGCGAACAGGGTGCGCGGATCGAACCCGCCCACGGGCAGGACATGGACCCAGCCCTCGTCGCTGACATGGCTGACGAGGAAGCCGATCTCGTCCATGTGGCACAGCAGCATGACCTTCTGCGGATGCTCGCCCTGTCCGGCCTTGCGGCACAGGAGCGATCCCATCGCATCGATGCGGATCTCGTCGCAATGGGGCAGGACCTCGGCGCGGATCAGGTCGCGCACGCGGTCCTCGGCGCCCGGCACGCCGGGGGTTTCGCAAAGGCGTTTGAGGAGGTCGAGATCGAGGGGCATGGAGGTCTCCGTTTGTCTTTCGCCCCAGTATCTAGGGGCGATGGCGGGAAATCCACGTCTGTCCGCGCGGCAGATCGTCAGCCAAGCACGATCCCCGGCGCGCCCTGTGCCACATGGCCGACGATCCGCGCCGTGCCGCCTGCCGCCCCGATCTCGGCCAGCGCCTCCTCTGCCGCCTTGCGCGGCAGCGCCGCCAGGAACCCGCCGCAGGTCTGCGGATCGTGCAGCAGCGGCACGCGCGGATCCTCGCTCCGTCCGCTCATCTGCCAGTTGGTCGCCGCGCGGTTATCCTCGTAGATGGTCGACCGGATGCCCGCCGCGCAAAGCTCCCGCGCGCCGTCATGGAAGGGCAGGTCGTCAAGCTGCAGCACCATCTGCACGCCCGAGGCCCGCGCCATCTCCAGCGCATGGCCCGCCAGCCCGAACCCCGTCACATCGGTCATCGCATGGGCGCGCCCGGCCAGCGCGGCGGCCTCCGCCACGGGCGGCTCGGCCATCTGCCCCAGCAGATCGGCCACCCAGGCGCCGCGCGCCTGCATCCGCATCTCCCCCGCCAGGATCGTGCCGCTGCCGAGCGCGCCGGTCAGGATCAGGACGTCGCCCGGGCGCGCCCCGGCCTTCGAGACCGGCGGCTGCGGGCTGAGCCCGGTGACGGTGAAGCCGATCGTCGTCTCGGCGCCCATGGTCGTGTGACCGCCCGCCAGCGCCGCGCCGATCCGGGTGCAGAGATCCGCGGTGGCCGCGGTGATCTCGGCCAGGGTGCGTTCCTGCAGCGCCGCGGACATCCGCGGGATGACGATCTGCGCCAAGGCCAGCTGCGGTGTCGCCCCCATCGCCCAGACATCGCCCATCGCGTGGTTCAGCGCGATCCGCGCCATCAGCCCCCAATCCTCGGTCACGGCGCGCAGATGGTCCGTGCTGATCACCTGCCAGCGATCCCCGGCCTTCAGGATCGCGGCATCGTCGCCCGGCCGGTTCTGCAGCTCGGCGGCTTGGGGGGGCGCCAGCCCGGCCAGCGCATGGCTCAGCGCCCCGGCCCCCACCTTGGCCCCGCAGCCGCCGCATACCGGTGCGTCCGACGGAAATTCGCGGGCCAGCGCGGGCGGGGCGCCGCGGGGCAGGGCCGGGGCGGGCATGGGGGGAAGGTCGTCGAATTTCTCCATGAAGCGACGGTCGATCCGGTCCTTCCAGCGCCACATCCGCGGCCCGCTCATCAGCAGCGGCCCCTTCTGGGCCAGGGCCGATTTCGGCCCCAGCGAGACCAGTTTCAGATAGCTGCGCTGCGGCCGGAAGGGCCGGAGGGGCGTCTCCGTCAGCGCGGCGCGCAGGTTGTGCTCCAGCACGGGGGCGGCGCGCACGGCGAACACCCCTGCCTTGGGGCGCGGCGAGGCGCTCAGATGCGCGCAATCTCCGCAGGCGAAGACGGTCTCGTGGCTGAGGCTGCGCAAATGGGCATCGACCGCGACGAATCCGTCGCGCAATGCCAGGCCGCTGTCCTGCAGCCAGGGGGCGGGGGCGGCCCCCGCGGCCCCCACGGTCAGCGCGGCCGCGATCTGCCGCCCGTCGGCCAGGCGGGGGCCGGAGGCGGTGAAGGCGGCGACCGGTGCGTCTTCGATCACGGCGATGCCGCAGGCGGCCAGTTCTGCGAGCAGGCGGCGCCGGGCGCGGGCGGGCACGCCCGCGAGGGCGGCGCCATGGTCGATCAGCGTGACGGCGGGGCCGGCGGCAATCGCGGACAGGCGGTGGCGCATCGACAGGGCCAGCTCCGCCCCTGCCAGCCCGGCACCGATCACCGCGACGCGCGGTGCCGCATGGCCTGCCGCGACCTGCGCCAGGAAATCCCGCCACCCCGCGGCGAATCCCGCCAGCGGCTTGGCGGGCAGGGCGTGTTCGGCGAAGCCGGGCGGTGCGGTCATCCGGGTGGTGATGCCGATATCCAGCGACAGCAGATCGTAGCCGATGCTGCCACGGCCGGCCACGTCGAGGCGCCGCGCCTGCGCGTCGATGCCGGTCACGGCGCCGGCGATCAGGCGCGCCCCGGCGAACCGCGCCAGCCGCACGAGGTCGATCTCCATTTCCCGGCTGTCGTAATGTCCGGCGACATGGCCGGGCAGCATGCCCGAATAGGCGGCGACGGGGCCGGGATTGATCACGCTCAGCCGGATGCCGGGCACCGGGCGCATCCCCCAGCGCCGCAGGATCAGGGCATGGGCGTGGCCGCCGCCCGCCAGGACCAGGTCCCGCAGGAGCGGGAGGGCTGACGGATTCATCTGGGTCTCCCTGGCTGGCGCATGGCGCCGACTTTGCGGCCGCCGTCGCGCGGGGCCCTCCTAGCCGGGATCGCCGGGCGGGAAAAGCCCCGCCCGGGGCGGGCGGTCACGCGCCGGTTTGCGGCCCCGGGGCGGCCCGGGCCTTCAGCAGGTCGCGAATCTCGGCGAGGATCTCGGTCTCGGTGGGTGCGGGCAGTTCCGCCGCATCGGCGGGATCGGGCTCGTCATCCTTGGTCTTCTGCGTCAGCCCGTCCTTGATGCGGTTGACCAGCTTGACCAGCAGGAACACCACCCAGGCGATGATCAGGAAGTTGATCACGGCCATGATGAAGCGGCCATAGGCCAGGGTGGCGGCGGTCTCGCCCTCGCCGAAGGTGACGGCCAGGTCGGTGAAGTCGATGCCGCCGACGATCAGCCCCAGGATCGGGTTGATCAGATCCGCGACCAGCGAGCTGACGATGCCGGTGAAGGCGGCGCCGACGATGATGCCCACGGCCATGTCCATGACATTGCCGCGCGAGATGAAGGCCTTGAATTCCTGGACGAGCGCCATCGGCTTCTCCTTACGTCACGATCCACATGCAATCGCGATACCATGGGGCTCCCGGCGGCGGAACCCGCGGCCGTGCTTGACCTCGGCCGCATTGCTCGTCATGACACAGTCCGGCGGCCCGCGCTCCGGCGGCGGCCCGCGCGGAGGAGTGGCAGAGTGGTCGATTGCACCGGTCTTGAAAACCGGCGTGCGTGAGAGCGTACCGTGGGTTCGAATCCCACCTCCTCCGCCACATTTATTCGAAATAATTTGAAAATTTGTGATTTTTGGTGCCGCATCCGCCAATCTGCCCGCCAGCAGAAAAACGCTTGAACGCGACAGGCTGCGACATGGCGGCACCGCCGGAAGATAGGTCAAGCGTGCTTCCGGCCGGCAGCAAGGCACGGCATGCTTCATGGATTGGTTGGCTGAGCACTGGAAGGATGTAACCTCCCTTGCTGGCATTCTTCTCACAGTTGCCGGTGCCGTGACGGCATCGTGGGCAATCAGGACGAACCCGCGCCAATCTGGTGAAGACACTGTGCCAAGACTGGCGGAGAACGACCCAGCGAATTGGCGGAAGTCCAAATCTGCCCGTGCCAGTCAGAAGGCTTGGCGCGGCGCAGCGCGCGGCTTGTACCTTGTTGCCGCGGGCGCGCTACTTCAAGCCATCCCAGTTATTGCAAACTTGATTTCATGATGTTCGGCGGCGCTGCCGCCAGTCTTCGGCACTTCCACCGTGGACAGATCACGCTGTGGCCGCCTTCCGCGAGAATGCGACGACTGTCGAGCGACTTATCTTCGAGATCGGTGAGGGTACGGTGCAGCGGCCAGGGGAGTGGGCGGATTCCGCCTGGTCGGACTTTGACGGCGACACGTTGGCGGTTCAGCGGAACAAGACTGGCTGCGCGCTTCAATTGCCCTGCACAGCGGAGCTGAAAGCCGCGCTGCTCGATGCGCGGGCGCGGTTTGGCGGTACTGTGGCGGAGTGCCCGATCCTGCGGACGCAGACCGGCGGCAAGATGAGCTATCGCTACATGGCGCAGATCACGCGGGCGCGGCAGGCGGCAGAGAAGCGAAAGGACACGGGGAACGAACGGGGATCAGGGAAAGAACCTGATACCTACAGTGACACCCCGAGAAGAGGAACCAGCTACGTCTTTGAGTATATTGGAGGCGAGTACCGGAATCGAACCGGTGTACACGGATTTGCAATCCGCTGCGTCACCACTCCGCCAACTCGCCTAGAGCCGTGAAAGGCCGTGGTGTTCGCGGCTTCTACATCGGCCGTCCGGACAGTGCAAGTGCCCTTGATGGTCCATTCCCGATCCCTGCCGCGGCTCGTCGGGCGGGCCTGCCGGGCCGGGCCAGGCCGCGGTCGGCGCCGTCCGGCGGCTGACGCAGATGCGCCGCCGGAGACGCCGGTCGGCTCGTCTCCGCCGCGGTCCGGCCCGTCGGGTCCTGCCGCCCTTGCCAGCGATGGCGGGGGCGGGGAAACGGGGCGGCGATCCGTCCGGCGGTGGCCGCGCGGGGCGGTGGGGGAGGATGGCGCGTGGCCGGGGTGCGG
>NZ_JACVXA010000042.1 GCF_014903745.1 Mangrovicoccus algicola | reverse complement strand
CGCGCATCGAGCCCGCCGCAGCAGCTGCCCGGCGCCGCCAGCCGCGCGCCCAGGGCGGCGTGGCCGGGCGTGGCCAGGTCCTCCAGCCCGATGGCGCGCAGGAACGCGTCGTCCCAGCCTTCGCCCTGCTGTCCCCTGTGGCCCAGATAGGTCCATTTGCAGACCGTCGAGCACAGCGACCGGGTGTCGCCCCCGGTGGCGCGGTGCACCAGCCAGTCGGGCAGGTCCCAGAAGGCCGCCGCCCGCGCCCAGGAGCCGGGCAGGGCGCGTTTCAGCCAGCTGAGCTTGGGCAGTTCCATCTCGGGCGAGATCACCCCGCCCACATGGTCCAGCGGTGCGCCGCCGATGGCGTTGATCCGCTGCGCCTCGGCGATGGCGCGATGGTCCATCCACAGGATCACGTCCTGCTCGGGCTCGCCCGCGGGGCTGACCGTCACCGGGGCGTCCTGCGCATCGGTGACGACCAGCGAACAGGTCGCGTCGAAGCCGATGCCGGCGATGCTCTCCCCGGGCACGCCGGCCGCCGCCACCGCCCCGCGCACCGCCGCGGTCACCGCCGCCCAGATCTGCGCCGAGCTCTGCTGGGCGAAATCCGGCGCGGGCCGGTGCGTGGCGATCGCGTGGGCGGCGGTGCCCCGCAGGGTCCCGTCCGCGTCGAAGACCCCCGCCCGCGCGCTGCCGGTGCCGACATCGATGCCAAGATAGAAGGTCATGCGCTCACCAGCAGGTGAATCCGCCATCCAGCACCAGGTTCGCCCCGGTCATGTAGCTGGAGGCCTCGGATCCGAGGAACTGGACGATGGGGCCGAATTCCTCGATCTCGGCCTGGCGGCCCATGGGGACGCGTTCGAGGAAGGCATCGATGAATTCCTTGTCGAAGGAGCCCGTCTTGACGCCGCCGAAGGTCACCAGGTTGACGCGCACGCCCTGCTTGGCCCAGTAGGTCGCCAGGTAGCGGGTCATGTTCAGCAGCCCGGACTTAGAGGCGGCATAGGAGATCGCCTTGACGAAGGGTTCGCCGTCGCGTTCCTCGCGATAGGCATAGAGCGCCTGGTTCGGCGAGACCATGCCGTACATCGAGCCGACCATGATGATCGAGCCGCGCCCGGCCTCGGCCATCTTCGTGCCAATCACCTGCGAACACAGCATGCAGCCGGTCAGGTTGGTCTCGATCACGTCATCCCAGTATTTCTTCGGATAGACCTCGAAAGGCGCGTTCTGATCCGCCGCGCCGTCGGGCTTGCTGTCGATCCCGGCATTGTTGACCAGGATGTCCGGCACGCCCCAGTCGGCGATGACGCGGTCGGTCGCGGCGATCAGGCTGTCCTTGTCGCGGACATCGGATCGGTAGACGCGGATGCGCGCGCCCAGGCCGGGAAACTGGGCCTCCACCTCCTCGGCGCTGCGCTCGCGCCGCGCGAAGATGGCGACCCTGGCGCCGTTTGCGGCAAGCTGCCTGGTGAATTGCGAGCCGAGCTGTCCGAGACCACCGGTCACGACGGCGACCTTGTCCCGCACGGAGAAGAAGTCGAGCATGGTAGAGACGTCCTTTACTGGATGTAGGAGGTGTCGGGCCTGTCGGCCCGTCCGGGCCGCAGCGCCTTGCGGATGCGGGAGAGGATGGTCAGCGCGATCACGGCGATCACGAAGACCCCCAGCACCGCGGAGACGGGCCGGTCGAAGAACCCTGCCAGATCGCCCCGCGCGATCTGCATGGACATGATGAAGTTGCTTTCCAGCACCGGCCCCAGCACGAGGCCGAGGATCACCGGCGCGATCGGGAAGCCGTTGCGTTCCATGAGATAGCCGGCAAGCCCCGCCACCAGCATGATCGCCACCCCGAACAGCGTGTTGTTGATGGCGAAGGACCCCAGGAAGCAGCAGATCAGGATCATCGGGACGATGACGTTGCGCGGCACGGCCAGGACCAGGCGCGCGGCACGGATCGCCACATAGCCCAGCGGGAACAGCAGCAGGTTGGCCACGAAGAAGCACAGGATGATCGCCGTGGGCATGGTGGGGTTCTCGGCAAACAGCCGCGGCCCCGGCGCCACGCCCTTCATGTAGAGCACGCCCACCGCGATGGCGGTCACCGCGTCGCCGGGAATGCCGAAGACCAGCGCGGGAATCCAGGCCGAGGACAGGCCCGCATTATTGGCCGAGGTCGCCTCGATCAGGCCTTCCTCATGGCCCTTGCCGAAGCGTTCGGGCGTTTTCGAGAACCGGGCCGAGACCCCGTAGGCGATCCACGCCGCCAGGTCGCCGCCCACGCCCGGCAGCGCGCCCAGGGAGGCGCCCAGCGAGGTGCCGCGCAGCACGCTGAGCGGGTAGCGGCGGAAGAGACCCCAGATGCCCTGGAACGGCCTCTGGCTGCGGGTATCGGCCGGGCGGTCCCCGTCCCCGTCCCCGGGCCGCGGCGTGTCGTCCTTCGCCGAGAGGCCGCGCAGGATCTCGGAGAAGGCGAACATGCCGATCATGACGGGGATGAAGCTGACGCCTCCCATCAGCTCGAGCGAGCCGAAGGTGAAGCGCGGCTGTCCGGTGGTGATGTCCAGCCCGACGGTCGAGACCAGCACCCCCAGCACCAGCGACACGCCCCCCTTCACCGGGTTCGATCCCGAGACCAGCGCGCAGGCCAGCAGGCCCAGCACGGCCAGCCAGAAGAATTCGAAGCTGGAGAAATTCAGCGACACCCGCGCCAGAAGCGGCCCGGTGACCAGCAGCGCCCCGGCCCCGATCAGCCCGCCCAGGGCCGAGAAGAAGAACCCGATCGACAGGGCCCGGACGGCATCGCCGCGGCGGGTCATGGCATAGCTTTCCTCGGTATAGGCGGCCGAGGCGGGCGTGCCGGGAATGCGCAGCAGCGCGCCGGGAATGTCGCCTGCCGTGATCGCCATGGCGGTCGAGGACACGATCAGCGCGATGGCCGGCAGGGGCGCCATGTAGAAGGTCAGCGGCACCAGCAGGGCGGTGGCCATGGTGGCGGTCAGCCCGGGCAGGGCGCCGATGAACAGCCCGTAGACCGCGCCGCCGAGGATGGCCAGCAGGACCTGGACCTGCAGGACCATGCCCAGGCTTTCCAGCAGGGTTGCCGGGCTCATGGCAGCACCCCGTCAAGCACGCCAGCGGGCAGGGAAACCTTGAGCAGGCCGGAGAAGACGTAATGGAGCAGCAGCACGAAGATCGGCGCGACGGTCACGATCACCGCCGCCCGCGCGCCCATCAGCGCCATCATCCCCGCCATGAACAGGATGCCCGTCAGCGGGAATCCCAGCGGTTCGAAAAGGACCATTCCCAGGAGCAGCCCGCCGAAGGCCCAGAGCGCCGCGACCCCGTTGAGGCCGCGCGCCTTCCAGTCATCGAGATGCAGCAGCGCCTCCTGCGGCTGCCGCAGCCCCGACAGCAGGATCAGCCCGCCGAACAGGACCAGCAGGACACCCGCCCCCGTGGGCAGCAGGTCCGCCCCGAACCGGACGCCGGGGACGGCGGGAAGCTTGTGCGCCTCCCAGATGACGAACAGGCCGAACAGGGCCAGGACTGGCCCGAGGAGGCGATCTGCGATCCTCATGGAATGGTCCTTCCGGATGGAGGGTTACTGGGCGAGCCCGGCCGATGTCATGGCGGCGGCCAGCCCTTCGGAGGAGGAGGTCACCGTGGCTTCGAACGTGGCGGCATCCTGATAGGCCACGGAGAATCCGCGCGAGGCCATGAAGGCCTGGAAATCGGGATCTTCCGTGATCTCCTTCAGCGCGGTCTCGACCTTGCCGACGATGTCCTCGGGCACGCCCTTGGGGGCGGCGAGGCCGCGGAAGGGCAGGGGGGACCAGTCGGTGCCGAAGATCTCGGTCGTGGTCGGCAGGTCGGGATAGAGCGCGCTGCGTTCGGAGGAGATCAGCGCCACGGTCCGCGCCTCGCCCGCATCGACCAGCGACTGCGCCTCGGCCGGGGAGGTGGAGACCACGTCGATCGCGCCGGAGGCCAGTTGCTGCAGCGCGGGCGCGGAGCCGTCGGAGGCCACCCAGGTGGCGGCGGCCGGGTCGATGTCAAGCTTGTCCAGCAGGCCGATCCATGCCAGGTGGGACAGCCCGCCGCGATTGGCGCCGGAGGCCGCGACCGCGCCGGGATCGGCGCGGACCGTCTCGATCAGGCCCTCGGCATCGTCATATCCGGCATCCGCCGCGATGTTGATGGCGATCGGATCGGCATTGAACCGCCCGATATAGGTGTAATCCGCCGGGGTCACGCCGGGCAGGCCCTGGGCCTGGAACATCGTGCTCTCGATGGTGATGACCCCCAGCGTGTAGCCGTCCGCGGGGGCCTGGGCGATGGCGCTGTGGCCGACGAGCCCGCCGCCGCCGGTGCGGTTGACCACGTTGAAGGGCTGGCCGAATTTCTCCTCCAGCTCGCTGGCGACGGCGCGGGCCGTCGCGTCGGTGCCGCCGCCGGCCGACCAGGGGACGATGACGGTCACGGCCTTTTCCGGCCAGTCGGCCAGCGCGGGTCCCGCGGTTGCGGCCAGGGCAATGCCCGCCAGGCACAGGGCGCGGCGGCCCCGAGACATACCTTCGTGGATCATGAGTTCCTCCCGTTTCCGATTGGGGCGAGCGCCCTCCTCAAAGCAGACTCACCCTTGACATATGACTTATGTCATAAGATGACTAACCCCCATCGGATGGCGGCGTCAACAGCCCTTGTTGATTTTCGATCCCCCGCCATCATTGGACCGGAACAGGCAAAAGAGGACCGAGAGATGAGCCCCAGCGCGACGCCGCCTCCCGCCCGGGAGCGCCTTCACATCACCGTCCAGTCCGCGCTGGAGGACCGCATTCTCGGCGGGGATCTGCGCGTGGGCGACAAGCTGGCCTCGGAAAGCCAGATCGCGCGCGATTTCGGGGTCTCCACCCGCTCCGTGCGGGAGGCCATCCAGGCGCTGGAGACCAAGGGGCTGGTCCGGCGCCGTCATGGCGGAAACACCACCGTCGTGCGCCGCGACGTGAACGAGTTCATCGGCACGCTGGCGGTGACGGTGCGCCAGCAGCTGGCCTCGGATCCCGGCTATCTGCGCCAGCTGATGGATGCGCGGCGGATGATCGAAACCGAGGTGATCGAGATACTCGTCTCCCGCGACGCGCCGGTCGACGATGCCGTGCACGCCGCGCTGGAGCAGATGCGCATCGCCCGCGACACCGGCGATTTCGACGGGTTCGTCAATGCCGACGCGGGTTTTCACCTGGCGCTGGTGCGCAGCACGGGAAACCGCATCCTGGCGATCATGTACGAGAATTTCGCGAACCTGATCAGCGACATGATCCAGGTCTCCAGCCGCGTGCCCACCAAGTCGCTGGAGGAGGCATATGGCGAACACGAGGAAATCTTCAGCCGCATCCGCGACCGCAACGGCCCCGGGGCCAAGGCGCTGATGCGCGAACAGATCGCGCGATCCGCGGAATATCTGCGCATCGCCGTGGAAAAGGAAATGGAGGAGAACAGGAATGTATGATTACGCCTACACGGCCCGGGAAACCGATGCCATCGAACGGCTGAAGAGGTGGTATTCGGGCGATGTCCATGACAGCATGGAGGCGCTCGGGCTCTGGGGCTTTCTCGACGGGATTTCCCTGCAGGGGAGCCTGGCCCCGGGCGCGGTGATCGTCGGTCCGGCGGTGACGGTGCTGTTCGCGCCATCCGATCGCAAGGGCGAGCCGCAGGATGTCTATCACAATGCCATCGACAATGCGCCCGCCGGGGCGGTGATGGTCGTGGATGCCGCCTGCGCGGATGGCAGCTGCTCGGGCGAATTGATGAGCACGGGGGCCAAGACCGCCGGGCTGGCCGCCACCGTCGTGAACTCGACCGTGCGCGACCTGGCGCAGGTGCGGGACCTCGGATACCCGCTATTCGGCACCGCGCCCAGCCCGGTCGGCATCACCGGCAAGAAGGAACCGAAGGAAAGCCAGGTGCCCCTGACGCTGGGCCGCACCGTGGTCAAGCCCGGCGATGTCATCTTCGGCGATATCGACGGAGTCGTCAGCATCCCGCGCGAACACCTGGTCGCGGTGGCCGACCAGGCCGATGAGCTGGGCGCGCATGAGGCGGCGGCGCGCCGCCGCATCCTGTCGGGGGAAAAGCTGCAATCGGTCTGGCCGGTGGCCCGGGCGGACGGCGTCGCGTGACGCCCTGCGGACCGGCCCGCGGGCGGGCCGGTCCGGCAGATCACCGCCGGGATCCCGGGCGGTCCTGACCCGGCAGCGGATCACGGTCATCCCCGCGTTCCCCGGCCGGGCTGCGCAGGGGGGCGCGGAGGCATCCGGCGGCGACCGCCCGGCCCGGCCATTCGCGGAGGAAGGCACATCGCCGGCCGGCAGCCGCGGCGGGGCGCTCAGATCCCGGGATATCCCGTCCGGCGATCGGGGCATGATCCGGGGGCAGCCTGTGCGGACAGGTGCGGTTTCGCGCTGCGCGCGATCAGGTCCCTCATCCAGCGGTGCATCGGCTGGTCATGCGTCCGCCGCGTCCAGACCATCAGCACGTCGAAGGGCGCGGGGACCGGGCAGGGCAGGAGCCGCATCGGCCCTTTCAGATGCGCCGCCAGCAGGTGCGGCACGGTCGCGACCAGGGCGGTGCCCGCGATCAGTTCGGGCACGCCGGCCGGGCTCGGGACCCGGATCGCCGGGACGAATGCATGTCCCATCTCCTCCAGTTCGGAGACGTAGCGGGATTTCCACAGCCCGCCATAGGTGATCAGCACGTGCTCGAACTCCAGATAGGCGGCAAGCTCCGGCGCTGATCCGGCGGCGGGATGGGAGGGGTCCATCAGGCAGGCATAGCGTTCCTCGGTCAGCTTGCGGCTCATGAAGCCGGATTCCAGCCGCCGGAACGGTCCGATCAGAAGATCGGCCTCGGCCGCCAGCAGGCGGTCATGGCCCTCGTCGCCGGAATTGACGATCTCCAGCTGCAGGCCCGGGGCCTGCTGCCGCAGCGCATGGACCAGCGGCGGGATGATCAGCAGCCGTTCGTAATAGTTGCAGGCGATGACGAAGCGGGCGTGCGTGGTCGCGGGATCGAAGCTGTCCGGCGCGGCCAGGCGGCGGAAATCCTGCACCATGCGTGCCGCTTCGGCGACGATGGCGCTGCAGCGTTCGGTCGGGACCTGGCGGCGCGCCTCGCGCACGAAAAGCGGATCGTCGAACAGGCGGCGCAGCTTGTCGACCGTGTAGCTGACCGCCGACTGGTTCACCTCCAGCAGTTCCGCCGTCCTGGTGAAGGAGCCCGTGCGGTGCAGGAGGCACAGGGTCTCCAGCGTGCCGAAATCGATGCCCGACGGGTCGGGGCGGGGGCGGGGATCGGACCGGGTCATTGCGCACCTGCAAGCAAATCAAATCTCTTGATGGCAACTATAAGGCGTATCGGATTGATTCATTCAAGCCAACGATGAATCCTGGCGGACACAACCCGGATGAATGCACCAGGAGGAGGGCTGCATTTGCCACTGGCACCTTCGAATGCCGAGGTCAGCTTCGATCAGCTGACGCTCGACCCCTATCCCGTCTATCGCCGGATGCGCGCCGAGACCCCGGTGGTCCGGGTCGAGTCCGTCAAGCGGACCTTCCTGACCAAGGCGGCGCATACCAGGCTGGTCAAGGACAATCCCGAACTCTTCAGCTCCAACGATCCCAACACGCCGATGCAGCCGGCCTTCCGCGCCCATACGCTGATGCGCAAGGATGGCGCGGCGCATCGCAGGGAACGGATGGCGATGCAGCCGTCCTTCACCCCCAAGGTCATCAAGTCGAACTGGGCGGAGAAATACGAGGCGATCGCGAAGGACTACATCGCGCGCCTGCCGCAGGACGGGGGCGTCGATCTCTATCGCGACCTCTGCGGCCCGGTGGCCGCCCGGATCCTGGCGGTGATCCTCGGCATCGAGGACGCGACCGACGAACAGATGATGCGCTGGTCGCAGAACCTGATCGACGGGGCCGGGAACTTCGCCTGGCGGCCCGGGCCCTTCGAGGTCACGGACCGGGCGAATGACGAAATGAACGCGCTGTTCGACAGGATCGCGCAACGGCATCTGGCCGATCCCGGCCCCTCGGCCTTCTCGGTGATGCTGAACGCGAAGGACCCGATCCCGCGCGAACAGATCTACGCGAATCTCAAGATCGCCATCGGCGGCGGCATCAACGAGCCGCGCGATGCGCTGGCGACCATCGTCTACGGGCTGCTGCGCGATCCCGGGCAGTTCGAGGAGGTGCGGCGGCAGGAGGCCTGGGACGCCGCCTTCGAGGAGGGCGTGCGCTGGGTGGCGCCGATCCAGGCCTCGTCGCGGCTGGTGCTCGAGGATTGCCAGATCGGCGGCTGGGACATCCCGAAGGGCGACACGGTGATGACCATCCAGGCCTCGTCCAACCGCGACGAGGATGTCTACGAGAACGGCGAGGATTTCATCGTCTTCCGCCCGTCGAACCCGCATCAGGCCTTCGGCTCCGGCCCGCATCACTGCGCCGGCGCCAATATCGCGCGGCGCACGGTGGGGCAGATCATGCTGCCCCTGCTGTTCGACGCCTTTCCGCGGATGAGCCTGCCGGATGCGGAGGCCGTGCAATGGCGCGGCTTCGGTTTCCGCGGCCCGATCAACCTGCCCGTCCGCCTGAACTGACGGATATGCGGCAGCGGTCCGGGCGGGCGGAGGAGGCCCCCCGGACCGGACCAGACAAGAAGGAGGAGTATCATGGTACAGGTGCATTTCGTGGCACATGACGGCACGCGCACATCCGTCGAGGCCGAGGCGGGAACCAGCATCATGGCGGCGGCCGTTGCCAATGGCATCGACGGGATCGTCGGCGAATGCGGCGGCGCGGCGATGTGCGCGACCTGCCATGTCTATCTCGATCCGGCCGATGCGGCCCGGGTGCCGGACCGGGCGGAGATCGAGGAGGAGATGCTCGACAGCGCGGCGGCCGAGGTGACGGGGTTCAGCCGCCTGTCCTGCCAGATCACGCTGGAGCCCGGGCTTGACGGGCTTGTCGTCCACCTGCCGCAAAGCCAGCACTGAGATGGCGGGCATCGTCATCGCCGGGGCCGGACAGGCGGGGGTGGAATGCGCCTTCGGGCTGCGCGCGGCAGGCTATGCGGGAGAGGTGACGCTGATCGGGGCGGAGCCGGGGCTGCCCGGCCAGCGTCCGCCGCTGTCGAAGAGCTATCTCAAGAGCCGCGGCACCGAGGCGCCGCTGCCCTTCCGCGGCGCGGCGCTTTATGACAGGCAGCGGATCGGGTTCCTTGCCGGGTGCGCGCTGCGCGGCATCGACCGCGGCGCGCGGCGGCTGGCGCTGTCGGATGGCCGCGCCCTGGACTATGACCGGCTGGTGCTGGCGACCGGTGCGCGCAACCGCGTCCTGCCGCTGCCCGGCTTCGGTCCGGGCGAGGTGCTGGGCCTGCGCGACCTGGCGGATGCCGACATGCTGATCGCGCGGCTGCCCGGGCTGCGCCGGCTGGCGGTGATCGGGGCGGGGTTCATCGGTCTGGAGGTCGCGGCCGCGCTGGCGGGGTCCGGCATCGCCGTCACCGTGCTGGAGGCCGGGCCGCGGGTCATGGCGCGGGCCGTTTCCGCCGAGGTCTCGGCCTGGTTCGAACGGCTGCATCGCGGCATGGGCACCGACCTTCGCCTGGGGGTCGAGGTCGCGCGCCGGGAGCCGGGGGCCGTGGTCCTGGCCGATGGGACACGGATCGCGGCCGATGCGGTTCTGGTGGCGGCGGGGGTGGTGCCGGACACGAACCTGGCCGCCGCGGCGGGGCTGGCGACGGGCAACGGCATCCTCACCGACGACTTGCACCGCAGCTCCGATCCGGCCATCTTCGCGATCGGTGACGTCGCCATGGCGCCGAACCGCTGGGCCGCGGATCCGGTCCGGCTGGAATCCGTTGCCAATGCGACCGAACAGGCCCGCCGGGTCGCCGCGCATCTGGCCGGCAAGCCGGTGCCCGACCCCGCCGTGCCGTGGTTCTGGTCGCATCAGGGCGCGGGCCGGCTGCAGATGGCGGGGCTGGCCCGGCCGCAGGACGCCTCGCGCGTCATCGAGGATACCGGCGAGGTGCTGGTCGTCGAACGCCATCGCGGCGGCCGGCTCGTTGCCCTCGAGACGGTCAATGCGCTGCGGCTGCACATGGCCGCGCGCAAGGCGATCGCGCCCGAGCGGGTTCCGGCGTGACGGCCGGGCCCCGCGCCTTCCGACCGTGCGGCGAACAGCGCGGCGGAGGATGCGGACCAAATGGGAGGACACACGCGCCATGGGACGGATTGCCCGTTTCGCATCGAAGGAGGTCGCGCCCCGCCGCCGCCTCGACTACTGGAACCGCCTTTGCGACCAGAGCCTGGCCCGCACGCAGGTGGACAGCGCGGCCGAGGGGTTCCGCGCCGAGATGCTGCGCATCACGCTGGGGGAATTGACGGTGCTGCGCCCGTGTTCGGTCGCCTCGACCGTCTCGCGCGCCCCCTCGCCCGGCGCGCGCGAGACGGTGGTGATGCACATGGTCCTGCGCGGGCGGGCCAGGATCTCGCGGGGGGGTACCGAAACCTCCGTGGAGGCGGCCGATTTCATCATCCTGCCCGGGCAGGAGGGCTACCGGTTCCGGCTGTCCGACGCGCATGAGCTGTTCGTGGCCGAGATTCCGCGCGAAGAGCTCGACCGCCGGGTCGCCGATCTCGACGGGCTCTACGGCCGCCCGCTTCCGGGGCTGACCCCCGGGGGGCGGATGTTCCGCGACTGCCTGGTCTCGCTGTGCCGCCAGGACGGGATCGAGGAGGCGGGCGCCGCCTTCGACGCGGGCATGACGGCGGCGCTTTGCGATCTGTGGGCCCTGGCGCTGACCGGCGCGGGCCAGGGCATGCCCAAGCCGACCCGGGGCGGCGCGCGGCTGCGCCAGCGCATCGTCGCGCATGTCGAGGCGGCGCTCGGCGATCCGGAGCTGGGCGGCGCCAGCATCGCCGCGGCCTTCGGCATCTCGCAACGCAGCCTGCAGAGCCTCTTCGCCGCCGTGGGCACGACGCCGACCGCGCTGATCCTCGAACGCAGGCTCGCCCGCGCGGCCGAGGTGCTGCGCGCCGATCCCTCGCTGCCGGTGACCGCGGTCGCCTTCGATCACGGCTTCAACGACAGCGCCTATTTCGCGCGGGTCTTCCGCCGGGCGCATGGCGCCAGCCCGACGGCATGGCGGGCCGGACGATCCGGCGGCTCTGCGCATCCGTCCGCATCTTCCTGCGCGCCCGTCCAAGCGGCATCCGCCGCGCCCTGACACGCTGCAGTTGCCGGCGGAGGAGCCGGCACCGCCAGGAGGCAGGGGAGGAGACGGCGCCGGCAGGACCGGTCCCGGCCCGCTGCCCGAGCAAGGGAAGAGACCGATGTACGACGAACCGACCGATTTCAGCAAAGCCCCGCCGCCCTCCGATGCCTATCGCATCGTCGAGGTGCCGGATCCGTTCAGGGAATTGCAGGCGCGCCGCGGCGTCGCCGGCACGTTCGTGGGCACCGATCCCGGCGACAGCCCCTGGATCCCCTTCGGCCCGAATGCCGCGATCCGCCACCTCGCCTTCGATGTGCGCAACAACATCTTCTCCAACATCCTGTGGATCAAGAAACCCGGCGTGATCGGCACGCATTACCACCGCGGCCAGATCGTCATGCTCTGCCTCGAAGGCAGCGCGCGCTATCTGGAATACGACTGGGTGGCGACGCCGGGCGGCTTCATCCAGGAGGTCCCGGGCGAGGCGCATACCCTGGTCACCGACCACCCGGAGGGCACGAAGCTGTTCGGCTGGATGCAGGGGGCGATCGACTTCTACGACGACGAGGCGAAATTCGCCTTCACCGCGGATGTCTGGTGGTTCATGAACCATTACGAGACCTATTGCCGGGAAAACGGCATCGAGATCAACGAGCAGCTCTACATCTGAGCGCCGTCCCGTCCCGGCCGCCGCGCCGGGACCTCCGGCGCCCGGCCCCGGGCGGTCCGTTTTCCAGGGAGGAATTTCCATGTCACACGCACCTGCCGCAGGCGGGGCGCGTCCGGTGGTCCGCTCGGCCCGCTACCAGTTCGTGATGGTGGCGCTGCTGAGCCTGACCTTCGGGGTCGTGTTCTTCGACCGCAACGCGCTCGGCTTCCTGATGCCCTTCATCCAGCCGGAACTGGGCCTGACCAATGCCCAGATCGGCATGCTCGCCTCGGCGCTCAGCTTCACCTGGGCGCTGTCGGCCTTTGCCATCGGCAAGCTCTCGGACACGATCGGGCGGCGCAAGATGCTGCTGATCGCCTCGACCATTGCCTTCTCGCTATGCTCCTTCCTGTCGGGCCTCGCCTCCAGCTTCGCGCTGCTTCTGGGCGCGCGGCTGCTGATGGGTGCGGCCGAGGGCGGCTTCATGCCGATCGCCCACACGATGGTCGCCGCCGAGGTCGCGCCGGAGCGGCGCGGGCTGGCGCAGGGGATCACCCAGAATTTCGGCTCGAACCTGCTGGGCAGCTTCGTCGCGCCCGTGCTCCTGGTGGGCTTCGCCACCGCCTTCGGCTGGCGCGAGGCCTTCTACCTCGCCGGGGTGCCCGGTCTCCTCTGCGCCGTGATGATGTGGTTCATGATCGAGGAGCCTGCCGCGCCGCAACGCCATGTCCGTGGCCCGAAGGGCAGCCTGCGCGACGTGCTGCGGGACCGCAACGTGGTGATCTGCGTCACGCTGTCGGTTCTGCTGGTCGGCTATCTGGTGATCTGCTGGGCCTTCATGCCGCTCTACCTGACCCAGGTGAAGGGCGTGCCGCCCGAGGCCATGGGCTGGCTGATGGGCTCGCTCGGCATCTCGGCAACGCTGGGCAGCTTCGTGGTCTCGGGGCTCTCGGACCGCTACGGCCGCCGTCCGATCATGATCCTGATGCCCGCGCTCGGCCTGCTTCTGCCGCTGGGGGCGCTGTTCTTCGACGGCTCGCTCTGGCTGCTGGCGGTGTTCTTCTTCATCGGCTGGGGCGTCAACGGCATCTTCCCGCTCTTCATGGCGACCGTGCCCTCTGAAAGCGTCGATCCGCGCCATGTCGCGACCGCGCTGGGGCTGTCCATGGGCATGGGCGAGGTGCTGGGCGGCGTGCTGGCCCCGTCGCTGGCGGGCGTCGCCGCCGACGCGGCCGGGCTGACCGCGCCCTTGTGGATCATGGCGGCGCTGACCGTCCTGTCCTTCGGCGCCGCGCTGTTCCTGCGCGAGACCGCCCCGAGCCAGGTGGGCCGCCCGTTGGCGGGCCCGGCCCCGGCCGAATGAGACAGCCCCCGGTCCCGGCAAGCCGGGGCCGGATCCGCAGGACAAGGGATCACGGAATGAACACGTTGGAGCAATTCCGCATCGACGGCCGCTCGGCCTTCGTTACCGGCGCCGCCTCGGGGCTTGGCCTGGCCTTTGCCGAGGCGATGGCCGAGGCCGGCTGCGCGGTGACGCTGAGCGACAGGGACGGCGAGGGCGCGGAGCGAGAGGCCGCGCGGCTGGCGCAGCAGGGCGCCGAGGCGCGCGCCGCCGCGCTGGACGTCACCGACCGCGCCGCGATGGCGGCGGCCGTGGATGCGCATGTCGCCGCCTTCGGCGGGCTGGACATCCTCTTCGCCAATGCCGGGATCGATACCGGCGCGGGGTTCTGGAACCCGGCCGGGCACCGCAACCCCGAGGGGCAGGTCGACACCTACGACCCCGAACGCTGGGACCGCAGCATCGCGGTGAACCTCACCGGCATCTACAACACCATCCGCGACGGGGTGCGGGCGATGAAGGCGGCCGGGCGCGGCGGCTCGGTCATCGTCACCTCCTCGAACGCGGCGGTCGTCAACGAGCCGATCGTCGGGTTGGCCTACATGCCCGCCAAGGCGGCGGTGAAGCATCTGGTCGAGCATCTCGGCTTGGAGCTGGCCGAGTTCGGCATCCGCGTGAACGCCATCGCACCCGGTCCCTTCGTGACCAATATCGGCGGCGGCTGGCTGAAGAAGGACCCGCAGGCGCGGAAGAAATGGGACAGCCTCGTGCCGCTGGGCCGGGTGGCCGAACCCTGCCAGATCAAGCCGCTGGCGCTCTATCTCGCCTCGGATGCCTCGAACTACATGACCGGCGCGCATCTGATGATCGATGGCGGCATGGCGCTGGGAAAGCTGGGCTGATGCGCGCCGCGGTCTTCGAGGCGCATGGCGCGCCCCTGGCGGTTCAGCAGCTGGCCGATCCGGAACCCGCGGCCGACGGCGTGGTGATCCGCGTCGGGCGCTGCGGCATCTGCGGCTCCGACCTGCACATGGCGGAAGAGCCCGAATTCGGCGCCTGTCCCGGCGATGTCTTCGGCCATGAATTCGCGGGCGAGGTGGTGGAGGCCGGGCGCGGCACGCAGCGGCTGAGCAAGGGCGACCTGGTGTCGGTCGTGCCGCTGGCAAGCTGCGGGCACTGCCCGAGCTGCCTGGCCGGCGAACCCGCCTGGTGTCCGCAGATGCGGCTGCAGGGCGGCGGCTATGCCGAATATGCGGCCGTGTCGGAACGGCAATGCACGCTGCTGCCGGGGACCGCCTCGCTGGCAGACGGCGCGATCGTGGAGCCGCTGGCCGTGGCGCTGCATGGCGCGGTGATCGGCGATGTGCGTCCGGGCGACCGGGTGCTGATCCTCGGCGCCGGGCCGATCGGGCTGGCCACCGCCTTCTGGGCGCGGCGCATGGGGGCGGCGCGGGTGGCGGTGCAGGACATCGCGCGCCACCAGGAGGCGCGCGCGATGGAGATGGGCGCGACGCATTTCCTCTGCGATCCCGAGGCGCCGGTCGCGGCCTCGGACCGGGCGCTGGGGGGCAAGGCCGATATCGTCTTCGACTGCGCCGGGGTGCCGCAGCTGGTCGCGCAATCGGTGGAGCAGGTGCGGGTCAAGGGCCGGATCGTGATGCTCGGCCTGTGCACGCGCGCGGCCTCCTTCGTGCCGTTCCGCGCGGTCTCGAAGGAGGCCGCGATCCTGACGGCGGCCTTCTTCAAGCGGCAGGAATACGAGGCGGCGCTGGACGTGCTTTCGGCGGGCGCGGTCGAGCCGCGCGCGCTGGTCAGCCAGACGGTGTCGCTTGCCGAGGTGCCGGAGACGTTCCGCGCGCTGAAATCGCGGACCGGGCAATGCAAGGTGCTGATCGCTCCCTGATCCGGAGCGAGGTCCGTGACAGAGGCGGCGTCCGTCTTCCGCGGGCGCCGCATCGCCTTGCGTGCCGCCCCTGCCGGGCGCGGCAGAAGGGCAGGGCGATCAGCCCAGTCGCGGGCTCATCGGTTCCGCGATGCGATGCGCTTGGAACCCCGGGGGCAGCGGGGTGATCTCGATGGAGGAAACAAGTCCCGCCCGGGCGAAGGGGTCCCCCTCGGCAAAGGCGCGGGCGGTGGCGGAATCCGGGGCCTCGAGGATCGCGAAATTGCCGATCGAGGCCCCCGCGGCATCGGTCAGCGCCGAGCCGATCAGCACCGAGACCCGGCCCTCCCCGCCGGATCCCACCCAGGCCCGGTGGCGGGGCCGCAGGACCTCGCGCGCCTGCGCCGGGTCCTCGTGATGGAGGCAGGTCATCAGGAAATAGGCCATCACGCATTCTCCAGGACGACCATGCCCGCCCCCGTCATCGAGGCCGGCGCGTGGTAATGCTTGTGCACGAGATCCACCTGCGGGTTCATCGCCGCGCGCATCACCAGCCACATGATCAGCTCGGCGCCCTCGGATCCGAACATCTCGACATAGTCCTCGCGGCTCATGGCGCGGTAGCGTTCGGGATCGGCGGCGATGCCGTCGAGCCAGGCCAGGTCCGCCTCGCGGTTGAGGAAGCCCGCGCGCCGGCCCTGCAGCTGGTGCGACAGCCCGCCGGTGCCCATGATCACCACGCGCTCGCCGCCCGGGAAGCTCTCGATAGCCTCGCGCAGCACCCGGCCCATCTCCCAGCAGCGCTGCGGCGTCGGGATCGGGTACTGGATGGTGTTGACCCAGATCGGCAGCACCTTGACCGGCCAGGCCTCCGGGCGGCCGAAGAACAGCTCCATAGGCACCTGAAGCCCGTGATCGACGTCGATCTCCCGGCAAATCATCGGGTCGAAATGGGACTCCACCAGCCTGTCGGCGAAATGCCAGGCCAGATCCGCCGCGCCCTCGAAATCGGGCACCGCGCGCGGGCCCCAGCCCTCGTCGGCGGGCCGGTAGCGATCCGCCACGCCGATGGCGAAGGTCGGCACCCGGTCGAGGAAGAAGCTGTTGCCGTGGTCGTTGAAGATGACGACCGCCACATCGGGCTTCGCGGCCCTCATCCAGGCCTTGCCCGCGTCATAGCCGTCGAAGAACGGCTTCCAGTCCGGTGTTCCGGTCAGTCCCTTGTCGATCGCCACCCCGATCGAGGGCACGTGGCTGGTGCCCAGCCCGCCGATGATATGCGCCATCAGGTCTTCCCCAGCCGCTGTTTCAGGAAATCGTCATGGGCCATCCCGGCCTGCGCCGCGCCGATGGCGGTGATCGGCACCGGGTCGATGGCCGAGATCTTCAGGATGAAGAACAGGTTGCCGCCAAGCCGGACCATCTCCTCCCAGTTGCGGTCCTGCACGGCCGCGCGTTCCCGGGGGCTCAGGCCGAAGCGGTCGAGATAGGCGGATTCGTCCTCGCGGAAGGCGGCGCGGTTGGCGGGCTCTGCGAGCGCCATCGCCATCTTGTTCAGCCGGTAGCCCCGCAGGCTGGCCGCCCGGTCCAGAAGCGGGGTCTCGGCGATCTGCGGCCGTTCGGTCCGGGCCAGCCAGGCGGCCACGGCCGCGGCCGTCTCGGCAGGCTTCTCGACCGGCAGGAAATGGCCCGCGCCGGCGATGACCTGCAGTTCCGCGCAGGGCAGGGCGGCGGCGATCTCCTCGTGCTGCGCCACCGGCGACCAGCCGTCCTCGGACCCCGCCAGCAGAAGCACCGGACAGGAGATCCCCGGCAGGCAATCCATCGCGTCGGGCCGCTCCAGCAGGGCGCGGATCTGGCGTTCATGCACCTGCGCGCCGATGGAGCGCGCCATTTCCGCCAGCTCCTCCGTCAGGGCGGCGTCGGCCTGCCGTCCGGGCGCCAGCATCGGCGGCAGCCACGCGGCGACCATGGCCTGCATGTCGCGATGCCCGGCCGCGATCTTCGCCATCCGCCGCGGCAGCTCATCCGGCTTCTGCCGGTCATGGCCGGTATTGGCCAGGATGAGGCCGCGGATGCGCGCCGGGGCCTGCCGCGCCATTTCCATCGCCACGCGGCCCCCCATCGAGTGGCCGGCGACGATCAGGGGACCGGCGGTCTCCGCCAGAAGGCGGCCCGCCATGGCCGCGATATGGGCATCCCGCGTCACGTCGGCGTGGCGCACCCGGCCCGGCGCTGCCGTTTCCAGGGCCTTCCAGACCCGCCGGTCGGACAGCAGACCGGGGATTGCCATGATCGGTGTCTCCACCTTCTCCTCCCAAAATGAATACATTTACGAAGATAATTGCCGCGATGAACCCGTTCTGCAAGGACTATGGCGAATAATGTGTACACAAAAACGCAATGCAGGCTCTGGCACAGGCGGGGCGACAAGGTCTAGGATGGCGCCATCCAGAGGAGGGCGGCATGGACGCGGCAACCGGTCGGAACCACACGATGCGCACCCAGGCGGTGCTGCGGCGCCAAATCCTGGCGGGCGAGCTTCCCGGGGGCACGCGGCTTTACGAAGTGGCGCTGGCCGAACGGCTGGACGTGTCCCGCACGCCGGTGCGCGAGGCGATGGCGCGGCTGGTCGAGGAAGGGCTGCTGGAACGGGGGCCGAAGGGCGGTTTCGCCGTGCGGGCCTTCGAGACGGCTGATGTGCTGGACACGATCGAGCTGCGCGGCGTGATGGAGGGCATGGCGGCGCGGCTGGCGGCGGAACGCGGCGCGGATCCCGCCGCGCTGGCCGGGGCGCAGGAGGTGCTGGCGCGGCTCGATGCCTGTTTCGCGGGGGACGAGACGGATTTCGACGCCTATGCGGAGGCCAATCGCGAGTTCCACGCGCTGCTTGCGCGTCTCGCGGGAAGCGCCACGCTGGAGCGCGAACTGGAACGGATCGCGCGGCTGCCCTTCGGGTCGCCCTCGGCCTTCCTGCCCTTCCGGATGCAGGCGGGTGAATTCCGCGACATCCTGCGGGTCGGCCAGCACGAGCACAGGATGCTGGTGGAGGCGATCCTGCGGCGCCAGGGCGCGCGGGCGGAGGCGCTGGCGCGCGAGCATGTCCGTCCGGCCCAGGAGAATTTCCGCAGGCTCTTCGGCCGCGGCGACGCGCCGCCGCTGTCGCCGGCGATGGCCCTGGACCCGCCCGCGGCCGGCTGAGCCGCCACGCGGCAGATTCCTGTTGCCGCAATTCCGCGCTCTCGCTAGACAATGTATACATGAGACGGGACCCCTCGCAGGAGGCCCTCATTGCAGAGGGAGGGGGGTCATGCCTCAGAAACGTCGCAGAGCCTTGGCCCCTTGCGTCAAAGCCACGCCTCAGGGCGGGAAGTCGAAGATGGCAGCCGGGGGCGCAATGAGGGGCTGCAGGATTCTGCAGCCCAGGGAGGAAATTAGATGTATACAAAAACGCGCGCCTGGGTCGGGGCGGCGGCCCTGTGCCTGTTGCCTGCAATCCCCATGGCAGAGGAGCTGTCCTTTGCCCATTTCGTCCCGCCCGGCCATACCATCACCGAGGCCGTGATCACGCCCTTCGCCGAGGGGATCGGCGGGGCGTCGGATGATGCGCTCACCGTCCGGGTCTATCCCGGCGGGGAGCTGGGCGCCGGTCCGCTGGAGCAATATGTGCGGGTCGTGCAGGGCGTGGCGGACATCGGCTGGGGGTTGCAGGGCTATACCTCCTCCCAATTTCCCAAGACCATGGTGGCGGAGCTGCCGGCCGTCTTCGGCGCCGGAGAGCCGGGCTATCCCGGCATCTGGCGGGCGATGGACCTGATCGGGCAGGAATACCCGGGGGTCAAGCCGCTGGCGCTTTGGACCTCGGAGCCCAATATCTTCATCATGAAGGGGCACACGATCCGCAGGCCCGAAGATGTCCGGGGGCTGAAATTGCGGGTTTCGGGCGCGGCGGCGGCCGAGGTCATCGCCGCGCTCGGCGCGACGCCGGTGCAGATGCCCGCGAACGAGATGTACAATGCCCTGCAGACCGGCCTGATCGACGGCATCATCACCGGTTCCAGCGCGGTCTCGGATTTCAAGCTTGACGAGGTGGCGGATTCCTACACGCTGGGCGCCCCGCTGGGGCGGATCACCTTCTTCGTGGTCATGAACCAGCGCCGCTATGACGGCCTGTCCGCCGAAGAGCGTGCGGCGATCGACGAGTCCAGCGGCGCGTGGCTGTCGCAGAAGGCCGAGGCCGGCTGGATCGCGACCGCCGAGAGGACCATCGCGGCGCTCAAGGCGTCGCCGGACGAGGCCGTGACCGAACTTTCGCCGCAAGAGGCGGCCGCCTTCGAGGCGCTGACCTTCCCGGTGACCGAGCGCCTGGTCGAGGCGGCGGGGGCCGCCGATGTCCTGGCCGCGATGAAGGGCGAGTGACGCGATGCGCGCGTTGCGGCGTGCGGCGGATGCCCTGACCGGCTTCGCCGCCCTCGTTGCGACCATCGGGCTGGTGTTCGAGGTCGTGGTCATCCTTGCCGATGTCGCCGGGCGCGCCTTGCACGCGCCCCTGACCGGCGCGCAGGACCTGTCGCAGATGACGATGGTGATCGTGGTCTTCGGCGCGATGGCGCTGTGCGACCGGCAGGGCGGGCATGTGGCGGTCGATATCCTCGAACCGGCCTTCCCGGCCTGGCTGAACCGGGCCTGCGACATCGCCTGGGCGGCCGCCGGTGCCGTGATCTTCACGGCCATTGCCTGGGCCGTTCTGGACAGCGCCGCCCTGTCGCGGATGCTGAACCTGTCGACCAACATCCTGCATCTGCCCAAGGACTGGTTCCAGACGGCGATGGCGGGGCTGTGCCTGATCGCCGCCTTCGGCATGGCGCTGCGCGCAGCCGAGCGGATGCTCGGCGGGAGGGAGGCGCGATGAGCCCCGAACTTGTCGGCCTGGCCGGGCTGGCGGCGATGGTCGTGCTGATGCTTCTGAGGATGCCGGTGGCGCTGGCCATGTTCGCCGTGGGCTTCGCCGGCGTGGCGATCCTGCGCGACACGGCTTCGGCAATGAGCCTGCTGGCCTCGGAAAGCTTCACCCTGGCCTCATCGGCGGAACTGGTCGTCGTGCCGCTCTTCATCCTGATGGGCAATGTCGCCTCCGCCACCGGGATGAGCCGCGCTCTCTATGACGCCGCCCATGCGGTGATCGGGCATGTCCGCGGCGGGCTGGCCTCGGCGACGATCCTCGGCTGCGGCGGCTTCGCGGCGCTGTCGGGGTCGTCCGTCGCGGCGGCGCTGACCATGGGCAGGGTGTCGATGGCGGAGATGGAGCGGTTCGGCTACGACACGCGGCTGTCGACCGGCGTGGTCGCGGCGGGGGGCACGCTGGGCATCCTGATCCCGCCCTCCACGGGCTTCGTGATCTACGCGATCCTGACCCAGCAGTCGATCGGCAAGCTGTTCCTCACGGGCGTCCTGCCGGGCATCCTGCTGCTGTCGCTCTTCATGCTGGCGGTGACGCTGCTGTGCCGGCTCGATCCGCGGCTGGGACCGCGCAGTCCGCGCAGCGGGCGGGCGCAGCGGCTGCGCGCCCTGACAGGGGCCGCGCCGATCCTGGTCATCGTCTGCCTGACCATCGGCGGCATCTATGGCGGGCTGTTCTCGCCGGTGGAAGCGGCGGCGGTCGGGGCGGGGCTGGTCATGCTCGCCGGAGCGCTCCAGCGGCGGCTGACAATTGCCGTCCTCTGGGCGGCGGCGCGGGACTCCGTGGTCACGACGGCGACGGTGATGCTGATCCTGATCGCCTCGCACATGATCAACCCCTTCCTGGCGCTGTCCCATATTCCCTCGACGGTGGGCACGTTCCTCACCGGGCTGCCGGTCGGGCCGATGGTCGTTCTGGCCATGATCCTCGGCTGCTACCTGGTGCTTGGCTGTTTCCTCGACGGTTTCGCCATGCTGGTGCTGACATTGCCGATCTTCTTTCCGGTCATCACCCAGCTCGGCTTCGACCCGGTCTGGTTCGGCGTGCTCGTCGTGCTGACGCTGGAGATGGGGCTGATCTCGCCGCCGGTGGGCATGAATGTCTTCATCGTCAAGTCGGTGGCCCGGCACGTGCCGCTGGGGCGGATCTTCGCGGGGGTGCTGCCCTTCTGGCTGGCGATGCTGGCCGCGCTCGGGCTGCTTGTCGCCTTTCCGCAGATCGTTCTGATCCTGCCCGAGACGATGATCCCCTGACCCGCCCGCTCCCGGCCCGTCGGCGGCGGGCCCGGCCCGGATCCTGCGGCAGGTCCGGGGTCATGTCCCGGGCCAGACGAGCGAACGGTGGAGCTGCGCCCCCGCCAGGGCGCCGTCGCCCACGGCAAGCGACACGGAATGCGGCATCACGGCAAGATCGCCGCAGGCGAAGATGCCGGGCACCGACGTCTCCCGGGTCGCGCCGGTGCGGATCCGCGTGCCCATCGGGGTCTCCTCCATGGCGCATCCGGCCTCGACCGGCAGGGGGCTGGCGGGCCTCACCGTCGTGGCGACGAAGAGCCCGGCGAAGCAGAGCAGGCGCCCGTCGGCAAGGCGGATGTCGGCGTCGTTCTCAAGCCTGCGGATGGCGCCTTCCTCGATCCGGACGCCGCGCCGCGCGAGGCCGTCGCGCGCCGCGTCATCGAGGCCCGGGGCGCCGTTCAACAGGAAGGTGACGGAGCCCCACTCGGTCAGTAGCTCCGCCTGGTGCAGCGACAGCGCGCTGCTTGCGATGACGCCGATGGCGCCGCGGTCCAGTTCGTATCCATGGCAATAGGGGCAGTGGAAGACCGAGCGCCCCCAGCGCGGCCCGATCCCCTCGATCGCGGGCAGCAGATCGCTCACGCCGGTCGCCATCAGGACGCGGCGCCCGCGCCGTGCCGTGCCGTCGCTCAGCGTCACCTCGAACCTGTCCTGCGTCCCGTCGAGGGAAACCGCCTCCGCCTCGATCCATGTCAGGTCCGGATAGCGCTCCAGCTGGGCGCGCGCCTGCGCCGCGATCTGCTCCGGCGGCGTGCCGTCCTGAGCGAGGAACCCGTGCGCATGGGCGGCAAAGCGGTTGCGGCGGGCGCCGGCATCGATCACCGCCACCCGCCGCCGGGCGCGCAGCAGCTGGAGCGCCGCCGCCATGCCGGCATATCCGCCGCCGATGACGATCACGTCATGCATCATGTCCCGTTTCCTTGTCATGCGCGGACCGCGAGGCGTGGCGCCGGGCGAAGTCCTCGGCCAGGTCGGCAAGCGTGACCTCGCCCATGCGGCGCAGCAGCAGCGCCTCGGCCTCGGCGAGGGTCGCGTCGAGCGCGGCATTGACCGCCTGTTCGACCAGACAGTCCGGCGCCGCGTTGCGATGGCCGATGGCGAAGATCCCGGGCTCTTCGAGAGCAAGGTGAAGATCGCGCAGCGTGATCGTCGACAGGTCCCGGGCGATCCGCCACCCGCCGGCCTGCCCCCGGTCGGAGGCGACGAGGCCCGCGCGGCGCAGGAACCCCATGGTGCGCCGCACCACGACCGGGTTGGTCGCCAGACAGCGCGCCAGCGCGCCGGAGGTCATGGGCGCGTCGCTCTGGGCCATGTGCAGGAGCGCGTGGAGGACGGAGGAGAGGCGGCTGTCGCGTTTCATGTAACACCGTATGTTACGATTCGCGCCGGGGAGCAAGCGCAACCGCGCTGCCGAGCACGGGACCCGCGGGCATCTCCCCGCGGGTCCCGTGCCGGCGGTTCAGCCCGCCCCCAGCCGGCGTTCGCGCATGAAGGTATAGATGCCGCTGGCCACGATGATCGCCGCGCCCAGAAGCATGACGGGCTGCGGCATCTCGCCGAAGAAGGCGAAGCCGTAGATCAGCGCGATGACCAGCGAGACGTAGCGGAAGGGCGAGATCACCGCGATCTCGCCGAAGCGCATCGCCAGCACCATCGCCATGTAGCCGGTCAGCAGGAAACAGGCCCCGGCGAAGATCAGCCCCAGCTGCGCCGGGGAGACCGGCATCCAGCCGCCCTTCACGGTCATCACGACGAGGCTGATCAGCATCAGCGCGCCCGAGGCCAGCAGTGCCAGCAGCGAGGCGGGGACGCTGGCGCCCAGCATCCGCGTGGCGATGTCGCGCAGGCAGACCCCGGCCACCGCGACCAGCACGAACAGCGCGCCGGGGCCGAAGGCCTCGCTGCCCGGGCGCACGATCAGCAGCACCCCGGCAAAGCCCACCGCGATGGCGATCAGCCGCCGCGGTCCGATCGGCTGGGCCAGGAACACGGCGGCGGCGAGGGTGACGGCCAGCGGCTGCAGCTGGAAGATCGCCGTCGCCGCCCCCATCGGCATCAGCGTCAGGGCGATCAGGTAGAAGCACACGACCGTGCATTCGCCCAGCGAGCGCAGCCCGATCAGCGTCGCCTGGCGCGGCGCGGGGCGCAGCCGCAGCGCCCCGTCGCGCCAGGCCATAAGCCCCAGCCCGGCGGTCATGAAGACATGGCGCAGGAAGATGATCTGGAACAGCGGCAGGTCCTGCGCCACGGATTTGACCACCGTGTCGGAGGTCAGCATCGTGGCCATGGCGATCACCATGAACAGGATGCCGCGGGTATTCTCGTTCATGTCCGAAGCTTTCTTCTGGGCCTTGCAGGGGGTCAGGCGAAGGCGCGCGCGCCCATGTAGAGCGCCAGCGCGAAGATCGCGTGGTTCTGCAGCGTCTCGATGATGCGCTGCGCCTGGTTCGGGGTGTTCCGCGCCAGCATGCCGCCGCCCATCGCGGGGGTCAGCAGGCACAGCCCCGCCAGCGTGGTCAGGCCGAAGCCCACGATGACGGCCGGCCAGAGGCCCGGCGCGGCGACATAGCCCGCCCCCCAGAACAGCGGCAGCATCGCGGCATAGGCGATGCCCACCGCGTAATGAAAGATCCAGCCGGTCGCGGTTTCCGCCCGCCCGGGCGGGTCGCGCCGCGACTGGTCCAGCCTCCAGCGCCCCTGTCCCAGCCCCAGGACCCAGCGCCCGATCAGCCCCCAGGGCGATCCGCTGCGCCCGCGCAGCCGGTCGGTGGCGTATTTCCACAGGTCGAAGACCAGCGTCGCGGTGATCCCGACGGTGATCGAGAACAGGATGAGATGCAGCATGGGGCAGGGGTTCCGTCACTTGATGCCCCAGCCCTACAGGGTTTGCGGGCGAAGGCAACGGCCGCGGCGTCGCGGCAGGGCGGAAAGGGATTGCGCCCGGGTTATAATTTCATTATTTCACGAAATATGGAAAAAGAGATTCCCGACCAGCTTGCCATCCTCGGCCATCCCCAGCGCCTCGCCGTGTTCCGGCTGCTGATGCGGCGCTATCCCGACCGGGTTCCGGCCGGGGAACTGGCCGCGGTCCTGGACGTCAAGCCCAGCACCATGTCCGCCTATCTCGCGTCCCTGACAGGGGCGGGGCTGCTGGCGCAGGGACGGGCGGGAACCTCGGTCCTCTACGCCATCGACATGACGGCAGTGCGACGGATGCTGGGGGGGCTGCTGGCGGATTGCTGCCGCGGCCGCCCCGACCTGTGCCTGCCCTTCCCCTCCGGAGAGCCCGCCATGACCGGCCGCAAATACAATGTCCTCTTCATCTGCACGGGCAATTCCGCCCGCTCGGTCTTTGCCGAGTCCATCCTGCGCAAGGCGGCGGGGACGCGGTTCAACGCCTTCTCGGCCGGAACCCGCCCCTATTCCGAGCTGAACCCCTTCGCGCTGCAGGTGCTGCGGGACAAGGGGCATGACGTCTCTGTCCTGCGCTCGAAGAACGTGGGCGAGTTCGCGGCCCCGGGGGCCGAGGCGATGGATTTCGTCTTCACCGTCTGCGACCGGGCCGCCAACGAGGAATGCCCCGCCTGGCCCGGCCAGCCGGTCAGCGGACATTGGGGGATGCCGGACCCGGTGAAGGCCACCGGCAGCGATGCCGAACGGGCGCTGGCCTTCCAGCAGGCCTATGGCGCGCTGAAGCACCGGATCGAGGCCTTCACCGCGCTTCCCGTGGAAAGCCTCGACCGCGTCGCGCTGCAATCCGCCGTAGACGAGATCGGCCGCGCCGGGACGGAGGCGCAGGCATGACCGTCTATGCGCTGAACGGTCTGGGCCGCATGGGCAAGCTGGCGCTGCGGCCGCTGCTGGAGAAGGGCGCGCGGATCGCCTGGATCAACGACGCGGTGGGCGATGCGGCGATGCATGCGCATCTGCTGGAATTCGACACGGTGCACGGGCGCTGGGATGCGGAGATCTCGCATGACGCCGATAGCGTGACCATCGACGGCACGCGGCTGCCCTTCATCGGCCGGGCGGCGATTGCCGATCTGCCGCTGGACGGGGTCGATGTCGTGATCGACTGCACCGGCGTGTTCAAGACCGCGGCCAGGATCGCCCCCTATTTCGAGGCCGGGGTGAAGAGGGTCGTCGTCTCCGCCCCGGTGAAGGACGGCGATGCGGCGAATATCGTCTACGGCGTCAATCACGACAGCTATGATCCGGCGCGCCACCGGATCGTCACCGCGGCCTCCTGCACGACGAACTGCCTCGCCCCGGTGGTGAAGGTGGTGCATGAAACCTTCGGCATCCGCCACGGGTCGATCACCACGCTGCATGACGTGACCAATACCCAGACCATCGTCGACCGCCCCGCCAAGGATCTGCGCCGCGCGCGCTCGGCGCTCAATTCGCTGATCCCGACCACGACCGGCTCGGCGACGGCGATCACGCTGATCTATCCCGAGCTGTCGGGCCGGCTGAACGGCCATGCGGTGCGGGTGCCGCTGCTGAACGCCTCGCTGACCGATTGCGTCTTCGAGCTGGAACGCGAGGTGACGGCCGAAGAGGTCAACGCCGCCTTCGAGGCCGCCGCCGGCGGCGCGCTGAAGGGCATCCTGGGATACGAGACGCGGCCCCTGGTCTCGGCCGATTACGCCAATGACCCGCGCAGCGCGATCATCGACGCGCCCTCCACCATGGTCGTGAACGGCACGCAGCTGAAGGTCTATGCCTGGTACGACAATGAATGGGGCTATGCCAACCGGCTGGCCGACGTGGCGCTGATGGCCGGGGTCGCGCCGTGACCGCCGCGACCCGCGACCGGCCCGAGGGGCTGGCGGCCTATATGGCGGTGACGGCCGCCTACTGGGCCTTCATGCTGACCGATGGCGCGCTCAGGATGCTGGTGCTGCTGCATTTCCACACGCTGGGATTCAGCGCGGTCCAGCTGGCCTATCTGTTCATCCTCTACGAGCTGGCCGGGATGATCACCAACCTGGCCGCGGGCTGGATCGCCGCGCGCTTCGGGCTGACGCCGACGCTCTATGCCGGCCTGGGGCTGCAGGTCGCGGCGCTTCTGGCGCTGAGCCAGCTTGATCCGGGCTGGGGCATCGCCGCCTCCGTCGCCTTCGTGATGTGCGTCCAGGGCGTGTCGGGCGTGGCCAAGGACCTGGCCAAGATGTCGTCGAAATCCGCCGTCAAGCTGCTGGCCCCGGAGGGTGCGGGGCTGTTCCGTTGGGTGGCAGTTCTGACCGGCTCGAAGAACGCGGTGAAGGGGCTGGGCTTCCTTCTGGGGGCGGCGCTGCTGGCGGGGATCGGCTTCGACGGGGCGGTTCTGGGCATGGCGGCGGTACTGGCGGTGATCCTGGCCTGCGTGGCGGTGTTCATGCCCGCGGGCCTGCCCAAGGGCAGGAAGGGCGCGAAAATCTCCGAGGTCTTCTCCCGCTCGTCCAACGTCAACTGGCTGTCGGCGGCGCGGGTCTTCCTGTTCGGGGCGCGCGATGTCTGGTTCGTGGTCGGCATCCCGATCTATTTCTACGCCGTGCTGTCGGACGGGTCCGAGGCGGGGAACCGCGCCGCCTTCTTCATGATCGGCAGCTTCATGGCGGTCTGGGTGATCCTCTACGGCGCGGTGCAGGCGGGCGCGCCGCGGATCCTGCGCGCCGCATCCCGCCCCGAAGCTGCGCTGATCCGCGCGGCGCGGGGCTGGGCGCTGGCGCTCTTCGCGATCCCGGCCGCGCTCTGCGTCGCGGTGGCGTTGTCTTCCGGGCCGCAGGCCTGGCTGACCGCGACGCTGGTCGCCGGGCTTCTGGCCTTCGGCGCGGTCTTCGCGGTGAATTCGTCGCTGCATTCCTACCTGATCCTCGCCTTCACGCGCTCGGAGCGGGTCACGATGGATGTGGGATTCTACTACATGGCCAATGCGGCGGGGCGGCTTGGCGGCACGCTTCTGTCGGGGCTGAGCTATCAGGCCGGCGGGCTGGCCCTGGTGATGGGCACCGCGGCGGTGATGGTGGCGCTGTCGGCGCTGGCCGCCGGACAATTGCAGGATTCTGGTGCAGGGACCGAGTGAATGGGTAGTTTCGAACGTCTTCTGACCCTCTGGGTCGCGCTTGCCATGGTGGCGGGCATTGCCATCGGCGCGGCGGCGCCGGAGCTGGTGGGGGCCATTGCCGGGGCCGAGATCGCCTCGATCAACCTCGTCGTCGCGGTGCTGATCTGGGCGATGGTCTATCCGATGATGGTCAGCGTCGATTTCGGCGCCGTCGCGGGTGTGGCGCGCCAGCCCCGGGGGCTTCTGGTGACGCTGGCGGTGAACTGGCTGGTCAAGCCCTTCACCATGGCGCTGCTGGCGGTGCTGTTCTTCGACCATGTCTTCGCCCCCTGGATCGCGCCCGAGGATGCCGCGCAATACACGGCCGGGCTGATCCTGCTGGGCGCCGCGCCCTGCACGGCGATGGTCTTCGTCTGGTCGCAGCTGACCCGGGGCGACGCCACCTACACGCTGGTGCAGGTCTCGGTGAACGACCTGATCATGGTGGTGGCCTTCGCGCCGATCGTCGCGCTGCTCCTCGGCGTGACCGAGATCGCGGTGCCCTGGGATACGCTGGTCCTGGCCACGGTTCTTTATGTCGTGCTGCCGCTGGCCGCGGGGCTGGCCACGCGCCGGGTCCTGGGCAGCGAGGCGGCCATCGCCGCCTTCACCGCGAAGGTCAAGCCGCTGTCGATGATCGGGCTGGTCGCCACGGTGGCGATCCTGTTCGGGCTGCAGGGCGACACGATCCTGAACCGTCCGGGGGTCATCGCGCTGATCGCCGTGCCGATCCTGATCCAGAGCTACGGCATCTTCGCGCTGGCCTATGGCGCGGCGTATCTCCTGCGCGTGCCGCATCGCATCGCCGCGCCCTGCGCGATGATCGGCACCTCCAACTTCTTCGAGCTGGCCGTCGCCGTCGCCATCAGCCTGTTCGGGCTGAGCTCGGGCGCCGCGCTGGCCACGGTGGTCGGCGTGCTGGTCGAGGTGCCCGTCATGCTGTCGCTGGTGGCCTTCGCCAACCGCACCCGCGCCCGTTTCCCGGAGACCGCCCAATGAGCATCGTCATCCATCACAACCCCGATTGCGGCACCTCGCGCAACGTTCTGGCGATCCTGCGCGCCGCCGGAGAGGAGCCCGTGGTGATCGAGTATCTCGCCGAGGGCTGGACGCGGCCGCAGCTGCTGGGACTGTTCGCGGCGGCGGGGATCACCCCGCGCGAGGCGCTGCGCGAGACGAAATCCCCCGCCGCCGAGCTGGGCCTCCTGGAGCCGGGTGTCGATGACGCGGCGCTGATCGCGGCGATGGTCGCGCATCCGGTGCTGGTCAACCGGCCCATCGTCTGCACGCCGAAGGGGGTGCGGCTGTGCCGGCCCTCGGAACGGGTCCTGGACCTCCTCGACCGCCTGCCGCCCGGCCCCCTCTGCAAGGAGGACGGGCAGATGATCCTGACCGAGAAGGGGGAACGCCTTGACTGAGACACCCGACCCCGATGCCGCCCTGCTGGGCGCCCCCGATCCCGCGCAGCTGTTCCCGGCCCGCCGCAGCACCCATGCCCCGCGCATCCTGCTGCTTTACGGATCGCTGCGCGAGCGCAGCTTCTCGCGGCTGGCGGCGGAGGAGGCGGCGCGCATCCTCGAGCGGCTGGGCGCCGAGACGCGGTTCTTCGACCCGCGCGATCTGCCCTTGCCCGATGCGGTGGAGCCCGACCACCCGAAGGTCGCCGAACTGCGCGACCTGGTGCAATGGTGCGAGGGCATGGTCTGGTCCTCGCCCGAGCGTCACGGCGCGATGACCGGCATCATGAAGGCGCAGATCGACTGGATCCCGCTGAGCCTCGGCTCCGTGCGCCCGACCCAGGGCAAGACCCTGGCGGTGATGCAGGTCTCGGGCGGGTCGCAATCCTTCAACACCGTCAACCAGCTGCGCATTCTCGGGCGGTGGATGCGGCTCCTGACCATTCCCAACCAGTCCTCGGTCGCCAAGGCCTGGAACGAATTCGGCGAGGACGGGCGGATGAAGCCCTCGCCCTATTACGACCGGATCGTCGACGTGATGGAGGAGCTGGTGAAATTCACCCTGCTGACCCGCGACATCCGCGACCACCTGGTCGACCGCTATTCCGAGCGCCGGGAAAGCCATGCCGAACTGTCGGCGCGGGTCAACCAGAAGACGATCTGAGGCGGGGATCCGGGCGGCGATGCCGTCCGGGCGCGGGCTCAGCGGTCCTTGGTCACGGTGGCCAGCTTGGTCTGCCAGACCGGGCTGATCGCCAGCCCGGCGATGTCGCTGCGCATGGCCACCGAATCCGTGACCTGGGAAATCGGCTGGATCGGCGGCACATCCGCCTCGTAGAGGCCCAGGATCTGCTGGTACATCTCGTCCTGCCGCGCCTTGTCGCGTTCCAGAAGCGCCGCATCGGCGAGGCGGTTGATCTCCTCGTTGCGATAGGACACGCGCCAGGACAGGATGCCGGTCAGCCCGGCCGCATCGCTGTTGTCGGGATTGACCAGGATGCTGCGCAGGTCGCCGTCGGGATGCGAGATCTGCCCGCCCGAGCGGCCGACGATCATCTGGAAGTTGCGCCTGCGCATCGCGCCATAGACGGTCTCGCCATCGCCGGTGATGATCTCGGCGCGGATCCCGCCCTCGGCCAGCGATCCCTGGATCGCCGCGGCGAGGCTGTCGAAGGGCGGCACGGACAGCGCGCGGATGCTCAGATCCAGCCCGCCTTCATGCCCTGCCTCGGCCAGCAGCGCCTTCGCCCCCTCGACATCGCGGGCGATGCCGCTGTCGAAGGTCTCGCCGCCCAGCCCGATCTGCACCGGGCAGAGATGCTTGACCCCGTAATAGGGCATCACCGCCGCGTTGATCCCGTCATAATCGATCAGCTTCAGCACCGCCTGGCGGATGCGCGGATCGGACAGGACCGGGTCTGCCATCGACATGGCGAGATAGTAGAGCCCGTTGCCGATGGCGGTCTGCACGGTGATGGCGGGATCGTCGTCGATCGATTCCAGGTCGGCGGCGGCCATCGAATAGGCGATGTCCAGGTCGCCCTGTTCCAAGAGCAGCCGCTGGCTTTGCGATTCCGGCACATGGCGCATCAGGATCCGCCGCATCGCGGGTTCGGGCCCCCAGTAATTCTCGTTGCGCACCAGGAGCGCGAATTCATTGGCCCGGATGGCCTGGAGCGCATAGGCGCCCGATCCGGCCGAGTTCAGCGCCAGCCAGGCCCGGCCCTGGTCGCCGTCGGTTTCATGTTCCATCACCAGCTTGCGGTCGAGGATGGATCCCGTGCCGGTGATCGCCAGGGTCAGCAGGATGATCTGCGGATCGGTCCCCTCGGGCAGCCGGATCTGCAGCGTCCGGTCGTCGAGGGCGCGGAAATCCTCCCCGGCCGTTTCCGCCGCATAGCCGCGGATCCGGAAATTGGTGGCCTGGGCCAGGTTCTGCTCCAGCACGCGGCGCAGCGACCAGACGGCATCCTCGGCCGTCACCGGGTTGCCCGAGGCAAAGCGCGCGCCCTCGCGCAGGGTCAGCCGCAGCGCGCCGCTATCCTCGGCGACCTCCCAGCTTTCGGCCAGTTCCGGCACCAGCCGGGTGCGGTCGGCCGGGTCGATCCCCACGAGGCAGTCATAGAGATTGGTGATGATCTGCGTGCGTTCCTTGCTGCCCGATCCGGCCGGGTCGAGCGTCAGCACATTGGCCATCGAGAAGCCGATGGCCAGCTGGTCGGCGGGGGTGGCGGCCGCCAGCGGGCGCCCGGCCAGCGCCGCCAGCGGCAGGCAGGTGGTGGCAAACAGGAAATTGCGGCGTTTCATGAACCCTCCCAAGATCATGCAATGGCGCGCCCGCCCCGGTTCAGTCGGCGGGATGGGCGTCGATATGGTCGAAATCGATCTCCTCGCCGATCCCCGGGGTCTGGCCGAGATGGACGAAGCCCTCGGCATCCATCGGGTCGGGAATGGCCTTCAGGTGGTCGGGGCAGCGGTCGTAATCCAGCATCGGATGCAGGAGCCCGCGTTCGTACCAGCGGCAGTTCTTGGACACGGCCGAGATCACCAGGTTCTCCGCCCCGTGGCCATGGACCTCGCAATTCATGCCGAAGCTCTCGGCCAGGTGCATGGTCTTCAGCGCGGGGGTGATGCCGCCGACATCCTCGACGCCGGTGCGCAGGATGTCGCAGGCGCCTGCGCGGATCCATTCGGCGCGGTGCTGGTACTTGCCGCCCATGGATTCCGGGCCGATCACCGGAATGCGAAGTTCATTGGCCAGCCAGGCGTAGGAGGACATGGATTGTTCGTCCATCACCTCCTCGATCCAGGTGAAGTTCAGCGCCTCCAGCCCGCGGCCCAGCTCGGCCGCCTCCTCGCGCGAATACCAGTGATAGGCATCCAGCATCAGCGGCACATGCGGCCCCACCGCCTCGCGCACCGCGGCGCAGGCCCGCAGGTCCATCGCGATGCTGGGCGACCAGCTGACCGGGGGCATCCATGTATGCAGCTTGATCGCCTGATAGCCGCGCGCCACCAAGGTCTCGGCGAAGCGGCCGTAATCCTCGGGGGTCGCCAGCCCGCCCTCGATCTCGTCGCCGCACATGATCGAGCCATAGGCGGGGACCTTGTCGCGATAGGCGCCGATCAGGCGGTAGACGGGCAGGCCCGCGGCCTTGCCCGCCAGGTCCCACAGCGCGCAGTCGACGATGGCCAGGGTGCGGTCCGACAGCTGCCCGCCCGAGCCGCGCTGCCAGTGGGCGAGGTCCTGCCACAGCCTTTCGCGGGCCAGCGCGTCCTGCCCGATCAGCACCTTGCGGATGAAGCGCTCGGCCAGGTGCGGGCGCAGCTGTTCGGGGGAGCCGAAGGCATGGCCCTCGGTGCCGTTCTCGCAGGTGATGGTGAGAAGGCTCTTGCGGACCTGGCGCTCGGGGCCGGGATGGGCATGGCCGTCGCTGTCGAGTTCCTCGTATGTGGTGGTCCAGAAGGTGCGGACGCGGATATCGGTGATGGTCAGCCCGTCGGCGAGGCTGGCCCTGGGCATCAGGCCGTGCACGTGGAGGTCTCCTTTCGGCCGGGCGGTCCCGGCGATGTCAGGGATATCAAGCCCAACTTGTCCGACATCGTCAACCGATTCTCGACATGTTGTCCGACAAAGAGGCTACTGTGCGCCGATATCCGGTTGCCGCAGTCTTTTCATCCTGTCCGGGATCGGGCATCCTGCCACGGACGCCGCGCCGCCTGCATCCGGGAGGCCCCGCATCGGGGTGCGGGGCGGGACGGTGCATCGGACAGGACAGGACATGACAGCAGACATCACCCCCCGGACCCCGCCGGAATCCGCAGGCCCGCAGGGCGGATCGCGCGGCGCGCAGCTCATCGCGCATCTGCGCCGGGAACTCGGGACCGGCGCGCTGGCCGCGGGCGACCGGCTGCCGACCGAGGCCGAGCTGTGCCGCGCGCATGGCGTCAGCCGCGCGGTGGTGCGCGAGGCGATCGCGGTGCTGCGCTCCGAGGGGGTGGTCGATGTGCGCCGCGGGGTCGGGGCCTTCGTCGCCGATCCAACCGGGGAGGGCCGTCCCTTCGCCGATCTGAGCCTGGACCGGATGCCGGGCGTGATCGAATTGCTGGAACTCAGGATGGCCTGCGAGGTGGAGGCGGCGGGGCTGGCGGCGTCGCGGCGTTCGGCCGCGCAGCTGGAGGCGATCCTCGAGGCGCATGCGCTGGTCGGCGCCTGCCTCGATCAGGGGCTGTCCACCCGCCATACCGATTTCGGGCTGCATTTCCGCATCGCCGAGGCGACGCAGAACCGCCGGTTTCCCGAATTGCTGCGCCTGCTGAAGCCGGGGATCATCGCGGAGGCCCCGGCGAGCCGGGCAGGGGAGCCGCCGGCGCCGCCGCGCAACCGTCATCTTCAGCAGGAACATGGCCGCATCGTCAGCGCGATCATCGCCGGCGACGCGGAGGAGGCCCGCGCGGCGATGCGCGCCCATCTGACCGGAAGCCTGGAGCGCGGCAAGGCGCGGCTGATCGCGGGAGAGGCTGTCTGAGGGAGCGGTGTCAGACAACCGGCGCCGTGCGGTCGGACCGGACAGGGCTGGATCGGCAGACCGGCCCCGGCGCCCGGGCTGGTCCTGCGGGCGCCCCCGGCCGTCCGGTCGGTGCGGGGAGGCCCGCGCCGCCCGCCGGTCGCCGCCGCCATCCTGCAGCCGCCCCGACGCGGAGCCGCCGATCGGCCTCAGCCGCGCCAGCGCAGGCGGTCGATCAGCAGGCGCAGCGCGGAACTGACCTGGCGGCGGCCGGGGTAATACAGGTGCATGCCCCCGAAAGGCGGGCACCAGTCCTCCAGCACGCGGTGCAGCCGCCCCGCGGCGAGATCCGCGGCCACCTCCGCCTCGGTGACGAAGGCGATGCCGTGCCCTTCGCGCGCCGCCGCGATCGCCAGGTCGCTGTCATTGACGATGAAGGGGCCGTCGACGCGGCGGATGATCTCCTCGCCGTCCTTCTCGAATTCCCAGGCATAGACGGTGCCATGCGGATCGAACCGCGTCCCCATGCAGGCGTGATCCGCCAGATCCGCCGGATGGCGCGGGATGCCGCGATGCGCCAGGTAATCCGGCGCCGCCACCGCCGCCATGCGCGCGGGCGGGCCCACCGGCACGGCGATCACGTCGGGCGCCAGGAATTCCTCCAGCCGGATGCCGCAGTCGAACCGGTCCTCGGCCAGGTCGGTCAGCCGCCCCTCGGAGCTGAGCTCCACCCGGATGCCCGGATAGTCCCGCACGAGCCCGGTCACCACCGGCCAGAGGATATGGCGGATCGCGGCCTTGGAGGCGGTGATGCGCAGCAGCCCCGAAGGCGTATTTCCCTGCACGCGCAGCTCCTCGATCTGCGCGGCGATCTGGTCCAGCCCGGGGCGCAGCTTGGCCAGAAGCTTCTCGCCCGGTTCGGTCGTGGAGACATGCCGCGAGCTGCGGTTCAGCAGCTTGACCCCGATCGAGGCTTCCAGCCGCCGCATCGTGTGGCTGACGGCGGATTGCGACAGGCCCAGCCGGGCCGCCGCGCGGGTGAAATTGCGCTCCTCCGCCACGGCCAGGAAGACCGCCAGATCCGCCAGGTCCTCTTTCTTCATCTTCGTGCCGCTCCCGTCCTGCCGGGCAGTGTATCGCCGATCGCGGCGGGAGAGATAAATGAATCCTGTTCATATCTGCAATCGATCAGCCGCCATTCCCCAGGCGCGTCGCGGGGTCTAGCTTGTTGCCTGCCGCCCTCCGGCCCGCCTTGCCGCGGCCCGAGCCGTTTCCAGCCCGAAGCCAGGAGCCCCCGATGCAGCTGACCGTCAACGGAACCCCCCGCGAGATCGACGCCCCCGGCGACACGCCGCTTCTGTGGGTGCTGCGCGACGATCTCGGCCTGACCGGCACCAAGTACGGATGCGGCCTGGCCCAATGCGGCGCCTGTTCGGTGCTGGTCGACGGGCAGGTCATGCGATCCTGCGTCACCCCGGTGGAGATGTTGGAGGGCGCCGAGATCACCACGATCGAGGCGATCGAATCCGACCCGGTCGGGGCCCGCGTGGTGGAGAAATGGGTGGAGCACCAGGTGCCGCAATGCGGCTACTGCCAGTCGGGCCAGGTGGTGGCGGCGACCGCCCTGCTCAAGGAGATCCCCGAACCGACCGAGGAGGATATCCGCGCGACGATGGTCAACCTGTGCCGCTGCGGCACCTATAACTACATCCGCGCGGCGATGACCGACCTGGCGGGGCGCGAAGGAGAGACGCTGTGACCGGGCATCCCGCCGCGCTTTGCGCCGCCGAGCTGGCCTCGGGCCGTCCGCTGAACCTGTCGCGCCGCGGCTTCCTGCGCGGGGCGCTCGGCGCCGGGGCGGGAACGCTGATCCTGGGGGTCGGCCTGCCTGCCGGTCCCGCCCGCGCCCAGGCCGCCGCGGCGGCGCCGGGCACCAATGTGCCCGCCTTCCTGGAGATCCGGCCCGACGGCACGGTGCGGCTGCTGTCGCCCTTCGTCGAGGGCGGGCAGGGGATCTTCACCGGCATGGCGCAGATCGTCGGCGAGGAGCTGGATGCCGACCCGGCGGTCTTCACCGTGGAGAACGCGCCTGCGGGCGCCGATTACCTGGTGATCGGCGGGCAGATGCGGATCACCGGCGGGTCGATGTCGGTGCGCCTGTCCTACCCGGTGATGCGCCGTCTCGGCGCGCTGGCCCGGGCCATGCTGATCGAGGCGGCGGCGGCCGAGCTGGGCGTGCCCGCGCGGGAGCTGTCCACCGAACCGGGCCGGGTCGTGCACGCGGCCTCGGGCCGGGACCTGGGCTATGGCGCGCTGGCCGGGGCGGCCTTCGACCTGGCGGTTCCCGATCCCGACAGCGTGACGCTGAAGGATCCGTCCGCCTTCCGCTGGATCGGCCGGGAACAGCCGCGGCTGGACGTGCATGACAAGTCCACCGGCCGCGCGGAATACGCCATCGACATCCGCGTCGAGGGCATGCTGCAGGCTGCGGTCAGCCATGCGCCGCGGCTGGGCCTGACGGTCGGCACGATCCGCAACCGCGAGGAGGTCGCGGCCTTGCCGGGCGTCGCGGCGGTGGAGGTGCTGGACGGCGCCGTGGCGGTTCTGGCCGAACGCTGGTGGACGGCCAAGCGCGCGGTCGAGGCGCTGGAGGTCGACTGGGTGCCCTTCGACACGCTGCCCGAGGGCTGGCGCGAGATGCCGGCCGATTTCTCCTCCGCGGATTTCGCGGCGGCGCTGGCTGCCTCGGAGGCCGATGAGACCGAGGCCGAGGCCGAGGGCGATGCGCCGGGCGTCCTGGCAGGGGCCGAAACGGTGATCTCGGCGACCTATCACAGCCAGTACCTGAACCATGCCCAGCTGGAGCCGCCCTCCGCGGTGGCGCGGTTCAACGGGGATGGCACGCTGGATCTGTGGCTGCCCAACCAGGCGCCGGAACAGTACCAGTCGACGGTTGCGGGGCTGACCGGGCTGGACCCGGCGCAGGTGCGCATCCATTCGCCGATGCTGGGCGGGTTCTTCGGGCGGCATTTCCTCTATCCCGCCGCCAGCCCCTATCCGCAGGCGATCGAGCTGGCGCGCCGCGCGGGCCGCCCGGTCAAGATGATCTGGACGCGCGAACAGGAATTCCTGCGCGATCCGCTGCGGCCGATGGCGGCGGTGCGGTTCCGCGGGGCGCTGGACGGTGACGGCCTGCCCCTGGCGATCGAGGCGGTTTCGGCCACGGAGGGTCCGACCGAGGCGATCAACGGCCGCGGCGACCAGGTGGATCCGACCGCGCTGGAGGGGCTGACCGGCAAGGCCTATGCCATCCCCACCCGCCGCATGGCCCAGGCCTATGTCCGCAACCCCGCGATGCTGGCCTATTGGCGGTCGGTCGGCAATTCGATGAACGACTTCTTCTACGAATGCTTCCTCGACGAGATGGCGGCGGCGGGCGGGCAGGACCCGTTCGAGCTGCGCCGCCACCTGCTGCGCGATGATGCGCGGCTTTCGGCGCTGCTTGAGGCGGTGGCGGACCTCTCGGGCGGCTGGAAACGCGGACCCTATGACGCCCCGGACGGAACCCGCCGGGCGCGCGGCATCGGCATGGCCTCGCCCTTCGGGTCAGAGGCCGCCGCCATCGCCGAAGTGTCCATTGCCGCGGGAAGGGTCGTGGTGCATGACGTCTGGGAGGTGCTGGATCCCGGCCAGGCGGTCAATCCCGCGCTGGTGCGCCAGCAGGTGCGCGGCGCCGCCGCGCTGGGTCTGAGCCAGGTGCTGATGGAGGAATCCGTCTGGCAGGACGGGGCGCCGGTGGCGCGCAATTACGACATGTACCGCATCCTGCCGCCCGGCGACATGCCGCCCGTCCATGTCGGCATCCTCGAAAGCGGGGCGCAGATCGGCGGCGTGGGCGAGCCGCCCCTTCCTGCGGTGCCCCCGGCCGTGGCCAATGCCGTCGCCGCGCTGACCGGTCAGCCGGTGCGCCGCATGCCGCTGTCGCGCATGAGCTTCGAGAGCTGATCCCGCCAGGGCCGCCGCGCCGCGCGGCGGTCCCCCGCAACGACAGATACCGGACATGCCCGTGAAAAAGACCCTTTCCCTTGCCGCCGTCCTGGCCGTGCTCGTCCTTGCGGGCGGGGCCTGGTACGTGACCCGCCTGCCTGCCTCGCCCTTCGACGGCGAAACCGCCGCCGCCCCCGCGCCCGACCTGATCGCGCGCGGCGAATATGTCGCCCGCCAGGCCGATTGCGTCGCCTGCCACAGCCTGGAGGGGGGCGCGCCCTTCGCCGGCGGGCTGGAGATGGGCACGCCGCTGGGCGTGATCCATGCCACCAACATCACCCCCGATCCGGATCACGGCATCGGCGGCTACACGCTGGCGGATTTCGACCGGGCTCTGCGCGACGGGGTGACGCCGGACGGGCGGCGCCTGTATCCGGCGATGCCCTACCCGTCCTACGAGAAGATGACCGATGACGACATCCGCGCGCTTTACGCCTTCTTCATGGCAGGGGTGGAGCCGGTGGCCGAACCGGTGCCGGAGAACGGCATTCCCTGGCCGCTGAACATCCGCTGGCCGCTGGCGGCGTGGAACGCGGTCTTCACCAGCGGCGCGGTCTACCAGCCCGACCCGGAGCGGGACGCGCTGTGGAATCGCGGCGCCTATCTGGTCGAAGGCGCGGGCCATTGCGGCAGCTGCCACACCCCGCGCGGGATCGCGATGAACGAGAAGGGGCTGGACAGTTCCGACCCCGATTTCCTGTCCGGCGCGCTGCTGGATGGCTGGTACGCGCCTTCGCTGCGCGGCGACGGGGCGGCGGGGATCGGCCGCTGGAGCGAGGAGGACCTGTTCGCCTTCCTCTCCGAGGGGCGCAATGCCCATGCGGTCGTCTTCGGCTCGATGACCGAGGCGTTCAACAATTCGCTGCAATTCCTGACCGAGCCGGATCTGCGGGCGATGGCGCATTACCTCAAGTCGCTGCCCGGCGAGGGCGAGGCCTGGGTGCCCGCCCCGGCCGAGGTGACCACCCCGGCCCAGGCGGCGCGCGCGGGCCTTCCGGGGGCGCAGTCCTACCTGGCCAATTGCGCCGCCTGCCATGGCCGCGACGGGTCGGGCCAGGCGCCCTGGATCCCGCCGCTGGCCGGGGTGACCTCCGCGCAGGTGGCCGAGCCCGCCTCGCAGATCAACGTCACGCTGAACGGCTCGGGCCGGGTGGTGGCCGACGGGATGCCCGATGCCTACCGGATGCCGCCCTATCGCGGGCGCATGGACGATGCCGAGATCGCCGAGATCCTCAGCTTCGTGCGCCAGAGCTGGGGCAACCGGGGCGGGGCGGTGGACCCGGCGGACGTGGCCGATCTGCGCAGCCGCACCGATCCGGCCTCCATCGACCCGATCGTCCTGCAGATGCGGTGACCCGGCCCGGTCACGCCGCGGCCAGGGCGCCGCGCAGCGCGGGCAGGAGCCTGCGCCCCGCCGGGGTCTGGTCCTCGCCCGCGCGGGCGATCAGCCCGGCCGGCATGGCCGTCGCCTCGGTGTTCAGGGGCAGTCGCGCCAGCAGGCCGCGCGCCACGGCCTCCTGCACCATGCCCTCGGGGGCGAACCACAGGGCATCGCCGCCCAGCGTGCGCGACAGGCCGAAGGCGAAGGACCCCGTCTCCACCCGGATGCGCGGCAGCGGCACGCCATGGCCCACCAGGAACCGCCGGAGCACGGGGCGGACCGGGTCCTCGGGCGGGGGATAGACCGCCGGCCAGTCCGCCAGCGCCTGCAGGTCGGGGCGCTCCAGCGCCGGGTGGCCGGGCGCGGCGACGATGGCCAGGCGCTCGGTGTAAAGCTGCACGAAGCTCAGATCCGCCATCGTCTCGGGCGGGCCCTGCATCCCCACCACCAGGTCCAGCTGCCCGTCGCGCAGCCGCTGGGCCAGGTCGGCATGGCTGCCTTCCTGCAGCGTCACGCCGAGCCCCGCAGGCTCCTGCTCCAGCGCCCGGGTCACCGCGGGCATCAGCCGGGCCGCGGCGGCGGGCTGCATGCCGATGCGCATCGACAGCCCCGCCTCGGGGGCGAATTCTCCCACCCCGCTGATGCCGCGCTCCAGCGCGGCGAGGCTGGCCTCGGCGAAGCTGAGGAAGAAGGCGCCGACCGGGGTCAGCGCGACGCCGCCGCGATCGCGGCTCAGCAGCCGCGCGCCGAGGATCTCCTCCAGTTCGGCCATGCTGCGCGAGATCGCGGGCTGGGTCAGCAACAGCTGTTCGGCCGCCGCCCGGAAACTGCCGGCGCGGGTGATCGTGGTGAAGGCCTGCAGGTGGCGCAGCTTGATCCGGGCTTTCATTGCTTACCATTTTTGGTATCCATTATCCTGAATAACTCATTTCCGAAAGCCGCGGCAACATGCGAGATCTGGATGCGGAGGAAGACGGAGGGAGGTTTCCATGCGGTGCCAGGTGGCGATCATCGGCGGCGGTCCGTCCGGGCTTCTGCTCGGGCAGCTTCTGCATGGTCAGGGGATCGACGCGGTCGTGCTGGAGAGGCGCAGCCGCGATTACGTGCTGGGCCGGATCCGCGCGGGGGTTCTGGAACAGGGGCTTGTCGGGTTGATGGAAGAGGCCGGGGTTGCCGAGCGTCTTCATGCCGAGGGGCACAAGCATAACGGAACGGTAATCGTCCATCCCGGCGGCAGCTTCCGCGTCGATTTCCGCGAACTGACCGGGCGGCCGGTGGTGGTCTATGGCCAGACCGAGGTGACGCGCGATCTCTACGATGCGCGCGACGCGGCCGGGCTGATGACCGAATTCGGCGCGGAGGATGTCGTCATCCATGGCGCCGATACCGATGCGCCGCATGTCACCTATCGCGTCGGAGACGAGGCGCGGCGGCTGGATTGCGATTTCGTGGCGGGCTGCGACGGGTTCCACGGCGTGTCGCGCCGCACCATCCCCGCCGCGCTGCGCCGCGAATTCGAGAAGACCTATCCCTTCGGCTGGCTGGGGGTGCTGTCGGAAAGCCCGCCGGTCGGCGACGAGCTGATCTATGCCGGGGCGGAGGGCGGCTTTGCGCTGTGCTCGATGCGCAATGACCGGCTCAGCCGCTATTACGTCCAGTGCCCGCTGACCGACCGGCCCGAGGACTGGAGCGACGAGGCCTTCTGGGCGGAACTGCGGCACCGGCTGCCCGCGGATGTGGCCGGCCGCCTGGTGACCGGCCCGGTGATCGAGAAATCCATCGCGCCCCTGCGTTCCTTCGTGACCGAGCCGATGCAATGGGGGCGGCTGTTCCTGTGCGGCGACGCGGCCCATATCGTGCCGCCCACCGGCGCCAAGGGGCTGAACACCGCTGCCTCGGACGTGAACTACCTGTATCGCGCGCTGACGGGCTATTACGCGTCGGGCGACCGGGCCGGGCTGGACAGCTATTCGCAAAAGGCGCTAGGCCGCATCTGGAAGGCGGAACGGTTCTCCTGGTGGTTCAGTTCGCTGATGCACCGCTTTCCGGGCCAGGACGGGTTCGACCTGCGGATGCGCGAGGCGGAGCTGGCCTTCCTGGCGGAGAACGAGGCGCAGCAGCGCGCCTTTGCCGAGAATTACGTCGGTCTGCCCTATTAGCGCAGCGCGCCGGGGCCGGCCGGAACAGCATCCCGAGGAGGAGGAGGGAAGCCATGAAACAGAGGATCACGACGGGTCTTGCGGCCCTGGCGCTGGGGCTCGCCGCGGCGGGGGGGGCGATGGCGCAGGAGGTCACGCTGCGCGTGCATCATTTCCTGCCCGCCGCCGCGCCGATCCAGCAGGGCGTGCTGGAGCCGTGGAAGGCGATGGTCGAGGAACGCTCGGGCGGGCGGATCGAGGTGCAGATCTTCCCCTCGATGCAGCTGGGCGGCAAGCCGCCGCAGCTGTTCGACCAGGCGCGCGACGGGATCGTCGACGTCTCCTGGACGCTTCTGGGCTACACGCCCGGCCGCTTCCCGATCTCGGAAGTGTTCGAGCTGCCCTTCGTCGCGGGCACGGCCACGCAGACCACCGCCGCGCTGCAGGAATTCCAGGCGAAATACCTGGGCGAGGAACTGGCGCAGGTCCATACGCTGCTGCTGCACGCGCCCTCGGCCTACAAGCTGCATACCAGCGAGGCGGAGGTGGCCAGCCTGGAGGATCTGGCCCGGCTGAAGATCCGCGCGCCGTCGCGGACCATGACCGAAGGGCTGGACGCGCTCGGCGCGGTGGCGGTCGGCATGCCGGTCCCCGAAGTGCCGCAGGCGATGACCACCGGCGTGATCGGCGGCGCGGTGATCCCGTGGGAGGTCTTCGGGTCGCTGCGGCTGGAGACGCTGGCGCCGCATCACACCGAATTCGGCACCGAGAATGGCGGGCTGTCCAGTGCCGTCATGGCGCTGGTGATGAACCAGCGGGTCTATGACGGGCTGCCCGAGGATCTGCGCGCGGTGATCGACGAGACCACGGGCGCCACCCTGGCCGAGATCGCGGGCGCGGCCTTCGATGCCGCCGAGGACGAGCAGCGCGCGGCTGCGCTGGAGGCGGGCGGCACCGTCACCGTCATCCCCGAGGCCGACCTGGAGGAATGGAAGACCGCCTCCGCCCCGGTGATCGAGGCCTGGACGGCGCAGATGGACAAGGCCGGACATGACGGCGCGGCGATCCTGGAAGACGCCCGCGCGATGATCGCGGCGGCCGAGTGAGCCGATGACCGGGGCAGGGGAACCCATGCCGGAAGGGGGCGCGCCGGTCGCGCCCCGCCTTCTGGTGCAGCTGGCGCGGGGCTTCGCCGTGATCGGCGGCAGCGTGCTGGTGGCGATGATGCTGATGACCGTGACCAGCGTGGTGCTGCGCAGCACGCTGGGACGGCCGATCTCGGGCGATTTCGAGCTGGTCGAACTGGGCAGCGCCATCGTCATCTTCTGCTTCCTGCCCTGGTGCCAGATCGAGGGGGGCAACGTGACGGTCGATTTCTTCACCACCCGCGCCGGGCCGCGGCTGCGCGGGGTGCTGGATGCCTTCGGCGCGCTGGTCTACCTGGCCCTGGCCGCGCTGCTGCTGTGGCGCGCGGTGCCGGGCGCCGAGGAGATGAAGCTCTATTCCGAACAGACGATGATCCTGCGCATCCCGGTCTGGTACAGCTTCTTCGTCATCCTGCCGGCCATGGGCCTGCTGGTGGCGGTCACGGCCGCCTCGGTGGCGGGGCATCTGCGCCGCGCCTTCGGCCGGGCGGAGGGCCGCGCATGACCGGGATTTCCGCGGGGCTGGCAGGGTTTGCCGTGCTCCTGGTGCTGATGGCGCTGCGCGTGCCGATCGGGGTGGCGATGCTGGCCGTGGGCGTGGGGGGCTACGGGCTGGTCTCGGGCTTCGTGCCGCTCCTGGCCTTTCTCAAGACCGCGCCCTATCACCAGTTTTCCACCTATTCGCTGTCGGTGATCCCGCTTTTCGTGCTGATGGGCGAATTCGCCACCCGCGCGGGGCTTTCCCGGGCGCTGTTCCGCGCGGCGGCGGCCTTCCTGGGGCATCGTCCCGGCGGGCTGGCCATGGCCTCGGTCGGCGGCTGCGCGGCCTTCGGCGCGATCTGCGGCAGTTCGCTGGCCACCGCCGCCACCATGGCCCAGGTCGCCCTGCCCGAGATGCGCCGCTACCGCTATTCGGGGGCGCTCTCCACCGGGTCGCTGGCGGCGGGCGGCACGCTGGGCATCCTGATCCCGCCCTCGGTGATCCTGGTGCTCTATGCGCTGATGGCCGAACAGAACATCGCCAAGATGTTCATGGCCGCGCTGCTGCCCGGGGTGCTGGCGGCCCTGGGCTACATGGCGGCGATCGCGATCTTCGTGCGGCGCCATCCCGAGGACGGCCCGGCCGCGCCGCGCGCCGGGCGCGCCGAGAGGCTGGCCGCGCTCGGCGAGACCTGGCCGATCCTGCTGATCTTCGCGCTGGTGATCACCGGCATGTATCGCGGCTGGTTCACCCCGACCGAGGCGGCGGCGGTCGGCGCTTTCGGCACGGGCCTTTTGGCGGTGATCCATGGCGGGATGCGGGCGCGCGGGCTGATGGCGTGCATCCTGGGCACGGCGCGGATCTCGGGGATGATCTTCCTGATCCTCCTGGGCGCCGAGACCTTCAACGCCTTCCTCGCCCAGACCCGCACGCCGATCCTGGCCGCCGATGCCATCGCCTCGGCGGGGCTGTCGCCGATGCTGGTGCTGCTGGCGATGCTGGCGCTCTACCTGGTGCTGGGCTGCGTGATGGATTCGATGTCCATGCTCCTGCTGACGGTGCCGATCTTCTATCCGATCATCGCCGGGCTGGATTTCGGGATGCCGCGCGAGGACACGCTGATCTGGTTCGGAATCCTCGCCGTCGTGGTGGTGGAGGTCGGGCTGATCACCCCGCCGGTGGGGATGAATGTCTTCGTCATCAACGGCATGGCGCGCGACGTGCCGATGTGGGACAGTTTCCGCGGGGTGCTGCCCTTCCTGGTCAGCGACGTGATCCGCATCGCCGCGCTGATCCTTTTCCCGGCGCTGACGCTGGGGCTGGTGCGGCTCCTGGGATGAGCCGGACGGGCCGGGCGGCGCGATCCGCCCGGTGCCCTGCGGGTCAGCGCCGGCGCAGCGTCGCCAGCAGCATGCGGATCAGCGCGCCGATGCCCAGCTTGCGCGGCGCGGGGGCCGGGCCGCCGCCGAGCACCGCGTCGCAATTGGCGACGAAATCGCCCAGCAGGTGATCGACCAGTCCGTTGACCAGTTCGGGGCGGTTGAACTGGCCCAGCCGCCCCTCGATCCGGAAGCGCAGCGCGACATCGGCGCGGGTCTCGGCCTCCGTTTCCCCGGGGGCGAGCGCGAAATCCAGCCCGCCCGCGACGCTGGACTGGCCGCCGCGATCCTTGCCCCGGCCGGTGACGCGGCCGGTGCGGGCGGCCTCGTCGGTCTCGAACCGGCCTTCGCCCTCGAATTTCGCGGCGATCGGACCGAAGCCCACCGCGACATGGCCGGTGAAGTCCTCGCCCTCGCGGCTGTCCAGCTGCGCGCCGCGCAGACAGCGGATCACCGCCGCCGGATCGGAGAAATGCGCCCAGACCGCGGCCGGGGGATGGGCCAGGGTCACGCGGCGGCGGATCACGGTCCAGCCCTCCTCGACGCGCACCTCGCCCTGTGGCGCGGGGGCGGCGGCCGGGACGGGGGCGGCGGCGGGTTCGAAGGGCGCGAAGCCGGGCGCCGGCG
>NZ_JACVXA010000041.1 GCF_014903745.1 Mangrovicoccus algicola | reverse complement strand
CACCGCGGCTGGCGGCGCGGCAGCCCCGTCCCGCTCCGTCGGCCCGATCCGCAGGAGCACGGGCGGGGCAACGGCGCTGAGATCGATCAGTGCGGGCGCAGGCGGCGCGGCAAGCGCGGGCAGCGCCGTTCCGGCGGAAAGGGCAACGGGCCGCGGCGGCGGGACCGGGCGGGACGGGGCCCCCGCATCATGGAAGATCCGCGCTGCCCCCGGCGGAGCTGGCGCAACCGCCGCGGCCGGTTGCGGCGCGACCGGCGGCAGGACCTGCCGGACCACCGGCGCCGCACCGGGGGGCACGGGCTTGGCCTGCTCGATCTGCACGGCCGCCATCGCCAGAAGAACCGCCGCGACCGCCAGCCCGAAGACCAGCCCGGCCAGTACGCCCCGCGTCACCCGTCCCAAGTTTTCCGTCCCGTTTCCATCGCCTGCCCTGCCCAGCCTGTCAGTCCTGCCTGCCGCGGACAAGACCGGATCGCGCCGCGCCCGCCGCCTTGCCGCCCCGCGCCCCTTGACCATGATGGCCCGAAGGGTGCAACTGCGTTCCAGACCGAAGGACCCGCCATGCTGCTGCTCATCGATAACTACGACAGTTTCACCTATAACCTGGTGCATTATTTCGGCGAACTCGGCGCCGGGGTGGAGGTGCATCGCAACGACGCGCTGAGCGTGGAGGCCGCGCTGGCGCTGCGCCCCGCGGGGATCGTGCTGTCGCCCGGCCCCTGCGATCCGGCCCAGGCCGGGATCTGCCTTGATCTGACGCGCGCCGCCGCGCGCGAGGGCATTCCGCTTTTCGGGGTCTGCCTGGGCCACCAGACCATCGGCGAGGCCTTCGGCGGCAAGGTGGTGCGCGCCGGCGAGATCGTGCATGGCAAGATGGGCCATATCCACCATGCGGGCGGCGGCGTCTTCGCCGGGCTGCCCTCGCCGCTGCAGGGCACGCGCTATCACTCGCTGATCGTGGAACGCGACAGCCTGCCCGACTGCCTGGAGGTGACGGCCTGGCTGGAGGATGGCACGATCATGGGGCTGCGCCACCGCAACCTGGCCGTGGAAGGCGTGCAGTTCCACCCCGAGAGCATCCGCAGCGAGCATGGACACCAGATGCTCAAGACTTTCCTCGACGGGCTGAAGGAACCGGCATGAGCGACGATATCAAACCCCTGATCGGCAGGGCGGCGGCCGGGCCCCTGACCCGCGACGAGGCACAGGCGGCCTTCCTTGCGCTGTTCGAGGGCCGCGCGACGCCGGCGCAGATCGGCGGTTTCCTCATGGCGCTGCGCACCCGCGGCGAGACGGTGGACGAAATCGCCGCCGCCGCGCAGGTGATGCGCTCCAAGTGCAGCCCCGTGACGGCGCCCGCGGGCGCCATTGACATCGTGGGAACCGGCGGCGACGGCAAGGGGACGCTGAACATCTCCACCGCGGCGGCCTTCGTCGTGGCGGGCGCGGGCGTCGCGGTGGCCAAGCACGGCAACCGCAACCTGTCCTCGAAATCGGGCTCCGCCGATGCGCTGGCGCAGATGGGCGTCGATGTCATGGTGTCCCCCGCCGTGGTGCAGCAGGCGCTGGATGCCTGCGGCATCGCCTTCATGATGGCGCCGATGCATCACCCGGCGATGAAGCATGTCGGCCCCGCGCGGGTCGAGCTGGGCACGCGCACCGTGTTCAACGTCCTGGGACCGCTGACCAATCCGGCGGGCGTCAGGTACCAGCTGACCGGCGCCTACACGGCCGCGCTGATCCGGCCCATGGCCGAGGTTCTGGGCGCGCTGGGGTCGGAGCGCGCCTGGCTGGTCCATGGCTCGGACGGCACGGACGAGCTGACCATCACCGGCACCTCCGAGGTGGCCGAGCTGAAGGACGGGGCGGTCAACAGTTTCCGCGTCCATCCCGAGGATGCGGGACTGCCGGTCCATCCCTTCGAGGAGATCGTCGGCGGCACCCCCGCGCAGAACGGTGCGGCCTTCCGGGCGCTGCTGGAGGGGACGGCCTCGGCCTATCGCGACGCGGTGCTGCTGAACTCGGCCGCGGCGCTGGTGATCGCCGGACGCGCGGGCGGTCTGAAGGAAGGCGCGGCGCTGGCCGCGGAAAGCATCGACAGCGGCGCAGCCCTGGGCAAGGTCCAGGCGCTGGCGCGCATCACATCGGAGGTGGCCGCATGAGCGAGACCGTCCTGGACCGCATCAAGGCCTACAAGCTGGAGCATGTCGCCGCCTGCAAGCAGGCCGTGCCGCTCTCCGAGATCGAGGCCCGCGCCCGCAGCGCCTCGCCGGTGCGCCCCTTTGCCCGCGCGCTGCACGAGGCCAGCCAGCAGGGCTATGGCCTGATCGCCGAAGTCAAGAAAGCCAGCCCTTCCAAGGGGCTGATCCGCCCCGATTTCGATCCGCCCGCCATCGCCGCCGCCTATGAGGAAGGCGGCGCGACCTGCCTCTCGGTGCTGACCGACGGGCCCAGCTTCCAGGGCGCCGACGACTACCTGGTGGCGGCGCGCGGGGCGGTCAGCCTGCCGGTGCTGCGCAAGGATTTCATGTACGACACCTACCAGGTGGCCGAGGCGCGCAGCCTGGGCGCGGATTGCATCCTGATCATCATGGCCAGCGTCTCGGACGCGCAGGCGCAGGAGCTGGAAGCCGCCGCCGCGGATTGGGGCATGGACGCGCTGATCGAGGTGCATAACCAGGAGGAACTGGAGCGGGCCAGCCTGCTGAAATCCACCCTCCTGGGGATCAACAACCGCAACCTCAAGACATTCGAGACCTCGCTGGACACCACGCGGACCCTGGCCAAGCTGGCGCCGATCGACCGGCTTCTGGTGGGCGAGAGCGGGCTGTTCACCCGCGAGGACCTGGCCGACATGGCGCGCTTCGGCGTGCGCTGCTTCCTGATCGGGGAAAGCCTGATGCGGCAGGAGGATGTCGCCATGGCCACGCGCGACCTGCTGTCCCAGCCCCTGACCGCGCATGGGGGCATGTGATGCTGACCCATTTCGATGCCAAGGGCGATGCGCATATGGTCGATGTCTCGGGCAAGGCCGTGACCGCCCGCACCGCCCGGGCCGAGGGCGCGGTGCGGATGTCACCCGAGACGCTGCGCCTTGTCACCGAGGGCACGGCGAAGAAGGGCGACGTTCTGGGCGTGGCGCGGCTGGCCGGGATCATGGGGGCCAAGCGGACCGCCGATCTGATCCCGCTCTGCCACCCGCTGCCCGTCACCAGCGTCTCGGTGGAGCTCAGCCCGGACGCGACGCTGCCGGGCGTGCGGATCGAGGCCACCGTGAAGACGACCGGCCAGACCGGCGTCGAGATGGAGGCGCTGACCGCCGTGTCGACCGCCGCGCTGACCGTCTATGACATGCTGAAGGCCGCCCAGAAGGACATGGAGATCCTCGGCATCCGCGTCATGCTGAAGGAGGGCGGCAAGTCCGGCCGCTACGAGGCCGCCCCGTGATTTCCGTCGAGGAGGCGCTGGCGCGGCTCTTCGCGCTGGTGGAGCCGACCGGCGCCGAGACGGTGCCGCTGCGCGCCGCCGCCGGACGGGTGCTGGCGCGCCCGGCCATCGCCCGCCGCACCCAGCCGCCCTTCGCCGCTTCGGCCATGGACGGATATGCGCTGCGTCCGCAGGACCTGCGGCCCGGGGCGGTCCTGCGGGTGATCGGCGAGGCCGCCGCCGGGGGCGGGCACGATCGACCGGTGCAGCCCGGAGAGGCCGTGCGCATCTTCACCGGCGCCCCTGTCCCGGCCTCCGCCGGGCATGTCGTGATCCAGGAGGATGTCCTGCGCGAGGGCGACCGCATCACCATCGGCGACCGGCCGGGCGCGGGCAGCAACATCCGCCCCGCTGGAGGGGATTTCACCGAAGGGATGCAGATGCTGCCTGCCGGCAGGCGTCTGGGGCCGGCGGAGATTGCCCTTCTGGCGGCGATGAACCTGCCCGCAGCGGACGTCGCGCGCAAGCCGCGGGTGGCGCTGATCTGCACCGGCGACGAACTGGTCATGCCCGGCGAGACGCCCGGCCCGTCGCAGATCGTCGCCTCCAATGCTTTCGGGCTGATCGCCATGATCGAGGCCGCGGGCGGGATCGCGCATCTGCTGCCCATCGCCCGCGACAGCGAGGACAGCCTGGGCCAGTGTCTCGACCTGGCGGCCGGGGCCGACCTGGTCGTCACCTGCGGCGGGGCGTCCGTCGGCGATCATGACATCGTGGCCTCCGTGGCGCAGGCGCGCGGCCTGAGCCTGGACTTCCACAAGGTCGCGATGCGCCCGGGCAAGCCGCTCATGGCAGGACGCATGGGCCGTGCGGCGATGCTGGGCCTGCCCGGCAATCCGGTCAGCGCTCTGGTCTGCGGCCGGATCTTCCTGCTGCCGATGCTCGAGGCGATGCTGGGCCTGCCGGCCCGCGCCGTGCCGCGCCGCCGCAGCCCGCTGGCCCGGCCGCTCCCGGCCAATGGCCCGCGGGAACATTACATGCGTGCCGCCATGGGCCCTGCGGGGCTCGCGCCGCTTGCCAGCCAGGACAGCAGCCTGCTGAGCGTGCTGGCGGCGGCCGATGCGCTGCTGGTGCGGCCGCCGGGGGACCCGGCGCGGCAGCCGGGCGAAGAGGTCGAATACATCCCGCTGTGACGGGTCTTCTTGACACAAACCGGGAACGCGCCTAGAACATTTGTCAAACTAAACCAGAACCTGGAAATGGCACCGGCTGATGTTGACGAAGAAGATGCTCGAACTGCTGGAATTCATCCATGAGAGGCAGAGCCGCGACGGCGTCCCGCCCTCCTTCGACGAGATGAAGGACCACCTCGGCCTGCGATCCAAATCCGGGATTCACCGGCTGATTACCTCGATGGAGGAACGCGGCTATCTGCGGCGCCTGCCGCACAAGGCCCGCGCGATCGAGATCCTCCGCCTTCCCGACACGCTCGCCAATCCCGGTTTCGCCCCGCGGGTCATCGAGGGATCGCGCGGCGGCGAGGCTCCGGCGGGGGCGATCGCGGTGGATCATGGCGGTGCCTGGGATATCCCCCTGCAGGGCCGCATCGCGGCCGGAGGCCCGATCGAGGCGGTGCGGCAGGAGGAATCCGTCACCGTGCCGGGCAGCATGCTCAGCCGCGGCGGCAACCATTACGCGCTGGAGGTCCAGGGCGACTCGATGATCGATATCGGGATCAATGACGGCGATATCGTAGTGATCCGCGAAGGCAGTTCCGCCGAGAACGGCGAGATCGTCGTCGCCAAGATCGACGACGAGACCGTGACGCTGAAACGCTATCGTCGGCGGGGCCGGACCATCGCGCTGGAACCGGCCAATGCCGCGCATGTCGTCCAGACCTATTCCGAGGACCGCGTGCAGATCCAGGGCAGGCTCGTCGGGCTGATCCGCACCTACTGACCCCGCGCTGTCCCGCGCCGGGCCGCGCAGGCGGACCCGGCGCCCCCCGGGGGAAGCACACCGGTCTGCGGCATGTCCGCGGGCGCGGCGACAAGGGCGGGACTCGTCTTACCTCCGGATCCGCAGGCGCCGTCCGGCAATCCCGATCCCCGCATGCCTGCCAGGCGGTGCCTGGACGAAAACCGGTGCGCCGCCGGACCGGGCCTGGGCCTGCGTCGCTCAGCTGCCCGCGCCGGGCCCCGGCAGGCGCGGCCCGCGAAGGGCCTCCCTGCCCGCCCTGCCCGTCCAGGGCCGCTGCCCGGCGCGCTTTGCCGCCGTCACCAGGTAAAGATCCCCGCCGGGCCCGTTTCGCAGCGCGACGGAGCCGGTTTCGGCCAGACGGTTGCGGTCCAGCACGAGGCACGCTTCCCCCTCCGCCGCGGCCTCGCCGGGCGTGACGACCAGGTCCGCCCCGGCACAGGGATCGGCCCGGCGGCGCAGCTGTGCGGCCGACAGCTGCCGCAGCCGCAGCCCGGCCAGCTCCGCCTCGAACCCCGCCGGACCGGGTCGGGCCGCCGCCTCCGGCAGGCGGCCATCCCCGTCGTTTTCCAGCCAGGCGCGGGCGGCATAGCCGTCTCCGCCGGATTTGTTCAGCACCCGTCCCCCCGGCTCCAGCACGCCGACCAGCCCGCCGCTGGCGGAGATGAGCACCGCGGGGCGCTGGGTTCCCGCCCAGAGCCACAGCGCGGCGACGACCGGCAGCAGCCCCGCCCAGCGGCCGCGCCCCTGCCACAGGATCACCACCAGCGCCCCGCCGGCGATCAGCGGCAGCACCGCGGGCGCGGGCGCCACGACCGGGCGCACCGCGCCTTCCAGCGCGGCGACCCGCGCGGCCACGGCCAGGATCCAGCTGCATCCCGCCCCCATCGCCCAGAGCGCCGGACCCGCCAGCCCGAACGGTGCCAGGCAGGCGGCCAGCACCGCGGCAGGCACCACGAGAAGCCCCATCACCGGGACGGCCATGAGATTGGCCGGCACGCCCCATTGCGCGATCTGGTTGAACTGCGCCGCGCCGATCGGTGCGGTTGCCGCCCCCGCCACGGCAGAGGAAAGAGCCAGCGCCAGAACGGGCCTCAGAAGCCGCGGCGCGCGCGGAAGCGGCGCATCGCGCAGGCAGCAGAAGGCCCAGACCAGCGCGCTGGTCGCGGCAAAGGACATCTGGAACCCGACATTCAGCAGGCTTTCCGGACGCGCCGCCAGGATCAGGATGGCCGCCACCGCCACCGCCCGCAGCGTCAGCGCCCTGCGGTCCAGAAGCACCGCCCCCAGCATCACCGCCGCCATGACATAGGCCCGGCGGGTCGCGATGCTGCCGCCCGACAGCGCCAGATAGGCCGTCGCCGCCGCCAGGGCCACGATCGCCGCCGCCTTGCGCCCGTCGATCCTGAGCGCCAGGCGGGGCACCGCCGCGATGGCCCGGCGCAGCACGAGGAAGACGAAGCCGGTCAGCAATCCCATATGCAGCCCCGAGATGGCCAGAAGATGCGCCAGGTTGCTGGCGCGCATCGCATCCATCGTCGCCCGGTCCAGCCCGAGGCGGTCGCCGGTCACCACCGCCGCGGCGAAGGCCCCCGCCTGCCCCGGAATGCCGGTGCGTATGGCCTGCGACAGCTGCGCCCGGAACCCCGCGATTCTCATGGCCGGACCGTCGCGGATGGCAGGCTCCAGGGCCAGGACCGGCGTGCGGGAATAGCCCACCGCCCCGAGTCTCTCGAACCAGGCGAGGCGGCGGAAATCGAAGCCGCCGGGCTCCGCCGGGCCCATCGGCGGCGACAGATGCGCGGTCAGGATGACGGTCTTGCCCGGCTCCAGCGAGGTATGGGGCATGTCGGCCGAAAGCGAGACCCGCACCGTGGCGGGCAGCCGCGCGGGCGCGGTATCGGCCAGCATGACCCGGTCCAGGGTGATCCGGATGCGGTCGCTGAGCGACCGGTCGATCTTCAGGATCCGCCCCTCCACCGGCCCGTAATAGCGGAAGGACAGCACCGGCGCGGCAACCTGGTGGCTGCGCCAGGCGGCCAGCGCCCCGCCCGCCAGCACCAGCGACAGCCCCAGCAGCAGCGGCGCGAGCGATTCCGCCGCGCGCCGCGCGCCGAGCACCAGCAGCGCCGCCGCCCCCCAGGCGGCCGGGCGCATCCAGTCCGCGGGCTCCGCGGGCAGCGCGAAATACCCGCCGATCCCGCAGCCCAGCATCACCGGCACCCAGGGAAACAGATGTCCGCGTTGCGCAGCGATCAGCATGTCGAGCGGCACGAGGGGCCTCCGGGCCGGAACTGTCCTGCATACCGCAGTGCCGCCTCATGGTTTACAGACCGTTAACGCCAGCCGGGCCCCGGCCCGCCGGCGGGCGCTTTACCCGGTGCGGCCGAGCGACTAAACCGGCGGCCAATCGAGCAAGACACGAGGTCCGTTCCATGGCTGATGCCCCCGTCGTGACGAGGTTCGCCCCCTCGCCCACCGGATTCCTGCATATCGGCGGCGCGCGCACCGCGCTGTTCAACTGGCTCTTCGCCCGCGGCCGCGGCGGCCGGTTCCTGCTGCGCATCGAGGATACCGACCGCGCGCGGTCGACCCCGGAGGCCACCGCCGCGATCATCGAGGGCATGGCCTGGCTGGGGCTGGACCATGACGGCGAGATCGTCAGCCAGTTCGAGCGCGCGCCGCGCCACGCCGAAGTGGCGCTGCAGATGCTGGAAACGGGCCATGCCTATCGCTGCTATGCCACCCAAGACGAGATCCAGGCCTTCCGCGATGCGGCCAGGGCCGAGGGCCGCAGCACCCTCTTCCAGTCGCCCTGGCGCGATGCCGATCCGGCAGACCGGCCGGATGCGCCCTACGTGGTCCGGCTGAAGGCCCCGCGCGACGGCGAGACGGTGATCCGCGACCAGGTGCAGGGCGATGTCACCTTCCGCAACGACCAGCTCGACGACATGGTGCTGCTGCGCTCGGACGGCACGCCCACCTACATGCTGGCGGTGGTGGTGGATGACCATGACATGGGTGTCACGCATGTGATCCGCGGCGACGACCACCTGGCCAATGCCGCACGCCAGGGCCAGATCTACGCCGCGATGGGCTGGGACCTGCCGGTCTGGGCGCATATCCCGCTGATCCACGGGCCCGACGGCAAGAAGCTGTCCAAGCGGCACGGCGCGCTGGCGGTCGAGGAATACCGCGCCATGGGCTACCCGGTGGAAGGGCTGCGCAACTACCTGACGCGGCTGGGCTGGAGCCATGGCGATGACGAGGTCTTCACCACCGCCCAGGCGCTGGACTGGTTCGGCTTCGAGGGCATGAACAAGGCACCCGCGCGGTTCGATTTCAAGAAACTGGAAAACGTTTCGGGCCATCATCTGGCGATGATGGAGGACGAGGCGATCCTGGCCGAGCTGGACGGATTTCTTGCTGCGACCGCGAAGCCGCCGCTTGACGGGATCCGGCGCGACCGGCTCTCGGCTGCGATGTATTGCCTCAAAGACCGCGCCAAGACCTGGGGCGATCTTCTTGAAAAGGGGGAATTCGCCCTCGCCTCCCGGCCGATCCAGCCGGATGCGAAGGCCGCCGCCGCCCTTGACGCTGTATCCATTGGTATACTGGTCGAATTGACGCCGCAGCTGCAAAGTGCTAGCTGGAGCCGCAATGATCTGGAGGCGGTGATCGCCAGCTTCATGGACCCTCGGGAACTCAAATTCGGCAAGCTTGCCGGACCGCTGCGGGCCGCGCTTGCAGGCCGGACGGCGACCCCGAGCGTCTATGACATGATGCTCGTCCTGGGCCGGGAGGAAACTCTTGCCCGCCTCGAAGACGTATTTTCCTCTGGCCGGGACTGACCCGGCCGGCGCAAGACATACCCATCGCCTGTCCGCCCCGCTCCGGGACGGCAGGTCGGCAAAGGAGGGATGCCAATGCCTGATACTGCGCAACCGGCCAAGACCGCGACCCTGACCTTCGGGGACAAGACCGTGGAATTGCCGATGATGTCGCCCACGCTGGGCCCGGATGTCATTGACATCCGCAAGCTCTATGCCCAGGGCGACGTGTTCACCTACGATCCCGGATTCACCTCCACCGCGTCCTGCGAGTCGACCATCACCTTCATCGATGGCGAAGAGGGCGTGCTGCTGCATCGCGGCTACCCGATCGACCAGCTTGCCGGGAAATCGCATTTCCTCGAGGTCTGCTACCTGCTGCTTTACGGCGAACTGCCGACCGGCGCGCAGCTCGAGGATTTCGAGAGCCGCGTCACCAAGCACACGATGCTGCACGAGCAGATGCAGAACTTCTTCCGCGGCTTCCGCCGGGATGCCCACCCGATGGCGATCATGGTGGGCGTGGTCGGCGCCATGTCGGCCTTCTACCATGACAGCACCGACATCTCCGATCCCTGGCAGCGCGAGGTCGCCTCGATCCGCCTGATCGCGAAAATGCCGACCATCGCGGCCTGGGCCTACAAGTACCATGTCGGCCAGCCCTTCGTGTATCCGCGCAACGATATCGACTACGCGTCGAACTTCCTGCGCATGTGCTTCTCGGTTCCCGCCGAGGATTACGAGGTGAACCCGATCCTCAGCCGCGCGATGGACCGGATCTTCACGCTGCACGCGGATCACGAGCAGAACGCCTCGACCTCGACCGTGCGCCTGGCCTCCTCCTCGGGCGCCAATCCCTTCGCCTGCATCGCCGCCGGCATCGCCTGCCTCTGGGGTCCCGCCCATGGCGGCGCCAACCAGGCCTGCCTGGAGATGCTGAAGGAAATCGGCACGGTCGACCGCATCCCGGAATTCATCGCCCGCGCGAAGGACAAGAACGATCCCTTCCGCCTGATGGGCTTCGGGCACCGGGTCTACAAGAACCGCGACCCGCGCGCGACGGTGATGAAGGAATCGGCGGACGAGGTGCTGGGCCTTCTGGGCGTCGAGAACAACCCGCTGCTGCAGGTTGCCAAGGAACTGGAAAAGACCGCGCTGGAAGACCCCTACTTCATCGAGAAGAAGCTCTTCCCGAATGTCGATTTCTATTCCGGCATCATCCTGGAGGCGATGGGCTTCCCGACCTCGATGTTCACGCCGATCTTCGCGGTCTCCCGCACCGTCGGCTGGATCTCGCAGTGGAAGGAAATGCTGGGCGATCCGGCACAGAAGATCGGCCGTCCGCGCCAGCTTTACGTCGGCGCCGCCGAGCGCGACTACGTGGATGTCGAAGACCGCTGAGAGCATGCCTTCGCGCCGCTGAGCGGTCGCGACACGTTAATGCAAAGCCCCGGCCGCAGCGCCGGGGCTTTCGCGTCTGCGGGCGCCGGCCCGGGGTCTTCCGTTTCGTCCATCCGGTTTCGGTCATTGGGTCGGACCCACTGGCATACTAGCCTGTGATCCGAGGATATCCGACGGTCAGGGAGGACCACATGTCACGCGCACTCATCGCCCTTCTGGCGGGCAGCACCGCCTTTGCGGCCTATGCCGCCGAACCGCTCTCCGAGGAGGTGCTGGCGCTGGCCGCCGCCCCCGCCGCCACCGGCTGGGCAACGGTGGAGGGCGGCACGACCGGCGGCGCCGGGGCGGAGCCGGTCATCGTCACCAGCCGCGCCGAACTGGTCGCCGCGCTCGGCGGCGACAACCTGGAGAATGCCGCCAATGCCGAGGCGGCGGTCATCGTCATCGACGGGGTGATCGACCTGACCGCCGATGATGCGGGCGCGCCGCAGGATGCGTCCGCCTTCGCCGCCGAGGGCTATGACGAGGCCGCCTATATCGACGCCTATTCCCCCGAGGCCTGGGGCCGCGACAAGGAACCCGAAGGCGCGCTGGAGGAGGCGCGCGAAGCCTCCGAACAGGCGCAGAAGGCCCATTCCATGATCCGCGTGGGGTCCAACAAGACGCTGATCGGCCTGCCGGGCGCGAAGATCATCAACGGCACGCTGCTGCTGAAGGGCGTGGAGAACGTCATCATCCGCAACATCGCCTTCGAGGACAGCTGGGATTTCTTCCCGCAATGGGACCCCACGGATGGCAGCCAGGGGAACTGGAACGCCGAATACGACCTGATCTCGATCGAGGACGAGACGCGCCATGTCTGGATCGACCACTGTTCCTTCTCCGACGGGGCGCGCCATGACGACAGCATTCCGCAGGTCTTCGGCCGGGTGCACCAGCATCATGACGGGCTGATCGACGTCAAGAACGGCGCCAGCCTGGTCACCGTGTCGAACAGCCATTTCTTCGACCATGACAAGACCCATATCATCGGCTCCTCCGACAGCCGCACCGAGGATCGCGGGCGGCTGAAGGTGACGCTGACCGGCAACTGGTACGACAATGTCCGCCAGCGCCTGCCGCGCGTGCGCTATGGCGAGGTTCATGTCTTCGGCAATCTCTACACCCCCACCGATAGCGGGCCCTATGCCTTCGACTACGCGCTGGGGGCGGGCAAGGAATCGCAGGCCCTGTCCGAGGCCAATGCCTTCGTGCTGCCCGAGGGGATGGATCCGTCGAAGATCATCAAGCATTACAAGGGCGAGCGCATCGAGGATCGCGGATCGCTGGTCAATGGAGAGGCGGCCGACCTGGTGGCGCTTTACAATGCCGCCAATCCCGACAAGACGCTGGAGGCCGGCGCCGGGTGGGAGCCGCCCTATGAGTACGAGCTGCCCGACCCGGCCGGGCTGGCCGAGGCCATCCCCGCCAGCGCGGGTCCCACGCTTCTGGGCGACGACTGACCGCGGCCGGGCGGGGCCTGCCCCGCCCGTCACGCTTGAGCGCGGCGGCCGAAGCTGCTAGCGCCGCGCCATGGCCCGCACGATCCTGTTCAACAAGCCCTTCGGCGTGCTGTCGCAATTCACCGACAGCTCCACCGCCGCCTCGCCCTCGCCGACGCTTTCGGCCTTCATCGACCTGCCCGGCGTCTACCCGGCGGGGCGGCTGGACAAGGACAGCGAGGGGCTGATGGTGCTGACCGATGACGGGCGGCTGCAGGCGCGGCTGGCCGAGCCCCGCCACAAGACCGCCAAGACCTACTGGGTTCAGGTGGAGGGCCTGCCCGAGCCCGCGGCGCTGGAGGCGCTGGCGGCCGGCGTGGAGCTGAAGGACGGCCCGACCCGGCCCGCCAGGGTGCGCGCCATCGCGGAACCGGCCGGGTTGTGGCCGCGCGATCCGCCGGTGCGGTTCCGCAAGACGGTGCCCGACAGCTGGCTGGAGATCACCATCACCGAAGGGCGCAACCGCCAGGTCCGGCGCATGACCGCCGCGATCGGGCATCCGACGCTGCGGCTGATCCGGGCGGCGATCGGGCGATGGCGCCTGGAGGGGCTGGCGCCGGGCCGGTGGCAGGAGGCCCCGGCTGTTCCGCCGGGGCGGGCCTGATCCCGGACGCGGCCGAATGTCACCCTGCCCCGCACCAGCGCGGAACCGGGCCGCGAACCCGCTATATGGCTTTGACAGTCCCTCCCCGCTTTCCGATGGTAAGGCATGACGAGCACGAGCCCCGATCCCGCGCGACTGGTCGCCTGCCCGACCTGCGACACGCTGTTCCACGCGGATCTTCTGACCGCGGGCCGGACCGCGACCTGCAGCTGCTGCGGCACGGTGATCTTCGCCCCGCGCAACGGCGCGATCCGCACCGTGCTTGCCCTGGCCGTCGCGGCGCTGGTGCTGATGGCGGTCGCGCTCGGCTTTCCGTTCCTGACCATGACCGCCAGCGGGCTGACCACCCAGGCCTCGGTGATCGACGCGGTGGCCAGTTTCGCCGTGGATGACATGGCGCCGCTGAGCCTGGCGATCGGCCTGCTGATCGTGCTGCTGCCCAGCCTGCGCCTGTGCCTTCTGATCTACGTCACCCTGCCGCTGGCCCTGGGACGCCGCCCCTGGCCCCGGGCGCGCGAGGCCTTCCGCATGAATGTCGAGCTGCGTCCCTGGTCGATGGCCGAAATCTTCATGGTCGGCGTCGCCGTCGCCATGGTAAAGGTCGCCGACATGGCCACGATCAGCTTCGGCCCGGCCTTCTGGGCGATGGCGGCCGTCGCCACGCTTCTGGCCGCAAAGGACGCCGTCACCTGCGAGAGAACCCTTTGGCACATGCTGCGCCCCGCCTGACCGCGCGCCGCGCGGGGCTGGTGGCCTGCCGCCACTGCGCCCATGTCTGGCCCGCCGGAACCCCCGTCTGCGGCGTCTGCCGCGCGAGCCTGACCTCGCGGGCGCCGCACAGCCTCCAGAGGGTCTGGGCCTGGTGGGTCGCGGGGGTCGTGACGTATATTCCGGCCAACCTGTTCCCGATGATGAAGACCAGCATGCTGGGCGACGAGACCGCCTCGACCATCATCGGCGGGGTGCTCGACCTGCTGCACCATGATGCCGCCTTCGTCGCGGCGGTGGTCTTCCTGGCCTCGGTCTGCATTCCGCTGGGCAAGTTCCTGGCCATCGCCTGGATCGCCCTGGCCCTGCGGCGCCCGGCCGGGTCGGTTCCCGCGCATCAGCTTCACCGCGTCCACGCCCTGGTCGAGTTCATCGGCCGATGGTCAATGATCGACGTCTTCGTGGTCGCCATCCTTTCGGCGCTGGTCCAGTTCTCGGTGGTGGTCAGCATCCATCCGGGCCTGGCCGCGATCAGCTTTGCCTGTTCGGTCGGTTTCACCATGCTCTCCGCCCAGAGCCTGGATCCGCGCCTCATCTACGACGCCAGCGAACAGGGCAGGACATGAGTGACGAGATACCCCGGATGGAAATCAGCAGTCCCGGCGGCAAGGGCCGCCCGAGCCTGTCGCTTGTCTGGCTGGTTCCCATGGCGGCCGTGGCCGTCGCGCTGTTCATCGCCTGGCAGACCTATGCCGCGCGCGGGCCGGTGATCGAGGTGCGGTTCAACCAGGCAAGCGGGCTGACCGCCGGGCAGACCCAGCTGAAATTCCGGTCGCTGACCGTCGGCACGGTGGAGGAGCTGACCTTCACCGATGACCTGGCCGCCGTGGTCGCCCATATCCGCCTGGACAAGTCCATCGCATCCTATATCGACCAGGACGCGCAGTTCTGGATCGTGCAGCCGCAGGTGACGGCGCGCGGGGTCTCGGGGCTGGACACCGTGCTGTCGGGCGTCTTCATCGAGGGCAGCTGGGACAGCACCCCCGGAGAGGAACGCCGCGAATTCGAGGGCACGGACGAGCCGCCGCTGGTGCGCAACGGGCAGGAAGGCACGGTCGTCACGCTCAGGGCCATGCAGGGCGGGCGCATCCAGGCCGGCGCGCCGGTGGTCTATCGCGGCGTGACGGTGGGCGAGCTGGACGAACCCAAGCTGGCCGAGGACGGCTCGGGCGTCACCGCCCATGCCTTCATCAACGCCCCCTATGACAAGCTTGTCACCTCCACCTCGCGATTCTGGTCGGTGGGCGGATTCTCGGTGAATGTCGGCGCAGGCGGGCTACGGCTCGACGTGGGCAACATCGCCTCGCTGATCGAGGGCGGCGTGACCTTCGGGACGGTGGGACTGCCGGGCAGCCCGCTGGGCCCGAATGCCGCCTTCACCGTGCATCCCGACGAGGAGACGGCCCGGCGCAGCATCACCCCCGAGGACCGCACCGACGAGGTGCTGTTCTCCGCGATCTTCGAGGGCGCGCTCGGCGGGCTGGAACTGGGCGCGCCGGTCGAAATGGCGGGCGTCCAGGTCGGCCAGGTGCTGAACATGGTGAATGTCGCCGACGAGGATGGCGAGGCCGAGCCGCGGCTGCGCGTCGATATCGGTCTGCGCGCCCAGCCGCTGGGCCTGCCCCAGACCGATGGCGAGGAAGAGGTCCGCAGCTATATCGCGGCCCAGGTCAGCGAGGGGCTGCGCGCCGAGCTGACCGTGGAAAGCCTGTTCTCGGGGGGGCTGAAGATCGTCCTGTCGGAGGATGGCGACATCCCGGCCGGCGAGATGGAGACCATCGCCGAGGGCTATCCGGTCATTCCCACGGTGCCGGTCGACGTTTCCAGCCTGAACGCCTCGGCCCAGGGGATCGCCGACCGCATCGCCGCGCTGCCGATCGAGGACCTCATGGACAGCGTGACCGGCCTGATCGACAGCGCCAATGCCCTGATCAGCTCCCCTGGCATCCAGGAGGTGCCCGGTGCCGTGGTCGGCGTGCTGGGCAGCGCGCAGGCCAAGGTCGACGCCCTGGACCTGGAGCCGCTGATGGCCGATCTCACCGGCGCGGTCGCCGATCTGCGCGGGGTCATCTCCGGCATCGGCAGCGACCGGAACCTGGAGCGGGTCGATACCCTGCTGGCCGAGCTGGAAACCGCCGCGGCGGAACTGGGGCCGCTGATGCAATCCGCGCGCGGCGTCACCGACACGGCCGGCGAATTGCAGCTTCAGGGGCTGGTCGACAGCGCGCAGGGCACGCTGGACGCGGTGCAGGCCGTGGCCGCCTCGCCCGAGACCCGGGCCCTGCCCGGAGAGATCGGCGCGGTGCTGGCCGAGGCGCGGGAGCTGCTGGCCTCCGAAGGGGTGCAGGCGCTGCCGGGCCGGGCCGATGCCGCCATCTCCGCCGCCACGGATGTGCTGACGCGGGTGCGCGATTCCGGCGGGCTGACCGATGCGCTGGCGGCGCTGGAGCGGCTGGACACCATTGCCGCCTCGATCGAGACGACCGCCAGCGGACTGCCCGAGCTGCGCCAGCAGATCGCCGATGTCCTGGGCAAGGTGCAGGCGCTGGAGCTGCAGCCGCTGGTGGATGCGGCCACCACGACGGCGGAGGGGCTGGCCGCGCTGGCGGCGGCGCCCGAGACCCAGGCCCTGCCCGGCACGATCAACGGCACGCTGAACGAGGCCCGCGGGCTGATCGCCTCCGAGGGGGTGCGCGCCCTGCCCGGAGAGGTGTCCGGGGCGGTGGCCGGGCTGCGGCAGGTCATCGACCAGGTCAACGGCTCGGACGGGGTCAATTCCCTGGTCGCCGCGCTGGAGCGCCTGGATGCCATCACCGCCTCGATCGAGGGCACGGCCGCGGGGCTGCCGGAACTGCGCGACCAAATCAGCGAGCTGGTGGCCAAGGCGGATTCCCTGCCGGTCGAGGAGCTGGTGCAAAGCGCCGACGCGCTTCTGGCGACGACTGACAGCTTCCTGTCCCAGCCCGAGACCCGCGCCCTGCCCGGTTCGCTCAACGGCACGCTGGACGAGCTGACGCTGAGCCTGTCCGAACTGCGCGAGGGGGGCACGGTGGAAAACGTGAATGCCACGCTGCAATCGGCCGCCGAGGCCGCCGATGCGATATCGGCCGCCGCCGCCACCCTGCCGGAGCTGTCCGCGCGGCTGAACGGGCTGGTCACCACCGGCGAAGGCCTGCTGGCCAGCTATGGCGACCGGTCGCGGTTCAACGCCCAGACCCTGGCCGCACTGAACGACCTGCGCGAGGCAGCGAAGGCCGTCACCTCGCTGGCGCGCACCATCGAACGCAATCCATCCGCGCTGATACGGGGGCGCTGACCATGAAGAACTTCACCATCCTGCCGATCCTGATGCTGCTGGGGGTTGCGGGCTGCACCTCGCCGCCCACCCAGTACCAGCTGGACGCGCCGACTTCCGATCTGCGGCTGCGCGCCGTCGTCTCCTCGCTGGAGGTGCGCGACGTGTCGCTGCCGCAATACGCCTCGGCGGCCGACGGCATCGCGCTGCAGCAGCCGGACGGCTCGGTCAAGGCCGATCCCAAGGAAGTCTGGGCCGATACGCCGGAACGCGCCACGACGCTGGCGCTGGCGCGCAACCTCGCCGCCATCACCGGGACCCGCGTGGCGGCCGAACCCTGGCCCTTCGCCGATCTGCCCGCCGCGTCAGTCACGGTCGTGGTGGAACGGTTCCTGGCCGCGCAGGGAACCGGGCTGCGGCTGCAGGGGGCCTATGCGATCTCGCCGGTGGGCAGCAGCCTGTCGGATCGCGGCGGACGCTTCGACATCGCCATCCCCCTGCCCGAGAACGCCGCCACCACCGATATCGCCCGCGCCCATGGCCTGGCCATCGAAAGGCTGGCCGAGGAAATCGCGCGCCGCATCTCCGGCTAGGATCGGCCGAGCTGCCCGGGCCGCCCCGAAAGGCGCGGTCCGGTGCGGGCACAAGCCTGACATGGGGCGCGCGCCGCGCCGCGGGATCTGATCCGGCTGCGCGACAGGCTCGCCTCGGCGAAAAAGGAGTGCTATCAAGTTTTCAGGATGATTCCCACGCGACATGTCCGGGCGTCCTGCCCCGTCATTGTCCCGCCACCTGCCCCGCGAAGGGGTGGTGGTGGGCGACCCTGGAATCGAACCAGGCGTGGGTCTCCCCGGCGGAGTTACAGTCCGCTGCCGCACCTTGCAGCTCGTCGCCCTGACGTGTGTGGGGTGATCTACCTATAGCGGCGGGGGGGGTCAAGCAGGAAATTTCAGGAAAATCGCTTGCCCTTGCATCCCCCGTCCCGCATCTGTCCGCAAAGCCGCAGAGCCGGGAAAAAGCCATGAAAAAGCCCCAATGGGTGATCGAGAAAGAGCGGTCGCGCCGCGCCGCCGCCGCCGAAACCTTCTGGATGTTCGGCATCCATGCCGTGCGCGACGCGCTGGCCAATCCGATGCGCGACAAGCTGCGCCTGGTGCTGACCAGGAATGCCGCCGACCGGCTGGCCGATGCCCTGCCCGGGGCCGGGATCGAGCCCGAGATCGCGGATGCGCGCAAGTTTCCCGTCCCGCTGGATCCGGGATCTGTCCACCAGGGCGCGGCCGTCGAGGTGCGTCCGCTGGACTGGGGCGCCGTGGAGGATGTCTGCCGTCCCGGCGGCGCGCAGCCGCTGGTCGTGGCGCTGGACCGGGTGACCGATCCGCATAACGTGGGTGCCATCCTGCGGTCGGCCGAGGTGTTCGGCGCCCGAGCGGTGATCGCGCCCTCGCGCCATTCCGCCCCCGAGACCGGCGCGCTGGCCAAGACCGCCTGCGGCGCGCTGGAGCGCCAGCCCTATCTGCGGGTGCGGAACCTCGCCGACACGCTGGAAGCGCTGATCGGCATGGGCTACCGCGCCGTCGGGCTGGATGGCGAGGCCGACCATACCCTGGCCGAGGCGGCCGCCGCCTGCGCGGGCGAGCCTGTCGTCCTGGTGCTCGGCGCCGAGGGCCCGGGCCTGCGCGACCGCACGCGCGACACCTGCCAGATCATGGCGCGCGTGCCCTTCGCCGGGGAATTCGGGTCGCTCAACGTGTCGAACGCGGCGGCGGTCGGGCTTTACGCCATGGCCGCGCGCGGATGAGCCAGCCGCGGATCGCCACCTGCTGCTATTGCGGGCGCCGCGACACGCTGATCCTGGCCGGAAGGCAGCGCCACGAACTGGCCTGCGCGGGCTGCGGCGCGCCGCTGAGCGACCTCAAGGCGATCCGCTGCGATGCGGGGGGCCACAGGCAGACCCGGCCCAAGCCTCCGCCCCACAGCCTCCCGGGGCCGGGGGCGGAGCTTGCCCGGCTGCTGCAGGGCAAGGCCGGACGGCGGATCAAGAAACGCCTTATGAAGAAGGCGATCGGCGCCGTTCTGGACGTGCTGGACTGAACCTCCGGGGTTCGGGCGATCACATTCCGGGGAGCACCCCTTTGACGCGCATCCCGGCCGCCTATGTCTTTCAGGAACGCGGACGGCCGGAACTCCGCCGCGTCTTCACTGTCCCTCGTTCCGCACTTTCCGCCCGGGCTTCGGCCCGGGCTTTTTTCCGCCTCGCCCCTTGCCCGGCGGCACTAGGCGGATTGCCGCAACCCCGCCAAGGCCCTTTGCCAGCCGTCGCGATTGGGCATATGGCTTCGGCCATGATCGAAGACGATGCCCAGATTGCCGAGATCCTCCGCCGCACCCAGGTCGTGGCCTGTGTCGGTTTCTCGGCCAATCCCGACCGCCCCAGCCATTACGTCTCGCAATTCCTCGTTTCGCAGGGAAAGCGTGTCGTGCCCGTCAATCCCGGCCTGGCAGGGCAGGATTTCCTCGGCCAGCGGATCTATGCGACCCTGTCGGACATTCCGCCGGACATCCCCGTCGACATGGTCGACGTGTTCCGCCGGCTGGAGCACGTGCCGGATGTGGTGGACGAAGCGCTCTTCGCGCTGCCGCAGCTGCGCACGATCTGGCTGCAGCTGGGACTGCGCGACGAGGCCACCGCGCAGATGGCGACCGCCCGCGGCATCGATGTCGTGCAGGACCGCTGCCCCAAGCAGGAATATCCGCGCCTCGGGCTAATGGCCTGAACCGCCCTGTGGGGCCGCCCGGCGGTCCTTGCCCTGTCAGCCGCGCGCGGCCTTCTCGGCAATGCCCGAGACGCCCTGGCGGCGCGACAGTTCATCCAGCACCTCCGCCAGGCGCACGTCGCGCGATTCCAGCATCACCAGCAGGTGATAGAGCACATCCGCCGCCTCGTAGACCAGGTTCTCCCGGTCGTCCTTGGCCGCCGCGATGATCGCCTCGATCGCCTCCTCGCCGAATTTCTCGGCGCATTTCTCGGGCCCCTTGGCGAAAAGCTTCGCCGTCCAGGAACTGTCCGGATCGGCCCCCTTGCGCGCGGCGATGGTGGCGGCCAGGTCTTCGAGAACGCTCATGACAGCCTCACGGGGATGCCGGCCGCGGCCATATGCGCCTTGGCCTCGCCGATGGTGAATTCGCCGAAATGGAAGATCGAGGCGGCGAGGACCGCACTGGCCCCGCCCTCGGTCACGCCCTCGATCAGATGGTCCAGCGTCCCGACCCCGCCGGAGGCGATCACCGGCACCGGAACCGCATCGGAAATCGCCCGGGTCAGCCCCAGGTTGAACCCCGCCCGCGTGCCGTCGCGATCCATCGAGGTCAGCAGGATCTCGCCCGCGCCCTTCTCCACCACGGTCCGCGCGAATTCCACGGCATCGATGCCGGTGGGGCGGCGGCCGCCATGGGTGAAGATCTCCCAGCGGCCGGGCTCCACCGTCTTGGCATCGATGGCCACCACGATGCACTGGCTGCCAAAGCGCATGGCGGCCTCGGCCACGACATCGGGATTGGCCACGGCCGCCGAGTTGAAGCTGACCTTGTCCGCCCCCGCCAGAAGCAGCGCGCGCACGTCCTCATGGGTCCGCACGCCGCCGCCGATGGTCAGCGGCATGAAGCACTGTTCCGCCGTCCGCGTGGCCAGATCGTACATCGTGCCGCGGTTTTCATGGGTGGCGTTGATATCGAGAAAGCACAGCTCGTCGGCGCCTGCGGCGTCATAGGCGCGCGCAGCCTCCACGGGGTCGCCGGCATCGATCAGATCGACGAAATTGACGCCCTTGACGACACGGCCGTCTTTCACGTCGAGGCAGGGAATGACACGGGTCTTCAGCATGGCCCCGCTCTAGCCTCCCGCCCGCCCGAAGGAAAGCCCGGATCCGCGGCGCGGGGCCCGGCGGCGGTTCAGACCGGCATGTTGTCGTAGAATTCCTCTAGGATCTCGGCCTCCAGGTCGGCCCGGATCTCGCGCAGCCCGGCAGGCACGGGCGCGGCGCGCGCCTCCAGCGCGGCGATCAGGTCCTGGACCTCGGTGAACAGGCGGCGGGTATCGGCATCGCCCGTGCCGGCCACCGCGCGGATGCGCTCCATGTGGCGATGCAGGTCGGTCGGAAACAGCGTCATGATCATCCTCCCCTTGATGAGATCCGCGCGGCATGTGCCGCGCCTGCCCGTCCCCTGCGGCCCCGGCCTCTGCCGTCCGGATGCGCCGCCGTCACGATGCCACAATCCTGCCCGATTCCAAACCGCCCGGCCTTGCGCAGGATCAAGTCGACGCGCATTGAGCACGCATTCGACATCGCTTATGCCTCCGGCGCGACCGGATGCGGAAGGAACGGGCATGATGCAGGCGGAATGGGCGGCCGGGCTGGCCGGAGGGCTGATGATCGGGGCGGCGGCGGTGCTGCTGCTTTGGGGCAACGGGCGCATCATGGGGGCCAGCGGCATCCTGGGCGGCGCGGTGGACGGCAGCGGGCGGGCCGATCTGGGCGAAAGGGCGGCCTTTCTCGCCGGGCTGGTCGGCGCGCCGCTGATCGTGGTGCTGATCCGCGGCGGCGCACCGCAGATCACCCCCGTGGACAGCCCGGTCCTGCTGATCCTGGCCGGGCTGCTGGTGGGCTTCGGCACGCGGCTGGCCAATGGCTGCACCTCAGGGCACGGGGTGTGCGGCATCTCGCGGCTGTCGCGGCGCGGGATCGCGGCCACCGTAGCCTATCTGGCGGCTGGAGGGATCAGCCTTCTGGCGGTGCGTCACCTCCTGGGGCTGTCATGAACGCGCGGCACCTGGTCGGCCTTGTCTCGGGCGCGCTTTTCGGACTGGGGCTCATGGTTTCGGGCATGACCGATCCGGCGAAGGTGCTGGGATGGCTGGATGTCTTCGGCGCCTGGGACCCGACGCTGGGTTTCGTGCTGGGCGGCGCGGTCCTGCCCATGGCGGCGGCCTGGCGTCTGAGCGCCGGGCGCCGGCCGCTTCTGGCGCCGCGCTTTCCCGCCCCGCCGCCGCAGGTGATCGACCGCCCGCTGATCGCGGGATCGGTGCTGTTCGGGACGGGCTGGGGCATGGCGGGTCTCTGCCCCGGCCCGGCCCTGGCCTCGATCGGCTACGCAGACCCGCGCCTGTGGCTGTTCACCGGATCGATGATCGCCGCGATGGCCCTGATGCCGCGGCTGCGGCGCAGGCTGGACGCAGGGCCGGCGACAGGCTAGATCAGGGCCATGCAGATCGCTCATCTCACCCCCGATTACGCCGTTTCGCCGCAGATCTCGACCGAGGACGTGGCCGCCCTGAAAGCGGCCGGGTTCACCACCGTCATCTGCAACCGTCCCGATCATGAAGTGCCGCCCGGCCTGCAGGCCGAGGCGCTGCGCGCCGCGGTGGAAGCCGCCGGAATGACCTTCGTGCACAACCCCGTCGAGGGCGGCACGCTGGGAGAAGAGGCCGTCCCCGTCCAGCGCGAGGCGCTGGAGGATGCGCAAGGTCCGGTCTTCGCCTATTGCCGCTCCGGCAACCGGTCCTCCGTGGCCTGGGCCCTGGCCATGGCGCCGCGGATGCCGGTGGACGACATCCTGGCCGCCGCACGCGCCGCGGGCTATGACCTGGGCGGCCTGCGCCCCTATCTGGACGCCGCCGCCCGCGGCTAGGCCGGGGCGGGGCGCGGTCACTCGATGGTTTCGGGCATGTCGTCCAGATCGTCCATGTTGAGCCCGCCCAGATCCATCGCCGGGAAGTCGCCGTCCAGCTCGGGCAGCGCCTCCCCCGCTTCGATCGCGTCGAAATCCAGCGGGGGCATCTCCTCCGCCGCGCCCTCGTCGAAGGCGGGCATCTCCAGGTTGCCCGGCGCGGCCATCGCCATCGCATCGACCATCCCGGTATCGGGCAGCGACGGCGCGCCCGGGTCCCCGGGGCTTTCCGGCGGGCCTGACGGGGCGCCGGGCAGGTCCTCGACCATCACCGCACGATAGCCATCCAGATCGCCGAGCCGCCCGGAAAAGACCTTCTGCCCGTCCGCGGTCTCCAGCACGGCGCGGCCGAGCGCGCCCGCGGGCAGTCGGATCAGCGATCCGGGCTGCAATGCCCGCAATTCGGCCACCGTCATCTGCGCGCGATGCAGCACGGCCGTCATCTCGATGTCGCAGCCCATCACCGCGGCTTCCAGCGCGCTGCTCCAGGCGCGGGCACGGTCCTCGGCGCCGTGATCCTCCAGCGCGGCAACCGGCTCCAGGCTCATGTCGTCCCAAGGCACGAGGATGCAGATCTGGCCAAGCCGCGTTCCCAGCGCAATATCCGTCTCCATCACCAGCATGCGATAGGGCACGTCCTCCATCGTCACCGGCAGACGGCGCAGATCCTCGATCTTCTCCTCGGGGACGAAACCGGTGGCCCAGTCCGACGCCGGATGCCCGACCAGCCGCGCGGCGAAGACGGTCATCATCATCACCAGGAACCGGCGGCACAGCAATGCATCGGTGCGCGTCGGCAGCCGGTCCGGCACGGGGCCGCCATTGACATGGCCGGTGGTCAGCGACTCGGTGATGGCAAAGACCAGCCCCCGGTCCAGCGCGATCAGCCCGCGCTTGCCGCGCGGGCCCGAGAGTTCCAGCACCAGCGCGGCTTCGGGAAGCTGGTCGGCCACCTTGTCGATGGGCAGCTTCAGCTCCTCCAGTCCCGAGCCAGTCACGACCTGCTGCAGCACTTCCTGTCCCGCCTTGGCCAGGGCCAGGCGCAATGCCTTGGCCGGGCTCACCTCGCCGAATTCCGGCGGGGCGCGCCCGGCAAGGGTCATGCTGTGGATGATTCTGGCGTGGGTTTCGTTCGACATCGGCCGGAAAGGGTTGCTGTTGCAGCAACCTGCCCCGAACGCAGTTACCAAAGGTTAAAGCCGCGCGGCTCTTTCAGGCGGCACAGGCGGAAATATCCAGCGGCAGCGTGACGCGGAAGGCCGCCCCGCCCTGGCCGGGCAGATAGGCGATGGACCCGCCGAGCTTCTGCAGGATCTCGCGGCAGATCGCCAGGCCCAGCCCGGCACTGCCGGCCGCGGACTGGTCGGACAGGCGGGAGAACTTCTCGAAGATGACGCCCTGATCCCGCGGCCGGATGCCGCTGCCATTGTCGATGAAATCCACCGTGAGCCGGGCGCCGTGGCGCTGAACCACGATGCGCAGCTGCGGCTCGTCGGCATCGCAATACTTCCGGGCATTGGCGATGATGTTGATGAAGACCTGCGCCAGCCGGTCGGCATCGGTGCGCAGCACCACATCCTCCTCCAGTATCTCGCGGCGCACGGCCAGCCCCGCCCCCGGCCCGACGGAGCCCGTCGCCGCCACGGCCCGCCCGATCAGGTCGCGCAGCCGCACCGTCTCGCAGTTCAGCGGCGCCTGCCCGTGTTCCAGCACGCTGAGATCCAGCAGCGCGTCCAGAAGCCGGGTCAGCCGCTCCGCCTCGTCATGGATGATCGCGGCAAACCGCTGCCGCGCCCCGGGATCCATGCCCTCGCCATCCATCAGGATCTCCGAGAAGGACCGGATCGAGGTCATGGGCGTGCGCAATTCATGGCTGATCTGGCCGAGAAAGGAATCCTTCTGCACCGACAGTTCCGTCAGCTTGCGGTTCGCCTCGCGCAGCTGCCGCGCGGTGCGGCTCAGCTCGTCGGACTTGGCCTGCAGCTGGATGGAATGTTCGAGGATCTGCGCCGCCTCCCCCGCGACGGCCATCAGGTCCTCGACCGAGACGGCGGTGCCGATCGCGATCTGGCCGATCATCGCATGCGCCGTGGCGGCGCCGACCGACCCGGCCAGTTCCCGCTCCAGCCGGTCCAGGAAATCCGGGGAGGTATCCGGCAGGAACCCCGCCTTGCCCTGCCGCCGCGCTTCCCCGGCGAACAGGTCCTGCGCCTGGCGCGGACCGAGGATCCGCTGGGCCATGATCAGCAGGTCCTCCGCCTCCGCGCGCGACTGGCTCCAGCCGCGCGGCCCCTGGGAATGATCGTAGACATTGACGAACTGCGCCCCCTGCAAGCGTTCCAGCGGTGCGGGAAAGGCGGTGATCGAGCCCAGCAGGAAGGCGGTGCAATTGGCCGCCATGGACCAGATCACCGCATGCACGACCGGGTCGAGCCCCTCGATGCCGAACAGCGCCTGCGGACGCAGCCAGCCGATGCCGAAGGGCCCCTGGGCGAAAAGCCGGTCCGGCAGGATGACGCCATGGCCGAAACTGGGCAGGAACAGCGTATAGGCCCAGACCGCCGCCCCCAGCAGCACCCCCGCCGCCGCGCCGCGCCGCGTGGCGCCGCGCCAGAAGATGCCGCCCACCGCGGCGGGCATGACCTGCACCACGCCGACGAAGCTGATGATGCCGATCGCCGCCAGTTCGCGCCCGCCGCCGGACCAGACGTAATAGACATAGCCCAGCCCCAGCACCCCGGCGATCGCCAGCCGCCGCGCGCTGAGCAGGACCAGCCGCAGGTTGCCCGGCGCGCCCTTGCGCAGCGACAGCCACAGCGGCAGCACGATATGGTTGGAAATCATCGTCGCCAATGCGATCGCCGCGACGATCACCATGGACGTGGCCGAGGAGAAGCCGCCGAGAAAGGCCAGCAGCGCCAGCATGTCCTGCCCGTGCGCCAGCGGCAGGGTCAGCACGAAGAGGTCGGGATTGGCCCAGGAGGGCAGTTCCGACATGCCCACCGCCGCGATGGGGATGACGAAGACGCTCATCAGCGCCAGGTAGAGCGGGAAGGCCCAGGAGGCCGTGGCCAGGTGGCGCTCGTCCTCGTTCTCCACGACCAGCACCTGGAACATCCGCGGCAGCACCAGGAGCGCCGCCCCCGAGACGAAGATCAGCGCAAGCCAGCGGCCGCGATCCAGCGGGATGCGCGCCAGGGAGGAGGCGTCGATGCGCTCGGCCACCGGACCGATCCCCCCGGCCACCCCCCAGACGATGAAGATCCCCACCGCCAGAAGCGCGAAGAGCTTGACCAGCGCCTCCGCCGCGATGGCCGTCACCACGCCGTGATGGCGTTCGTTTGCATCGACATTGCGCGTGCCGAACAGGATGGCGAAGACCGCCATGCCCCCGGCCACCCAGATCGCCGTGGGCCTCTGGTCGGGCACCGGGAAGCTTCCGGGCGCGCCCTCGGCGAAGACGCCGAAGCTGAGCGTCACCGATTGCAGCTGCAGCGCGATATAGGGCGTGGTGCCCACCACCGCGATCAGCGTGACGATGCCGCCCAGCATGGCGGATTTGCCGTAGCGCGAGGAGATGAGGTCGGCGATGGAGGTGATCCGCTGGGACCGGCCGATCCGCACCAGCTTGCGCAGGATCCACCACCAGCCGAACAGCACCAGCGACGGGCCGATATAGATCGTCAGGAATTCCAGCCCAGAACGGCTCGCATAGCCGACCGCGCCGTAGAAGGTCCAGGCGGTGCAATAGATCGACAGCGACAGCGTGTAGACCAGCGGCGAGCGCAGCCAGCGCACCCCGCCGCGGCGCGCGCGGCGCTCGGCCCAGTAGGCGATGCCGAAGAGGAAGCCGACATAGACCAGCGAGACCGAGACCAGCAGGTCAAAGGACATCCGCCCCCCCCGCCCCGTCCGAAACCCCTTCAGCGGCCTCGCCGCCGGTGCGCGCCGGGGGCGGCGCCGCCGCGGCCAGGCGCGACCGCAGCCGCTGCGAGATCAGCGCGGTGACCGCGACCAGCCCGCCCCAGGCGAGAAACAGGTAGAGCCCCCTGCCCGCCAGCGCGACCTGCCCCGGCGCGCCCTGCGCCTCCGGCTGCGGCTGCGGCCAGAGCAGCGGCACCAGGAACAGCATCAGCCCGAAGACCGGCACCACCCGCGAGGCATCGATCAGGCGCCTGTGCCGGTAGGACTGGCGCTCCAGGAAAACCGGCGGGCGCGCGGCGCTCATGACGCGACCAGGCTGTTGAGCGTCTCCAGGACCTCCTGGTTGGAGAAGGGCTTGGTCATGAAATGGCTGACCCCGAAGCTTTCGGCGCGTTCCCGGTCGCGCAGCTGGCCGCGCGCGGTCAGCATCATGACCGGCAGGCGGCGCGTGCCGGGATCGGCGCGCAGGTCGCGCAGGATATCGTAGCCCGAGCGTCCCGGCAGCATCACGTCCAGCACGACCACGTCGGGCCGGGCCCGGGACACGGCCGCGACGGCGGTGGCGCCATCGGCATGGCTGGAGACCGTCCAGCCGTCCCGCGCCAGGATGAAGCGCATCGCCTCGGTGATGTTGGGTTCGTCTTCGATCAGCAAGACATGCCGTCCCATCCTCGCTCCTCCGCGGGCTGGCCCGTTCTCATTCGTCGCCGCCGGTTATCCCCGCTTTGCCGCGGCCTGTCAAAGCCCCGGGGTCATGACCGAGGGTTCGCTGCGGGCCGGACACTCCGCCAGCACGCAGACCCGGCAGGCGCTGCCCACCGGAAGCGCCCCGGCCCCGTCGCCGCCGGGCTGCGGCAGCAGCGCCATCCAGCCCTCGGACAGGCAGGGGCCCTCCGCCCCGAAAGGCCAGCGCGGCTCGGCGACGGCGAAGGCCCTGACCGGATTGCCGCTGCCGGAACTGTGCAGCAGCTGCCGCGAGACCAGCCGCCCCGGGGCCCCGAGCGCCTCGTAGAGCGGCCAGAGCGCGCAGGCGGATCCCGTGCGCGGCACCAGGAAGCCGCTGGCGGGCTTGCGCAGCGCGATTGCGCCGCCGGGCTCGCAGACCACCAGCCCGACCGGGTCCTGGCCCGGAACCGGCGGCGCGGAGGCCAGGCGCCGCAGGACCAGCGTGACCGGCAGGCCCCGCGCCGCGCCCAGCCGCGCCTGCGCGGCCTGCCCCCTCTCCAGCGCGGCGATCACCTCGTCCAGCGGCAGCAGCGCGGCCTCGCGGCGATAGCGCTCCAGCCAGGCGCGGGTCAGCGACCGCCCCGGCGCGCTCATGCCGGCAGCGTCATCCAGAAGCGCGGCCACGGGCGCCCCGGCCTCCAGCGCAGGGAAATGGAACCGGTGGCGTTCCAGGAAAAGCTCCAGCTCTCCCCAGGGCGTGGCGGGTTCCGCGCGCGCCGCGCCCGCGCCGTCGAGAAAGGCGGTCAGGGCCTGGGCGCTTTCGGCCAGGGCCAGGCTGTCGCCCTGCAGGTTGCGATGGAAGCGGCGCTGCCAGGCCTCGTCGATATCCTCGGTTTCCACCAGGATGGAGGCGGCGGAGCGGATTGCCGTGGCCTTGGAGAGAACCTCGTGCATCGCCGATCCCAGGCGCGGATCGTGGCTGAGCCGGTCGCTGAGTCCCTCGATGCGATCCTGCAGCTGCTCGATGCGGCGATGCTGGTCGCGCACCAGCGCCGCCCAGCCGGGAAAGCGGCCGGTGAATTCGTCGATCCGGCCCGTCTCCGCCCCGGCCCCGGGCAGGTCGGCGGCGGCCTGGCCGAGCTGATCGACAAGCTCGGCCCCAGCGCCGCGGGTCAGCTGCGCCACATCGGCGCCCAGGGCGCGGGCGATCTCTGCAAGCAGCCTGCCCGCGATGCGGCGGCGGTTATGCTCGATCAGGTTGAGATAGGAAGGGGAGATCTCCACCGCGCGGGCAAGATCCGCCTGTTTCAGTCCCAGCAGGGTGCGGCGTTCGCGGATGCGCGTGCCGGTCAATGCGCTGCGCGCCATGTCGGTCCTTTCGCGCGGCTGCCTTCCGGCGCCATGCTAGCCCCCGGGCGGGGCCGAAGGCAATCCGGTCGCAGCCCGCGCCGGAGGCAGATGTCCCCGGCGCCGGGGACTGCGCCCCCGTCCCCGCGGACCGGCGGGCGGGGCCTTGCGGCCCCGCGGCCGCCCGGCCCCGGCCTCAGCGCAGGCAGGGTGCCGGTTCCCCCCCGGAAGCGGTCCGCGCCGCCGCGACGAAATCCGCGACCTTGCGCGCGTCCTTCACGCCCGGTGCCGATTCCACGCCCGAGGAGACATCCACATTCGGCGCGCCGGTCAGCGTCACCGCCCGGGCCACCGTCTCAGGGGTGAGCCCCCCGGCCAGCATCCAGGGCCGGGAGAAGCGCTTTCCGGCCAGCAGCCGCCAGTCGAAGGCGAGACCGTTGCCCCCCGGCAAGGCCGCCCCTGCAGGCGCCTTGGCATCCAGAAGCAGCATGTCCGCCGCATCCTCGTAGCGCGCCACCCCGGCGACATCCTCCGCCGACGCAATCCCCAGCGCCTTCATCACCGGCAATCCGAACCGCGCCCGCACCTGCGCGACCCGCTCCGGGCTCTCGCGGCCGTGAAGCTGCAGCATGTCGAGCGGCACGGCGGCAAGGAGCGCCTCGAGCATCGCGTCATCGGCATCCACCGTCAGGGCGACCTTGCAGATCCCCGCGGGCACCTGCAGGGCAAGCCCTGCCGCATGATCCGCGGCGAGATTGCGCGGCGATCTGGCAAAGAAGACGAAACCGACATAGGCCGCCCCGGCCCGCGCGGCGGCCTCCACCTGGCCGGGTGCGGTCAGCCCGCAGATCTTGACCCCGGTCATCGCGTCAGCGGGCCGTGCCGCTTTCCTCGACCATGACGAGGACCGGATCCTTGCCCGCATTCTCGCGGGCCTTCATCTTGCGGACCTCGGCCTGGAGCTCCGCCTTGGATTGACGGCCCTTCGCGGCCTCGTGGCGGTGCTTGTGCTCGCGGAACCATTCCCAGAAGAAGCCCAGGATCAGCCCCAGCGCGAGGAAGCCGGTCGCCACCGCCCAGAGCGGCACGCGGATCGGTCCCATGATCGCGTTGAGCCCGACGAACCGTTCCAGCCCCTGGGGCAGGATCACCAGCTCGACGATCTGGCCATTGGCATAGAAGATGGTGATCAGCGGAATCGCGACGAGAATGGCGAGAGCGATCTTCAGATAGCGCATGGGTGTCCGGTCCTAGTCGTCTTCGGTATTGAGGCGGTCCCGCAGGAGCTTGCCCGTCTTGAAGAATGGCACATGCTTCTGTTCGACCTCAACCGCCTCGCCGGTGCGCGGGTTGCGGCCGATCCTCGCGTCGCGCTTCTTGACCGAGAACGCCCCGAAGCCGCGCAGCTCCACCCGGTCGCCGCGGGCCATCGCCTCGATGATCTCCTCGAAGATCGTGTTCACGATCTTCTCGACGTCGCGCTGATACAGATGCGGGTTCTCGTCGGCTATTTTCTGGATCAGTTCCGACCGGATCATCAAGTCCCTCCTCAGCGCTGCCGCCCAGTTCCGCGACCCTACAGGGAATCGCAAATATGCAGGAAGGAGTTTCGCCGGTAATCCCCAGAAATAGCAAGGTAAACCAGATGCATGGCGCGGGTTTGGCGCAAATCGCGCCTCCGGGACGCCGCGGAACGCCCGCCTGCCCCGGCGGCAGGGCGCCTGCAGGGACCCGATTCGCGCCACTCCGCCCGCGCCCATGAAAAAGGGCGGCCCCGCGAGGAGCCGCCCCTGATGCCGTCCGATCCGGGATGGATCAGTTGTCGCCGCCCTTGAGGGCCGCGCCGAGAATGTCGCCGAGCGACGCGCCGGAATCGGAGGAACCGTACTGTTCCACGGCTTCCTTCTCTTCGGCGATCTCGCGGGCCTTGATCGACAGGCCCAGGCGACGCGAACGGGCGTCGATATTGGTGACGCGCACGTCGATCTTGTCACCGACCTGGAAGCGCTCGGGGCGCTGGTCGGCACGGTCGCGGGCCAGGTCGGAGCGGCGGATGAAGGACTTCATGCCCTCATATTCCACCTCGACGCCGCCATCCTCGATCGCGGTGACGTTCACCGTGATGATCGCGCCGCGCTTCACGCCGTCGATCGCCTCGGCGAAGGGGTCGCCGCCCAGGGCCTTGACGGAGAGCGAGATGCGCTCCTTGTCGGTGTCGACCTCGGTGACCACGGCCTGGACGACATCGCCCTTGCGGTAGTTGCCGATGACATCCTCGCCGCGGCCTTCCCAGGTCAGGTCCGACAGGTGGACCATGCCGTCGATTTCCTCGTCGAGACCGATGAACAGGCCGAACTCGGTGATGTTCTTCACCTCGCCCTCGACCTGCGTGCCGACGGGATGGTTCTCTTCGAAGACTTCCCACGGGTTGCGCATGGTCTGCTTCAGGCCGAGAGAGACACGGCGCTTGGCGGAGTCGATCTCCAGCACCATGACTTCCACTTCCTGGGAGGTGGAGACGATCTTGCCGGGATGCACGTTCTTCTTGGTCCAGGACATTTCCGAGACGTGAACGAGACCCTCGACACCCGGCTCCAGCTCGACGAACGCGCCGTAATCGGTGATGTTGGTGACGCGGCCGGTATGGACGGTCTCCAGCGGGTATTTCTGTTCCACCGAATCCCACGGATCGGCCATCAGCTGCTTCATGCCGAGGCTGATGCGGTGGGTTTCCTTGTTGATCTTGATGACCTGGACCTTGACGGTCTCGCCGATCGACAGGATCTCGGAGGGGTGGTTGACGCGGCGCCAGGCCATGTCGGTGACGTGCAGCAGGCCGTCAACACCGCCCAGATCGACGAAGGCGCCGTATTCGGTGATGTTCTTGACGACACCGTCCACCGCATCTCCCTCGGAGAGCTTGCCGATGACCTCGGCGCGCTGCTCGGCGCGGGACTCTTCGAGGATGGCGCGGCGCGACACGACGATATTGCCGCGGCGGCGATCCATCTTGAGGATCTGGAACGGCTGCTTGAGACCCATCAGCGGGCCTGCATCGCGCACCGGACGGACATCGACCTGGCTGCCGGGCAGGAAGGCCACGGCGCCGCCGAGATCGACGGTGAAGCCGCCCTTGACGCGGTTGAAGATCGCGCCCTCGACGCGCTTCTCTTCGGCATAGGCCTTCTCGAGACGGTCCCAGGCCTCTTCGCGGCGCGCCATCTCGCGGGAGATCACGGCCTCGCCGCGGGCATTCTCGGCCGCGCGCAGATAGACCTCGACCTCGTCGCCGACGGTGATGTCGGGGGTTTCGCCCGGATTGGCGAATTCCTTCAGGTCGACGCGGCCTTCCATCTTGTAGCCGACATCGATGATCGCCTGGCCGGCTTCGATGGCCAGCACGCGGCCCTTGACGACGTGGCCTTCGGTCGGGGTCTCGAGTTCGAAGCTTTCATTGAGGAGGGCTTCGAATTCCTCCATGGATGCGTTCGCCATGTGGCTGTGGTGTTCCTTACATGTCATGTTGCTGGCCGAACGGTTGTCTCCGCCGGTCTATCGGTTGGTCTGTCGCCTGTGGGACGCGGGCCACACATAAACAAAACGGGCCGGAGGCGACCCCGACCCTGCCCTTGCCCCGGCTCTAACGGCCTTCGACGCGCGCCTTTTACGGCGGATCGGAAGGAAAGGCAAGCGCAGGCGGCATCGAACCGCCTGCGCTTGCCCCGCGGTCCCGCCGTCAGGCCAGAACCGTGAACAGCTCTTCCGCGGGCTTGCGGACCTTGGACATGCCCTGCAGCCAGTCGCCCTCGGCGGCGCGCACGCCCAAGGGCAGCAGCGTGACGGAGCGCAGGCCCTTCGCGCGCAGGCCGAGGATCTCGTCGACCTTGGAGGGATCGAACCCTTCCATCGGGGTGCTGTCGACCTCCAGCTCGGCGGCGGCGGCCAGGGCGAAGCCGAAGGCGATATAGGCCTGGCGCGCGGCATGGTCGTGATTCACCGCCTCGCTGCGCGGCAGATACATGCCCTTGAGCCGGTCGTAATACGCGGTCAGCGTCTCGGAGGCGCCGCGCGCCTCCAGATTGGCTTCGAGCACCGCGTCGATGCGCGCGGCGGTGTAGTTGTCCCAGGCCGCGAAGACCAGCAGGTGCGACCCGTCGGTGACCTGTGCCTGGCCGAAGGCGGCCTCGCGGATCTGCGCGCGGATCCCGGGATTGGCGACCACGAAGACCTCGAAAGGCTGCACCCCCGAGGAGGTCGGCGCGAAGCGGATCGCCTCCAGGATCTTCTCCACCTTCTCTTCCGGCACGGATTGCGAAGGATCCATCTTCTTGACGGCATAGCGCCAGGAAAGCTTGTCCAGCATCACTCGAACTCCCGATCTGAACGGTTGGCGCCCGTCGGCGGACGCTTTCCCCGGAAAACTGATGCCGCGGCGCGGCGGGGGCAACCCCGAGACCGCGCACAGGAGGGTTGCGAAAATGCGGACAGGCTCGGCCCGGCGCCGGGGTGATGCCGCCGTCCCCAGCCAACCCCGGCCGGGGCGTCAGCCGCGGTGCCGCTCGCGCCACGGAAAGGAGGCTTGCGGCGCAGCCCCCGGGACCCGGGCCCGCCGCGGGGCCGCCGCTCAGATCGGCAGCTTGGCGATCACGGCCGCCCCGGCCATCTCGATGGCCTCGTCGATGGTCAGCTCGGACGTATCCAGAAGCAGCGCCTCCGCCGAGGCCGACATCGGGGCCGTGTCGCGCCCGGCATCGCGGCGGTCGCGCGCGCGCAGATCCGCCAGGACCTCCGCCACCGTCAGGGCGGCGTCCTTGCGCGACAGTTCCGCATGGCGCCGTGCGGCGCGCACCCCGTCCGTCGCCGTGACGAACAGCTTGACCTCGGCATCCGGGCAGATCACCGTCCCGATATCGCGCCCGTCCAGCACCGCGCCGCCGTCGCGACGGGCGAAGTTCTTCTGGAAATCCAGTAGCGCGGTGCGCACCTTCGGCATGGCCGCCACGCGCGAGGCGACCTGCCCCACCTCGGCGCTGCGCAGGTCGTCGCGGCGCAGATCCGCGGATTGCAGCGCCAGCGCCGCACTCAGCGCCTCCTCGCCCTCCATGACGCGGCGCGCCGTGGCCCGGTAGAGCAGCCCGGTATCGAGATGGCCGAATCCGAACTGCGCCGCCAGCGCGCGCGCGATGGTTCCCTTTCCGGCCGCGGCCGGGCCGTCGATGGCAACGGTGAATTTCATGAGCGGTTCATCCCTGCTGTACGGCAACACCTATCCGCACGTGCATAGGCCCAGAGACCCCCGTTCCGCAATGCCGCGGGTCGGGAATACCGCAACATGGAATACCGCAATGTCCCGCGGACCCGATTCCCTGATTTGCTGCGGGGGCAGTTCCGGTCCAGAGGGGGAAGGTTTCAGCCATGGGAACACTCAATGTCACCGAATATCGCGTCGGCACCAATCGCAGCCGCACGAATGCCAATGCCCACCGCTTCTTTCTCAGCCTGTCCGGCGCCTCCGCCTCGGGGCCTGTCTCGGCGGCGGTCATCTATTTCTGGCCGGTGAAGCCAGCCGACACGGTCGGCTATGTGGCCGGATCGCGGCTGGTCGGGATGCTCGACGACAGCGATTTCCAGTACTGGTACGACATCCTGCGCAACGAGGCGCCGGTCCGCGTGACCTATGTGGAGAATTCCGACCCGTCCGAGAACAGGGTCTGGCATATCAGTGTCGGCACCACCGACGAAGGGGTCGGCGAGGGGCCCGAAGACCCCGACGCCTGATCCGGGGTCAGCCTTCGGCCAAATCCGCGCCGAGCGCGGACATCAGCGGCACGAAGATCGGGAAGGACGTCGCGATCGGCGCGGCATCATCGACCGAGACCGGGCGTTTCGCGGCCATGCCGAGGCAGAGGAAGCTCATCGCGATGCGGTGGTCCAGCCGGGCCGCCGCGGTGCCGCCGCCGGGCACGCCGCCCGGCCCCATGCCATGGACGATGAACGTGTCCTCGTCCTCCTCGACCGTGACGCCCATCGCCTCCAGCCCGCGGGCCATGGCGTCGATCCGGTCGCTTTCCTTGACGCGCAGTTCCTTGACGCCCTTCATCACCGTGACGCCCTCGGCATTCGCCGCCAGCACCGACAGGATCGGGTACTCGTCGATCATCGAGGGCGCGCGCTCGGGCGGCACCTCGATGCCCTTCAGCGCGGAATGGCGCACGCGCAGGTCCGCCACCGGCTCGCCCCCTTCCAGCCGCTCGTTCTCAAAGGTGATGTCCGCGCCCATCTCGATCAGGGTCCGGAACAGCCCCGCCCGGGTCGGGTTCAGGCCGATATTGGGCACGAGGATCTCGGATCCGGGCACCAGCACCGCGGCGGCCACCGGGAAAGCGGCCGAGCTGGGATCGCGCGGCACGGCGATGGTCTGGGGGCGCAGCTCGGGCCGGCCGGTCAGCGTGATCACATGGCCCTCGGGGGTCGCCTCGGTGGTGATCTCGGCGCCGAACCCCGCCAGCATCCGCTCGGAATGGTCGCGGGTGGCTTCCTTCTCGATCACCACGGTCCGGCCCGGCGCGTTCAGCCCGGCCAGCAGCACGGCGGATTTCACCTGAGCCGAGGGCATCGGCGTCGTGTAGGTGACGGGCACCGGATCGGCCGCGCCGATGATCGTCATCGGCAGCCGCCCGCCCTGCCGCCCGAAGGACTGCGCCCCGAACAGCGCGATCGGATCGGTGATCCGCGCCATCGGGCGCGAGCGCAGCGAGGCATCGCCGGTGAAGGTCGCGGTGATCGGAGAGGTCGCCATCGCCCCCATGATCAGCCGCACGCCGGTGCCGGAATTGCCGCAATCGATCACCTGGTCGGGCTCGGCGAAGCCGCCGACGCCCACGCCATGGACCGACCAGGCGCCCTCGCCATGGCGCGTCACCTCGGCGCCGAAGGCCTGCATCGCCTTCGCGGTGTCCAGCACGTCCTGCCCCTCGAGCAGCCCGGTGATCCTGGTCTCGCCCACCGCCATCGCGCCGAGGATCAGCGAGCGGTGCGACACCGACTTGTCGCCGGGAACGTCGGCCGTGCCGGTCAGCGGCCCGCAGGGGCGCGAGGTCATCGGGGTAGCGGGGCCGTGGGATGCCATGGATCGTCTCCTGCGTTCTGGTCGGATGGGGGTAGCGCATGCCCCGCCCCCGGTCCACCGGGAAAGCGGGACGCGGCGGCGGCCGGACCCGGCCGGCTCAGATTCGGCGGAAGGTCAGGTAATGCGGGGTCCGGTCCTCGCGCAGCGCCTTCTGTTCGTAGCGCGTGGAAATCCAGTCATCCCACGGCCTGCGCCAGTCATCCGGTCCCTCGGCCAGCCACTCGAAATTCGGGTCGGGCATCAGTTCTTCCAGCGTCTGGCGGACATAGTCGGGAATGTCGGTCGCCACGCGGAAGATCGCGCCGGGTTTGAGAACCCGCCCCAGCGGGTCGAGGTAATCGCGGGTGACGAAGCGGCGGCGATGGTGCCGCTTCTTCGGCCAGGGATCGGGATACAGAAGGAAGGCGCGATCGATGCAGGCATCCGGCATCAGGTCGAACAGGTCGCGCACGTCGCCGGGATGCACGGCGAGGTTTTCCACCCCCGCCTGCCGCACCTTGCCCAAGAGCATCGCGACACCGTTGATATAGGGTTCGCAGCCGATGAAGCCGACCTGCGGGTTCAGCGCCGCCTGATGCACCATGTGCTCGCCGCCGCCGAAGCCGATCTCCAGCCAGACGGGCCGGTCGCCGAAGCGCGCGGCCGGGTCGAACCTGTCGAGCCGGTCCTCCTCGCGCCGCGAGATGCCCTCGAGCGACAATTCCGCCAGATCCTCGTCCAGATAGCCGCGCTGGCTGTCGCGCAGGTGCTTGCCATGGCGACGCCCGTAGAAATTGCGCCAGCCGTCCTTCGGTATGCTCTGATCCTGTCCCATGGCGCGCGGGATGCGCGAGCGGCGCGCCAAGGTCAAGACGCAAAGCCGGGGCGCGTCCCATCCCGTCGCGCATAGACGGAGGCATCCTCCGCTTGCAAGGAAGATCACGCCCAGTTGATGTGCACATATGAACATCAGTCTGGGCCATTCGGGTAGTTTCGTTCCTCAGCGCGGAGCCCTATCTCCCCGCTTGTCCAAGGCGGCACGACACCCGCCACCAGGCGCCGGGTTCCGGCGCAGTACCAAGGAAACGACCATGACCAGTAAATTTGCAGCCATTGCCGCATTCGCCCTCGCCTCCTCCGGCCTCATCGGCGCCGCTTCGGCAGGCCAGCTTGCCGGATCGCTCGGCGTCGATGCCGACCGCCTCAGCACCGCCGAGCTGGTGGCGCTGAAATCCGCGCAGGAGGCCGGCGATCTCGACCGCGCCGCCTTTATCCTCGACGGTGCCGCCCGCGGCGACGTGACCGCCTCCGACCAGCTGGCCGCCAGCCTGGGCGTTGCCCCCGGCGCCTATACCGCCGCCGAGCTGACCGCGCTGAAGAATGCCGTGGAACGCGACGAGGCCGACCGTGCCGCCTTCGTGACCGGAAGCACCGCCGTCACCTCGCGCGATGCAGCCACCAACGGGGCGGGCGACCAGCTGGCCCGCGCGCTGAACGTCGAGCCGGGCAGCCGCAGCACCGCGGAACTGGCTTCCGCCTATCTCGACGCGACGGGCGCCGGCGACAGCTGACAGAACGCCACCTCCAATGGCGGAAACGCCCCCCATCCGGGGGGCGTTTTTTCGTGTCTGGCCCTGCCCCGCACCTGCCCGGCCGTAGCGCAGGCTCAGCCGTGGCTGCGCATGAAGGCCACGAGCTGAGCGGTCGAGCCGTCCTTGCCCGCGCCATCCGCCTTGCCCTCCAGGATCGGTCCCATCGCGCTGGCCAGCTCCTTGCCCAGCTCCACGCCCCATTGGTCGAAGCTGTTGATTCCCAGGATCACGCCCTCGACGAAGACCCGGTGCTCATACAGCGCGATGATCCGGCCCAGCATCTCCGGGGTCAGCTGCGGATAGGCCAGCATGGTCGAGGGCCGGTTGCCCGGGAAGACCCGGTGCGCGGCCTGCCGCTCCAGCTCGGCACCCTCGAACCCCGCCTTTTCCATCAGCGCCCGCGCGGATTCCATCGACCGGCCAAGCAGCAGGGCCTCGGCCTGGGCCAGGCAGTTGCCGATCAGCAGGCGGTGATGATGGGCCAGCTCGGGCTCGTGCCCCTTCGCCGCGACCATGAATTCGCAGGGAACCACGCCGGTGCCCTGGTGGATCAGCTGGTAGAAGGCGTGCTGGCCGTTGGTGCCGGGCTCGCCCCAGACGATCGGGCCGGTCACGGTCGCGGGCGCCGTGCCGTCCATGCGGACCGACTTGCCGTTCGATTCCATCTCCAGCTGCTGCAGATAGGCCGGCAGCCGCGACAGCCGCTGGTCATAGGGCAGCACCGCGCGCGAGGGATAGCCGCAGACCTGGTGGTGCCAGATCCCCACCAGCGCCAGCAGGACGGGCAGGTTCTCCGCCAGGGGCGCGGCGCGGAAATGCGCGTCCATCTCGGCACCACCCTTGAGGAAGGCGCGGAAATCCTCCGCCCCGATGCCGATCATCAGGCTCAGCCCGATGGGCCCCCACATCGAATAGCGCCCGCCCACCCAGTCGGCAAAGCCGAAGACGCGCGACGCATCGATGCCGAAGGCGGCCGTCCTCTCGGCCGAGGTGGAGACGGCGGCGAATTGCGCGGCCGGGTCGGCGACCTTCTGCGCCATCCAGGCCTTCGCCGTCTCGGCATTGGTCATGGTCTCGATGGTGGTGAAGGTCTTGGACGACACGATCACCAGCGTCGTTTCCGGGTCCAGCCCGGCCAGGGTCTCGGCGATCTGCGCCCCGTCCACGTTCGACACGAAATGCAGCCGCGGTCCGTCGGCCCAGGGCGACAGCGCGATCGCCGCCATTGCCGGGCCCAGATCCGAGCCGCCGATGCCGATATTGACCACGTCGGTGATCGCCCCGCCCTGCCCCTGATAGGCACCCGAGCGGACCTGTTCGGCGAAGGCGCAGCAGCGCTCCAGCGTGGCGCGCACCTCGGGCATGACATCCTCGCCATCGACGATGACGGAGGCATCGGGATTGCGCAGCGCGGTATGCAGCACCGCGCGCCCCTCGGTGTCGTTGATCTTCTCCCCGGCGAACATCGCCTCGCGCCGCTCTGCCACGCCGCGATCCTGCGCCAGCGCGATCAGCAGCGCCATCGCCTCCGCGTCGATCGACGTCTTGGAATAGTCGAACAGCATCTCGCCCAGCGACGCCGAAAACGTCCCTGCCCGGCCGGGATCGGCGTCGAACAGCGCCTTGATGCGGGTGTCCATGGTGGCGGCGCGATGCGCCTTCAGCTTCTGCCAGTACTCGGACATCTCAAACTCTCACTCTGCCCAATGGATGGTCGCGTCGCCCAGCACCGTACGGATCGGCGCGGCGGCCGCATCGTGAATCGATGCCGCAGTCTCCAAAGCGGCGCGCTTTTCCTCGCCCGCGATCAGCACATGCGTCGACATGGCGCCCTTCAGCACCCGCCCCGACAGGGTCAGCCGCGGCTCCAGCCCGTCCCGCGGCGTCATCCGCACCACGGCGGGCGCATCCTCGGCCAGCGCGGCGGGCAGTTCCGGCGCCCCGGGAAACAGCGAGGCGGTATGCATGTCCGTCCCCATCCCCAGCAGCAGCAGGCTCAGCGGCAGATGCGTCTCCACCTCGGCCTGCAGCGCCTCCAGCCCGGTTTCGGGATCGATGGCGAAGGAGACGAACCGCGCCGCCGCCGCCTTGCCGGTCAGCAGGCGGTGGCGGATCAGCCGCGTGTTGGACCGCTCCGATGTCTCGGGGACGCAGCGTTCGTCGCCCAGCATGACGGTGACATTCGCCCAGTCCAGGTCGACATCGCAAAGGTTGTCGAAGACCGGCCCGGGCGTGGTGCCGCCGGGCACCGCCAGGCTGGCCGTGCCATTGGAGGCCAGCGCCGCGCGCAATTCCCCGGCCATCATGTTGGCCACGTCGATCATCATCATCTCGCGGTCGGGATAGGTGATCAGGTTCATGCCTTGATCTCCCGCCAGGCCCGCCCCGAGCGGTGCAGCAGCGCCAGCGACTGGTCCGGTCCCGCGCTGCCGGGTTCGTAGGGGATGGGGCGGTCGTGCTTCTCTTCCCATTCCTTCAGGATCGGGTCGGTCCAGGCCCAGGCCGCCTCCACCTCGTCGCCGCGCATGAACAGGGTCTGGTTGCCGCGGATCACGTCCATGATCAGCCGTTCATAGGCATCCGACCCCGCCGCCTCCTGGCCGAAACGTTCGGCGAAGGTCATGTCCAGGGGCACGTCGATCAGCCGCATCCCCCCCGGGCCCGGCTCCTTGATGGTGACGCGCAGGTCCATGCCCTCGTTGGGCTGCAGCCGGATCACCAGCTGGTTCGGCATCCCCCCCGCATCGGCATCGAAGATCGAATGCGGCGTCGGCTGGAAGGTGATGACGATCTCCGACAGCCGCGCCTTCATCCGCTTGCCGGTGCGGATGAAGAAGGGCGTGCCCTTCCAGCGCCAGTTGGAAATCGACAGCTGCATGGCGATGAAGCTCTCGGTTTCCGAGGCGTCGTTCTCGACATCGTCGAAATAGCTGGGCGTGTCGGACCCGGCGGCATATTGCCCGCGCACGGTATGTTCGCGCGTCGCCGGATCGAGCGCGCGGATCACCTTCAGCTTCTCGTCGCGCACCGCGTCGGGGTCGAATTTGGCCGGCGGCTCCATCGCGATAAGGCACAGAAGCTGCATGATGTGGTTCTGCACCATGTCGCGCATCGCGCCGGAATGGTCGTAATAGCTGCCGCGCCCGCCGACGCCCACCGTCTCGGCGACGGTGATCTGGACATTGTCGATATACTGGTGGTTCCACAGCGGCTCGAACAGGATGTTGCCGAAGCGCACGGCCATCAGGTTCTGGACCGTCTCCTTGCCCAGGTAATGGTCGATCCGGTAGATCTGGTCCTCGGCGAAATGCGCGGCCAGCTCGGCATTGAGCGCCTTGGCCGAGGCCAGGTCATGGCCGAAGGGCTTCTCCACCACGATGCGGCTGTCGCGATGGGCCAGCCCGTGGGTGCGCAGCCGTTCCGCGATGTCGCCGAAAAGCGACGGGCTGACGGAGAAGTAGAAGGCCCGCACGACGCCTTCGCGCAGCTTGGGCTTCATCTCGTCCCAGCCGCCTTCGCCGCGGGCATCGACGCTCTGGAAATCCAGCCGATCGAGGAATCGCGCCACATCCGCGGGCGCGCAATCGCCGGGGGCCAGGAACTCGTTCAGCGCGGCGCGCACGAAGGCGCGATAGCCCTCGGCGTCCATCTCGCCGCGCGCGGCGCCGATGATGCGCGCCTCGGGCGGCATCTGGCCGGTGGCAAAGCGCCGGTAGAGGCCCGGCAGGATCTTGCGGCGCGCCAGATCGCCGGTTCCGCCGAAGATGACCAGGTCGAAATCCTCGACCGGAATGATGCGTGCTGCCATGATCCTGCCCCACCGCTTCTGCCCCGTCTCGGGACGGGGTCGTTGCAACCTGTGCCGCGCCGCCGCCCCGGCAAGGGGATGCGACATGCTCTGCCGGTCCCCGCAGGCGGGACATGCCGGTCCGGGGTGCTGCGTCCAGCGGGAAATGCGCCCCTGAACAGACCCTCCGGACGGCTCCGGCGCGGGCATGTTACCGCTAAAGGAAAGCGCCGCGCAACGATCGCCCTTGCGACCCGTGGCCACTGTGGGCCGGGAGGCGGCGCTTGGCAACCGGGGCCGGGCACGCGCGGCGCCGGGCGGCGGGGCGGGCGGGCCTATAGCAGGCAGATCACCGCCCATCCGCCGAAGAGCAGCACCGGGAACAGCCAGCGCGACACCCGGTCCAGCCTGCGCGCCCCGCGCTTGTCCGAAGGACGGCCGTCCCAGCCCTTGTTCATCAGCCAGGAGACCAGCGATTCCGCCATGGACAGGAAGACCAGCCCGACCGCCCAGATCAACATCTTGTCCATCAGCGTCAGATATCCCAGCTGCGGCAGCTGCCCCGCGATCGACAGCGAGAAGGCGATGGCGGTCAGCATCGCCGTGGCGCCCAGCCCGATGCGGAACTCGAACCGTTCCGGCGACCCCCAGAAGATCGCCCAGGACATCGCCACCACGAAGCTCAGCGGCAGCAGGATGCGATAGATGTAATAGGTCGCCTCGCGCTCGGCATGCAGGGTCAGGCTTGCCACGCTGGCGGGATGGTCGAGGATCGTCAGCTGCTGGGGCTGCGCGGAAAGCGAGGCGCCGCCGATCTCCCAGCCCTCGACATTCAGCCGCGCCGCGATGCGCGGCGGCACCTCGGCCGGGACCAGCACCAGCTCGTCGGCCGTCAGGTCCGGCGCCAGCACGCGGATCTCGAAATCCTGCCGGTCGAAGGGGAAGCGGTCGAGCCGGTGATAGGAAGAGATCCAGCCGGTATAGCGCTGGACATAGCGCACCCGCCCGCCCTCGCCGACGGAGACCTGGTTGCGGGTGATGCGGAACGCCTCGCGCAGCGACGCGGAATTGCCCAGCAGCACCGGCGGGAACCACACCTCCGCCACGCCGAAGCGGCAGCCCGCCTGCCCCGCCAGCCGCGGATCCGTCCATTCCATGATCATCCGCAGATCGACATCGATATTCTGGTCCACGTCATTGACGCCCAGGAAATCCGCCAGGGCAAAGCCGATCGTGACCTCGGTCGGTCCCTCCCCGGGCGGACGCTCGTCGGTGCGCATCTGCGGCGGCAGGCAATCCGCCAGGGCCAGCGCGGGAAGGAAGGTGATCCACAGAAGCAGGGCCAGGCCCCCGAATTGCCGTCGCATGATCCCTCCGAAGCGGCCAGTGCGCGAGCTATCCACGAAGCGCGGGCGCCGCGCAATAGCCCTCGGCATCATGGCAGACGCGGCCGTTGCTTCCCCCGGGGCAAGCGCCTAAGCCTTGGCCGTCAAGGGAGGACACAGATGACAGATGCACCCGCCTACGGTTTCGACACGCTGCAGGTCCATGCCGGCACCCCGCCCGACCCGGCCACCGGCGCGATCCAGACCCCAGTCTATCAAAGCACCGCCTACCAGTTCCGCGATGCCGCCCATGCCGCGCGGCTCTTCAACCTGGAGGAAATCGGCTACATCTACTCGCGCCTGACCAATCCGACGGTCTCCGCGCTGGCGGCGCGCATCACCGCGCTGGAAGGCGGCGCGGGCGGCATCTGCTGTTCCTCGGGCCATGCCGCGCAGATCATGGCGCTGTTTCCGCTGATGGCGCCGGGGCGCAATGTCGTGGCCTCCTCGCGGCTCTATGGCGGGACGGTCACGCAGTTCAGCCAGACCATCCGCCGCTTCGGCTGGGAGGCGAAATTCGTGGATTTCGACGATCCCGGGGCCATCGCGGCGGCCATCGACGGCGACACCCGCGCGATCTTCTGCGAGACCATCGCCAATCCGGCGGGGCATGTCACCGATCTGGACGCGGTGGCGGCGGTTGCCGCCGATGCGGGCCTGCCGCTGATCGTCGACAACACCTCGGCCACGCCCTGGCTGTGCCGTCCCTTCGATCACGGTGCCACGCTGGTCGTGCATTCGATGACGAAATACCTCACCGGCAACGGCACGGTGACGGGCGGCGCCGTGATCGACAGCGGCCGCTTCGACTGGGCCGCCTCGGACCTCTTTCCCTCGCTCTCGGCGCCCGAGCCCGCCTATCACGGGCTGACCTTTGCCGGGCTGGGCCCGATGGCCTTCACCTTCCATTCCATCGCCGTGGGGCTGCGCGACCTGGGGATGACGCTGAACCCGCAGGCCGCGCATTACACCCTGTGCGGGATCGAGACGCTGAGCCTGCGGATGGCGCGCCATGTCTCCAACGCGCGGGCGGTGGCGCAGTGGCTGGAGGCCGATCCGCGGATCAGCCGCGTCAGCTATCAGGGGCTGGCCTCCTTTGCCGGGCAGGAGCGGGTCTCGCGGATCTGCCCGCGCGGTCCCGGCGCGCTCTTCACCGTTGGCGTGAAGGGGGGCTACGAGGCCTGCGTGGCGCTGGTCGACCGGCTGACCCTGTTCGCCCATGTCGCCAACCTGGGCGACACGCGGTCGCTGATCATCCACCCCGCCTCCACCACGCACCGCCAGCTGAGCGAGGCGCAGCAGGTGGCGGCGGGCGCCGCGCCGGACATGGTGCGGATGTCGATCGGCATCGAGGATCCGGCCGACCTGATCGCCGATCTCGACCGGGCCCTGGCCGCCGCCTGAGCCGCGGAGGCCGGGCGTCGGGGGCCGCGCCGCGGGCGGCCCCCTGCGGCGTCACTCGCCGAGGGCGAAGATGATCGTCACCCGTTCCGTCACATTCAGCGATCCCGGCGCCACCGGCATCGCGCCGTCCGACATCACCATGCGGGCGCTGTATTCGGGCCGGACCGCGCCTGCGCCTTCCTCGCGGATCGACAGGATCGCCCCGCGGCTGCCGCCCGCCGCCTCGGCGATCACGGCGGCCTTGGCCAGTGCGTCCGTCACCGCCTCCCTGCGGGCATCGTCATGCGCCATCGCCGGGTCCTGAAGCGCGAAATCCAGCCCGCGGAACGTGTTGGCCCCCTCGCGCACGACGCTGTCGAGAATCCCGCCGAGCCCGTCCAGGTCGCGCACCGTCACGCGCAGCGTGCTGCCCGCCTCGAAGCCCAGGATGCGCGGGGGACGGTTCACGTCATCGCGCGGCGTCTCGTAGACCGGGTTCAGCGTCAGCCCGGCGGTCTGCACGTCTTCCGGCGCGACGCCGGCCTCCGCCACGACGGCCAGCACGGCCGCGATCTTGTCCGAGGCGGCCGTCATCGCCTCCTCGGCGGTCATGCCCTGTTCCTCGACGCCCAGGGTGACCGTCGCCATGTCCGGCACCACCTGGATCTCGCCCGTGCCCGTCACCGCCAGCTCCGCCTGGCCCTGGGCATGGACCGCTGCGGGCGCGATCAGCGCCCCGGCCATCGTTCCCATCAGCGCCGCTGCCATTACCTGCCGCATTTTCTTGCCTCCCGGGAGTTTTCCCCAATGCAGTGTTTACCGGATATAGTGTCGGCATACCCGAACATGCTATATGGAAGAAAAACCAAGCCTGCCGAAAACCAGGCATAGAGCGGAAACATGCGACCGAACCTGGCCCTGTCCCTGTCCACCTCGGAGGTGGTCCTTTATGTCAGCAGCGATGACGGCTGGCAGCGTCTCGGCCGTGTCTCGCTGGAGGGCCGCAATCTGGGGCTCCAGATGGCCGTCCTGCGGCGCATCGCCCAGAGCTTCTCCGACAGCGAGGCGCTTGATTCCCTGATCTGCATCCCGGCCGACCAGGTCATGTGGCGCAGGCTGGATGCCGATGGCGTCGGCGCCGCGCCCGGGCAGGTCGCGGCGCATATCCGCCGCATGCTGGAAGACGCCACCCCCTACCCGGTCGCGGAGCTGCGCATCGACTGGCGCCGCAGCGGCGCGGGGATCGACGCGGCCGCCCTGCCCGCGCAGACCCTCGCCGAGGTCGAGGAATTCTGCGCGGCCCATGGTTTCCGCCCGCTCGGCGTCGCCGCCCTGCCCGCCGCGGACGATCCCTTCGAGGGGACCGCCTGGTTCGGGCTGGGGGCCGCGCCGCCTGCCCCGGACGGGCGGGAGGTGGTGGCCGCCCCGCATCCGGGCAATATCGTCACGCTCGACACCGCGCTGCCCATGGCGCCCGCGGAACCGGCCGGGCCCGCCGCGGAGCCTGTCCCGCCTCCGGCCCCGGCCGCGCCGCGACCGGGGGTCCC
>NZ_JACVXA010000040.1 GCF_014903745.1 Mangrovicoccus algicola | reverse complement strand
CTGCGAGTAATCTAACTCCCAGTCCGGGATCCGGGGGCAAGGTCAGCCTGCAGACCTTCCTGAAAGACGGCCGGGTCGAGATCGACTCCAATTCCGTGGAGAACCTGATCCGCCCGATTGCTTTGAACCGAAAGAACGCGCTGTTCGCGGGCCATGACGAGGGCGGCCGTGCCTGGGGCCGCATTGCCTCGCTGATCGAGACGGCGAAGATCAACGGCGTCGAGCCCTTCGCCTATCTCAAGGCCACGCTGGAGGCGATCGCCGCCGGACATCCGCAGAAACGGATCGACGAACTTCTGCCGTGGAATTTCAAGCCGTCAACCTGAGATCAAGTGATCCGGGAGCACCGCTTACGACGAGGAGGAAACAGGGACTGACCTGGGGCCCCACGCTCCTGCAAATTTCCGGAACCTCTGCCATTCGGTTGACCTGCACCCCGGCCCGGGACCGCCCGAAGACCGAGTTGTCTGGTTTCGCTCGTGATCCCGTCAGCGCGATCGGAACCTTGCTGGCGGCCGCGCCATATGGCCGTTCCTCGTTACCCTGCCGAGGCCAAGCCTTCGACCTTGCGGCGGCATCCGCAGCAACATGAACCAGGGCTGGCCCGGACGACGAAAGCCTCCTCGCCCGGTGGCAGGACGCGGCCGACCGCCAGCCCCGCCCCGGCAACAGCGCGGCAGGGTTCCCGGAGGGTGCCGAAAAGGGGCTTTGGCGGTTTGCCCCGCGCAAATCTCGCCAACGCCATCAACCCGGTCGCACGCGCACCTGCTGGCGGGGTTTCATGTCGGCGAAAGAAATCATCGGCCCCAGGTTGCGGGGCCTCGCGGATCAGGGAATTTTGGGGGCATCTGGCATCAGGGTCGAAACCCTGATTTGACTTGGTCGGAGTGAGAGGATTCGAACCTCCGACCCCTGCCTCCCGAAGACAGTGCTCTACCAGGCTGAGCTACACTCCGATCAAGTAGCGGCGATCTACAGCCCCGCGCCGGGGAGCGCAAGGCCCGAATTCGACTATTCCGCCGGAATGCGGGATCTTTTCACCAGCCGCGCCATGCTGCCCAGCCGCGGCAGCGTGCCCTGCACGTACCGGCCGCGGGTGGACAGGACCGGGGCGCCGGATCCGGGCTTGGAATCCTCGCGCAGGACGATGAAGACACCGCTGGCAATGATGATCGCGGCCCCCAGGACAGTGTTCCAGTCGACATTCTCGCTGAAGAACAGGTAGCCGTACAGCGCCGCCCAGATGATCTGGGAATACTGCATCGGCGCCACCGTCACGGCCGAGGCCGTGCGATAGGCCAGGATCTGCAGGAGCGTCGCCGAGAATCCCAGCACCGCCATCATGAAGAACCCGCCCAGATGCTGGACATGCACCGGCTGGTAGACGAAGGGCAGAACCGCCCCCATCACCAGGAAATTGGCGACCATCGGATAAAGCATCAGCACCGCGTTGCGTTCGTCGCGGCCGACCTTGCGCATGATGACCGCCGCGAAGGAGCCCGAGAAGGCCCCGACCAGCGCCGCGGCATGTCCCAGGGTCAGCTGGGTCGAGCCGGGCTGCAGCACCACCATCACCCCGGCCAGACCCGCCAGCACCGCCGCCCCGCGCTGCCAGCCGACCTTCTCGCCCAGCATCGGGATGGCCAGCAGCGTGATCAGCAGCGGCGTCGCGAAGAGGATCGCGTAGGTCTGCGCCATCGGCAGCGCCGAGAAGGCGTAGAAGACGCAGACAGAGGTGGTCACCTGCGCCACCGTCCGCAGCCCGGTCCATAGCGGATAGCGCGGCCGCAGGTTGCCGTCGGTGCGGTCGCGCATCAGCATCACCGTCACCACGGGAAAGCCGAAGAGCACCGAGAAGAACACGATCTGGAATGACGAGAAATCCGCGCCCAGGAATTTCACCACGACGTCATGGGTCGAAAAGATTGCGAAGGCGGCGAGCGAGGACAGCGCACCCTGCACCGTCGGGGACTTGGCAAACGACATGATACCTCTTGCGGGGATTCGCGTCCGTACAGATAGATACATTTCGCAGGTGCAGAAAAAGTTCCGCCCCCGGAACCGTCGCACCGGTTCCGGGGGCAGTAAAGCCGTGTTCTTCAAAAATCCGGGTGAACGGATCAGAGACTTTCGTCGAGGGCCGCCAGGATGGCATCCCCCATGCCCGTGGTGGAGACCGGCGTCACGCCCTCCTCGCCCAGCAGGTCGGCAGTGCGCACGCCCTTTTCCAGCACGGCGCTGACCGCGGATTCCAGCCGGTCGGCCTCGTCGCCCAGATCGAAGCTGTAGCGCAGCGCCATGGCAAAGCTGAGCACGCAGGCGATCGGGTTGGCCTTGCCCTGGCCCGCGATGTCGGGGGCCGATCCGTGCACGGGTTCGTACATCGCCTTGGGACGGCCGTTCTCCATCGGCGCGCCGAGCGAGGCGGAGGGCAGCATCCCGAGCGAGCCGGTCAGCATGGCGGCAGCGTCCGACAGCAGGTCGCCGAAGAGGTTGTCGGTGACGATGACGTCGAACTGCTTGGGCCAGCGGCACAGCTGCATCGCGCCGGCATCGGCATACATGTGGCTCAGCTCGACCTCGGGATAGTCGGCGCCGACCCGGGTGACGACCTCGCGCCACAGCACGCCGGATTCCATGACATTGGCCTTTTCCATGGAACACAGCTTCTTGCCGCGCTTCATGGCCAGCTCGAAGGCATTGCGGGCGACGCGCTCGATCTCGGATTCGGTATAGCGCTGCGTGTTGATGCCCACGCGCTCGTTGCCTTCGGTGATGATCCCGCGGGGCTCGCCGAAATAGATGCCCGAGGTCAGTTCGCGCACGATCATGATGTCGAGCCCGGCGACCACGTCCTTCTTCAGCGACGAGAAATCCGCCAGCGCGTCGAAACACTGGGCCGGGCGCAGGTTGGCGAACAGGTCCATCTCCTTGCGCAGGCGCAGCAGGCCGCGCTCGGGCTTCACCGAGAAATCCAGCGCGTCGTATTTCGGACCGCCCACGGCGCCCAGCAGGACCGCGTCCACCGACTGGGCCTTGGCCATCGTCTCGTCGGTCAAAGGCGTGCCATGCGCGTCATAGGCCGCCCCACCGACCAGATCCTCGGTCACGTCGAAAGTCAGGCCGCGCTTGTCGCCGAACCAGCCGATGACGCGGCGCACCTCTGCCATCACTTCGGGGCCGATGCCGTCACCGGCGAGGATCAACAGGGAAGGCGTCGTCATGGGGGTCTCCTCTCGAAACGATCGCCAAGCGGCGTAGCCCCTGCCCCGGCGACCGTCAAGGCGGCGGGAGGCGCAGATCGGCCCAGACCAGCGCGTGCCGCCCGCCCTCCGCCGCCTCCGGCCAGGCCAGCCCCGCCGCCTGCACCGAGATCCCCGCGGCAGGCAGAAGATAGTCGGTGCGCAGCCGCCCCGGCGCCGCGCCGAAATCGGCCGTGTCGGTGCCGCCTGTTCCGTCCGCGGGGGCCGGATCCTGCAGCCGCGGATCCTCCAGCAACGCGCGCATCTCCGCGCGCCGCCCGTCCCCCTTGCCGGGATCAATATTAGCCGTGCCCAGCAGCACGAAGACCGGCGGGGGCGGCCCGAAGGCGCCGTCGAGATAGAGCCGCCAGAACCGCAGTTCCTCCGCCGCGCGCAGCCCGTTGCGGTCCTCCGGCCCGTCGAAGACCGGCGGACTGGCATGGAAGGCCAGAAGATGCAGAACCCGGTCGCCGATCCCGACCGGCACGTCCCAATGGCCGGTGGTGGACAGCCGCAGGTGATCCAGCACCTCCGCCCCCCAGAACGGACCCGCCCCCGCCATCGGCAGCCTCGCGCCGGGCAGGTCGCGCCATAGCAGCGCGCTGAAATCCCGCGCGGGACCGAAAGGATGGCGCGACAGGATCGCCATGCCGTTCTGCCCGGCGAAACGGCCGAAACCCTGCGCATCCTCGGGCTCGCCCAGACGGCCGTCGCGGTCCAGGTCCAGCCCCGTCGCCCGGCCGGTATTGGGCCTGAGCGCGAAAAGATGCGGATAGCGGGCGGGGCCGAGACGGTCGTTGAAGGCCGACAGGGCGGCAAGGTCCAGATCGTAATCGAACCGCGTCAGCAGCAGGATATCGGGCGAGACCCGCGCGATCAGAGCCGCCGCCGCCGCGACATCCTCTGCGCCGCGCAGGATGTCGCGCAGCAACAGCCCCGGCCCCTCGCGGTCGAGCTCCGCGTTATAGACGGCGACGCGCAGCTCCGCGGCCGGGGCGGCCGCCCCCCAGAGACAAAGGAAAAGAGCCCGCAGCCACATGGCCGCAGGCTCCCGCAACAAGGTTAACGAAGTCTTGCCGGATCCGGGTCAGACCCAGGGGCGATCCGCCCCGGCGCTGGCCTCGAAGGCATCGATCGCCGCGGCCTTCTCGAGCGTCAGTCCGATATCGTCGAGCCCGTTGAGCAGGCAGTGCTTGCGATGGGGATCGACCTCGAAGGAGACGGAGCCCCCGTCCGGGCCGGTGATGACCTGGTTTTCCAGATCGACCGAGATCACCGCATTGGCGCCGCGCCCGGCATCGTCCATCAGCTTGTCGATGTCTTCCTGCGGCAGGATGATCGGCAGGATGCCGTTCTTGAAGCAGTTGTTGTAGAAGATGTCGGCGAAGCTGGTGGAGATCACGCAGCGGATGCCGAAATCCAGCAGCGCCCAGGGCGCGTGTTCGCGCGAGGACCCGCAGCCGAAATTGTCGCCCGCGACGATGATCTTGGCCTCGCGATAGGCCGGCTGGTTCAGCACGAAACCGGGGATCTCGTTGCCATCCGCGTCATAGCGCATCTCGTCGAACAGGTTCACCCCGAGACCCGAGCGCTTGATCGTCTTCAGGAACTGCTTGGGAATGATCATGTCGGTATCGATATTCATCAGCGGCATGGGCGCCGCGACACCGGTGATCTTGGTGAACTTCTCCATCCTGGCCTCCTTGCCGCGGAACCGGCAGCCCTTGCCGCCCCGTCTTGACGGAACCGGGCTTAGCCGAGCCCGGCCCCGAGGACAAGCCGCCCCGCCCCCTCAGCGCCGCTTGAGCCGGTCGAGGAACTCGGGATGGCGGCGCAGGAAGAAGGCCAGCACGATCAGGCTGAAGCCGTTGAAGCACAGCTCGATCCCCAGGAAGATGCCGAGGATCTGCACCGAGAGCGTCTGAAAATCCGCGAAGATGAGCGCGGCCAGCAGGATCGACACCGCGCCCGAGACCAGCATCGCCCAGAAATACCGGGTCTGGCGCATCTGCCAGGCCAGCACCATGCGCAGGATGCCCCCCGCCGCGATCAGGATCGTCACCAAAAGCGCCAGCGACACCGCGCCTTCCAGCGGATTGGTCCAGAAGGAGATGCCCAGCACCAGCATCAGCAGCCCCAGAAGGACGTTCCACACCTTGTTGCCGATGCCCTGGTCGGTGAAGCCCGCGATGATCTGGAAGACGCCCGCCACGACCAGCAGGATCGCCGTCAGGATGGTGACGGAGACGGAGGCCAGCACCGTGTTGCTCAGCGCGAGAATGCCGAAGGCGACGGAGGCCGCCCCCACGAGCAGCCATTTCAGCCAGGTTTTCATAGTCGGTCATGCTCCGTTCCGGGTTCCGCTGCGGCGCAGACTAGCCCGGATGGCGCCCTGCGGCGAGGCCCGTTGCACGCTGCCGGATCGCGACTTTTGGCTGCGGCCGGTCCCCTAGCCGTGCCGCGCGGCGCCCCGCCCCGGCAGGCCCGACAGGACACAGCCGCCGGGTTCGGCCGAGGCGGCGGCAAGCGGGCCTATGTCGTCGTCGCCGGTCGGCACATACGAGAAGGCGGCGATCCTGTCCCCGTCATCATAGGCGATGAAGACCGTCCCGGTATCGGGCTGCACGGTGATCCCCTCGGCGTCATAGCCGCCGCCGCCCAGCGGGATCACGTCCAGAAGCCGCCCCTGCGCGTCGAATTCGAACAGGCTGTCGGAGGCATCGGCATCGTCGACCACCAGGAAATGGCCCGAGCGCGGATCGCGGGTGATGCCCTGCGGCTCCATCAGCGGGGCGGATTGCGACGCGCCGTCGACCCGCCGCGTGACCGCGCCCGCGGCGCTGACGCGCACCAGCTCGGCGATCCCGTCATCGGCGACCCAGTAGTCGCCGGACGCGGGATCGACATAGAGCCCGTCGGTATCGGTGAGGATCCCCGCCAGGCGGAAGGTCTCGCCCAGGGCCGCGCCGCTTCGATCCACCCGCTGGTACAGGCCGTTGCCATCGGACAGCACCAGCGCGTCCCCGTCCATCGCGATCGCATCGACCCGGCTCAGCCCGGCCTCGAACCCCATGATCTCATCCCCCCAGGGAGTGATCAGCCGCACGTCGCGCGACTCGCTGGCGACCCAGATCCCGCAATAGCGGCTGTCATAGCTGAGCCCCGAGGGCCCCGCATATTCAAAGCTTCTCAGAAGCGTCAGATCTGCTGACATGACCGGCGGGGCGGCTGCCAGCAGGGCGAGGGCGGGAGCGACAATGGCTGCGAGCTTGGTCATGAAATGAGGGTGAGGCCCTGACCCTTTCCGGAAAATTACATCCTCGCCCGCGCCGTCGTGTCAGATTGCCACGCTGCAGCGCAGCACGGCAGCGAGGGCGTCCGTTCATTGACCGGAAACCTTCTTTTCATGGCATCCCCTCCCCCATCCCGATATCGAGACGGGAAGAATTGCCGCGTTGCGGCACCATCGCCGCCGCCATGAGACCGAGGGTCGGCACAAGCCCGCCCGCGCCGGGTCCCGGCCCATTCGCCGGCCCCGGCGATATTGTAACGGCCACATGAAATTCAGGGACTTGCATGCGGCGGCCCCTTGTTGACGGGCTCCGGCCCGCCCCGGCCGCCAATGCCCCGCCGCCCGGACCGAGAGCGCCCCGGGAGCCGGGCCGCCCCGCCGGAACGGGGACGGCCGCGCTCCGCCGCGCGGGCATTTCATCCGCCCCGGGACGGCCCGTCCGACGCGCGCCGGGCCCGGAAAAGAGGCCCGCGCCATGCCCGTTCCGAGACTGCGCAATCAGCGGTCATCTGCCCGTTTCAGCGGCAGGTGCCCGGAAAGCCCGCCGCGGAGAGCCTGGTGATTCGCTGCACCGCGACCCGGATGCACCGCCCGCAGCGGCGCGCCCCCGCAACCGCTTCCGGGAAAGGACCGATACGGCTATGGACGGTATTGCGAACCGACGGGACCGGCGCGCCAGGAGACCGGCGCGCCATCAAGGGAGACACTGCATGGCGGACCCAACGAACGGGCTGGTGCCGGAGCACCTGCCATTTTTCATCACCGGACCAGGACAGACCGACACGCTGTTCGCGATCATCGCGATCTTCGTGGTGGTCGCCGTGCTGGGGATCGGGGTCTTCTATCTCAACCTGCATTCCATCCCCGACCGGATGGCGCACAAGGCGAACCACACCCAGCTTCAGCTGATCGGCATCCTGACGCTGATCGCGCTCCTGACGCATAACAACATCTTCTGGGTCATCGCCATCGTCATCGCGGCGATCAATCCGCCGGATGTCGTCTCGCCGCTGAATTCCATGGCGCGCTCGCTCAGGCGCCTGTCGGGGGAACCCGCGGACCCGGCCCCCGCCAAGGAGACCCCGCCGCATGTTTGAGTTCATGTTCTGCTCGATGCTGACGATCCTGCCGGATTACCTGTTCCGCCGCTACCGGCAGGGCAAGCGGATCGGCAAGGAGATCAACCTCTATTCCATGTGGTACGAACTGCGCTACGGGATCACCTCCTGCGCGGTGCTGACCATCTCGCTGATCACGGTGATTTTCTACTATCACCCGGCCACGACCAGCGTGACCTCCTTCTACCGCACCGTCACGATCATGCCCGAAACCATCGGCCGCGTGACCGAGATCATGGTGAACAACTTCGACGAGGTGGAACCGGGACAGCCGCTGTTCCGGATCGACGATTCGCGCCAGCAGGCCGCGGTCGAGGCCGCCCGGTCGCAGCTGGCCGAGGTCGAGGCCTCGATCGCCGTGGGCGCCTCGGAAATCGCCGCCGCCAAGGGGCAGGTGGACGCCGCCATGGGCGCGCTGCAGCAGGCGCAGGACGAACTGGACACCCGCCAGACCCTGTTCGACCGCGGGTCGAACGCGGTCAGCGAACAGGATGTCCGCCGCATGCAGAACACCGTCGACCAGCGCCAGGGCTCCGTGGGCGCGGCCAGCTCCAACCTGGAGGCGGTGGAGGCCAAGGTGACGACCCTGCTTCCGGCGCAGCGCGATGCCGCCCGGGCCGCGTTGGCCGAGGCCGAGGCGAACCTTGCGCGCACCGTCGTCTCGGCCGGGATCAAGGGCCGGGTGGAACAATTCGCCCTGGCCGTCGGCGACGTGGTCAACCCGATGCTGCGTCCCGCCGGGGTGCTGGTGGCCACGGAGAATTACGGCTTGCGCTACGCGGCGGGCTTCGACCAGATTTCCGCCCAGGTGATCCGGCCCGGCATGCTGACGGAGATCGTCTGCGTCTCCAATCCGTTCAAGGTGATCCCGATGGTCGTCACCGAGGTGCAGGACGTGATCTCCGCCGGCCAGTTCCGCCCGACGGATTCGCTGATCGATGTCGGCGCCCGGCCGCCCGGCTCGCTGACGGTGTTCATGGAACCGCTCTGGCCCGAACAGGTCGCGCCGATCCCGCCGGGCAGCGCCTGCATGGGCAATGCCTACACGTCCAACCACGACCGCCTGGCGCAGGACGATGTCGGCACGTTCGAACATCTCAGACTGCACGTGATCGACACGGTGGGCATCGTCCATGCCGCCATCCTGCGCATGCAGGCCCTGCTGATGCCGGTGCAGACCCTGGTGCTCAGCGGCCATCACTGAAGGCGCGCCCCCTCTCCTGCCGGGGAGGGGGCATAGCCCGGTCCGCGCCCGGGCGGCGCCGGAGCGGGCTGCCGCCCGTCATCCGGACGGCGTCATGCCTTGTGGTAGGGAGATCCGGCCAGGATCGTGGCCGCGCGGTACAGCTGTTCGGCCAGCATGACGCGGGCCAGCATATGCGGCCAGACCATCGTCCCGAAACTCAGCAGCAGATCCGCCCGGTCGCGCAATTCGGGCGCATGGCCCTCGGCGCCGCCGATGGCGAAGGCGACATCGCCGATCCCGTCATCGCGCCAGCCGGCCAGCAGGCCGGCGAAATCGGGCGATCCCATCTGCCGCCCGCGTTCGTCCAGCGCGATCAGCCGCGCGCCGTCGGGGACGCCCCGCAGCAGAAGCCGCGCCTCTTCCGCGGCGCCGCCCTTCTTCGCCTCCACCTCGTGCAGCTCGGCCGGGCCCAGCGAAAGGCTGCGCCCGGTCCGGCCGAAACGGGTCAGGTAAACGTCGATCAGAGCCGCCTCCGGCCCGCCCCGCACGCGGCCGGTGGCGCAGATCCGGATGCGCATCGCTCAGCTCCGCGCAGCGGTCCCCGACGGCATCCACATCTTTTCGAGCTGGTAGAATTCCCGCACTTCCGGGCGGAAGATATGGACGATGACATCGCCGGTATCGATCAGCACCCAGTCGCCGTGATCCTTGCCCTCGATCTTGCAGCTGGTTCCGAAGGCGGTCTTGACCCGTTCGGTCAGCTTTTCGGCAAGCGCCGCGACCTGGCGCGAGGAACGCCCGGTGGCGATCACCATGTGATCCGCCATCTCGGAGCGGCCGCGCAGGTCGATGGCGACCACGTCCTCTGCCTTGTCGGAGTCGAGGGAGGCGAGGATCTGATCCAGCATGCTGTCGCCGGATGGTTCCCCGGATGCCCCGTGCAGGGGCGATGCAGATGCGGCGGTCATCGCCGCCACCTCATGGCTAAGAGACAGAACATTGTCCTCCTTGGACATGCGTCGGAGTGAAGGCGACGCTCATTGCGAAACCAGAATAGCAAAAAACGCGGGTCGCCTCAATGGACCAGCGCCGCCCCGCCGCGACCGCCCGATCAGGCACAGGCAGGAAGCTGCGCATACATGCCCCGCGCGCTCACCGGGGCCGCGCTGGACATCAGGACCGAGCCGTCGCGCAGATCCGCCAGCGCGACCACCGGCGCGCCGCTTCCCGGCGCCTGTGCAGGCTTGCGGCAATAGGGCACCATCAGCTCCACATCCACCTGCGCCTGCAACCCGATGCTGGCCACGACGCGGTTCTGGAACTGGCTGAAGCGCCGGTAATCCGCGCGCCGCAGGCGATGCCCCTGCGCCCCGCCCTCGGGCGGCGCCAGGGTGAAGCTCTCGCTGCGCGCCGCACCGCCGCCGGTCTCCTCCAGCACCATCACCAGGCGAATCGGCCCTGCCGTGCCCAGGCCTTCGGGAAGGCGCGTCTCGGCGGCCAGGCTGGCAGGCGGGGTCCAGAACAGCTTGGCCAGCGCCTCGCGGTCCTGCGCGGCCGGTCCCGCGCAGCCCGCAAGCCCCAGCAGCCCGGCCGCCGCCGCAAGGGCGGCGCCCCACCGGCGCGGCTCAGACACAGAACCCGACCTGCGGCTGGATCTCGGAGGCGGGGGTATCCAGGCGGAAGGTGGTGATCTTCTCGCCGTTCCTGCCGTTGAACAGCACCGAGACCACGTAATCCCGCCGCGCATCCGTCCCGGCCATCCGGCACAGGTCGGGAATGACCGCGACCCCCAGGTAGTAATAGCCCGCCAAGAGCTGCGCGCGCTGGCGGATCTGCTGGGTCTGGAAGGTCTTGTAGCCCGCCGGCGTCAGCTTGTAGGTCACTTCGGTCATGCCGTTGCCCTGCGGCACCGGATCGCCGACGCGCACCATTTCAAGATCCTCGACCGACTCCGCCTGGTCGTCATGCGTGACGATCGTCCAGTGGAACAGCGCCTGCCCCGTCTCGCCCAGCCCGGCGGGGATCTGGGTGCGGACGCGGAAATCCCCGGGCTCCAGCCGGACCAGCTGGGTGACCTGGATCGGATCGTCCCAGGGCTTGGGCGCACAGGCCGTCAACAGGGTCAGAAGGGCGAGACCGGCAAAGCCGCGGCGGAGAAACGAAGCAGTCATGCACTGGACTTACTCCCCGCGGCAGCGGCTGTAAACGCAGAGCTGCGCACGCTGCCGCGATTGCCCGCGGCGCGCTCTCTTGCGGCGCACCGACGCGCCGGCTAGACGATGCACCATGACACCGATCACGGATATCGCCGACCGGCGCCGCCTGCCGTGGCGCTTCTTCGGCCAGCGCTGCACGGTACTTGCCGGGCTATGACGGGGCCGTAGCGCCCCGGATTCAGCCCAGCCCCCCTAGCTAGAAGTCGACCCGTTCGGAGATGTTGCCGATGACCACCGCCACGCCGAAAACCCTGTATGACAAGATCTGGGATGCCCACCTGGCCCATGAGGCCGAGGACGGCACATGCCTGCTGTATATCGACCGCCACCTGGTCCATGAAGTGACCAGCCCGCAGGCCTTCGAGGGCCTGCGCATGGCGGGCCGCAAGGTGCGGGCGCCGGAGAAGACCATCGCGGTGCCGGACCACAACGTCCCCACCACCGAGGACCGCGTCACCGGCATCACCAACCCCGAAAGCCGCATCCAGGTCGAGGCGCTGGACAAGAACGCCCGCGATTTCGGGATCAACTACTATCCCGTCTCCGACATCCGCCAGGGCATCGTGCATATCGTCGGCCCCGAACAGGGCTGGACCCTGCCGGGCATGACCGTGGTCTGCGGCGACAGCCACACCGCGACCCACGGCGCCTTCGGCGCGCTGGCCCATGGCATCGGCACCTCCGAGGTCGAACATGTCCTGGCCACGCAGACGCTGATCCAGACGAAATCGAAGAACATGAAGGTGGAGATCACCGGCAAGCTGCGCCCGGGCGTCACCGCCAAGGACATCACCCTGTCGGTGATCGGCCGCACCGGCACCGCCGGCGGCACCGGCTACGTGATCGAGTATTGCGGCGAGGCGATCCGCGACCTGTCGATGGAAGGCCGCATGACCGTCTGCAACATGGCGATCGAGGGCGGCGCCCGCGCAGGCCTGATCGCGCCGGACGAAAAGACCTTCGACTACGTCAAGGGCCGCCCGCACGCGCCCAAGCCCGAGGACTGGGACAAGGCCGTCGCCTGGTGGAAGACGCTGTTCTCGGACGAGGACGCGCATTGGGACAAGGTCGTCACCATCGCGGGCGAGGATATCGCGCCGGTCGTCACCTGGGGCACCTCGCCCGAGGATGTCCTGCCGATCACCGCGCTGGTCCCCTCCCCCGAGGATTTCACCGGCGGCAAGATCGAGGCGGCCCGCCGGTCGCTCGACTACATGGGCCTGACCCCCGGCATGAAGCTGGAGGATGTCAGGATCGACACGGTCTTCATCGGCTCCTGCACCAATGGCCGGATCGAGGATCTGCGCGCCGCGGCGGCCATCGTGAAGGGCAAGAAGATCAAGGACGGCATGCGCGCCATGGTCGTTCCCGGATCCGGCGTCGTGCGCGCCCAGGCGGAAGAGGAAGGCCTGGCCGACATCTTCCGCGAGGCGGGATTCGAATGGCGCCTGGCGGGCTGTTCCATGTGCCTGGCGATGAATCCCGACCAGCTCGCCCCCGGCGAACGCTGCGCGGCGACCTCGAACCGCAATTTCGAGGGCCGCCAGGGCCGCGGCGGGCGCACCCACCTGATGAGCCCGGCCATGGCCGCGGCGGCGGCCGTCACCGGCCACCTGACCGATGTGCGCGAGCTGATGTGATCCCGCCGGCCGCCCGGCCCGCCCCTGCCATGATCCGCCACGGCCTCCGCGATGCGGGGGCCGTTTGCGTTCGGGCTATTGCGGGACCGTCCGTTCCAGTTCCCGGTACTTGCCCAGCAGTTCGGCCCAGACCAGCAGCGCCTCGCGCGTATGGCGCAGGCTCCGCACGCGGATCTTGGTCCAGAGGGAAGTCCCGTCCTCCCCCGTCTGCCGGATCGCGGCGACATACTGGCCCGACACGCCCAGCCGCCGGCATTGCAGCGCGATGCGCGGCAGGTGATAGGCCTGGCTGACCAGCAGGATCTCGCGCGGCTCGGCCCGGGCCGCCTCGCTGACGCAGGTATCGGGCGTGGAGACCGCCGCGCCGTCGATCTCGATCCGCGCCTCGGGCACATCCTGCTCCAGCAGGAAATCCTTCATAATGGTTGCCGCGCGCTGCGCGTTGGAGACGACGATGACCTGCGCCTTGCCCGCGCGGTAGAGCGCGACGCCCGTCTCCAGCCGCTCGGCATGCAGCGGCGAGATCGCGCCGTCCCGGACCAGCGCCCCGAAGATCACCGCCGCATCGGCGGGCGCGGCACTGTCCACCGTGCGGATCGGCACGGTCAGCCACAGCCACAGCAGCGGTGCGAAGATCACCGCCAGACATGCCCCGATCACAGCCAGACCCCAGCGCATCGCTCTTCCCCTGCCTCTGCCGGGCCAAGGCTTAGGCGATCCGCCGGGGCAGGTCCATCGCCCCGCCGGGGCAGTTTTCGCTTTTCATTCACGGACCAGCCGCTATAACCCCGGGCATGGCACATCGCGCACAGACCCTGTCCCTGGCTCTTCTCCTCCTTACGCGCCTCTGAGCGTGCCATTCGGCGCGACCGCTCAGGGGTAGACGCCGCGCCGCACCACATCACCGAGAAGAGAGACCGCGCCCCCCGAGGCGCAAGACAGGACAAGTCCCATGACCGACCAGCCCCGCGTGCTGATTTTCGACACCACCCTGCGCGATGGCGAGCAGAGCCCCGGCGCCACCATGACCCATGCCGAGAAGCTGGAGATCGCCGCGCTCCTGGACGAGATGGGCGTCGACATCATCGAGGCAGGCTTTCCCATCGCCTCCGAGGGCGACTTCGCCGCGGTCAGCGAGATCGCGAAGAATTCCGTCAATTCCGTGATCTGCGGCCTGGCCCGCGCGAATTTCAAGGATATCGACCGCGCCTGGGAGGCCGTGAAGCACGCCGCCCGTCCGCGCATCCACACCTTCATCGGCACCTCGCCGCTGCATCGCGACATCACCCAGCTGAGCCAGGACGCGATGGCGGAGAAGATCCACGCCACCGTCACCCATGCGCGCAACCTCTGCGACAACGTGCAGTGGTCGCCGATGGACGCGATCCGCACCGAGCATGACTATCTGAAGAAGGTGGTCGAGATCGCGATCAAGGCCGGCGCCACGACGATCAACATCCCCGATACCGTGGGCTACACCACCCCGCGCGAAAGCGCCAGGATCATCGAGATGCTGGTCAATGACGTCCCCGGCGCCGACGAGATCATCTTTGCCACCCATTGCCACAACGACCTGGGCATGGCGACGGCCAACTCGCTGGCCGCGGTCGAGGCGGGCGCGCGGCAGATCGAATGCACGATCAACGGGCTGGGCGAACGCGCGGGCAATACCGCGCTGGAAGAGGTCGTGATGGCGCTGAAGGTCAGGAACGACGTCATGCCCTTCGCCACCGGCATCGACACGACCAAGATCATGAAGGCCAGCCGCCTGGTCGCCAATGTCTCGGGCTTCCCGGTGCAGTACAACAAGGCGGTGGTCGGCAAGAACGCCTTCGCGCATGAATCCGGCATCCACCAGGACGGGATGCTGAAGAATGCCGAGACCTTCGAGATCATGCGCCCCGCCGATATCGGCCTGACCGAAACCAACCTGGTGATGGGCAAGCATTCCGGCCGCGCCGCGCTGCGCCAGAAGCTGAAGGACCTGGGCTACGAGCTGGCCGACAACCAGCTGGCCGATGTCTTCGTGCGGTTCAAGGCGCTCGCCGACCGCAAGAAGGAGGTCTATGACGAGGATCTGGTGGCGCTGATGCGCGACACCGTGGCGGGCGAGGAGCTGGACCGCATCCAGGTCAAGTTCCTGCGCGTGATCTGCGGCACCGAGGCGCCGCAATCGGCCGACCTGATCCTGACCATCGACGGCACCGACCGGCAGGTGACCGCCCAGGGCGACGGGCCGGTGGATGCCGCCTTCAACGCCGTCAAGGCGCTGGTGCCGCACAATGCCCGGCTGCAGCTCTACCAGGTCCATGCCGTGACCGAGGGCACCGACGCGCAGGCCACGGTCAGCGTGCGGATGGAGGAGGACGGCCGCATCGTCACCGGCCAGAGCGCCGATACCGACACGGTCGTCGCTTCCTGCAAGGCCTATGTCGGCGCGCTGAACCGCCTGCTGGTCAAGCGCGACAGCGGCCGCCCCGTCAGCTACAAGGATGTCGGCTGAGGCCCCGCGCCTCGCCGGTTTCTCCCATGAGCGATCATGACACGCCCCGGGCCGGACAGGCCTGGGATGCGGATGCCTATGCGCATCACGCGGGCTTCGTCGCCGAACGCGGCGCCGACATATTCGCCGCCCTCGCCCCCCGTCCGGGCGAGGCGATCCTGGACCTGGGCTGCGGCGACGGCGTGCTGAGCGCGCGCATCGCCGCGGCAGGCGCCACCGTCACCGGGCTGGAACCCGACCCGTCCATGGCGGCCGCCGCGCGGGGGCGCGGGCTGGACGTGCTGGAACAGGATGCGCGCGCGCCTTTCGGCACCTCCGCCTATGACGCGGTCTTCTCCAATGCCGCGCTGCACTGGATCCGCGATCCGCAGCCGGTGCTGGCAAACGCCTTCGCCGCGCTCCGGCCCGGCGGGCGGCTGGTCGCCGAACAGGGCGGATTCGGCAATGTCGCGGCGATCCGCCTGGCGCTCGGCGCCGCGCTGGAGGCGGCAGGCGCCGGTCCCGCCGCCGAGCCTTGGGACTTCCCCACCCCGGCGGTGCAGGCGGCGCGGCTGGAACGGGCGGGCTTCCGCGTGCTGCGCATCGCGCTTGTTCCGCGGCCGACGCCGCTGCCCACCGGCTGGGCGGGGTGGCTGGCAACCTTCGGCGCCCCCTTCCTGGGCGGGCTCGATGCGGCCACGGCAGACAGGGTCATCGCCGATTGCGCCCGCCGCCTGGCGGTCCTGACCGACGAGACCGGCACCGCGCAGGCGGATTACGTCCGGCTGCGGTTCGAGGCGGTCCGCGGCTGAGCGGCCCGGTTCCGCCCGCGCCGGGTTTTGCGGCAGTTTTTTCCGCCCCCCGGCGGAAGATCGCCCGCCGGGCGGGGCGGAAAGCGGCGGGGGCGCGCATCTGCCCCTTTCGCCGGCGCCCGCCCCTCCTTATAAGGCCGCGCAGTCCGGCGGCTCAGACTCGGCGGACCACAAACGTATCCACGGGCAGCACACAGGACCTCAGCGCATGGGACTTTTCGGCGGACTGTTCTCGTCTGACATGGCGATCGACCTCGGCACGGCGAACACGCTGGTCTACGTGAAGGGGCGCGGGGTCATTCTGAACGAACCCTCCGTGGTCGCCTATCACGTCAAGGACGGCGTCAAGAAGGTGCTGGCCTATGGCGAGGATGCCAAGCTGATGCTGGGCCGGACCCCCGGCTCGATCGAGGCGATCCGGCCGATGCGCGAGGGCGTCATCGCCGATTTCGACGTCGCCGAGGAAATGATCAAGCATTTCATCCGCAAGGTCGCCCGCCGCACCACGTTTTCCAAGCCCAAGATCATCGTCTGCGTGCCCCATGGCGCCACCCCGGTGGAGAAACGCGCGATCCGCCAGTCGGTGCTGTCGGCGGGGGCGCGCCGCGCCGGGCTGATCGCGGAACCGATCTCGGCCGCCATCGGCGCGGGAATGCCGATCACCGATCCGACCGGCAACATGGTCGTCGATATCGGCGGCGGCACCACCGAGGTGGCGGTGCTGAGCCTCGGCGACATCGTCTATGCCCGCTCGGTCCGGGTCGGCGGCGACCGCATGGACGAGGCGATCATCAGCTACCTGCGCCGCCAGCACAACCTGCTGATCGGGGAGGCGACGGCCGAGCGGATCAAGACCACGATCGGCACCGCCCGCATGCCCGATGACGGGCGCGGCGCCTCGATGCAGATCCGCGGCCGCGACCTCTTGAACGGCGTGCCGAAGGAGATCGAGATCACCCAGGCGCAGGTCGCCGACGCGCTGGCCGAGCCGGTGCAGCAGATCACCGAGGCGGTGATGAGCGCGCTGGAGGCCACGCCTCCGGACCTGGCCGCCGACATCGTCGATCGCGGCGTGATGCTGACCGGGGGCGGCGCGCTTCTGGGCGACCTGGACATGGCGCTGCGCGAGCAGACCGGCCTGGCCGTCTCGGTGGCCGAGGAATCGCTGAACTGCGTCGCGCTCGGCACCGGCAAGGCGCTGGAATACGAGAACCTGCTGCGCCACGTGATCGATTACGACAGCTGAGCGCGCAAAGCTGACCGGGGTCCGCCCCGGTCGAGAGGACTGGCTTGGCACAGGACAAGGACGGCAGCGCCACCTATACCCGCCCGATCAGACGCATCCTGGTCGGGCTGCTGGTGCTGTTCCTGCTGGGCATCTTCCTGTTCTGGCGCATCGACAGCCCGCGCGCCGAGAGGCTGCGCATGGCGGTGATCGACGACCTGGCCCCGCGCTTCGCCTTCGTCACCGCGCCGCTGACCTGGGCGGGCAAGATCGCCGAGGATTTCCAGTCCTACGACCGACTCTACGAGCAGAACCAGCAGCTGCGCCGCGAGCTGCAGCAGATGAAGGCCTGGCGCGAGGCGGCGATCCAGCTGGAACAGCGCAATGCCAAGCTGCTGGACCTCAACAACCTCCGGCTCGACCCCGAGCTGACCTATGTCAGCGGCATCGTGCTGGCCGATTCCGGCTCGCCCTTCCGGCAGTCGGTGCTGATCAATATCGGCGCGCATGACCGGATCCGCGACGGCTGGGCGGTGATGGACGGGCTGGGCGTGGTCGGCCGCATCTCGGGCGTGGCGCGCAACACCTCGCGGGTGCTGCTGCTGACCGACTCGAACTCTGCCGTGCCGGTGACGATCCAGCCCTCGGGGCAGAAGGCGCTGCTGCAGGGCGACAACTCGGTCGCGCCCTTCATCGAGTTCCTCGAAAGCGCCGAGCTGGTGCGGCCGGGCGACCGGGTGGTGACCTCGGGCGCGGGCGGCGTGCTGCCGCCGGGGCTGCTGGTCGGCCAGGTCGCGCAGACGCCCGACGGCCGGCTGCGGGTGCGGCTGGCGGCGGATTACTCGCGCCTCGAGGTGGTGCAGGTGCTGCGCACGCCGCAGCGCGAACAGATCGGCGATCCCGGCTCCCTGGTGGCGCCCGATCCCCATATCGACGGGCTGGAGATGCAGGGCCCGCATCTGCCCGATGGCTAGGTCGCGCGGGGCGGGGCTCTGGCTGGCGCGCGCCGCCTATGCCGCGATCGCGCTGGCGGCGATGGCGGTGCTGCTGATGCCGCTATGGATCGAGCCGGGCGGATGGCCGGGGCCGGACCTGCTGAGCGCGCTGACCCTTGCCTGGGTGCTGCGGCGGCCCGAGCAGGTGCCGGTGCTGCTGATCGCGGGGGTGATGCTGACCGCCGATCTGATGCTGCAGCGCCCGCCGGGGCTCTGGGCCGCGCTGATGGTCGCCGGCTCCGAGGTGCTGCGCGCGCGGCGCCGGACCGGGCGCCCGCTGGGCGTGGTGGCGGAATGGGCGCTGGCGGGGACGGTGATCTTCGCCATGTCGCTGGCCGACTGGCTGGCCATGACCGTGACCCTGGCGCGGCACGCGCCGCTGGCGGACATGCTGGCCGCGACGGCGGTCACGATCCTGTCCTATCCGCTGACCGCGCTGGGGCTGCGCCTTGCCGGGGTCCGGCGCCTCGACTACCCTCAGGGAGTGATCCGAAGGACACGCACATGAGACGCTCGGAGAAAGATGTCGAACGAAGCGCGGGGATCGTCACCCGCCGCGGGCTGGTGCTGGGCGGGCTGCAGCTTGCCGTGATGGGCACGCTGGGCTTCCGGCTGCGCCACATGCAGGTCGAGCAGGCCGACGAATACCGTCTCCTGGCCGAGGAGAACCGCATCAACGTGCGGCTTCTGGCGCCGCAGCGCGGGCTGATCTTCGACCGCAACGGCCGCCCCATCGCCGAGAACGACCAGAATTACCGCGTGGTGATCGTCCGCGAGGATGCCGGCGACGTGGAGGCGGTGCTGCGCCGCCTGAGCGGGCTGATCCCGCTGGAGGAGGCGGATATAGAGCGCACGCTGCGCGAGGTGGCGCGCCGCTCGGCCTTCGTGCCGGTGACGGTCCGCGACCAGCTGCCATGGGAGGATCTCGCGCGGGTCGCGATCAATGCCCCGGCCCTGCCTGGCGTGCGCCCCGAGGTGGGCCAGACGCGGGGCTATCCGCTGGGCCAGGACTTCGCCCATGTCATCGGCTATGTGGGCCCGGTCAGCGATTACGACCTGTCGAAGCTGGAGCATCCCGACCCGCTGCTGCAGATCCCGAAATTCCAGATCGGCAAGTCCGGCGTCGAGGCGCGGATGGAGGATGTCCTGCGCGGCAAGGCTGGCGCCAGCCAGATCGAGGTGAATGCCGTCGGCCGGGTGATGCGGGAGCTGTCGCGCAGCGAAGGCGCCTCGGGGCGCAACCTGCAGCTGACCATCGATGCCGGGCTGCAGAACTTCACCCAGGCCAGGCTGGAGGGGGAAAGCGCGGGGGTGGTGGTGATCGACACCCGCAACGGCGACATCGCCGCCGCCGTCTCCTCGCCCAGCTTCGACCCCAACCTCTTCGTGCGCGGCATCTCGGTCGCCGATTACCGGTCGCTGACCGAGAACAGCTACCGCCCGCTGGCCTCCAAGACCGTCCAGGGCGCCTACCCGCCCGGCTCCACCTTCAAGATGGTCGTCGCCCTGGCCGGGCTGGAGGCGGGCATCATCACCCCCGACAGCCGCGAATACTGCCCGGGCTACCTGGAGACCGGCGGGCGGCGCTTCCATTGCTGGCGCTCCGGCGGGCACGGCATGATGAACCTCACCGCCTCGCTGCAGCAGAGCTGCGACGTCTACTATTACGAGATCGCCCAGAAGGTCGGCATCGACCGGATCGCCGCGATGGCAAAGCGGCTGGGGCTGGGCACGCGCTTCGACCTGCCGCTTTCGGCCATCGCCGAGGGGATCGCCCCCGACAAGGACTGGAAACGCCGCAGCTATGGCCAGGAGTGGCGCATCGGCGACACGATCAATGCCTCGATCGGCCAGGGCTACGTGCTGGCCTCGCCGCTGCAGCTGGCCGTCATGACCGCCCGCATCGCCAGCGGCAACGCGGTGATGCCGCGGCTGATCAAGACCATAGACGGGGTGGAACAGCCGGTCAGCGCCGAACCCCTGGGGCTGAACCCCCGCAACCTGCGGGCGGTGCAGGCGGGGATGGATGCGGTCAGCAACACCAATCGCGGCACCGGCTATGGCAGCCGCGTCGCCGATGAGGCGCTGCGCATCGCGGGCAAGTCCGGCACCAGCCAGGTGCGCAACATTTCCAAGGCCGAGCGCGCCCGCGGCGTCACACGCAACGACCAGCTTCCCTGGAACCGGCGCGACCACGCGCTGTTCGTGGCCTATGGCCCGGTCCCGGATCCGCATTACGCCGTCGCGGTGATCGTCGAGCACGGGGGATCGGGCTCGGGGATCTCCGCGCCGATCGCGCGCGACGTGCTGCTGGCCGCCATGACCGGCGGGGTGCCGCCGCTATCGGCCTACCCCTCCTCGCAGCGCGACGAGGTGGCGGCGCGGTTCGAGGCGATGCCGATGCGGCCCCAGTTCCGCGAGAAGCACGGAAAGAGCCGGGCATGAGCTATCTCGAATACGCGGTCAGGACGGTGCCCTCGGGCCTGCGCAAGGTGCTGTACCTGAACTGGCCGCTGGTCTTCCTGCTCAGCGCGATCTGCTCGGTCGGGTTCCTGATGCTCTATTCCGTGGCCGGCGGATCGCCGCGGCCGTGGATGGAGCCGCAGATGGAACGTTTCGCCGCGGGAATGGTGGTGATGCTGTTCGTCGCGATGGTGCCGATCTGGTTCTGGCGCAACATCTCCTTCGTCGCCTACGCGGTCGCGCTCCTGCTGCTGATCGCGGTGGAGATCATGGGCGAGATCGGCATGGGCGCGCAGCGCTGGATCGACCTGGGGTTCTTCCAGCTTCAGCCCTCGGAGCTGATGAAGATCGCGCTGATCATGGTTCTGGCGGCCTATTACGACTGGCTCGACATCGACAAGGTCAGCCGCCCCTTGTGGATGCTGCCGCCGATCCTGCTGATCCTCGTGCCCACCGCGCTGGTGCTGAAGCAGCCCGACCTGGGCACCGCCATCCTGCTGCTGGCGGGGGGCGGGTTCATCATGTGGTTCGCCGGCGTGCACTGGGGCTATTTCCTGGCGGTCATCGCCTCGGGCGTCTCGCTGGTCTGGGCGGTCATGGCCTCGCGCGGGACCGACTGGCAGCTGATCCGCGACTACCAGTTCCGCCGCATCGACACCTTCCTGGACCCGACCAGCGACCCGCTGGGCGCGGGCTATCACATCACCCAGGCGACCATCGCGCTGGGATCGGGCGGCTGGACCGGGCGGGGCTTCATGCAGGGGACGCAGTCGCGGCTGAACTTCCTGCCCGAGAAGCACACCGATTTCATCTTCACCACCCTGGCCGAGGAATTCGGCTTCGTCGGGGCCTCCTCCCTGCTGGGGCTCTACGCGCTGGTGCTGGTCTTCTGCTACGTCTCGGCCATGGCCAATCGCGACCGGTTCTCCTCGCTGCTGATCCTGGGCATCGCCTCGGCCTTCTTCCTGTTCTTCTCCGTCAACATGGCGATGGTGATGGGCATGGCGCCGGTGGTGGGCGTGCCCCTGCCGCTGGTCAGCTATGGCGGCTCGGCGATGATGGTGATCCTGGCCGCCTTCGGCCTCGTCCAGAGCGCCCATGTCCACCGACCGAGGTAACCTGCAATGACCCCCAACGTGTTCTTCACCGGCGGCCCCGAGGACTGGGCGCGCTACGAAACCCCGCTGCGCGACGCCCTGGCGGCCGAGGGAATCGCGGCGCGGGTCTCGCCGGACTGTCCCGATCCGGCAGCGGTGGATTACCTGGTCTTCCTGCCCGGCACGGTCAGCGACTTCACCCCCTTCACCCGCGCCCGCGCGGTGCTCAGCCTCTGGGCGGGGGTGGAGACGATCACCGGCAATCCGACCCTGACCCAGCCCCTGGCGCGGATGGTGGATGACAGCCTGACCGAGGGTATGGTGGAATATGTCACCGGCCATGTGCTGCGCCATCACCTGGGGATCGACGGATTCATCGGCGCCACGCGCTGGGAGAAGGCCGTGCCGCCGCTGGCGCGCGACCGCCGGGTGACGGTGCTGGGCCTCGGAGAGCTGGGCAGCGCTTGCGCGACCGCCCTGGCGGCGCTGCGCTTCGACGTGGCGGGCTGGAGCCGCCGCCCCCGGCGGATCGCGGGCATCACCTGCCTCTCCGGGCAGGAGGGGCTGCAGCAGGCGCTGGAGCGGGCCGAGATCCTGGTGCTGTTGCTGCCGCGCACGCCCGAGACCGAGGACATCCTGAACCCGCAGAGCATCGCCGCCCTGCCCCCCGGCGCGGTGGTGATCAATCCGGGTCGCGGGGCGCTGATCGACGAGGCCGCCTTGCTGGCGGCGCTGGATGACGGCCATCTGGGCCATGCCACCCTAGACACGTTCCGCACCGAGCCCCTGCCCGCCGATCATCCGTTCTGGCAGCATCCCCGGGTCACCGTCACGCCGCATATCGCCGCCGAGACCCGGCCCGAGACCGCATCGCGGGTGATCGCGGCCAATATCCGCCGCGCCGAGGCGGGCGCGCCGCTGCTTTACCGCGTCGACCGCGCCGCCGGTTACTGAGATGGCGCGCCGGCGGTCGCCCCGGCGGGGCGATCCGTGCTAGGATGGACCGTTCACTTCGTTCCGGAGACGGTCATGGTCAAGAAGAACCCCTTCATGAGCGCCTGGCTCAGCGAATATCACAGGGCCTCCAACGCCGCCCGGGCCGAATGGTCCGCCGAGGTCACGCGCCAGCAGAAGGCGATGATGAGGACCTGGCAGGCCCAGTGGACCGAGGCGGTGAATACCGGAACCGAGGCGTGGATGGAGATGTGGATGCCCTGGGCCTCGGGAAAGGGATCCGCCCCGAAGCGGCGGAAATAGTGATCAGCGCAGGTATTGCGAGACCACCCCCAGCGCGGCCGCGACGATCATCGTGTCGCGCATGACCCGATACAGCTGGTCGCCCTGACGGACATAGATCTGGCCCTCCGGCGGCCGAGGCAGCCGGTAGTCGCGCCAGTCGATCCGGTCGCCATGGATCTTCTTGTACTGGCCGGGCGGCATGTTGCCGGGTTTCTTGTCCAGCCCCGGGGGCACGCCCTTGCCGTTATTGCCCCTGCCGGGATTGCCCGCCAGTTCGAGGCGCCCGTCGCGGCCCTCCCCGCGGCGGGCCTCGTGACGGTCGCCGCCATGGTCGCGCCAGTTCCGGCCACTACCGCCCTTGTCGGCCAGGACCGGGACGGAGATCATCGACAGGCACAGGGCCGCGATCATCGTGGTCTTCATCATCTCTGAACTCCTTTCCCCGATGAACCCTCAACGGAAGGAAAAGGTCCATGCCGGCGCCATCCGGCGCACCACCTGCGGCGGAACTCCGCCGCTCGGGCTCCGCTAGGAGGCGATGAGCATGCCGATGGCGATGCACAGCGCTGCGGTGCCGCCCCCGGCGAGGAACCACAGCAGGCCCGACATCGACCGCAAGCCCGGCTCGGGCGGCTGGGACTGGGCAACCAGCGCCGCCTCGGCCAGCTTGGGCAGGCGCGGGCCCAGGCGCGCGACGACCCGCGCGGTCATGGCCAGGTCGCGGGCCAGCGCATGCACGCCCACGTTCTTGGCGATGTAGGTTTCCACCACCGGCCGGGCGACATCCCAGATGTTGATATGCGGATTCAGAGACCGCGCCACGCCCTCGACGACGACCATGGTGCGCTGCAGCAGGATCAGCTCGGTGCGGGTCTGCATGCCGAAGCGTTCGGTCACCTCGAACAGATAGGCCAAGAGCCGCGCCATGGAGATCTTGGAGGCCTCCATGCCGAAGATGGGTTCGCCGATGACCCTGAGCGCCCGGGCGAATTCGTCGATATCCTGATCGGCCGGGACATAGCCCGCCTCGAAATGCACCTCCGCCACGCGGCGGTAATCCTTGCGGATGAAGCCGAAGAGGATCTCGGCATAGACGCGGCGGGTATATTCGTCGATCCGGCCCATGATGCCGAAATCCATCGCCACGATCTCGCCCGCGGCGGTGATCTTCAGGTTGCCCTGATGCATGTCGGCATGGAAGTAGCCGTCGCGCAGCGCATGGTTCAGGAACATCTGCAGCACGCGTTCGCCCGCCGCCTTGCGGTCCACCCCGGCGGCATCCAGCGCCTCCAGATCGCTGGCGCCGATGCCGTTGGCCCATTCCAGCGTCATCACGCGGCGCGAGGACCAGGCCCAGTGCACGGCCGGCACGCGGAACCCCTCGTCCTTGGCAGTGGTCGCCGCGTATTCGGCGGCGGCCGAGGATTCCAGCCGCAGGTCCAGCTCGCCCCGGACCACCCCGTCGAAATGGCGGATCACCTCCATCGGACGCAGCCGCCGCGAGGAGGGCGACAGCAGCTCCACCAGCCGCGCCGCCAGATAGAAGGCGTCCACATCCTTGCGGAACGCTTTCTCGATGCCCGGCCGCAGGACCTTGACCGCGACCTTCTCGCCGGTCCCGGCCAGCCGCGCCTGGTGGACCTGCGCGATGGAGGCGGCGGCGATCGGTTCGCTGAGTTCGGAATAGATCTCCGGCACCGGGCGGCCCAGCTCGCGTTCGATCTGCGCCCGCGCCTCGGCCAGCGAGAAGGGCGGCAGCCGGTCCTGCAGCACCCTGAGCTGGCGCGCCAGGTCATCGCCGACCACGTCGGGCCGGGTCGAGAGCACCTGGCCGAACTTGATATAGGCCGGCCCCAGCGCGGTCAGGGCCCGGGTCGCGGGGGGCATCGCGGGATCGCCCTCGATCCCCAGCCACTTGAACGGCCAGCCGAGGACCCGCGCGGCGATGCGCAGGGGCTTCGGCGCATCCATCGCGTCGAGCACCAGCTTCATCGCGCCGGTCCGTTCGAAGGTCGCGCCCGTCCGGACAAGCCGCCAGATGTTGTGGGGTCCGCGCATGTCAGATCTTCCAGCCCGAATGCAGCGCGGCGATGCCCATGGAGAGGTTGCGGTACTTCACCTGTCCGAACCCGGCCTGCCGGATCATCCCGGCAAAGCTGTCCTGGTCGGGGAAGTTGCGGATCGATTCCACCAGGTACTGATAGCTGTCGCGGTCATTGGCGATCGCCTGCCCCATGCGGGGGATCACGTTGAAGGAATACAGGTCATAGGCCTTCTGCAGGGGCCGCGAGGGCAGCTGCGAGAATTCCAGCACCACAAGCCGCCCGCCGGGCTTCAGCACGCGATACGCCTCGTCCAGCGCGTCCTGCACGCGGGTGACGTTGCGGATGCCGAAGCTGATCGTGTAGGTGTCGAAGCTGTTCGCCTCGAACGGGAGCGCCATGGCGTCGCCCACGACCCAGTCCAGCCGGTCGGCAAAGCTCTCCGCCTCGGCCCGGCGCTGCCCCTCGATCAGCATGTCCTCGGTCAGGTCCAGCACCGTGACGCTTGCGCCGGGGGCGCGCTTGAGGATGCGGAAGGCGATGTCGCCGGTGCCCCCGGCCACGTCCAGCGACCGCATCCCGTCCCGGGGCGCCAGCCAGTCCATCATCGCATCCTTCCACAGCCGGTGGATGCCCATCGACATGACGTCATTCATCACGTCATACCGGTTCGCCACCGAGGAAAAGACGCCGTGGACCAGCCCGGCCTTTTCCTCCTCGCGCACGGTCCTGGCGCCGAAATGGGTGGTCTTGCTGTCCGCGTCACTCATGGGTATTGCCGCCTCGGTCGTTTCACCCTTCCTTATAGGACGCCCCGCCGAAGGAGCAACGCGATAGCGGATCACGCTCCCGCGGCACGGCGTGAACAAGCCGGAGGACGCCATGCCCGAACTGCCCGAGGTCGAAACCGTCCGCCGCGGACTGGAGCCGGTGATGACGAATGCGGTGATCTCCCGCGCGCAGGTCAACCGGCCCGACCTGCGCTGGCCCTTCCCCGCCCGCATGGCCGAGCGCCTGACCGGGCGCCGGGTGGCGGCGCTGCGGCGGCGGTCGAAATATCTGCTGGCCGATCTGGACGGCGGCGAGACGCTGCTGATCCATCTGGGCATGTCCGGCCGCATGCTGGTGACGAAGGATGAGAGCGCCGTCCAGATAGGGACTTACGTGCATGGCCATGCGGCGCCCGCGAAACATGACCACGTGGTCCTGGATTTCGACAACGGCATGCGCGTGACCTTCAACGACCCCCGCCGCTTCGGCGCGATGGACCTGTTCGCGACCGAGGCGGGACATCCGCTGCTGGCGCGGATCGGGCCGGAACCGCTGGGCAACGGCTTCAGCGCCGCACATCTGGTGCAGGCCTTCCGCGGCAAGGCCAGCCCGGTGAAGACCGCGCTTCTGGACCAGCGGATCGTGGCGGGACTGGGCAACATCTATGTCTGCGAGGCGCTGCACCGTTCGGGCATCTCGCCGCGCCGCGCGGCAGGACGGATTTCGGCCGCGCGGCTGGCGGTGCTGCATGCCGCGATCCGGCAGGTGCTGGAGGCGGCGATCGCCGCGGGCGGATCGTCCTTGCGCGATTATCGGCAGGCTTCCGGCGATCTGGGCTATTTCCAGCACGGATTCCGGGTCTATGATCGCGAAGGGAGGCCCTGCCCCACCGACGGCTGCCCCGGCACCGTGACGCGAATCGTCCAGTCTTCGCGCTCCACCTTCCTGTGTCCGCAATGCCAAAGATAGCTTGAAAGCCGGGCCGAGGCTGTTAAGGCTGAGGGCTGTTGGAACAATCAGGGCATCCCACATGGCCTATGAGACGCTGATCGTAGAGGTCGACGACCACATCGCCCAGATCAGGCTGAACCGTCCGGACGCGAAGAACTCCCTGAACAAGCTGATGGTCGCGGAACTGACCGACGCGCTGCAGGCCGCCGAACGCAACGACAAGGCGCGCTGCATCATGCTGACGGGGTCCGAGAAGGTGTTCTGCGCCGGGGCGGATGTGTCGGAACTGGCCGAGGCAAGCTTTGCCGACCTGTTCTGCGGCAATTATTATGGCCCCGATGCCGAACCGCTGGTGCGCTGCCGCAAGCCGGTCGTGGCGGCGGTCTCGGGCTATGCGGTGGGCGCGGGCTGCGAACTGGCGATGATGGCGGATCTGGTGATCGCCGCGGATACCGCGAAATTCGGCCTGCCCGATGTCAATCTGGGCGTCATCCCGGCGCTTGGCGGCACCCAGCGGCTGGTCCGGGCCATCGGCAAGGCCAAGGCGATGGACATGCTGCTGACGGGGCGGTTCATGTCCGCCGAGGAGGCCGAGCGCGCGGGCCTGGTCAGCCGGGTCGTGCCCGCCAAGAAACTGGCCGAGGAATCGCGCACGGCCGCCTCGCGCATCGCCGAGAAATCCATGGTCGGCACCCGCGCGGTGAAGGAGGCGGTCAACCGCGCCTTCGAGACGCCGCTGCGCGAGGGCCTGCTTTACGAGCGCCGGATGTTCCACGCGATGTTCGGCACGAATGACCAGAAGGAAGGCATGGCCGCCTATCTGGAGAAGCGCGAAGCCCAGTTCCGGGACAAATAGCACGCGAACTTGTCCACAGGTGCTTGACTTGAAGCCGAGTCGGGTCTAACGACGCGCTTCACAAATTCACCCTGCAATCGTTGGGAAGCTGTCACATGGCAAACACGCCACAATCCAAGAAGCGCGCCCGCCAGAACGAGCGCCGCACCGCCGTCAACAAAGCCCGCAAGTCGCGCATCCGCACCTTCCTGCGCAAGGTCGAGGAAGCCATCTCCTCCGGCGACAAGAGCGCGGCCGCGACTGCCCTGCAGAGCGCCCAGCCCGAACTGATGCGTGGCGTCAGCAAAGGCATCCTGCACAAGAACACCGCGGCCCGGAAAATGTCGCGCCTCTCCGCACGGGTGAAGGCGATCGCCTGATCCCCGCCGCCCTGCCCGCTTACCGGGCACGGGGCGGATTGCAGGACGATGCTCCGTGTGACCGGCCCGGCCGGGACGTCCGGATTCCAACGCGGCTGACGATGAGAATCGTCTGCCGCGTTCTTGTTTTATTAGGAATTTTCAAAGCCGGACGCCGTTCGGATTCGGATTTCCTTAAAAACCTGTCAACTTCGAAGTTCTGTTGCGCCTCCTCCGGCGAGGTTGATAAATTTGCTGGGCGACTCGCGTCGTATTGGGGGACATGGATACGCTGTTCGACCGAAGGGCCGGCCCAAGCACAGGCAAGCAAGGGCAAAGCTTCGGTTTGACCAACGTATCGCTGGTCCGGGCAGGCACGGAAACAGTGCAGCCCGACCCCGGCAAGCGGCCCTGCCAGGCCAGCCGGAACGGATGTCCATGAAATGTCGGGAAAGAGGTCCCGGGCTCAGGCGCCCGGCTCTTTCCGTGTGGCCGTCGGTCGGCCGTCAGCCCGCGCCCCGCGCGGGACCGGCCGTCCTGTCCCTCCGGGGGCCGGTGCGAACAAGAGTGAAGCAGTCAGGCTGCCGGTAGCAGCAGGCAAGGATACGGGTTTGGAGCAGATGACCGAAGAGACTTGGGGCAAGGTTCAGGGCGTACTCCGTCAGCAGGTCGGAGAGAACAACTACCAGACCTGGATCCAGCCCATCTCGTTCCGCTCCTGCGAAGATGGCGTCGTGCGGCTCTCGGTTCCGACCAGCTTCTTCGGCACCTGGGTGAACCGCAATTTCGGGGACGCGATCCTGATCGGCCTGCACAAGGCCGGCGAGGAGGCAAGCCGCCTTGTCTTCGAGGTCGCCAATACCGCCGCCCGCACGCCCTGTGCCCGCGACCAGGTGCCCGCAACAGCCGATGCCGACAGCGCCGCTCCCGCTGCCGCATCGCCTGCCGCGGCCGCCCCGGCCCCTGCACCGCGCGCCTCGGATCCCAGCCCGGCCCGCCCGCGCGGCGCGCTCGGCGGCACGGATGTGCACGGCGCCGCGCTGGATGCGCGCTATACCTTCGACACGTTCGTCGTCGGCAAGCCCAACGAACTGGCCCATGCCGCGGCGCGCCGCGTCGCCGAAGGCGGGCCCGTGACCTTCAACCCGCTGTTCCTCTATGGCGGCGTCGGGCTGGGCAAGACCCACCTGATGCACGCCATCGCCTGGCACATGCGCCAGCAGCAGCCCGACCTGAACATCCTGTTCCTTTCCGCGGAACAGTTCATGTACCGCTTCGTGCAGGCGCTGCGCGAAAAGCAGATGATGGATTTCAAGCAGCTCTTCCGCTCGGTCGACGTGCTGATGGTCGATGACGTGCAGTTCATCGCCGGCAAGGATTCCACCCAGGAAGAGTTCTTCCACACGTTCAACGCGCTGGTGGACCAGAACAAGCAGATCGTGATCTCGGGCGACCGCACGCCGACCGAGATGTCGGACATGGAGAACCGCATCGTCTCGCGGCTGCAATCCGGGCTGGTGGTCGATCTTCACCCCACGGATTACGAGCTGCGCCTGGGCATCCTTCAGCAGAAAGTCGAGGCCTATGCGGAACAGTATCCGCAGCTCTCGATCGAGCCCGGCGTGCTGGAATTCCTGTCGCACCGCATCTCGACCAATGTTCGCGTGCTGGAAGGCGCGCTGATGCGGCTCTTCGCGATGGCCAGCCTCGTGGGCCGCAAGATCGACATGGCGATGACCCAGGACTGCCTGGCCGACATCCTGCGCGCCTCGGAGCGCAAGGTGTCGATCGACGAGATCCAGCGCCGCGTGGCCGAGCATTACAACATCCGCCTGGCCGAGATGATCGGCCCGACCCGCGTGCGCACCGTCGCCCGCCCGCGCCAGATCGCCATGTATCTGTGCAAGTACATGACCACCCGCAGCCTGCCCGAGATCGGCCGCCGCTTCGGCGGGCGCGACCACACCACGATCATGCACGGGGTGAAGCGCATCGAGGAGCTGAAGGAAAAGGACACCCAGATCGCCGACGATCTGGAGCTTCTGCGCCGGTCGCTGGAGGCCTGACCGCCCGGCGGTGTGGTCATTCTGCCGCAAAGCCGGGCATTCCGCCCTAGCGCCTAGAAAAGCCGCAGAAAAGGGCTTGAGCCGCAGCCGCGTTCGGCTAGTGTCGCAGTCCCGTCCACTGGAAAGGTCGCGCCATGAGGATCAGCATCGAACGTGCCCAACTGCTTCGTGCGGTCTCGCAGGCGCAGTCCGTGGTGGAACGCCGCAACACGATCCCGATCCTGGGCAATGTGCTGATCGAGGCGGAAGAAGCCGACGTGACCTTCCGCGCCACCGACCTTGACATCGAGGTGATCGACAAGGCCGCCGCCCAGGTGGGCCGCGCCGGATCGACCACCGTCTCGGCCGTGACGCTGCACGAGATCGTGCGCAAGCTGCCCGATGGCGCGCTGGTGACGCTCAATGCCGATCCCTCCACCGATATCGTCACCGTGGAGGCCGGGCGGTCGCAGTTCCAGCTGAAGACCCTGCCCAAGGAAGATTTTCCGGTCATGCCGGCCAGCCAGTACAGCTCGAACTTCAGCGTGAAGGCCGAGGTGCTGCGCCGCCTGTTCGACAAGTCGAAATTCGCCATCTCCACCGAGGAGACCCGCTATTACCTCAACGGCGTCTACATGCATGTCGCCGAGTCCGAGGAAGGCCGCGTGCTGCGCTGCGTCGCCACGGACGGGCACCGCCTGGCGCGCATCGATGCCGAACTGCCCGCGGGCGCCGAGGAGATGCCGGGGGTGATCGTGCCGCGCAAGACCGTGGGTGAGCTGCGCAAGCTCCTGGATGATGACGAGGCCGATATCGCCGTCTCCGTCTCCGAGACCAAGGTGCGCTTTGCCACGCCGGACGTGACGCTGACCTCCAAGGTGATCGACGGCACCTTCCCCGATTACACGCGCGTCATTCCGGCCAACAACCCCAAGCGGCTGGAAGTCGATGCCAAGGATTTCGCCCGCGCCGTCGACCGCGTGGCCACCGTCTCCTCCGAACGCTCGCGCGCGGTGAAACTGTCGATGGACGAGGACCGCCTGATCCTGTCGGTCAACGCCCCCGACAGCGGCGCCGCCGAGGAGGAGCTGGCCGTGGCCTATGGCGACGAGAAGCTGGAGATCGGGTTCAACGCCAAGTACCTGCTGGAGATCGCCTCCCAGGTCGACCGCGAGAATGCCGTCTTCATGTTCAACAGCTCGGGCGACCCGACGCTGATGCGCGAGGGCTCCGACACTTCCGCCGTCTATGTCGTGATGCCGATGCGCGTCTGACATCCACCGCCTTTTCCCGACCCTTGCAAACCGCGCCCCCAAAGGCGCGGTTTTTTGCTGCCCTCGCCGCGCCAGAGCCGCCGCAGCGGGGAATGAAAAAGGGGGCCGCGCGGGCCCCCTTCTGGTCATTCAGTATTTCTTGCCGGGCTTGCCCGGACCGCCCGGGCGCGGCTTGCCCGGCGCGGATTTCGGCCGGAAGCCCTCGGATTTCGCCCGGAACGGCGGCTTGCCGCCCTCGGCATCCCGTTTCGTGCGGGGCTTGTCGCCCGGCACGCGGCGGGTCTTGCTGTGCTCGCCCGCATCGGGACGGCGGAAGCTCTTGGACGTGTCGCCGAACCGCGTCTCCTTCGGCTTCGCCGAGGCCGCGGGGCGGGGACGGGACTCGCCCTCCTTGCGGTCGAAATCTCGCGGCTTCGAGCGGTATTCACCGCCCCCCTCGCGCGGATACTCGCGCTTCTTCGGGCGGTCGTCCCGGTCGCCGTCGCGGGAGAAGTCCCGCTTCTTCGGGCGGAAGTCGCCGCGCTCGCCATCCTTCGCGAAATCGCGCTTCTTCGGACGGAACTCGCCCTCCTCGCGGCGGGCCGGGCGCGGCGGACGCGGGCCATCATCGCGGCGCGGCGCCCGCAGGGGGCGCGGGCCGTCATCGCGGCGCGGCGGACGGGCACGGGTCACTTCCTCGGGAACGCTGTCGACCAGCTCCAGCCGGACATCCTCTTCCAGCACGCCGCCATCGCCCAGGCGCGCGCCCAGATCGGGCCCCACCGCCTCGGCCAGTTCCACATAGGTCGCGGTGTCCAGGACGCGGATCTTGCCGATCTGGGTCTTGTCCAGGCCGCCCGCGCGGCACAGCAGCGGCAGGATCCAGCGCGGTTCGGCATTCTGGTCGCGGCCGATGGACAGCTTGGCCCAGATGGACGGCCCGAATTCGCGGCGCTCGCGCTCCTCGCGCGGGGCACGGACCGGCGCCACGTTCAGCTCCTCCGGCGCGGAGAGCTTGTTCTGGTACAGCCGGAAACAGGCGGCGGCGATCTGCTCGGGGGTGAAGGCCTCGATCAGCTTGGCGGCAAAGGCGGCCTCGCGCTCGCTGGGCTCCTGCGTCCAGGCCTCGTCCTCCAGCAGGCGCGCCTCGTCCTTGTCGAGGATCTCGTCGGCGGACGGGGCGGCGACCCATTCGGCCTGGACCTTCGCCCATTTCAGGATGCGGTTGGCCTTGTTGACGGCACGGTCATTGGCGATCAGCGCCGAGATGCCCTTGCGGCCCGCGCGGCCGGTGCGGCCCGACCGGTGCAGCAGCGCCTCGGTGCTCTGCGGCAGGTCGGCATGGATCACCAGGTCGAGATTCGGCAGGTCGATGCCGCGTGCCGCCACGTCGGTGGCCACGCAGACGCGCGCCCGGCCGTCGCGCATGGATTGCAGCGCATGGCTGCGTTCATCCTGGCTGAGCTCGCCCGAAAGGCTGGCCACGAGAAACCCGCGATTGGCCAGCCGTGCCGACAGCCGGGTGACGGCGGCGCGGGTATTGGCGAAGACGATCGCGGTCGGCGCGTCGTGGAACCGCAGCAGGTTGATGATCGCGTTTTCCTCGTCGCCCTGGGCGACCTGCACCGCCTGGTAGGAGATGTCCGAATGCTGCGACCCCTTGTCGAGCGTGGTCACGCGCACGGCATCGCGCTGATAGGTGCGCGCCATCTCCTCGATGCTGCGCGGCACGGTTGCCGAGAACAGCAGCGTGCGGCGTTCCTCGGGGGCCTCGCCCAGCATGTATTCCAGGTCCTCGCGGAAGCCCAGATCCAGCATCTCGTCCGCTTCGTCGAGCACGACGGCGCGGATCGCGTCAAGTTCCAGCGCACCGCGGGCGATATGGTCGCGCAGACGCCCCGGCGTTCCGACGACGATATGCGCCCCGCGTTCCAGCGCGCGGCGTTCGTCGCGGGCATCCATGCCGCCGATGCAGGTCGCGATGCGGGCCCCCGCCTTGGCATAGAGCCAGCCAAGTTCGCGCGCCACCTGCAGCGCCAGTTCCCGCGTCGGCGCCACGACCAGCGCCAGCGGCGCCGCCGCCGGACCCAGCGTGCCCGCCTCGCCCATCAGCGTGGGCGCGATCGCCAGGCCGAAGCCCACGGTCTTGCCGGAACCGGTCTGCGCGGAAACCAGAAGGTCGGCATCGGCGAGTTCGGGATCGGTGACGGCCTCCTGCACGGAAGTCAGGCTGTCATACCCGCGCTCGGCGAGGGCATCTTGAAGAGTCGGTATCATCGGGGGCGTGTCCATCGGGTCGGCGCGGGGTCCGTCCCGGCGCAAGAAATACGACCCCCTACAGGAGCCGCGGCGCTTTGTCCACAGGCATTGCCCCGGCGCTCAGTCCATCGCGGCCAGGAAGGCGGTGACCAGCGTGGCGGAATTCCCCGCCGCCAGGGCGAAGAACGTGCCCATCTCGTTCTGGCCCGCGCCGCCCCCGGCAAGGTCCGAGAGCGAGCGGAAGGCGATGAATGGCACCTGGTTGGCCCAGGCGACCTGCGCCACCGCCGCGCTTTCCATGTCGACCACCTGCGCCTCGAAGGTCCGGGCCACGTAGTCGCGGAAATCGGCGTTGTCGAGAAAGGCCATGCCCGACACCCCGTTGCCGCCCATCACCACCTCGGGCGGCGCGCCCAGGCAGGCACCTTCGATGCAGGTCTCGAAGTCCATTTCCGCCGCGACGGCCCGCGCCGTGTCCAGCAGGCCGGGATCGGCGGGAAACCAGAATTTGCGCTCGGGCGCGTCCAGCCCATCGCGCATCACCTCCACCGCGCGGGGGAAGATCATGCCGTAATTGTCGAAATCGGTCGGCACGAAGGGCAGCGGCATCCAGCCCTCGGGCGTCTCGCGCGCCAGCAGCGCCTCCAGATACGACCCCCATTGCGCGGGGACCACGACATCGCCGATATCCAGCGCCGGATCGACCCCGCCCGCGATGCCGGAAAAGACGATCGCGTCTATATCATAGTGGTCCAGCGCCAGCTGGGTGGTCATCGCGGCATTGACCATCGAGATCCCCGACAGGAACAGCACGACCTCTTGCCCCGCCAGCCGCCCGGTGACGAAGGTGACGCCGTTGAGGGTGTCGTCGCGGGAATCCTCCAGCGCCTCGACCAGCATGCTCCATTCCGGGGCGAAGGCCGAGATGACGGCCACGCGGCCCTGCTCCTCGGCGGCGGAGGCGGTGCCGGTCAGCAAAAGGGACCCCATACAAAGGGCAGCGGCGCGGATGGGCATCTTGCAGGGCTCCGGATGGGGAAGGGATGTTCCGAACGCAGGCTGGCGGGCGCGGCCGCGATGGTCAACCCTGGCAAGGGGCCGGGCGAATATCACAGCGAATCACCCTGGAGCCCGAGATTTGGCCGGATTCGTGCATAACGCGCATCGATCCCCCGAGGTTCCCGCGAGATCTGCGAAAATTTTCCGGTTTTCCCGACCCCGGGCGAAAACGTGATCGGCAAATGCGCGAATCCTGCCGTTAGGAAACCAGCAAGAATTGGACAATTGGCGAAAATCCGCCTAAAAAGGACGGGCTCATGAAGACCTCACCAAAGATCGAGGCGCGGGCGAAACCGGGAATTCAGGCGAGTTGCACGTAACGTCACAGACAGCCAGGACCCGCCGGGAGGCGGATTGTTAACCTGTGTCAATCAGCATGCTCTTCCCTGAGTTCCGCAATTGGGGAACGGGCATGAAGAAGCTGACTGGATTCTGGGGCCTGATCACGGCCTATTGGGTGTCGGAGCGATGGCGCGAAGCCTGGCTGCTGACCGCGGCGATTTTCGCCCTGACGACGCTGCTGAGCAAGGCAAGCGTCTGGACGGCGACGGCCAGCGCCGATTTCATCGCCTCCCTGGCGGGGTTCCATCGCAGCCTGAATACCGGCGAGGACGCGGTCGGCATCCTGTTCACCGCGGCCGTGGTCTTCGTGGCGATCTTCCTCGGCAAATCCGCGGGCGTGGCGACGCGGCACCTGCTGTCCAGCCACCTGCACCGCCGGGCCCGGTCCTGGCTGGTCGGCCGGTTCGACGCCGCCGTCCTGGCCGATCAGCGCATCGCGCTGGATCTCAGCAGCGACAAGGGCGGCGAGGGCAATGGCGCGCGCCTGCCCGACGCGATCGACCAGCGCATCGACGAATGCTCCATCGGGCTCTATGGCGGGGTGATCGGCCTGGCCATGGGGCTCTGGGGAGCGATCGCCTCGATCTGGTTCGTCTCGCAGGCGCTCCTTGAGCGCAGCCAGGCCGTCGCCTTCCTCGATGGCTGGGCCGCCTGGGCACGCGAGGGTCTGAGCGCGATGGGCCTGCCCGGCCTGGCGCAGGCCGTGGTGATCGAGCCCGGCATCCACGGCACGGCGATCCTGTCGGGGCTGCTGGTCATCACCTATGTGCCCACCATCACCGCCATCGCCTGGGGGATCGGCAAGGTGATCGAACGGCTGACCGTCGCGCGGCAGCGGTTCAACGGCGCCTGGCGGGGCGAATGGAATTCCATGCTGGGCCGTGTCACCCGCCTGGCCGCCTCGCGCGGGCAGGGCGTGCAGCGCGATGTGAATGCCCGTCTCTACCAGGATGTCGACCGCACATGGGGCCGCCAGAACCGCTGGGATGCGGGGATGCTGCTGTTCACCGACAGCTACAATTTCCTGTCCTCGCGGCTCTTCGCCTATCTGCCGGCCCTGCCCGCCTACATGTCCGGGCAGATGAGTTTCCGCACTTTCGCGGCCAGTTCCGAACTGACCGCCGCGCTGATCGCCGACACGTCCTGGTTCATCAACGTGATGCCCGCCATCGCCAATCTGCGCGCCAATGCCGACCGGCTGACCGAACTGGCCGCCGCGGTGGAACGCGTGCAGGACCGCGAGAGCTTCTATCGCGAGACCGGCGTCAACACCTTCCGCCAGTCCAAGCATGACACCGGTCCCGTGCTGAAGCTGGACCAGCTGGCGCTGCATCACCGCGGCCATGACACGGAGCCCTTCGTCGCCGTCCCGCGGCTGGAGCTGTGGAAGGGCGACTGGGTCTATTTCCACGGCCGCAACGGCTGCGGGAAAAGCTCGCTGCTCAAGGCGGTCGCGGGGCTGTGGCCCTATGGCACCGGCACGGTCAGCCGCCGCGACGACAGCCGGCTGTTCTTTGCCGGGCAGGAACCCGACCTGCCCGACCGGCTGACGCTGAAGGCGCTGGCCTGCTATCCTGCCCGCGAGACCGCATTCGACGACATCCGCGTCGCCCATGTGCTGAACCGGGTCGGGCTGGGGCAGTTCATCGGCGCGCTGAAAGAGGAGCTTCACGACGGGCAGCAATGGCGCAACGTCTTCTCGGGCGGGCAGAAACAGCGCCTCGTGCTGGCGCGGATCCTTCTGCACCGCCCCGAGGTGCTGCTGCTGGACGAGGCCACCTCGGCCATGGACATGGTGGCGACGGCCGAGTTCCACATGACCATCCGCGAGGAGCTGCCCGGGACTTCGGTGCTGGCGGTCCTACATGGCAAGGAAGTGCCGCACGATCCGGACGGGCTGCCCTTCTACAACGCGGTGCTTGGCATTCGCAACGGAATCGGCATGGTCCGTCCCGTCGGCAAGGGCAATCTGGGGGTCGCGCAGCTCGTCGCGGAGTGACCCCGTAGCAAGGGGGTCATCACGTGACCGCAGAACACGATCCGCAGGGGCTCCTGGCCCGGATGACGCTGGCCGAGAAGATCGGCCAGCTGAACCTCCTCGCCGCCGGCGAGGGCCTGACCACCGGGGCCCAGACCTCGACCCCGCTGGCGCGGCGGCTGGATGCGGGCGAGGTCGGCGCCATCTTCGGCACGAAATCCCGCGCCTCCGCCCGCGCCCTGCAGGAACGCGCCATCGCCGGGTCGCGCCTGGGCATCCCGCTGTTCTTCGCCGAGGACGTGATCCACGGCCACCGCACCATCTTTCCGCTGAACATCGCCCAGGCCTGTTCCTGGGACATGGAGCTGATCCGCGCCTGCGCCGCCTTCTCGGCCGAGGAGGCCGCGAGCGAAGGGCTGCACCAGGTCTATGCGCCGATGATCGACATCAGCCGCGATCCGCGCTGGGGCCGCGTCGCCGAAAGCCCGGGCGAGGATCCGCACCTGGCCTCCTGCATCGCCGAGGCGATGACGCGGGGACTTCAGGAAAACGCGGGCGGGCGCGTCTCGGCCTGCCTCAAGCATTTCGTCGCCTATGGCGCCACCCAGTCGGGGCGCGACTACGACAATGCGACCATGGCCTGGGAGGACCTTCTGGACATCTACCTGCCGCCTTTCGTGGCCGGGATCGAGGCCGGGGCAGAGGCGGTGATGGCGTCCTTCAACGCGGTCAACAAGATGCCGATGCATGCGCATGAGCCGCTGATCGAGGGCTGGCTGAGGGGCACGGCCGGGTTCGGCGGGCTGGTCGTCTCGGATTATACCGGGGTCCGGGAACTGACCGCCCACGGCATCGGCACGCCGGACATGGTGGTCGCCCGCGCGCTGCATGCCGGGATCGACATGGACATGGTGGGCGAGGATTACCTGCGCCACCTGCCGCGGCTGGCCGAGGACGGGCTCGACGCGCCGCAGATCGGGCTGCACATGCCCGCCGAGACGGTCCGCGCCCTGATCGATCGCGCCTGCCTGCGGGTGCTGGAGTTCAAGGCGCGCCAGGGGCTGTTCGCCGAGCCTTATCGCGGCATGGATCCGCTGGCCCCCTCGCCCGACCGCCAGGCGGGCCGCGCGCTGGCACGCAAGGCGGCGGCGGGGTCCTGCGTGCTGCTGAAGAACAATCACCTCCTGCCGCTGAAACCCGGCCAGAAGGTCGCGCTGATCGGGCCGCTGGCCTCGGACCGGGCCAACATGCTGGGCACCTGGTCGGTCTCGGGCGATGCGCGCGACGTCACCAGCCTGGAGGAAGCGCTGCGCACGCAGAACTGGGCGGCGCTGACCACGGCGGTCGGCGCAAACCTGGTGCGCGAACCCTGGCTGGTCGACCGGCTGAACGTCCATGGCGTCACGGTCGAGCCCGATCCCCGCGACGAGGCCGAGATGATCCGCGAGGCCAAGGAGATCGCCGCGGCGGCGGATGTGGTGATCCTGGCCATAGGCGAGGCCAAGGAACATGCCGGGGAATCCTCCTCGATGCTGGCACCGGAACTGCCCGCCCCGCAGAGACGGCTGGTTGCCGAACTGGCGGCGGGCTGCACCCCGGTCGTGGCGGTGGTCTTCGCCGGGCGGCCGCTGGCGCTGGGACAGGTGCCGCAGCAGGTCGATGCGCTGCTTTATGCCTGGCATGGCGGCATCGCGGGACCCGAGGGGGTCGCCGACATCCTGACCGGCGCGGCAGACCCCACCGGCAGGCTGGCCGTCACCCTGCCGATGCATCCCGGCGAGACGCCGCTGAGCTATGCCACCGAACCCACCGGCCGCCCGTTTCCCGGGCGGTTCCAGAAATTCCTGACCGGCTGGCTGGACCTCGAGGATGCCGCCGTGCCGGCCGCCTATCCCTTCGGCTTCGGCCTGACCTATGGCCATGTCGAATATTCCGAAGTCATGGCCGATGTGCCCGGCGGAGGCGCGGCGGGCATGGCCGAGGTGTCGGTCGACATCACCAACACCTCGGACCGCGCGGTGACGGAGACGGTGCAGATGTACATCTCGGACCCCGAGGCGCGGATCACCCGGCCGTCGCGGCTGCTGAAGGATTTCCGCCGCGTGCCGGTCGCGCCCGGCGAAACCCGCCGCGTGACCTTCGAGGTGACGGCCGAAATGCTGAGCTATCACGTCGCGCCCAGCCTCGCGGAGGCGCAGAAGGTCTGGGATCCGGGCCGGATCCTCGTCCATGTCGGGCCGGACAGCCGCGACACCAGATCGGCGGAGATCACATGGGGGGCGTGACGAAAGGGCTGGACGACGCCGCGCTGCGCGACCGGATCGCCCAGGCGACGGCGGGCTATTTCCTCGACTGGAGCCACCCGGTCTCGGGCATGGCGCGCGAACGCTCCGCCGGGGCCTTCGGCTATGACATCGAGGAAACCGTGACGACGGGCGGCACCGGCTTCGGCCTCATGGCGCAGATCGTGGCGGCCGAGCGCGGCTGGCGGCCCCGCCAGGAGATCCTCGACCGCCTGGAGCGGCTGGCCGGGTTCCTGGAAACGGCGGACCGGTTCAACGGGGTCTATGCGCATTTCTACTATGGCTCGACCGGCCGGGTGATCCCCTTCATGGCGGGCGATGATGGCGGCGACATCGTCGAGACCGCGTTCCTCGCCATCGGGCTGCTGGCGGCGGCCGAATATTTCGCCGATGCGCCGGAACTGGCGGCGCGGCTGGAGGCGATCGTCGCGGGCATCGACTGGTCCGCCCATGTCGGGCCGAAAGGCGTCATGTGGCACGCCCATCCCGACCGGCCCTTCCCCGAGAAGGCGCTGGATCTGGGCGGCTGGAACGAGGCCTTCCCGGTCTTCGTGCTGGGCGCCGGGGCGGAGGATCCGTCGCACCGCATTCCCGTCCATATCTATCACGACCGCTGGGCCAGGGCGCGCAGCTTTCTCAACGGCAAGTCCTTCGCGGGGATCCCGCTGCCGCTGGGTCCCGACTGGGGCGGGCCGCTGTTCCTGTCGCAATATCCGTTCCTGGGGATCGACCCGCGCGGGCTGCGCGATGCCTATGCCGATTACGGGGAACTGGCGCGCAACCATGCGCTGATCAACCGGGCGCATTGCTTGGCGAACCCGCATGGATACGCGGGCTACGGCGCGGATCTCTGGGGGCTGACCGCCGGGGACGACCATAGCGGCTATGTCGCGCATTCGCCGAAGGAGGATACCGGGGTGATCACGCCCACCGCCGTGCTGACCTCGTTTCCGATGGTGCCGGAGGAGGCCATGCCGGCGATCCGGCACATGCATGACGATCTGGGCGACCGGATCTTCGGCGAGGCGGGATTCGTCGACGGGTTCAGCCTGCATCACGACTGGGTCGCCGAAAGCCGGCTGGCCATCGACCAGGGGCCGATCACCGTGGGGCTGGAAAACCACCGCTCGGGGCTGCTGTGGCGGCTGGTGATGCGGCGGCCCGAGATCCGGCGCGGGCTGGCCGCGCTGGGATTCGCCTCGCCCTACCTCTCGCCCAGCACCTGAACCGCCCGGTCGCGCGCGGCGGCGGCCTGCAGGAGGGCCGCCGAGGACCAGGTCAGCGCCGGGCAGGACCGGGGGGCGCCCGTCTCCCGGTCGAATTGCTCGGGCAGCGCGTCGCCTTCGGGTGCCAGGTCCAGCACCAGCGCCAGCCGCGCCTCGCCGCGGCGGAACCGCGCCCCGTCCAGGTGCCGCGCCGCCAGCCGGTAATCGAGTTCCGCGCAGGCCAGCGTGCAGGGATACCAGGGATTGCCGCCGAAGAAGACATCCCCGCGCCAGCGCCCCATCGCCGGAACCGCGCGGCCGCGATTGAGCGGGTAGAGATCGGCAAAGACCCGTTCCAGCGCCGCCACCGTCGCCGTCATCCATCGCCCGTCCAGCGCCAGCGGGCCGTCCCAGCGCCCGGCATCGAGGATCGCCATGACCGTAGCGATGTCATGCGTGCCCGGCGCGGCCTCGAGGCTTTCGCGCAGGCTGCCATCCGGATCCTCCGCTTCGCCGAGCAGGGCGACGATCGCCGCCGACCGGCCTGCCAGGGCCGCCGCGAGACCGGCATCGCGTCCCGCCGCCCAGGCTGCCCCCCGCGCCATCGCATCGGCCTGCGCGATCAGGGTGAAGCTGCAGCGCCGGGCCGGTTCCTCCTCCCAGGGGCCGATGGCGGGCCGTCCCGCGACCCGTAGAAGATGCTCTAGGTCGCGCCGCAGCAGCATCTCCGACGCCGCCCCGGCGAGTTCCGGGACGCGCTCGGTCAGTTCCAGCAGCGACTGCGCCCGCAGGGCGGGCCCGTCATCCTGCGGCCGCGACCAGCGTTCCAGATCCGGCCCGCCATCGGCGGCGACGCGCGGCTCCTCCAGCCAGGCCGGACCGGTCAGCGCGGCAAGCTCGGCATCGGGGCGCAGGAATTGCAGGTGGTCGGCGGCGGTGGCGGCGCGCAGCGGATTGACCGCAGGGCCCTGCCGGCCCGGGTCCGAAATGGCCAGGGAGAAGTCCAGATAGTCGCGCAGCCGCCGGATCCACCCCGCCCGGTCGCCATCCTCCGCCATGGCCAGGGGCATCGCCCGCGCGATGATCGCGGCGTCGCGGATCCAGTGGTGGAAATAGTCCGGCGCCGGGTCCCAGTGGCCCGGATGGGTCGAGGCCAGGATCGACCCGGGGGCCGGCGTGACCGTCCAGCCGAACCCGGCGCGATGCTGAGACAGCCCCGTGGCCGAACAGGCGCGCGCGATCATCCGGCCTGCCGCCGCCCGCGCTGTGGCAATCCTGTCCGGTCCGCAAATATTTTCATCCGACATATCGGAGATCCTTGTAAGGTCGCACGAAATCCCCCATGTCCCCCGGCGGCAGCTAGCTTATTATGCACATGCAGCAAGAGTTTGCCGATATAATGATGGAATACTGGGCAGCGACTCGCTCGGGTGGGCAATAGCATGCCGCAGCGCATTGAATGGCCGCAGGCCGGGAACCCTCGGCCGAAGCTCTGGTTAATCAGTCATTCAGGTACGGGCCCGAGGCCATGTGCCCAGGCAAACTTGAACGCGGGATAGCAGACGTATGACGACCGACACAGGGTGCTCCAGGCGGAGACTTCTCGGCAGTGCCGCGGCCTTCGGGCTGTCCATGGCGCTTGCCCCGATGGTCCGCGCCGAACCCAATACCGGAGCTCCGCTGGCGGAGGGCGAGCCGTTCAGCTTTGACCTGCTTTCCGCCGCGATGCAGAAACGGGCGGAAGCGCCCGATCCCGGGGCCTTCCGGCCGCCGCTCCTGCTGGACGGGCTGGATTACGACACCTATCGCAACATCGCCTTCCGCCGCGACGCCGCGCGCTGGAACGACAAGGCCGACGAATTCCGCCTGCATGCCTTCCATCGCGGCTGGCTGTACCAAGATGCGGTGGCGATGTTCGATGTCTCTTCGGGGACGGCAAAGCCGTTCAGGTTCACCGCCGGCGATTTCGAGTATCGCGAGGAACTGGCCGGCAAGCTCGCCCCCGATACGCCGGTCCCCGGTGTCGCGGGATGGCGGATGCTGTCGCGGCTGAACACTGCCGACCGGTTCGACGAACTCATCGCCTTCCTCGGCGCGAGCTACTTCCGCGCGCTCGGACAGGGCAGCGTCTACGGCGCCTCCGCCCGCGGGCTGGCGATCGACACCGCCACGGGACGTGCCGAGGAATTTCCCCGCTTCTCCGCCTTCTACTTCGAGCGCCCGGCGCCCGGGGTGGAGACGGTGATCGTCAATGCCGCGCTGGACAGCCGCCGGGTGACCGGGGCCTACCGCTTCGTCATCACTCCCGGCGCCGTGACCAGCATGGAGGTGACCGCGCGCCTGTTCTTCCGCGAAACACTGGAAGAGGTGGGGATCGCGCCGCTGACCTCGATGTTCCTGTTCGACCGCACCACGCCGGGCCGGTTCCACGATTATCGTCCGCAGGTCCATGACAGCAACGGGCTGGGGATCCAGATGGGCGACGGGCGGCGGATCTGGCGCACTTTGGCCAACCCGCCGCGCCTGGGCCAGTCCTGGATCAACGCGTCCGGCATACAGAGTTTCGGCCTGTATCAGCGGGACCGTGATTTCGACGAATACTCGGATGCGGAATCGCGTTTCGAGAAGCGGCCCTCGATCGAGGTGGAACCGCTGAACGACTGGGGAACCGGCTTCGTCCGGCTGATCGAGATCCCCACCGAACAGGAGGCGACGGACAATATCGTCGCCTACTGGCGTCCGGCCGACCCGCTGGAGGCGGGCAGCCAGAAGGAATACCGCTATCGCATGCTCTGGGGCGACCTGGCGGGTGAAAATAACGAGAAACTCGCCATGGTGGTTTCGACCTCCAGCGGCGATGCCGGAGTATCGGGCAGCAAAAACGAGGATGGCGGACGAAAATTCGTCATCGATTTCAAGGGCGGACGGCTGGAAGGCGTCACGGAGACAGATGCCGTGCAGCCGCAGGTTTCCGTCAATGGCGGGCTGGTGGACACGCCCGCCCTGCGCAGGATCGAGGGGACCGGGTTGTGGCGCCTGGTATTCGACATAACCCCGTCCGGCGCAGATCCGTTGGAACTTCGGGCATGGCTCGAGGGTTTCGACAGTGTCCTTTCCGAAACCTGGACCTATCAATGGGTGCCGAGATGACCATGCCTGATGCAAAGCAGTTTAACAAATCGCTCGCCACGGCCACGACCCTGCCGGACAGCCCGATGGCCATGCCGGAGCAAATCCTCGAATCCCCGGCCGAGATGCGCCCGGGCATGTCCTGGCTGACCGTCCTCGTGGCGCTTGTCGGCTGGCGCGTGCACGGGTAACGGATCGCGACCGGGCCCATGATCGATCTTGCCACCGGACTTCGCCGGACCATCTGCCTTGCCGCCGCCGCGGCCGCGGGCATCCTGGCCGGCGCCCTGTTCATCTATCACGCCGGCAGCACCGGGATAGGATTGCTGGATGTCGTGATCGCGGTGGTGATCGCCATGGCCACCTGGTGGATCGCCTGGGGCGCCTGCCAGGGCGTGACCGGCCTTGTCACGCCCGTGCCGCGCCGTCCCACGCATGACGGCCCGATCCACAGCCGGACCTGCATCCTGGTTCCGGTCTATAACGAGGATCCGGTTGCGGTCTACGCCCGGATCGCCGCCATGGATGCCGACCTGAAGGCGGAAGGCATCGACCGGCATTTCCACTTCGCGATCCTGTCGGATACGCGCAAGGCCGAGCTGGGCGAGCGCGAGGAAGAGGAACTGGCGCGCCTGCTGAAGCTGACCTCGGGCGAGGGACGGATTTTCTACCGCCGCCGGATCGACAATACCGGCCGCAAGGCCGGCAATATCGAGGATTTCATCCAGCGCTCGGGCGGGGCCTATGATCTGGCCCTGATCCTCGATGCCGACAGCCTGATGTCCGCCGACACGATCGGCGAGATGGTGCGCCGGATGGAGGAATCCCCCGATGTCGGCCTGTTGCAGAGCCTGCCGCGGGTGATCGGGGCGCGCTCGCGCTTCGGCCGGATGATGCAATTCTCCGCCGGGTTCTACGCGCCCATCTACTGCAACGGCCTGACCGCGCTGGCCGGACGGACCGGATCCTTCTGGGGCCATAACGCCATGGTCCGGATCTCGGCCTTCGCGCAAAGCTGCGGCCTGCCCGAACTGCGCGGCAAGCCGCCTTTCGGCGGGCAGATCCTCAGCCATGACTCGGTGGAGGCGGCGCTTCTGGCGCGGGCGGACTGGCAGGTGCGCATCGATCCCGACCTGGGCGGCTCCTTCGAGGAAGGCCCCGACGACCTGATCGAATATGCCAAGCGCGACCGCCGCTGGGCCCAGGGCAACCTGCAGCATGCCCGTCTTCTGGTGGCACCCGGCCTGAAGGGCTGGAGCCGGTTCGCCCTGTTCCAGGGCATCGTCGCCTATACCGCCCCCGCGATCTGGGCACTGTTCCTGATCCTGAGCCTGGTCGCCGCGGCGACCGAAAGCGCGATCAACTACTTCCCGATGCCGGATTTCCCCGTGCCCATCTTTCCCGGGGAACGCACGGCCGCCGCGATCGGCCTGTTCGCCGGGGTGATCGGGCTGTTGTTCCTGTCCAAGTTTCTGGTTCTGGGCCATGCGCTGGTCACCGGGCGGGCGCGGGAATTCGGCGGGGGGACGAACACCTTCGTTTCGACGCTGACGGAACTGCTGCTGTCCTCGATCATCGCGCCGCTTCTGATGATGTTCCAGCTGCGCGCCCTGTGGCAGATCCTGTCCGGTCGCGACGGCGGCTGGCCCACGGCCTCGCGCGACAGCAGCGCCGTGCCGCTGAAGACCGCCTTCGCCGCAAGCTGGTGGATGACGCTCGCGGGGCTGGTGCTTTTCGTCTTTGCGGCGATCTTCGCGCCGCGGCTGATCCCCTGGCTCATGCCCGTCGGGCTTCCCCTGGTGATCGCGCCCTGGCTGATTTCCTGGACGTCGCGCCGGCAGAAGTCGCGGCTGATGACGACGCAGAGCCAGAGCGACCCGCCGACCGTGATCCGCGCCTTCCGCGCGCATCTGAGCGACTGGGAAACCGCACCGGCGCCCGCGCCCGTGGCACCGCCCGCCCCCGCGGCATCCGGGCTCGCCGCCCTGGGCTGAGCCCTTGACCTTGCCCCCGGATCCCGGACTGGGAGTTAGATTACTCGCAGAC
>NZ_JACVXA010000004.1 GCF_014903745.1 Mangrovicoccus algicola | reverse complement strand
ATCCGCCCGCGCAATGGCCGGCGCCAGCCCCGGCGCGGCCGCGCGCAGGGCCGCCGGGGTCAGGGAGGCCAGCTCCAGCGTCTCTGCCGGGCTGTTGCCATGGCGCGCCTCGGACCGGGCATAGCGCGGGTCGTAATGATCGCGCATCAGCCCGGCCGCGACCTGCCGGACGTGCCCCTGCCGCACCTGCGCCTGCCAGGCCTCGACCCGTTCATGCCCCTGCAGCTTGACCAGCTTCTCCAGCGTCGCGCAGAATCCGTCGGGATCGGCGACCAGATCCGCATAGGCGTCGAGAAAGAAGGCCGAGCGTTCCTCAAGCGGGGCGCGGATCTCGACGCGCGGGGCCTGGCACATCCGGTCCCACAGCCGCGGCGGCACGAGGCAGTCGCCGATCTTCGAGCTTTCCGCCTCCACCACCACGGGCCGGTCCGGATCCAGCTGACACAGCGCCGCCGCGATGCGGGATTCGAACATCTTCTGCGCCGGCTGCGGCTCCGCCTGCCCGCCGAAGACCGAACCGCGATGCCGCGCCAGCCCCTCGAGATCCAGCACCTGCATGCCCTCGCGGGCCAATTCCGCCAGAAGCACCGTCTTGGCCGTGCAGGTCATGCCCGACAGGACCACGGCGCGGAACGGCAGGGGCGTGTCATGCAGCATCCCCGCCACCAGCCGCCGATAGCTGCGATAGCCGCCATCGACCTGTTCGGCGCGCCAGCCGACCTCGCGCAGAAGCCAGGTGAAGGTGCCCGAACGCTGACCGCCGCGCCAGCAATAGACCATCGGCCGCCAGGGTGCGGGCCGGTCCGCCAGTTCGGTCTCCAGGTGCCGCGCGATGTTGCGGATCACCAGCGCCGCACCGATCTTGCGCGCGCCGAACCGGCTCTGCTGCTTGTAGATCGTGCCGACGCGGGCGCGTTCCTCGTTGTCGAGAACAGGCAGGCTGATCGCGCCGGGCACGTGATCCTCGGCGAATTCGGCGGGGCTGCGCACATCGATCACATCGTCGAAACCATGGTCGAAAAAGCGGGAGAGGGTGTCGATCTGCAGGGGCATGCCCCTCCCTAGCGCCGCGCAGGGAGAAGGGGAAGCCTCAGTCCTTCATCGCGGTGCCCAGCCAGAGGGGGCGCCTGCCATCGACCGTGCAATAGCTGAGCGTCCCGATCCCCGGGATGCCGCGCGGCGCGAGCCCGGCGAAACGGCGCGGCTCGAACCGGGCGTCGCGCAAGAGGCGCCGCATCCGCTGGGGCGTCATGCCCGCGCGGCGCCCCATGTGGCGCGGCAGCCCCGGTGCGGCACGCCCGCGAAACAGCGCAAGCCGCAGCGCCGTCATTGCGCCGGGCCGGGTGCAGGTGAACATCACGATGCCATGCGGGCGCAGCACGCGCCAGATCTCCGCCAGCAGCGGGGCCGCCTCCAGGTCGCGGTCGAAGACGTGATCGCAAAGCACGATGTCGAATTGCCCGTCGGCATGGGGCAGCGCATCCAGCCGCGCGACATGGTCATAGCCGATCCGGTAGCCATGGGCCGCGGAACGGGCCCGCGCAAAGCGCAGCATCTCGGCCCGGGTATCGACCGCGGTGACGTCGCATCCGCGCCGCAGCAGCCCGTCCGAGACCAGCCCGGATTCGCAGGCCAGCTGGAGGACGGAACTGCCGGCCCAGCGGATCTCGCTTCCCAGGAACTTGCATTTCACGCTCAGCGCAGCCCGCGCCGTCAGCCACCATGCGTCGTTTTCCAGATAGCCGTGACCCGCTCCGTCCGGCAGGGGCGCAAGAAGCTCCGGCGCGAAGCTGCGCGACAGATCATTCATGCCGCCTCTCCCGAATGGCCGTGGCGGCGCGAGGCGGGACCCGCGGGCGCGGCGGCAGTCAGGCAGGGAAGGATATCGCGCATCGGCACCACCATGGACAGGCCGGAACAGCAGGACCGCGGCGCGGGCTCCGGCCTTCTCCGCGCGAGGGGGATCGTGCGGACGGCGCCTGCAGATCACGTTTCCGACAGGGTAGCGGCAGCGCCAGACGCCAGACAAGACGGTTTCGGCCCCGAACCAATTCGAATTTGCAAATATTTCAAACCCGGCGGATTTGCAGCTGTTCCGAAGCCCGGCCCATCGCAAAGCGCCGGTATTTTCGGCATCGGCCGCGGGAGTCTGCGCAATCGTAAAGCAGGTGCTTGGTCGGGCGGCACCCGCAATGGTAGAAAAGACCATGGAGCACCCGGACCCGCCTGCCCCGGCCCTGCGCGCCGCGCTGATCGTGGATGACCACCCGTTGTTCCGCGACGCGCTGGCCATGCTCCTGCGGCCGGTCTCTCCGGCGGCGCTGATCCGCACCGCCGGGCGGCTGAGCGATGCGCTGCAGATGATACGCGGCCTGCAGCCCGATCTGGTGATCCTCGACCTCGCGCTGCCCGATGCCGTCGGCACGCCGGGCGTGGCCCGGATCCGTGCCGCCCTGCCGGACAGGCCCGTGCTGGCGATAGCCCCGCGCGACGATGCGGACCTGGATGCGGCGGCGCGGGCCGCCGGGGCCGCGGCGGTGCTGTCCAAGCAGTGCCCGCGGGAGGCTTTCGCCGCGGTGATCGGGGCCCTTGCATCGGGGCGGGCGATCCCGGTGCAACCCGCGCGCGGCCCGGTCCTCTCCGCCACCGCGACCGGGCCCGCGCCCGGCGGGCTGGCGGGGCTGACGCCGCAGCAGGCGCGGATCCTCGCGCTGATCTGCGCCGGTCGGCTGAACAAGCAGATCGCCCATGAGCTGTCCATCGCCGAGGCCACGGTGAAGGCGCATGTCACCGCGATCATGCGCAAGCTGGGCGTGCACAGCCGCACCCAGGCGGTGCTGGCGGCCCAGGCGGCGCGGGCCGGGCGCGACCTGCAGGCAGGCCGCCCCGGATAGGCGGCAACACGTTTTTGCGAGCCCGTTCACGGGAAAGCCCTTGAACACCGAACCATGCAGCGCATATTGTCACGGGGCCGTAGCAGATTGCGGTCAAGATACTCGGATGCAAGACAGAATCGATCCCCTCATCGCCGAACGGGCACCCTGGCTCTTTTCAGAGCTGCCCTGGGCTCCGCCCTGCCGCTTCGCGTTGACGCGGATGCTGGGCTATTCCAAGACCGTGCGGCTGGGCGAACATTTCGACCCGCTTCCGGTGGACGAGATCATGCGGCAGCTGGGCCAGATGCTTGCCCGCGACCTCGAGATTTCCGGTCTGCACAACATTCCCGCCGCCGGTCCCGCGCTGATCGTGGCGAACCATCCCACCGGCATCGCCGACGGGATCATCCTGAACACCGTGCTGAACCAGGTCCGGTCGGACGCGTATTTCTACGCCAATTGCGATATCCTGCGCGTGCTGCCGCAATTCGACGGCATGATCGCCCCCGTCGAATGGCGCAAGGAGAAGCGCAGCCATTCCAAGACGCGCGAGACCATGGCCTATACCCGCAAGGCGGTGGACCAGGGCCGGATCGGCGTGATCTTCCCCTCCGGACGGCTGGCGAAACGGCGCGGGCTGAAACTGTACGAACGGCCCTGGATGGCCTCCGCGGCGATGATCGCGCGCAAGTTCGACCTGCCGGTGATCCCGGTGAATATCCGCGCGCGCAATTCCATCCTGTTCTACCTGTTCGATTTCCTGCATCCCACGCTGCGCGACATCACGCTGTTCCACGAGACGCTGAACAAGGCCAAGCAGCCCTATCGCGTCACCATCGGCGAAGCCATCTCGCCCGCCTCGCTGCCGGTGAAATCCGAGGACGGGATCGAGATGCTGCGCAAGGCGACCCTGGCGCTCGGCGGGCGCTATGCCCCCAATGTGTCGCTGGTGCAGAACAGCCGCTGGGTCGCCAAGACCAAGCTCCTGCCCTACTGAGGGCCGCCCGGCCGGACGGCCGATGCCGATTGAACCGCAGGGCCCCGCGGCGCGACCCATCCCCGTAGGACGCGCAGGACCGTGCGTCCCCGCGGCGGAGGACGACATGGGCTATCGCGACGATTTCTACTGCATCGACAACATCATCGGCTATACCGGCAACCTGATCGGCAAGCCGACGGTCTATTTCCGCCAGGGCAACCACTATGGCCGGATCACCCAATGGCACGGCATCGCCACCAATATCGGCCGCGCCTCGGTCCGCTGGCACCCGGCCTATCACATCGGCAATTACTACGTCGCGGGGCGGCTGGTCGCGCAGGAATACGAGGGGCGCGACCTGAAACATACCAGCCGCAACCCCTTCATCCGGCGGGAGCAGTTCCGCCCCCTCGACATCACGCTGCTGACGGGGGCCATCCGGCGATGCCAGGACGTGAAACGGTGCGAGGATCCGGTGATCGGTCATCAGACCAGCATGAAGATGGTCCTGCATGCCGAGCTTGGCGCCCGCTTCGACACCGTGCGCGACCCGATGAACAACATGGGACGCGTCAATGACAGCCCGGCCATGGCGGTCATCATGGGCCTGACCCCCGAACAGGACGACCCGCGGCTGCGCCGGGGCGGCGAAATAGGCTAGCCGGAACTCCGGATCAGCCCGCGCTGCAATAGGGCTGCTGGCTGACCCAGGACATCATGTCGTTGCGCTTGCGCGAGGAATGGAACGGGCCCCAATCGGCCGCCACGCCGCGCATCCCGGCCGAAACCACGCCGTCGCGCGGCACGGTGCGGTTCATGATCCGCACGGCGCAGGACAGGTTCTTGGCCCCGTCCAGCAGGGCGGAGCCGCTTTTGGCCTCGCAGCCATAGGCGCGCGCGGTGCCGGGGGAGATCTGCACCAGTCCGAACCAGCGCCCGCCGCCGCCCACCGCGGTTTCGCGCCAGGTGCTTTCATGCTTTGCCATGGAGGAGAGCAGCCCCGCCCAGAAGGCCTGACGGTCCGCGACGGAGGCGGTCTTGTAGCCGGGGCAGTAATTGTCGATGTCCGAGGGCACGACCTGGGGCAGCGCGCTGCCATGTTCCTGCAGGGCCTTCAGCGCCGCCTGCGTCCAGATCTCGCCCTTTGCGGACTTGTCCCACGCCATCACCGGCGCGGCTTCGGTCCTGCTTGCGAGGGCCTCGCTGTTTTCCACAGAACAGGCTCCCAGAGCCACACTCATCACCAGAACGCAAAGCCGGAGCCTCGACATGCGGAACCTCGTTCGCAATTTCGCCGAAGGTTGCGTTAGGGCCAGCCGGGGTATCGTCAAAGTTTCGATTTCAATCCGCACCGAAATGGGCAGATCCCCGCCGACCGGCTGAAACATGGCCGCGGGGTCCGGGCCCGGCCCGCGCCCCTTGTTTCCCCGCCCGCGCTTGGCGTAGAAGAACCCAGCCCGGCAAAGCCCTCGACGGAGATCCCATGCTCGACCTGACCTACGACACCCCCAAGCCCAAGGTGATTTCCGGCGCGACCGGCGACTGGGAACTCGTGATCGGGATGGAAATCCATGCGCAGGTCTCCTCCGAGGCGAAGCTGTTTTCCGGGGCCTCCACGCGATTCGGCGCCGAGCCGAATTCCAACGTCGCCTTCGTCGATGCCGCCATGCCCGGCATGCTGCCCGTCATCAACGAATTCTGCGTCGAGCAGGCGGTGCGCACCGGCCTGGGGCTGAAGGCCGACATCAACCTGGTCTCGGCCTTCGACCGCAAGAACTATTTCTATCCCGACCTGCCGCAGGGCTATCAGATTAGCCAGCTCTACCATCCCATCGTCGGCGAGGGCGAGGTGCTGGTGGAACTGTCCGAGGGCATCGCGCGGCTGGTGCGGATCGAACGGATCCACCTGGAACAGGATGCCGGCAAATCGATCCACGACATGGATCCCCACATGTCCTTCGTCGACCTGAACCGCACCGGCGTCGCGCTGATGGAGATCGTCAGCCGCCCCGATATCCGCGGCCCCGAAGAGGCCGCCGCCTATGTCGGCAAGCTGCGACAGATCCTGCGCTATCTCGGCACCTGCGACGGCAACATGCAGAACGGCAACCTGCGCGCCGATGTCAACGTCTCGGTCTGCCGCCCCGGCCAGTACGAGAAATACCAGGCGACCCAGGATTTCGGCCATCTCGGCACGCGCTGCGAGATCAAGAACATGAACTCGATGCGCTTCATCCAGGCGGCGATCGAGGTCGAGGCGCGGCGCCAGATCGCCATCCTCGAGGATGGCGGCAAGGTCGACCAGGAAACCCGGCTCTATGACCCGGACAAGAACGAGACGCGCTCGCTGCGCTCCAAGGAAGAGGCGCATGATTACCGCTACTTCCCCTGCCCCGACCTGATGCCGCTGGAGATCGAGCAGGGCTGGGTCGACGACATCGCCGCCGCCCTGCCGGAACTGCCCGATGCCAAGAAGGCGCGGTTCATGCAGGATTTCGGCCTGACCGATTACGATGCCGCCGTGCTGACCGCCGAACTGGAAAACGCGGCCTTCTTCGAGAAGGCGGCCCAGGGCGGCGACGGCAAGCTGGCCGCGAACTGGGTCATCAACGAGCTCTTCGGGCGACTGAAGAAGGACGACCGCGCGATCGCCGACAGCCCGGTCTCGCCCGAGCAGCTGGCCGGCATCATCCGCCTGATCAAGTCCGACGCGATTTCCGGCAAGATCGCCAAGGACCTGTTCGAGATCGTCTATACCGAGGGCGGCGACCCCGAGGCGATCGTCGAGGCGCGCGGCATGAAGCAGGTCACCGATACCGGCGCGATCGAGGCCGCGGTGGACGAGATCATCGCCGCCAACCCCGCGCAGGTGGAGAAGGCCAAGGCCAATCCCAAGCTGGCAGGCTGGTTCGTCGGTCAGGTGATGAAGGCCACCGGCGGCAAGGCCAATCCCAAGGCCGTGAACGACCTGGTGGCGGCCAAGCTGGCGCTCTGAGCGCCGCCCTCCTCCGGATGCAGCAAGGGGCCCCGCGGGGCCCCTTTTCGTGTCTGCCCGGCCGGCTCAGGCCAGCTCGGTCGTGACCTCGATATTGCCCTTGGTCGCGTTGGAATAGGGGCAGATGAAATGGCCGCGCTCGACCATCTTCTCGGCCACGTCGCGGGCCACGCCCGGCAGCGTCACGATCAGCTTCACCGCCAGGCCGAACCCGCCATCGCTGCGCGGACCGATGCCGACCTGCGCGGCCACGGTCGCGTCTTCGGGCACCTCGCCCAGCTTCTCGCTGGAGGCGGCGAAACGCATCGCGCCCAGGTAGCAGGCCGCATAGCCGAGCGCGAAGAGCTCTTCGGGGTTGTGGCCCGCGCCGGAGCCGCCCAGCTCCTTCGGGCTGGTCATCGTGACGGTCAGCATGCCCGAGTCCAGCGCGGCAAGCCCGTTGCGGCCGCCGCCCGTCGCCTTGGCCCCGGTCCAGTATTTGGGATCGATCGACATGGATAGTCTCCTTGCTCGCGATTAAATCGTGCACGATATATATAGGCGGCATCCTCCCGCGTCAATCGCTTGAACATGGATCGCGCGCGATCTATCTGGACGGGATGACCCTGACCCCCTCCGACATGCTGTGCTTTGCGCTCTATTCCGCGACCCAGGCGATGCAGAAAGCCTATCGCCCGCTGCTCGAGCCGCTGGGGCTGACCTATCCGCAATACCTCGTGCTCTGCGCGCTCTGGCGCAGCCCCGCCCCGCCCGCCGTCAGCGCGATCGGCCGGGAGGTCGGGCTGGAGTCCAGCACGCTGACCCCGCTGCTGAAACGCCTGGAAACCACCGGACTGGTGGAACGCCGCCGCGACGGGCGGGACGAACGCCAGGTGCGAATCCACCTGACCGCGGCGGGTCGCGAGATGGAGGACCGCGCGGCCGCTCTGCCCGGCTGCATCGCGGAGCGCTGCGGGATGGACCTGCCGCGGCTGGAGGCGCTGCGGGACGAGGTGACGGCGCTGGCGGCCCGGCTGCGCGCGGCCCCGCCGGAGGAGAACGACCGCTAGCCGATCAGCCGCGCCTGCAGCCAGAGCAGCGCCGGATAGGCGGCAGGCCAGGTCCAGAGGAACCGGTTCAGCCCGAAAAGGCAGGCATTGGCCAGGTGGAACAGCGCCGTCGCCGCGAGCGCCGCGGCCAGGAGCGACCCCGAGAGCAGTGCCAGCGGAAACAGCAGTTCCAGCCCCATCACCGCCCATCCCCCCGCCCGCAGCAGCCGCGGCCGCGCCGCCAGCGCGCGCAGCTCCTCCGCCGCCGGATAGGCGGAGATGCGGAACACGTCGGACAGGGCCCGTCCATTGCGCCAGTCGGGATTGACGATCTTGACCCAGCCGGAGACCAGGTAGCTCAGCACCGTCTGCACGGCCAGGTATCCCATGGCCAGCTCGGCGGCGGGCGGACAGATCCGTGCCGTGGCGAGGCAGAAGAGGATCAGCACCGCCATCCGGTCCGCCCCGCCATTATAGGGCCCGCGCCAGCGGTGCAGCAGCAGGACCGCGCAAAGGCACAGCCCGGCCAGCGCCACCGCCTCCGTCCCCTGCCCGAGGATCAGCAGCAGGCACAGGCCCGCGCGCCACAGATGCAAACCCCGCCCGCCGCGATGCGCCAGATGTTCGGCCGAAGCCTGCAGCAGCGCCAGCGCGATCAGCAGTTCGGCCCATCCCTGCGCTGCCGCGAGGCTCATGGCAGGTCCCGTTCCAGGATCGTTTCGCGCGGCGCGGGGGCCTTCCCGGGCAGAAGGAAGACCAGCCGCCACTGCCAGGGGCCGTCCGGCAGGTCGCGGGCGATGCGGGCCTCCAGCTGCGCGAGAAGCCAGGGGTCCTGCGGGCTGTCGGCAAGACGTTCCGCCAGGCTGACACGGAACAGCCGCGCATTGCCCCGCGGGTTCCAGACCAGGCGCAGCGCGACCTGCCATGGCGCCAGATGCGGAGGCGGCGGATCATGCGGCCTCCAGGCGCCGCCGGGCCGCCTGATCTCGATCCGGGGCGAGGGACCGACCGCGTCGAAGAACCGCCAGGAAGGCAGGAGCGCGGGAAGAAGCAGTCTCAGGGTGGGGGTCATCAGGGCTCGGCCGGCAGTCAGGATGCCGCCCTCCTATCGCCCCATGGTTAACAGATCCCTTTTCCCTGCGCGTCTCCGTCCCGTCCCGGCGCGGCGGCGCCGCCCCCGCCTTCCGGCAGCACCAGCCATATCGTGGTTCCCGCAGGCCCCTGCCCGTCATGGCCGGCGGCCGGGCTCTCGATCTCGATCCGGCCGCCCTGGGCCTCCATCACCCAGTGCGACAGTGCCAGGCCCAGGCCGAAGCCCGGGGACCCGGGGCCGCGGGCGAAACGGTCGAACAGCGTGTCGCGCTGCGCCGCCGCGATGCCCGGCCCGCGATCGCCTATGCCGATGCGGATATCCGGCCCGGCCCGGATCTGCAGGTGCAGTTCCTCTCCTGCCGCGGCATGGCGGATCGCGTTGCGGATCGCCCCGGTCATCACCTGGCGCAGCCAGTTGCGGTCGGCCAGCACCGGCGCCCGCGGCCAGTCCTGCCGTTTCACGCGCATCCCGGCCGCGGCCAGTTCGCCCGCCGTCTCCTCCAGGGCCTCCTCCAGCAGGGGCCCGGCCTCCAGCGGCTCGGCATTCAGCTCCAGCTGGCCGGTTTCCGACCGGGCCACGCGCAGCAGGTCGTCGATGCGGCGGTTCAGCCGCTCGGCGCGGCCACGGATGACGGCAAAGGCCTCTCGCGCGCCGCCCTGCGGCGCGGCCGCTCCGATCTGGGCCTCCATCGAGATCACCGTCAGCGGCGTGCGCAGCTCGTGGCTGATATCCGCGAAGAACCGGCGCCGGTCCCGGTCGCGGGCGGCCAGCCGGTCATTGGCCGCCTGCAGCGCCGCCGTGCGCTCGGCCACGGTGCGGGTCAGCCGGGCCCGGGCCGTCTCCACCTCGGCGGCCCGTTGCCCCAGCGCGCGCGCCATGCGGTTGGTCTCGGCAAAGACGCGGCCGATCTCGTCCGGCCCCTCCGGCAGGGCCACGGCGAAATCCTGCGCCGCGATCTGCCGTGCCGCGCCTTCCAGCCGGTCTATCCGCCGGATGAGCGGCCGCACCAGCCCCAGCCAGGCCGCCATTGCCATTCCCCCCGCGGCCAGCGCCATGGCCGTGGCCGCGAGGCTCAGCCTCTGGCGCAGCCGCAGGATGCCCGTGCGGATTGCCTCGCGCGCGCGGATCTGTTCGGCCATCGCGGCGCTGAGATTGGCATCCGCATGCATCGCGAAACTGTCGAGATGCGCGCGCAGCGCCTCCGCCGAGCGCCCGGCCCCGGTCACCGCGGCATGGGTCACGTCGAATTGCGCCTGCACCCGCGCCAGCGCCATGGCCCCTGCCGCGCTGCCCTGCCCGCGCTGTGCCCGCGATGGCGCCTGCGTCCCGGGCGCCGCGCGCAGCCGCGCGAACTCGGCGCGCATCTCTGCCGCGATCCCGTCCAGCCGCAGCGCACGCGCCGGCGCATCCAGCCCCGCCTGCGCGGCCTCGGCAGCCACCAGCAGGTAGCGTGCCGTTCCCCCCGACAGGGCCGCATAGCGATCCATCTGGCGCTCGGCCGCATCCAGCGCCTGCATCCTCGCCGAGACCTCCCCCAGACCCAGGATCAGCAGAAGCGCGCACAGCACCGCCGCCGCCCCCGGCAGGGCCGCCACCAGCGCCAGCCGCAGCCCGAGCGAGGAGAGCCGCGGACTCACCGCCCCTCCGGGCCCCTGGCCCGCGGATTGCGATTGACCACGTTTCGCAGGCATTCGCCGCACGGAACCGGCGCCAAACCGGGCAGACCGGCGCAGCCACACGTTTGCGCCCCGCATTTACCCGGACTTATGCCGCGCCGCGGCATAAACAGGAGGCGAGATGATTTTCCGATATGCGAGTTTGCCATGATCGAACTTCTTTTCCTGGCCTGCCTGAACGCCAGCCCCGGCATCTGCGAGGAACGCAGCCTGCTGTTCACCGACATCACGCCGATGACCTGCCTGATGGGCGCGCAGCCCGAACTGGCCCGCTGGAGCGAAAGCCACGCCAGGTGGCATGTGGCGAAATGGAGCTGCCGGCCCCTGCGTCCGGACCGCCGGGACGCCTGAACGCTCATGTCCCGGGCTCCAGCCGCGCGGGGCTGCCCGACAGGCGCATGCGCCGGTCGCCCAGCCGAGCGGCCTCTGCCGGGGAATGGGTGACCAGCAGGACCGCCGGTCGCAGCCGCGCGATCAGCGCCTCGGTCAGCGCCAGCATCGTCTCGGCCAGCGCCGCGTCCAGCGACACGAAGGGTTCGTCCAGCACCAGAAGCTCGGGCTGCCCGGCAAAGGCCCGCGCCAGCGCCAGCCGCCGCTGCTGGCCCAGCGACAGCTGGCCGGGGAAGTGATCGGCCTTTCCCGCCAGGCCGACCTCGGCCAGCATCTCGCCGGCCGCCCCGGCCGTCAGGCCCGGATGCATCAGCGTCAGGTTTGCCAGCGCCGACCGCCAGGGCAGAAGCACCGGTTCCTGGAACACCATCGCCACGCGGGAGGGACGGTCCACCCGCCCCTCGAAGCGGCGGTCCAGCCCGGCGACGATGCGCAGCAGCGTCGTCTTGCCGATCCCCGACGGGCCCGTGACCGCCAGGGTTTCGCCGGGGGCGATGCGGAAGGAGATCGGCCCCAGGACCTGCTGGGATCCGAAATGCTTGGCGGTGACGGCGACCTCGATCATGCGCGCCGCCAGCGCCCGGCGAGCCGTTCCCAGGGCTGCAGCAGCGCCCATTCCACCGCCAGCATCACCGCCACGAAGCTGAGCGCGTAGATCAGCACGCGGGTGACGTCGAAAAGCTGGAAATACAGGTGGATCTGGAACCCGATCCCGTTGGAGCGGCCGAGGAATTCCACCACCAGAACGATTTTCCAGATCACCGCCACGCCGGATCGCGCCGCCGCCGACAGGTAGGGCCCCAGCTGCGGCAGGATCACGTGACGGACCCGGCGGCCGGGCGGCATATGGAACACCGCGGCGAGGTCGTCGAGATCGCCCGAGAGGCTGCGCGCGCCCTCGCGGATCACGGTCGTGACATTGGGCACCTTGTTCAGCACCACCGCGGTGATCGCCGCCGTCTCGTTCAGCCCGATCCACAGATAGCACAGCACGATCAGCACCAGCGCGGGCAGGTTCAGGAACACCACCAGCCAGGGATCCAGCCAGCGGTCCAGCCGGCGGCAGCGTCCCATCGCGTATCCCAGCACCGTGCCCAGGACCATGGCCAGCACGAAGGCCCAGGCGACCCGCCATAGCGTATGGCCCAGATGGAAGGGCAGCCGCCCCGAGGCGATCTCGGCCCGGGCGGGGCCGATCAAGGCCCAGGGAGGCGGCAGGATCTGGGGATCGGCGGCGGCCAGCGCGGCCGCCGTCCAGAGGCCGAGCAGCCCCGCCAGCGAGACCGCCGGAGCGGGCAATCGTGTCAAGCCGCGGCCCTACTCCACCTGCAGGAACAGGCCCTCGGGCAGCGACGTGGCCTGCCCGACCAGGTCCGGCCCGCCCAGTTCCGCCATCAGCGCCAGAAGCCGGTCCGCGGCCGCCTCGTCCACCGGACCCGGCTGCGGAATGCCCGCGCGGAAATCGGCGCGCAAGGCCTCGAACTGCGCCTCATCGGCGGCATTCATCATCGGACGGATCTCCTCCCAGGCGCTGTCGTCGGTCGCCAGGATCTCCTTGGCGTCGCGCGAGGCGGCATAGAGCGCCCGGCCGAGACCAGGATGCGCCTCGAGGAAGCCCTCGCCCATCACGTAGCCCAGAAGCGGCGTGTTCGGATCCAGCCCCAGCGCCGTGGCGGCCTCGGCGACCGAGATCACCTCGCGCATGCCCCCGGCCTTCATCTTGGCCAGGAAATGCCAGAAGTTGATCGCCCCATCGACCTCGCCCGAGGCCGCCGCCTTGGCGATCAGCGGCGGCGCGCCATAGACCTGTTCGGTCGCCGTCGCCAGGTCCAGCCCGTATTCGGACCGCGCATAGGCGCGCAGGATCAGCCAGCTCTTGTCCAGCGGGCCGCCCGCGATGCCGATCTTGCGGCCCTCCATGTCGGCCAGCCCGGCAACCGGGCTGTCCCCGGGCACGACCAGCCCGCCGACGGCGGTGGAATAGGGGATCACCACCCAGTCATGGCCCGCCGCGCGCTGGCGCGCCACCCAGATCCAGTCGGCGACGAACATGTCCGCCTCGCCGCCCTCCGCCGCGATGCGCGTCGCGTCATTGGACGCGTAGGGCTGCAGCACCAGCTCGAACCCGTGGGCCTTGTCCAGACCGCGCGCGCGGATGGTCTCCAATTCCCAGTTGACCGTGCCGATCTCCAGCGTCGCGGCGCGGATCTGCGGCAGGTCCTGCGCCTGCACCGCCGCCCCCGCCAGCATGGCGAGTGCGGCGCAGCCCAGTCTCTTCACGAACCCCATCATGACCTCCCCCTGTTGTCGATGCCCGGCCCCGCCGCGGCGCCCTCCCGCGCCCTGCGGGGCCGGTCCCCTGTCATTCCGCGCGGCGGCTGACCTCGTTGAGATCCATGTCGAGGAGGATGTCGTATTGCTGCCCCCCCTCGCAGATCACGTCGTCGAGGTCATAGCCCTCGTCTTCCGCCTCGATGTCGTCAGGATCCATCTGGCAGTTCATCTCCGCCAGTTTCGCGGTGATCGCATCGACGGTCTCCTGCGGCAGGCCATCGGCATTCTGCGCCAGCGCAGGCAGGGCGGCGGCGGACAGGATGGCGGCAAGGATCAGGTGTTTCATTTGGGTCCTCACTGGATCTGAACGGTGATCTGCTGGCTGTCTCCCTGGGATCCGGGGATTCGGATCACATGGGCGCCGGGCTTGATCGCGATGAAGCTGAGCTCCGCCGTGCCGGCCTTGTCAAATTCTATCGAGTCCACCGCCATGGGCCGGATCTCGATCTTGTTGATGACGATCTCGTTCATCCAGATGGCGCGGAAGAAGGACGGCCCCTCGATCGCCAGCTCGGCCGAGCCGTCGGCGGTGATGTTCATCTTGTAATAGGCCCCCGATTGCAGGACCACGTCCTCGCCCAGGGGCTGTCCCGAGGCCAGGGTCAGCTCGATCGGATCGCCCCGGTTGCAGGCGGCCAGCAGCCCGGCGAAGCCCAGGTCGTCGCAAAGCGGCGCGGCCATCGCCGGGGCGGTGACGGCCATGGCGGCCAGGAAAACGGGAATGCGCATGTCTCTCCTCACATGTCCGGTTGCACGATGACGCCCCAGGGCTGCTGCCCCACCTGGATCGAGCGCAGCGCCTTCTTGGCCGCGACATCGATCACCGTCACGTCGTTGGAATTGCCGTTGGTGGTGATGAGGAACTGTTCATCCGGGGTGAAATCCATCTGCCAGACGCGCTGGCCCACCATGATGTAATCGGTCACCTCGTAGCTTTTGGCATCGACCACCGCCACGCGGTTGGCCGGTCCGAGCGCCACGAAGAGCCACTTGCCGTCGCGGGTGATCTTGGCCCCCACCGGCTGCAGCCATTCGGGCAGCACGCCCGGCACCTCGAAGCCGATCTTGTGCACCAGCTCGGGCGCGCCGTCATCGTCGATCTCCATCACCGAGACGGTGCCGCCGATTTCCGAGGTCACGAACAGCTTGCTGCCATCGGCCGAATACTGGGCATAGCGCGGGCGCTGGTCGACCAGCACGTTATGCTTGATCGCGTAATCGGCGGTGTCGATGAAATGCGCCATGTTGGTGGTCTCGGAAGTGTTGACCACGAAGCGGGCATCGGGGCTGATCCCCATCCCCTCGGGCTCCACCCCCACCGGCACCTCGGCCAGAACCTGCCGGGTCTCGACATCCGTCACCGTGACGAGGTTGTCGTCCTCGTTGGCGATGTAGAGAGGATTGCCCGACGGGTGCAGCACGAAGAGTTCGGGATCGGGCCCCGAGGGCAGCGAGGGCAGCTCCTCGTAGGTCTCCGCATCGAAGACCCGCACCAGGTTGTCGTCGCTGGCGCAGACATAGACGCGGGTGCCGTCGGGGCTGATGGTGATGCCGCGCGGGCGGTTCCCGGCCGGGAACTCGGCGATCACCTCCCAGCTGTCGCTGTCGATCACCGTCACGGTATTGCCGCGCTCGTTGGAGACGAAGACCTTGTTGGCCTCCGCCGGCAGCGCCAGGGCAGCGAGCACCGCGCCAAGCAGATATGTCCTCATCTAACCTCCCCCGAATGCGCCGCATGCAGAATCCGGGGCATCGAGCCCCAGCGTGTCCAGCGGCGAGACCTGATGCAGGAACCCCTCCTGCGGCGAGACGCTGGCGGTGATCCTGCCGTCGAACAGCAGGACCGGCTGGCGCAGCTGGCCGTTCCAGGGGCGGAAGGTCACCTTCTGCCCCTTGAAGGCGGCCAGCTCGAATTCCTCCGACAGCGCATAGGCGCGCAGCGTGGCGGGATCGGCGCTGCCGGTGCGGGTGACGGCCTCGCCCAGCACGCGCAGGGCCAGCCAGGTGTCGTAATCCGCCTCGGCCAGGCGCCGCCCGGTCAGCGCCTCGAAGCGGCGCTGGAACTGGGTCGCGCCCCAGGCCTCCAGCGCGGGGTCGAAGCTGACCGGCTGCAGCCCGGCCGAGCCGATCACCGGGCGCGGATCCCACAGGTGGAAGGGCAGGTAGCGGGCGAAGACATCGGAGGCATCCGCGGCGATCACCACGTCATGCTCGCGGGCGTCCTGGGTGAATACGGGCAGCTGGCGCTGCACCATCACATGACCCGAATCCGTGCGCCGCGCCCCGCCGGTATCCTCGAATTCGCGCTCCTCCACGATGCGCGCCCCGAACCGCGCCGCCGCCCGGCGATAGGCCTCGGCCAGCGCCAGGTCCTGCGGGTTCGATCCGTGGATGAGGTAGAGCCGCGTCCATTTCTTCCAGGCGGCGAATTGCACCGCCGCATCGGCCAGCATCGCCACCGACGGCGTCACATGCAGCACATTCGCCCGGCAGTCGCCATCGCGCAGCGCCGTGCCGCGCGCGGCTGCATTGAGGACCAGGACCTCCGGCCCCGCCCGGTCGGCCAGCCGCAGCAGATCCGCGTCGCGCGCCAGGATGACAAGCGTCCCGATGCCCTCCGCCAGCAGCGCGTCCAGCGCGGCATCGGCGCCCTCCGGCGCGACGGCCACGGTTTCCAGCGCATAGCCGTGGCCCATGAAGCCGCCGGTCGTGGCATTGTCCTCCTGCGCCAGGGCGGCCCCGGCGAAGCCCAGATCCGAAGGCCGCGCATCCAGACGCGTCACCGGCGGCACCGACGGGTAATCGACCCGCAGCACGCCCGTGCGCAGATCCGCCGCCATGCAGGCCGATGCCAGCCCGAATGCCGCCGCGGCCAGCGGAACAATCAGTCTCACCAAGTCCTCCCCCCGGCAGGCCGGGCTCCCTCTGCGGCCAGAATGTCGCGGGCCGGGCGCGAACCCAACCGATACCTTTGACGGAGTTGCGCGGTCCCGGGCCGCCGCTAGCATGCGCCCCATGCTGCGCATCCTTGTCCTCCTGCTGGCGGGGCTCGGCGCCGGTTCTGCCGCGCTTGCCGAGATGCCGCCCCTGCCCGCCCCCGGCGCCAGCCTGGCCCTTCCCGATGTGACCTTCGTCAATGCCTCCGCCATCCCGACCCGCCCCGAGGAGCAGGAGCGCGCCCGCCTGCTGACGCGGATGCTGCGCGAGAGGTTCGCGCAGGAGGGCTTCGTGCTGGCCGATCTGGGTCCGGTCGCCGCGGACCTGGACCGCATCGTCAATCCCGCCGCCTGCAATGGCTGCGAGATCCGCATCGCGCGCAAGGCCGGGGCGGAATACGTGGCCGTCGGGCAGGTGCGCAAGATATCCGAGCTGATCCTGTCCATGGACCTGGTGCTGCGCGAGACCGGCGAGGGCCGGATCCTGCGCGCCATGGCGGTCGATATCCGCTCCAATACCGACCAGTCCTGGACACGCGGGATGCGCTATGTCCTGACCTACGGCATCTTCGCCGAGGACTAGGCTAGAAGCCCGGCGCAGGCGTCGCGGGCGCCAGCGGATGGCCCGCCGCCGCCCAGTCATCCGTGCCGCCGGGGAACCACATCACCGACCGGTGGCCCGCGGCCAGCGCCCGCCGCGCCGCGTTCCAGGACATCCAGCACTCGGCCTTGCAGAAGAAGACAAGCGGATGCGCCGGATCGCCGCCGCTCAGTGCCTCCAGCGCCGCGAGGAACCGCTCCGCATCCGCGGGCGCCAGGTCGCCATAGCCGGAATTGGCCAGCCAGGTCGCCCCGGGGATAGAGGGGCGCGGCGGGTCGCGCCAGATCGTGCCCTCGGGCAGCGTCCCGGGCCGCACCGGGCGCGGCAGCACGTCGACGAAGGCCGCCTGCCCCGCCTGCCACAGCGCATGCGCCGCGGCCGCATCGAGCACCTGCGCCCCGGCCAGCGTCGCGGGGACCGGCGCGCGGTAATCCTGCATCCGGTAGCCCGCGGGCTCCGGCACCTCCCCGGCCGCCGCCCTGCCCGCCAGCACCAGAAGGCAGGCGAGCGCGCGGATCACGGCGCGGCCTCCAGCATGGCGGTGCCCATGTCATTGACCAGCGGCACCCCCGCCCCGGCCAGGATGGCGTTGATCTCGGAGCGGTTGCGGCGGATCAGCGAGTTCAGCTCGTGCTCGAAATTCTTCTCGCCCGGGCGCACCCCCATGGTGATGCGAAAGAACAGCCGCGGCGGATCGGTCTCCTTCAGGAGCGGCACGACCTTCAGGCCCGGATGCGCCTGCTTGACCAGCGGCCCGGCCAGCGGCCCCCACAGCAGCGCGGCATCCGTCTCGCCGCGATCCACGTCATCGAGCATGTCGAGCGCGGGGGATTCCACCCTGCGATCGACATTCAGGTTATAGGCCTTCGCCTTGCCGATCAGTCCGTTCCTGGCCATGTGCGTGGCGGGGGGGCTGCCTGCGACCACGCCGATCCTGCGGCCCTGCAGCCGCGGATCGCCCAGCGTCTCCACCTCTGCCAGCGGACCGTCGGCGGGCACCACCAGCGTGTAGACCGATGTCATGTAGTGATTGGTGTTCTGCACCAGCTCGTGGCCTTGGGCATAGCCGATGATGACATCGCAGCGATTGGCGCGCAGCGTGTTGCGCACGAAGCCCGTCGCCATCGGAAACCAGGTATAGCTGACCGGCAGGCCCAGCCGGTCGGCGAAGAGCTCGGCCAGGCGGTTCTCGTAACCGGCCCCGCTGTCATCGGACATGGGCAGGTTGGCAGGATCGGCACAGACCCGGAACTGGCTGGTTGAGACCAGATCCGTGACCTGGGCCTGTCCCGGCGCCCCCGCCAGGAGCAGCGCGAGCCCGGCCGCCAGGGCGGCGGGCCCGGCCCGCGGGCTAGAGACCAAGGCAGGCCTCCTCCGCGGCGCGGATATCGTCGCTCTTGTCCTCGCGCTGGCCCGGGCGGCCGCGGGGCAGGACATCGGCGCCGCGCGCCTTGAGATAGACGTAGATGTCGTCGATGTAGCACATGACGTTCGGATTGTCGCCGAAGGCCGGCATGACGTTATGCGAGGCGGCATTGACCACCTTGCGGCCATTGGTGACGACATCGAGGAAATCATAATAGTCCATGTCGATGGCCGAGGTCTTCAGCGCCGGGGCATAGGAGGATCCCTCGCCTTCCGGCCCGTGGCAGACATGGCATTCGGAATGGTAGCGGCGGAACCCCGAATAGGTCAGCCAGTCCACGGTGCCGTCCTCGCCGATATTGTAGGTCGGCACGTCATCCTCGGTATAGTAGCGGCCTCCCTCCTCGTAGGCGACGCTGAGGTTGTCGACATCCTGTGCCGTGGCCTGGCCTGCCATCCCGGCGGCGGCCAGGCCAGCAGCCAGAAGGCTTGCGGTGAACTTCATGATGCGATCCTGTCTGTGGGAGCGGGCCGGCACGGATGCTGGGCACCCGTGCCGGCCGGGTTCGGGCGCGGCCGCGATCAGTCCGGCAGCGCGAAGACGGTCAGCTGTCCGCCGAGCGCGGTATAGTCGCTGAGCGCCGCATAGCCGCCCACCGCGCCGAGACCGTCATTGGGATTGGTCAGCCCCGCCGCGAGGCCGATCCCGGCCCAGCCCCCGACACCCGAGAGGATGCCGATATACTGCTTGCCCTCGCGTTCGTAGGTCATGACGTTGCCGATGATCCCCGACGGCGTCTTGAAGCGGTAGAGCTCGTCGCCGGTCTCCGCATCGACCGCCTTGAGATAGCCCTCCAGCGTGCCGTAGAAGACCACGTCCCCGGCGGTGGCCAGCGCGCCCGACCAGACCGAGAACTGCTCGGGGATCGACCACTTGATCTCGCCGTTGATGTTGTCCCAGGCGATGAAGTTGCCCATCCCGCCATGGCTGTCGGGCGCCGGATACATCGACAGGGTCGCGCCGACATAGGGCTGGCCCGCCGTATAGGCCACGCGGAAGGGTTCGTAATCCATGCAGACATGGTTGGTCGGCACGTAGAAGGTTTCCGTGCGCGGGCTGTAGGCGCCGGGCTGCTGGTCCTTGGTGCCGAGCGCCGAGGGACAGATGCCGGTGGAGTTGACGTCCTCGCCGTTCTGCTCGGTCGAGTATTCGGCCACCACCGCCGGACGGCCATAGGTCTCGCTTTCGGGATCCATGTCCACGCCGGTCGTCCAGTTGACGACGGGGTCGTATTTCTCGGCCACCAGCAATTCGCCCGTCACCCGGTCCATCGTGTAGCCGATGCCGTTGCGGTCCATGTGGGTCAGGAGCTTGCGGGTCTCGCCGTCGATCTCCTGCTCGCTGAGGATCATCTCGTTGACGCCGTCATAGTCCCATTCATCATGCGGCGTCATCTGGTAGACCCATTTCGCGACCCCGGTATCGATGTCGCGCGCGAAGATGGTCATCGACCACTTGTTGTCGCCCGGCCGCTGCGCCGGGTTCCAGGTGGAGGGGTTGCCGGTCCCGTAATAGAACAGGTTCTCCTCCAGATCCGCCGAGAACCAGCCCCAGGTGGTGCCGCCGCCGATCTTCCACTGGTCGCCTTCCCAGCTGTTGATCGAGCTGTCGGGACCGATGGGCTTGCCCAGCTCGGTGGTCTTCTCCGGATCGACCATGATCTGGTCGTCGGGCCCCACCGAATAGGCGCGCCACAGCTGCTCGCCGGTCTCGATCGCATAGGCCGTGACATGGCCCTGCACGCCGAACTCGCCGCCGGAGATGCCGACGATGATCTTGTCCTTCACCGGCAGCACCGTGGCGGTGTTGGTCTCGCCCTTGGACGGATCGCCGTTGACAGCGCTCCAGGCGACCTCGCCGGTCTCGGCATCCAGCGCCACGACCGTGGTATCGGCCTGGTGCAGGAACACCTTGCCATCGGCATAGGCCACCCCGCGATAGACGGTATCGCAGCACATCACCCCGATCACGTCCGGATCCTGCTTGGGCTCGTATCTCCACTTGATGCGCCCGTCATCGGCCAGGTCCAGCGCATAGACGGTGTTCGGAAAAGGGGTATGCACGAACATCGTGTCCCCGACGACCAGCGGCGAGCCCTCATGGCCGCGCAGCACGCCGGTGGAGAAGGTCCAGGCCACCTGCAGGTCGCCGACCGTGTCGCGGTTGATCTGGTCGAGCTTGGAATAGCGCTGGTTCTTGTAGTCGCCGGTCTGGATCACCCATTGTTCGGGCTTGTCGATCTCGGCCTGCAGCGTGTCGCTGGCGAACGCGCCGCCCGCGGCCATGGCGGCCACGGATGCGAGGGTCATGAACGTCTTCATAGTCTACCTCCCTTGTTGGATGTCCCCGGCCTTGCCGCACCGGCCCACCATGGCCGCGCGCTGCCCGGTCCCGTCGGGACGCACACCGGTCTGCAGGCTCCTCTCCTGCGCGCCGGGTGATGTCTTGGTCTCTGCGCTGGTCCTCCGTCTGGGGGTCCGGCCGCCCTCGGGGCCGCCGGACCGGTTGCGCCGGGCGTGCCGCGTTACTCGAAGCCCGCCAGGTAGGCGATCACGTCGGCGCGTTCCTGGGGTTTCCTCAGCCCCGGAAAGGCCATCTTGTTGCCGGGGATGAACCCCTTGGGATCCGCGAGATAGGCGTCAAGCTCCTCGGCGGTCCAGACATGGCCCTCCGCCCCCTTCTCGGCCATCGCGTCGGAATAGCTGAAATCCTCGACGGCGGCCGTGGTGCGGCCCAGGATGCCGTTCAGTTCGGGACCGACCTTGTTCCTGGCATCGTCCCCGACAGCGTGGCAGGCCATGCATTTGCGGAACACCCTTTCGCCCTTTTCCGGGTCTCCGGGCAGATCCTGCGCCACGGCCGGGAGGCAGAGCCCGATGGCAAGCAGGCTGGCTGCGATGGTCTTCATGGTGGCGAGGTCCTTTCCTGGCTTACAAGTCTCCCAGACGTTCCGCGTGCCACCGGACATGGTCGCCCGCGAAGGTCGAGATGAAGTAATAGCTGTGGTCATAGCCCGGCTGCATGCGGAACACCCCCGGCTGGCGGCGGCGCGCCATGGCGGAGGCCAGCGCCTCGGGACGCAGCAGGTCGAGGAACTGGTCCGAGGCCCCCTGGTCGATCAGCAGATCGCCCTTCCAGCCGCGTTCCTCCAGGAGGATCGAGGCGTCGTGCATCGCCCAGCCCGCCTCGTCCTCGCCCAGATAGGCCGAAAGCTGCTTGCGCCCCCAGTCCGACCGGGTCGGATTGGCGATCGGCGCGAAGGCCGAGAGCGACCCGTAATTGTCCGGGTTGCGCAGCCCGATGGTCAGCGCCCCGTGCCCGCCCATGGAATGGCCGGTGATCCCGTGGCGCCCGTCCAGCGGGAATTCCGCCGCCGCCAGCGCATAGAGTTCCTCGGTCACGTAATCCCACATGCGGAAATGCGGCGCCCAGGGATCGCGGGTGGCATTGACGTAGAACCCCGCCCCCTGGCCCAGGTCATAGGCGTCGTCATCGGCGACGCCCGGCCCGCGCGGCGAGGTGTCGGGAAAGATCACCGCCATCCCGTGACGCGCGGCATGTTCCTGGAACCCGCCCTTGGTCATGGCATTCTCGTGGGTGCAGGTCAGCCCCGACAGGTACCACAGGCAGGGCACCCGGCCATGAGCGGCCTGCGGCGGCAGGTAGACGGCAAAGGTCATGTCGCCGCCGGTGGCGGCAGAGGCGTGCCGGTACACCCCCTGCACGCCGCCGAAGCTCCGGTTCTCCGAGAGGATCTCCAGGCTCATCAGAACTCCACCACGGCGCGGATCGACTTGCCCTCATGCATCAGCTCGAAGCCGTGATTGATCTCCTCCAGCTTCAGCTTGTGGGTGATCATCGGATCGATCTCGATCTTGCCGTCCATGTACCAGTCGACGAATTTCGGAACATCCGTGCGGCCCTTGGCGCCGCCGAAGGCCGTGCCCTTCCAGACCCGCCCGGTGACCAGCTGGAACGGCCGGGTCGAGATTTCCGCGCCCGCGGGCGCCACGCCGATGATCACCGAAACGCCCCAGCCGCGATGGCTGCATTCCAGCGCGTCGCGCATCACCTTGACGTTGCCGGTGGCGTCGAAGCTGTAATCCACCCCGCCGATCTGATCGGCGCCGCGCTTGGTCAGATCGACGATCGCCTGCACGGTGTTCTCGACTTTGGAGGGGTTGACGAAATGGGTCATGCCGAATTTCTTCGCCATCTCCGCCTTGTCGTCATTCAGATCCACGCCGATGATCATGTCGGCACCCGCCATGCGCAGGCCCTGGATGACGTTCAGCCCGATGCCGCCGAGGCCGAAGACCGCCGCGGTCGATCCGATCTCGACCCCCGCGGTGTTGATCACCGCGCCGATGCCGGTGGTCACGCCGCAGCCGATATAGCAGATCTTGTCGAAGGGCGCGTCGTCGCGGACCTTGGCCAGCGCGATTTCCGGCATCACCGTGTGGTTGGCGAAGGTCGAGCAGCCCATGTAGTGATAGATCGGCGTGCCGTCGAGCATCGAGAAGCGCGTCGTGCCGTCGGGCATCAGGCCTTGCCCCTGCGTGCCGCGGATCGCGGTGCACAGGTTGGTCTTGCCCGACAGGCAGGAGGGGCATTCGCGGCATTCGGGCGTGTAGAGCGGGATCACGTGATCGCCGGGCTTCAGCGTGGTGACGCCCTCGCCCACCTCGACCACGATGCCCGCGCCCTCATGGCCCAGGATGCAGGGGAACAGGCCCTCGGGATCCGCGCCGGAGCGGGTGAATTCATCGGTATGGCAGAGCCCGGTGGCCTTGATCTCGATCAGAACCTCGCCCGCCTTGGGGCCTTCCAGGTTCACGTCCATCACTTCGAGCGGTTTGCCGGCTTCGAGAGCCACGGCTGCTTTGGTGCGCACGTCTGTGTCCTTTCCATGACCGCCCGCGGACGGTCCTAACTATTGACCGGAACGGTAGAGCCGCCCCCCGGCCGGAACAATTCATACCTTCGGATGTGCCCCCTGCCCGATACCGTGGCTGGACACGTCCGGGGCGAAGCGTATCCTCAAGCCACGGGAGGGAAAAGAATGATTGCGAAACATTTTAAGATGCTTGCGACGCTGGCCCTCGCGGTGCTCTGCGCCGGGCCGGTCGCCGCGCAGCCGGCGCCCGATCCCTCCTGGCCGTGCATCCAGCGCAAGGTTCCCCGGCTCTCGCCCGGGCTGATGTGGGCGCGTCCGCTGCCGCAGATCAAGCTCGATGCCGAAACCGCCGCAGAGGCCGCGGATGTCGTGTCCCGGCTGGTCCTGCGGCGGGCGCCCCCGGAAGAGGCCCGCCCCGCCCTGGACGCCTTCGCGCAGCGCCACGGCGACGGCCCCGAGATGATGGGCTACCTCTTCTCGGAGAGCTTCGAGAGGCTCTCGCAGCTGCGCGGCCGGATCATGCGGGGCATCGAGGACTATGCCGAGAGCCAGATCGCCCTCTCGGCCCGGATCGAGCGGAACCGGCGCGAAATGGAGCGCCTGATGGCCGCGCCCGAGCCTGATTTCGACCGGGTCGACGCATTGGAACGGCAGGTGATGTGGGATGAACGGGTCTTTGCCGACCGCCAGCAATCCCTGACCTATGTCTGCGAAACGCCGGTGCTGCTGGAAAAGCGGCTCTACGCCATCTCCCGGATGCTGGAGGCCCGGATCGGCGGATGATCCCCGCCATCGCCCCGGATCATTCCCATTCAAGTTCGGCATAGGCGGCGGTGACGTTACGCGGATGGTGCAGGTCCGACAGCGCCCAGCCTCGCGCCTCGGCCGCGGCGACGGCGGCCACCGCTTCCTCCATCCGCGCCCCCGCCGCGATGGCCGCGCGGGTCTGCACCGCCAGCGCGTCGAGATAGCGGCGCATCGGCGCCGCGCCCCCGGGCCAGGGCAGCACGGCCGCGCCATGTCCCGGCACGACCCCCGCATAGGCCTCCGCCGCCAGGCTCTCCAGCACATGCTGCCAGCCGCGCAGCGATCCGTCGAGCGTCGGCAGATGGCGGTCGAAGACCAGGTCCCCCGCGAAGAGCAGGTCCGAGAGGCTGTCTGCGACGGTCAGGTCGGCGGGGCTGTGCGCCGCGGGCCAGGCGCGCAGGCTCAGCACGCGCCCGCCCAGGTCGATCTCGGCCCGGTCCGCCACCTCGCGCGACACGGCAGGGATCGTGCTGCCCAGGAAACCCGGCCCGATCTCCGCGGCGTAGCGGTCGAGATAGCTGGCGGCGCGGTCGGCCATCGCCCGGCCCAGCCCCGCCGCGCCCAGAACCTCCGCCCCCGCCGCGGCCGGGACGGCGGCGCCGAAGACATGGTCGGGATGCATGTGGGTCAGGATCACCGCCGTCACCGGCAGGTCGGTCCGCGCCCGGATCGCCCGCCACAGATTCTCGCCCACCGCGCGGCTGCCGCCGCTGTCGATCACCGCGACCGCCCGCGTGCCGATGACCACCGCCAGGTTGGAGACATCGCCGCGATTGCCGGGATCGGGCTCGGCCACCCGGCCCGCATGCACGAACACCCCCGGCGCCGCCTCCTCCAGCGCCAGCCCCAGACCGGCCGCGGCGCAGAAGGGCGGGCCGGAGGCGGCCAGTCCCGGCAGATCGGGCGGCACCGCCGCGGCAGCCGCCGCATGGCAGGCGGCCGGGTCCGTCCATCCCGGCCCCGGGATCAGCATGTCGCGGCAGGGCGCGCCGCCGAGCGCGCAGAGCGTCACCAGGATCTCGAACATCCGTCCCCCCGCGGCCGATCACCGGAATGTGCTCCCCCTGCGGCGCATTCCATGGCAGGCTTGCAACCTGAGGAAGAGAGGGAGGACACCGCATGCCCTGCAAAGCCGTGCTTCTGGCGCTGGCCGCCACCCTGCCGCTGCCCGCCCCGGCGCAGGACAATCCGCTGCTGAACGGCGAGACCTGGCAGGCGCTGCGCTACGACATCGCCGGGGAGGCGCCGATCGCCGGGGGCGCGGGGCTCTTCGAGGTGGAGGCCCCCTATCGCGCCCATGACGCGGCGACGGTGCCGGTGCGCATCCGGCAGACCGATCCAGCGCGCGCCATCACCGCCGCCACCGTGGTGGTCGACGAGAACCCCGCGCCGGTCGCCGCGGAATTCGCCTTCGGCCCCGGCATGTCGCCCATCGACCTGGAATTGCGGGTGCGGGTCAACCAGTATTCGGATGTCCGGGTGATCGCCGCGACGGCGGAGGGGCTCGCCATGGCGGGGCGCCATGTCAAGGCCTCCGGCGGCTGCGCCGCGCCTGCCTCGCGCGATCCCGAGGCCGCGCGCGCCGTGATGGGGCAGATGAAGCTGCGCAGCTTCGTCCCCGCCTCCGGGCTCCGCCGCGAGGCGCAGGTGATGATCCGCCATCCCAACTATTCCGGGCTGCAGCGCGACCAGGTCAGCCATCTGTTCATCCCCGCGCATTTCATTTCGGAACTGGAGATCCGCCAGGGGGCGGAGCTGCTGCTGCGCATGGAAGGCGGCATCTCGGTCAGCGAGAATCCCGTCTTCCGCTTCGGCTATGTCGACAATGGCGCGCCCGCGCTCAGCGTCACGGCCACCGATACCGAGGGCAACCGCTTCCATGCCGACCTGCCCAAGGAAGGCGGCAGCTGAGCGGGCGGGATCAGAAACACAGGATCTCCGCCTCCGCCTGGGCGCGGCGCAGATCGGCGACCAGGGCGTCCGTCACCGCCGTGCCGCGGAACACGGCCATCCGCTCCCCCCCGACCTGGCGCATCGACAGGACCGTCTCCGCCTCCACGTATTTCGCATAGGGCAGCACCGCGGCAATCTGGTCGACCGAACAGGAACAGCGCTCCAGCACGTCGCGCCCCTGCCCGTTCGCCGCCATGCAGGCAAAGACGTAATCGGCGCGCGCCGCGGTCGGATAGTCGTTGAACCGCTGGTCGATCTGCTGCGCCGCCCCCGGCGCGGCCACCAGCAGCAGCAGGGCAAGACCCGGGCCTTTCATGGCAATGCCTCCTCTGCCTCGAAACGGATGACCGACCGGTACAGGACGCCGCCCGACCCGTCCGGCGCAATGGCCTCGAGGCTGCGATACCATCCCGGCACGGAGGGCCCGGCGACGGCCCGGATCTCCAGCCCGGCAAAGCCGCCCATGCGCGCGGCATTGGCATCCCCGGCAAAGGGATGCAGCACGATTTCCGTGCCGCCTTGCGTCCCCGCCGCCGCCACCGGGCGCAGCAGCGCCTCCTTCAGGCGGTTGCGGATGTAGAACTGGCTGCCGCCGGTCAGCCGCGCCATGTCGCGCACCAGCGTTTCCAGATGCACCATCGCCATCGGGTTGCCGGTGGCTGCCGGGAAGGCCCCCAGGACGCGCAGGTGGTCGCTGTCGGGACCGAAGCCGAGCCGCACCTGGCCCGGCGCATCGGGCGCATGGGCCAGCTGCATCACCCCGCTCTGGGCGGCGGCGAATGCGGCATCGGCGGGCAGGTCCACGTCGCGCCGGTACAGCAGCGCATGGTCTTGCGGCAGCGCGTCCAGCGTGCCCTCGCGGAACAGCACCGCCTGCGGCACCACCGCCTCCGCCGCCGCCCCGCCCGGTCCGGCGGCACCAAGCGCCAGCAGCCCCGCCAGGAGCGCCGCCTTCGGGAAATGGATCATCGGTTCCTCCCTTTTCTGCCGCAGCCGCTCAGGAGGCGGTCATCGCGGAAAAGCCGTGGCGCTGGCGCATCGCGGCGGCGGTGCGGCGGCGCAGTTTCTGCAGGTCGACCGGCTTGGTCAGCACCTCCGCGCCGATGGCGCGGGCCGCTTCCATCAGTTCCACGCTGCGATCGGCGGTGACCATCAGCGCGGGGATCGCGGCACCGGCCGCACGGCGCACCGCGGTGATCGCCTCGACCCCGGTGGCGCCGTCATCCAGGTGGTAATCCGCCAGGATCAGGTCCGGCGGGATGCCGATCTCGGCCGTCACCGCCAGCGCCTCCTCCGCCGAACAGGTGCCGAAGACCGAGGCGCCCCAGCCCTCCAGCACCTGCACCGTGGCGAAAAGCAGGTCGGGATCATTCTCGATGACCAGCACCAGCAGGTCCAGGTCGCCCCCCGGCAGGGCCGGGCCCGCCGCGGCGACGGGCAGCAGGTCCCGCGGGGCCTGCGCCCGCGCCATCGCCACCGAGAAGACCGAGCCCACGCCCAGCGCGGAGCGGACGGACACCCGATGTCCCAGAAGCCTGCAGGTCCGCTCCACGATGGACAGCCCCAGCCCCATGCCCGGCCCCGCCCCCGGACCACCCGCGCGGGTGAATTCCTCGAAGATCCGCTGCTGGTCCGCGGGGCCGATGCCCATGCCGGTATCGTGGACCTCCAGCACCACGCTGTCGCCCTGCCGCCGGGACCCCAGCAGCACGCGGCCGCCGGGCGAATACTGGATCGCGTTGACCACGAGGTTCTGGATCGAGCGCAGCAGATAGCGCTGGTCGCTCATCACCCAGGCCGTGGAGGGCACCACCGAGAGGCTGACCCGCCGTTCCGCCGCCAGCGGCGCCTGGTCCTCGGCAACGGCCGACATCAGCGGGCCGAGGCAGACCGGCGCGGCGGAAAGATCGGAGGCCGTGGAATCCAGCCGCGAGATGTCGAGGATCGCCTGCAGCAGCGACTCCATCGAGGCGAAGGAGCCCTGCAGCCGCTCCACCATGCCGATCAACTCGCTGTCGCGCGCCTTCTCGGCCAGCGAGCTGAGCAGCAGCTTGGCCGCATTGGCGGGCTGCAGCAGGTCGTGACTGGCGGCGGCGAGGAACCGCGTCTTGGATGTCACCGCCTCCTCGGCCAGATCCTTGGCGCGCTTCAGCTCCTGCTTGACCCGGGCCTGGCGCGCATGCTGTTCGCGCAGCGCCATATTGGCGGCGGTCAGCTCGGCCGTGCGTTCTTCCACCCGCCGTTCCAGCAATTCGGTCGCCTGCACCTCCAGCGTGATATCGGAAATATCGGCGAGGAAGCCCCGATCGGGCAGCGGGTGAACATGCAGCCCCAGCACCCGTCCGGAGGAATGGCGCAGCCGCTTGCGGATATGCCCCGCCGCGCGCAGCCCCTCGCGCCAGTCGGTGCCGCCCGGCGGGTCCTCCTGCTGCAGGTCGTGCCCGGCGCGGATGAAATCCAGAATGTCGTCGAAGGCCGTCCCCGTGCGCACCAGCCGCGGGGGCAGACCCAGAAGCTCGCGGAACCGGTCATTGTGGATCAGCAGCGCCCCCTCGCGCGAGAAGGTGCCCAGCCCCGAGGACATGTGATCGAAGGCCGCCTGCATGTAATGGGCATGCATGTCGATCAGGTGGTCCTTCTCGCGACGGGCGCGGCGGACGATGCCGGAAATGTCGGTCTGCAGGATGATCTGGCTGTCGGCGCTCATCCGCTGCAGGCTGAACTGGAACCAGCGGTCGCCGATCAGGCCGACCACGAAGGTATTGACGCTCTGCCCTTTCGGCATCTCCCGCGCCCGCGCCAGTGCCTCGCGCGTGCGGCCGTCCTGGTTCAGCACATGCGCCGAGCCGCGCAGCGCATCGAAATATTCGGGCACGCCCAGCCCCGGACGGATCCGGTGCGCCACATCCGGCAGCAGCGTCTCGAACAGGTCGTTGCAGATATCCAGCCTTCCCTCGGTGAACAGCGCGAAGCCCCCCTCCATCACCGACAGCGCCTCGGTCAGGGTCTTGCGGCTGCGTTCGCGGTCGATGCGCAGCTGCTCCAGCTCGCCCGAGGCGCGTTCGAGGTCCCGGGTCTTGGCCCAGACCTGTTCCTGCAGCGTCACCGCCGACTGGAAGGCGGCATAGGCCGAATGGCCCACCGTGTGCTGGCGGGCATTGCGCCGCAACAGCGCGTCGATGATGCGCGCCTGTTTCTGCACCTGCCGTTCGGGCGGGTCGGAGGGGTCGATCAGGGAAGGGTGGTCCATGAGGGTCCGAAAAACGCGACGCCGACGAAGGTCTGGTTCACATGGACCCCGCAATGCTGTTCGCCATAGGTGTTGAATCCGATGACGCGGTTCTGGGCCAGGATCCGCGAGGCCGCGCCGGTGAGGGATTTCTGCGCCAGTTCCAGCCGCCGCAGGTAGCAATCGAAGCCGAGGATGAAATCCGGCCGCCTGCCCCGCGCATCGGTGACGTCGAGCCCGGCGCGCAGCTTGGCGATCAGGTCCTGCCCCTCGCCCAGGGTCAGCAGCAGGCCGTCCTCGATCGCCGAGAGAAAGCTGAGCGAGCCGTCGGGCAGCGCCTGCTGGATGCCGCGGACATGGTACATCGCGTTGGTGCGCACCAGCACCGGGTTCTCGGCGAAGACCTTAGGCGTCAGCTCGTCGACCGACAGGCCCAGCTGGCGGGCATATTCCGCCGCGGCCGGGGCGCCGTTGAGTTCGGCGACGATGCGTTCCTCGGGGATCGAGCGGGTGACGACCATGTGCTGATGCGAGGGCAGGAAATGATCGAAGCCCAGCCCCGCGAATTCCATGTCCGTCTCGATCAGCAGGACCACGGCGGCATCGCTCAGAACCCTTCCCCCGTGCAGCACGAAGGTTTCGGCGAAATCGTGGTCATCGGCGGCCGATCCGCCGAAACAGGGCAGATCCTCCAGCGTCGTGACCATCGTCGCCACCAGCATGTCCTCCTGCTTGGACAGCCCGTCCGCGAAGGTCAGCGCCAGCCGGTTCCAGCTGGCCGTGCGCGGAAAGCGCGAGGCCAGCCGCCGCAGGTCGCGGGAGATGCGGCTGATCGCCAGCGGCTTCAGGGGCGAGATCAGCAGCGAGGCGCAGCGGAAATGCGCCTTGGGGAAGGCGATGGCCAGCAGCGCGCCGCTCTCGTAGCCCTCCGGCGTGATCTGCCCTGCCGATGAACAGCCGAAGACCGGCACCCCGGCAAGGGCGCGGTCCAGCCCCTGCGCCAGCGCCTCCCTGTCCAGCCCGGCAGGAAAGAACACCAGGACGAAGCAGATGTCGCGCCCGCAGAGCTGCGCGGCGATCTCCTCCACGGCCCTATCCGCCCGGGCCGCGCGCGACACCGCAACCGTCACCGGGCTGGCCGTGCCGGGGCCGCGCGCCACCGGGTCGGCGATCAGGTTTCCCATGCCCCTATCCCCGCTGCCGCGGTGTCTCCCCAGTCTCGTCCTGCAGGCTGACGCTTTCCATCATCACCGCCGCCTGGGTGCGGTTCTGCACCCCCAGCCGCCGCAGCAGCGCGGTGACATGCGCCTTGACGGTCGCCTCGGCCAGCGACAGTTCATAGGCGATCTGCTTGTTGGCCTTGCCCGCGCAGATCAGCTTCATGATGCGCATCTGCTGCGGCGACAGCTCGGCGATGCGGCGGCTGATATTCTCCAGCTCGGAGGGCACGGCCGGACGGCGGCGCATCGCGTCGCGGAACTCCACCGGCAGATAGCGGTTGCCGCGGCGGATCTCGGCCAGGGCCTGCTCGATCGCCGGGAGCGGCAGGTCCTTGGGCACGAAGCCCGCCGCCCCCAGATCCATCAGCGACTGGACCACCTCCACCGAGGTCTGGGCCGAGATGATCAGCACCGGCGTCTCGGGCAGCCGCTCGCGCAGGCGGATCAGCCCCGACAGGCCCGACACGTCCGGCAGCCGCAGGTCGAGCATCACCAAATCGGGCCCCGCCCCCGCCGCAATCGCAGCCAGCCCCTCCTTCAGGGTGACGGCCGTGCGCACCCGGCAATCCTCGAACACGTGCTGCAGCGCCGTGGTCAGCGCATAGGCATAGAGCGGGTGGTCGTCGATGACGAGGACGGACCGCACAGCCCCGTCCCCCGAAATCAATCGGTCATGCTTCATGGTGAATTCCTCCCTGAGTCCAACTCAACAACAAAGAGGCATATGACGCAACAACCACACGGCGAACGGCTCAGGCCGGAAGCGCGCCGCTGGATTTCGCGACATGGGTCGCGATGGCATCCATCAGCGGCGGCGACAGGCAGTCATACGGTTCCAGCCCCAGCTCCCGCAGCCGGGCGCGGATCCCGTCCATGCGCGACGGATCCACCCCCGCCTCGATCACCGAGGAGACGAAGGCCGCGAACTCGGCCGGGGACCATCCCGATTGCGGCGACAGTTCGGTATGGACGAAATCCAGCCCGTGGAAGGGATGGGCCTGGTTCTCGATGCGCCCGTACATATGGGTGCCGCAGCCGGTGCAGGCATGGCGCTGGATCGCGGCGGAGCCGTCGACCACCGACAGTTTCTCGGCATGGGCGGTCACGGCCAGCTGGTCGCGCGGCACCACGGCGACCTGGCTGAACACCGCCCCCGCGGGTTTCCAGCATTTCGTGCAGCCGCAGACGTGATTATGCGCGGTCTGCCCCGACAGCGTCACCTCGACCTTGTCGGTGGCACAGCCGCAGCGCAGCACGCCGCCGGCGAAACCCGGTGCCGCCGGAGCCACCCCGCCATCGACCGACGGGTGGATCTGCACCCCGCTGGTCGACACCGCCGGGCGCGCCGGCGCGGCGGATGCGGCCGATGGCGCCTCGCCGCCGAAGAGCCTAGACAGAAATCCCATGATATCCTCCCGATGCGGCCGCACTGCTGTGGCAGCCTTGCGGGGGGCAGTCTGAGACGCCCGCGCCCCGGCGATCAATTCGGCATTTGGTATAGGTCCGGGACGGCCCCGGGCGTTTTGCCCTTGCCCCCCGCCCCTTTCCCGGCTAAGGGCGCCGTTCATCCGGGCCGACACCCTTGGAGGCGGCCCTCTCATCTAGGAGATAGAATTATGGCTGGAGAGATTCCTGATCTCGAAGTCCAGGTCCGCGCGGGGACGGGCAAGGGGGCCGCTCGCGCAGCACGCCGTGACGGCATGGTGCCTGGTGTGGTCTATGGCGGCGAAGGCGAGCCGCAGGCGATCCAAATCCCCTTCAACGTGCTGCTCAAGCGCCTGAAGGCCGGGCGTTTCCTGTCCACGCTCTTCAACCTGAAGATCGAGGGCCAGGACGATGTGCGCGTGATCTGCCGCAACGTGCAGCGCGACGTGGTCAAGGACCTGCCGACCCATGTCGATTTCATGCGCCTGCGCCGCGCATCGAAGATCAACCTGTTCATCCACGTGGAGTACATCAACCACGAGCAGTGCACCGGGCTGAAGCGCGGCGGCGTGCTGACCGAGGTTCGTCCCGAGGTCGAACTGGTCGTGACCGCCGGTGACATCCCCGAGAAGATCGTCATCGACCTGGCAGGCCGCAAGATCGGCGACACCATCCACATCTCGGATGCGCAGCTGCCCGAAGGCGTCAAGCCGACCATCGACCGCGACTTCGTGATCGCGAACATCCAGGCACCTGCCGGGATCGGCGGCGCGGCCGACGAGGAAGACGAGACCGCCGAAGAGGCGTGATCCCTTCCCCCGCGGCGTCGTCCGCAGGATATCGAGAGGCCTCCGCGACGCGGGGGCCTTTTTCTTTGCCGCGCCTTCCCGCGCCCCGGCAATCATGTAGGATCGGCGGCAGGCCGCGCAGGCGCGGCCGGCAGGCGGAGTGCCAGACATGACCGTGACGATCCGGCCGGGACGCGAGGCCGATGCCGCCGCAGCGGTGGCCCTGATCCGCGCCTCCATCACCCGGCTGTGCAGCGCCGATCACGGCGACGCCCCCCGTCTGCTGGAGCCCTGGCTGGCCAACAAGACCGAGGCGGCCTGGATCCGCTGGGCGCGGCGGCCCGATGCGGCCCTGCTGGTGGCGCAGGAGGCGGAAACCCTGACGGGCACCGGCATGGTCGATGCGGCCGGCACGGTCCTTCTGCTCTATGTCGATCCGGCCGTGCAGTTCGGCGGCACCGGCAGCGCCCTTCTCGCCCGGCTGGAACAGGCCGCGCGCCGGATGGGCGCCGGGGCCTGCCGATTGGAAAGCACGCTCAGCGCGCGGCGCTTCTATGAAAGCCGGGGGTATCGCGGCGAGGATGGGACAGGATTGCGGATGTCGCGGCCGCTGTGACGACCGGGCGGACGATCCCCCCCGCGCAGATTGAACCGTTCCGCCGCCCGGCGCGACCTAGCCCTGACTGCCATCACAGGAGGCTCCGATGGGCTATCGCGACGATTTCTACAAGGTCTACAATATCTACGGCTATACCGGCGACCTGCGGGCGCGGCCCAGCGTCTATTTCCTGACCGACACGCATTTCGGCCGGATCACCCAGCATCACGCCGATGCCGCCAATATCGGCCGCATGTCCGTCTGCGAGACCGACATGGTGGGCCATCACTACTTCATCGAAAACCAGTCCGACCGGACAGGACGGGAGGTCGCGGTCGAGGAATTCCGCCACCCCACCAACGGCGCCACGATCCATATCCATACCAGCCGCAACCCGATTACGGTGGTGCGCGACTGGGACAAGGACCAGCTGACGCCGCGGGTGCTGGCGCTGCTGGCAGCCTCGATCACCAATTTCCAGGACCTGAAGGTCTGCGAACGCCCGGGCTATCGCGGCTAGCGCCCGGCCCGCAGCAGCATGGGCGTCCACGGGCAGGACCCGCCTGCCCGCGGGCCGTGGTCAGCTTTCGTTGGGGCCGCGCAGCATGCGGATCGTCCGGCGGATCGCCTTCCAGTCCTCGGCCTCGGCGCTGGCGCCGCGGGTCTCGGCGGCGCGGTACTGTTTCTGCGCCTCGGCCTCGGCGCGGTCGCCATGGGCGCGATAAAGCGCATGTGCGTGCTGGGATATCGTCGTCATGTCCATCTGGCACCTCCTTTGCCTCTGGTCGGTCTCCTCCTGCCGGGGCGGTCACGACACCCGGGCCGGGCGAAGATACATGATTCCGGCGTCCCTGTCATTCGGACGCCCCCCGGGCGGTCCGGCGCGCGGCGCCGCGCCGACGGGGTATCCGGCCAACGGGCCGGGGCGGCCGATGTTCCCGCGCCGCCCGGACCGGACATGGGCGATCTAGAGGGGCTCGATATCGCCCATGGCGCGCGCGGCGTGGAATTCCGCCTCGAAGGCGTCGAACCGTCCGGCGGCGATGGCGTCGCGGATCCCCTGCATCAGAACCTGGTAGTAATGCAGGTTGTGCCAGGTCAGCAGCATCGAGGAGATGATCTCCTGGCTGCGGAAGACATGATGCAGATAGGCGCGCGAATATTGCGAACAGGCCGGACAGCTGCAGCTCTCGTCGAGGGGGCGCGGATCGTCGGCATGGCGCGCGTTCTTGATATTGACCACGCCGCGGCGGGTGAAGGCCTGGCCCGTCCGCCCCGAACGCGAGGGCAGCACGCAGTCGAACATGTCGATGCCGCGCTTGACCGCGCCCAGGATGTCGTCGGGCTTGCCCACGCCCATCAGATAGCGCGGCTTGTCCTCGGGCAGCATGCCGGGCGCGTAGTCGAGCACCTTGAACATGATCTCCTGCCCCTCGCCCACGGCGAGCCCGCCGACCGCGTAGCCGTCGAAGCCGATGCCGCGCAGCTTCTCGGCGCTCTCGCCGCGCAGATCCTCGATGTCGCCGCCCTGCTGGATGCCGAAAAGCGCGTGGCCCGGCCGGTCGCCGAAAGCCTCGCGCGACCGCGCCGCCCATCGCATCGACAGCCGCATCGACTCCGCGATCCGCTCGCGCGGGGCGGGCAGCGCGGGGCATTCGTCGAAGCACATCACGATGTCGGAGCCCAGGAGCTTCTGGATCTCCATCGACCGTTCGGGGGTCAGCATGTGGCGCGAGCCGTCGACATGGGACCGGAAGGTCACGCCTTCCTCGGTCAGCTTGCGCAGATCGGCCAGGCTCATCACCTGGAAGCCGCCCGAATCCGTCAGGATCGGCCGGTCCCAGTTCATGAACTTGTGCAGCCCGCCCAGCCGGTCGATGCGTTCGGCGGTGGGACGCAGCATCAGGTGGTAGGTGTTGCCCAGCAGGATGTCGGCGCCGGTGGCGCGCACGCTTTCGGGCATCATCGCCTTGACCGTCGCGGCAGTGCCCACCGGCATGAAGGCCGGGGTGCGGATTTCGCCGCGCGGGGTGGAGATCATCCCGGTGCGGGCCTTGCCATCGGTGGCGTGAAGGGCGAAACTGAATCTCTGGGTCACGGGGCGCGGGTCCTTGTCTGGCCCTCCCTTCTAGCCATTTCACCGGCCGTGCCAAGACACGGCCCCTGGATTTCGCGCGCCAAGCGCATTGACCGCCTGCCCCGCCAGAGGCTAGGGCGGCGGCAAAGCCAGCACCTCAGGGGCATCGCATGACCGACAGCAGCACCGATCAGACGGATTTCCGGCTTGGCTGGGAGGAATGGCTCTCCCTGCCCTCGCTGGGACTTCCGGCGCTCAAGGCCAAGGTGGATACCGGCGCGCGGACCTCGGCGCTGCACGCCTTCGACATCGAACCCTTCGGCCCGATCAACCGGCCCAAGGTCCGCTTCGGCGTGCATCCGATCCCCGGGCGCGACGAGCTGTCGATCCCCTGCTCGGCCCCCATTGTCGACCGCCGCGAGGTGACATCCTCCAATGGCGACATGGAGCTGCGCTATGTCATCCGCACCGAGGTGCATATGGGCAACCGGTCCTGGCCCATCGAGGTCACGCTGACCAATCGCGGCGCCATGGCCTATCGCATGCTGCTGGGGCGGCAGGCGCTGATGGATGACATGCTGGTCGCCGCCGCGGATCGCTGCTGCCAGCCGGAACTCAGCTATGACGTCTACCACACGGCGGATGTGCGCACCCACGCGCCGCGGCGCACGCTGCGCGTCGCCGTGCTCAGCCGCGAACCCAAGAACTACACGACCAGCCGCATCGTCGCCGAGGGCGAGAATCGCGGCCATGTCGTCGAGGTGATCGATACCTCGCTGTGCTACATGGCGATCAATGCCGACAGTCCCGAAGTGCATTACGACGGCAACCGCCTGCCGCGCTATGACGCCGTGATCCCGCGCATCGGCGCGTCGATCACCCCCTATGGCACCGCCGTGATCCGCCAGTTCGAGACGGTGGGCACCTATTGCGTGAACCCCGCCGACGGGATCACCGCAAGCCGCGACAAGCTGCACGCCCATCAGGTTCTGGCGCGCCACCGCATCAACATGCCGGTCACCGCCTTCGCCTCCTCGCCCAAGGACACGCAGCACCTGATCGAGCTGGTGGGCAATGCGCCCCTGATCGTGAAGCTGCTGGAATCGACGCAGGGCAAGGGCGTCGTCCTGGCCGAGACGCGCAAGGCGGCGGAATCGGTGATCTCGGCCTTCCGCGGGCTCAAGGCGAATTTCCTGGTGCAGCAATTCGTCAAGGAAGCCGCGGGCGAGGATGTGCGATGCCTGGTGATCTCGGGCAAGGTGGTGGCGGCGATGAAACGCTCGGCCAGCGAGGGCGAGTTCCGCTCCAATCTGCACCAGGGCGGCACCGCCAAGATGGTGCGCATCACCCGCGAGGAGCGCGACATCGCCATCCGCGCCGCCAAGGCCTTCCGGCTGAACATGGCGGGGGTGGATATCCTGCGCTCGAATGACGGGCCGAAGGTCCTGGAGGTCAATTCCTCGCCCGGCTTCGAGGGGATCGAGAAGGCGACCGGCAAGAACATCGTCGAGACGCTGTACCAGGATATCGAGAAGCGCGTCCGCCCCGCCCCGGTACGCCGCAGCGCGACCGTCCCCAAGGACTGAGCCGGCGGGCCGCCCGTCTGGACGCGCGGCCGCTTGTCCCCTATATTTCCGGGCGAAACGCGAGGAACCTGCATGTCCCTGACCGAAAGCTCCGACATCGAGGGAGCGCCGCTGATCAAGCCGTCTTCCACCGAACACCCGCTTCACGAGGCGGTGGTGGAGGCCTGCCGCAGCGTCTACGACCCCGAGATCCCGGTGAACATCTACGATCTGGGCCTGGTCTACACGGTCGAGATCAACGACGAGAACGAGGTCAACATCATCATGACCCTGACGGCGCCGGGCTGCCCGGTCGCGGGCGACATGCCCGGCTGGGTCGCGGATGCCGTCGAACCCCTGCCCGGCGTGAAAAGCGTCAATGTCGACCTGACCTGGAACCCGCCCTGGGGGATGGAGATGATGTCCGACGAGGCGCGGCTGGAACTGGGCTTCATGTGACAGCGGATGCGGCGCAAGGCGCGGTGCTCTGCGGCGACCTGGTCGGATCCGTCCGCGCCGGGCCGGATGCCGTGGGGGCCGCCTTCGCGCTGCTGGATGACTGCTTCGCCACCGTCGCCGACTGGACCGGCACCCCGGCCCGCCTGACCCGGTTCCGCGGCGATGGATGGCAGGCGCTGATCCTGCCCGGCACGCTGGGGCTGCGCGCTGCCCTGCTGCTCAGGGCGAGGTTCCGCGTGGCAGAGGACCTGCCCGCGACGCGCATCGTGCTGGGCTATGGCGGCATAGACCACCCCGGCAGCCGCGACCTCTCCGATGCCGACGGCCCTGCCTTCCGCCATGCCGGGCGCCTTCTGGATGCGCTGCCGCGCCGTCGCAGGCTGGCCGTGGCCCCCCAGGATGCCCCGGCGGGCCTGCCCGAGATGGCGGCGCTGATCGACGCGCTCTCCGCCCGCTGGAGCGCCGCCCAGGCCGAGGCGGTGGCCGCCGCCCTCGCCCCGGCCCCCCCCACCCAGGCGGAGATCGGCGCCGCCCTCGGCCTGACCCAGCAGGCAGTGCAGGACCGGCTGGACCTGGCCGGGTTCCGCGCGATAGAAGACACCCTGGGCTGGGCGGAAACCCGCCCGCTCTGACCGCGTCCGGTATTTTCAATTACAAACCGCAGCGCTTGTTTTTAGCATTACAAATCATACCGCTTGTTTATCCCGGATCGGGGAGCCCCCATGCCAGAAACCTCCGCCGCGCTCCTGCTGGCGCATGTGCTTGCGGATTATGCCTTCCAGAGCGACTGGATCGTCGCCAACAAGCGGCGTCCGCATGTCCTGGCCCTGCATGGCGCGATCGTCTTCGCCACCGCATGGATCGCGCTGGGATTCGCTGCGCTGCCGCTGGTTCTTGCCGTCACGCTCCTGCATGTCGCCACGGACGCTGCCAAGACGCGGTTGGGCAAGGGCGGGTTGCGCAGCTATGCCGCCGACCAGGGCGTCCACCTGGCCGCGATCTTCGTGCTGCCGCCCCTCTTCGCCGCGGGGTGGGAGGACGGGATCTGGGCGGGTCTGCTGCCCGCACCCGCCCCCGCGCTGATGGCGCTGGCGGCCGGGCTGCTCTTTGCCACCCGCGCGGGCGGCATCGCGGTGCAGCTTGTGATCGCGCCGCTTCTGGCGCGCGACTGGAGCCTGCGCGCCCAGGTCAATGGCGGCGGCCTCAAGGGCGCGGGCGCCACGATCGGCCAGATCGAACGCGCGCTGGCCTTCGTTTCGGTGCTGACCGGCACGGTGGCCGGGCTGGCGATCCTCGTGGCGGCGAAATCGGTGCTGCGCTTCTCGGACGCTCAGAAAAGCCGCAAGCTGGCCGAATATGTCATCATCGGCACGCTGGCTTCCGTGGGCTGGGCGGTGATGACCGGGCTGGCCACGCGGATGCTGATCCTGGCGCTGCAGCCCGAGGGCCTGCCCGGGCTGCTCTCCCCCTGAGCGCCCCGCCCGCGCACCCTTGAGTTGGCCGCCCCGCTCCCTTATCTTTGGACTTCAAGTCAGGAGCCCACCATGTTCGCAATTCCCGGCAAGCAGGCCGTGACCCTCACCCCGGCAGCTGCAAGGCAGATCAGCCGCCTGATGACGAAGGATGCCAGCCAGGGGCTGCGCATCGGCGTCAAGAAGGGCGGCTGCGCGGGGATGGAATACACCATGGAATACGTCTCGGAGGTGAACCCGATGGACGAGGTGGTGGAACAGGACGGGGCCCGCGTGATGATCGCGCCGATGGCACAGATGTTCCTCTTCGGCACCGAGATCGATTACGAGGTGTCCCTGCTGGAAGCGGGGTTCAAGTTCCGCAATCCCAATGTCGTGGATGCCTGCGGCTGCGGCGAATCGATCAAATTCGCCGAACCCCCGCAGGGCTGATCCGCGGTCTGCAGGCCCCGTCAGGCCTGCAGCAGCCCCCTGGCCTGGGCCATCTCCAGCGCCTCCTCATGGGTGGAAACCTGCAGCTTCGCGCAGATCTCGCGAAGCCTCAGACGCAAATCCCCCGGCCCCATTCCCAGCCCGGCGGACACGGCCAGCAATCCCCGCCCCCCCGCCATGGCGCGCAGGATGCGCAGGTCCTCCTCGGCGGGACGCGGCGCGGTGCCGCCGAACAGGTCGGCGGTATCCCCGACGCGCGGCGCCGAAAGCTGCATCGACAGCAGCGTTCCGATCGTGGCGAAGGCCCGGGCCGCGCCCTTGCCGAATATGTCCCGCGGATCGTCGCTGGTGGTGATGGCCAGCATGCGCCGCAACCCGCCGGAACTGCTGGTCGCGGCCAGGCAATAGCGCATCCCGGACCCCTCGCGGAGCGCGTCCAGCTGCGTCCGCCGGACCGCATCCCGGCCGAAGGACGGCAAGCGCCGCATGTCCAGCACCGCCGGCAGCCGTCCGCGCCGCGCCATCGCGAGGATGGCATCGACATCGCCCAGCCCGGACTCGTGGTACTCTTCCATCCAGCTGCGGGGAATGGTGCTGCGCATCCAGGCCATCTGTCCGCCCCGCTCGACGAAACCGGCCGAATTCACCGACGTCGCGCCGAGGCTGCCGCAAATATCCGTGATCACCTGCCAGCGCGTGTCTTCGTCCGGCGCGCCTGCCAGACGGCCCGCCGTGTCTATCAATAGATGCGCGAATCTCTCACGTACGCTCAATGGCTCCTCCTGAAAATAACAATCGGCAATAATCCGCTGCCGAAGACTATGCGACAGGACCGCTTCGGGAGAAAGCAAAAGATGCACGACGCCTCACGATTGCGTCATCTGCCCGCCGCGCAGGCGGCGCCTTGCCCCGCTTGCCCCCGGGCGATCATGTGCTAAGCCTCTGCGGGGGCCGGATAACCGGCCTCTTCACGGCTCAGAAGGAAATTGGCGATGGCACGCAAGCTGGCGGCAGGAAACTGGAAGATGAACGGGCTCAGCGCCGACCTGGCCGAGATTCGCACATTGCTGCAGGCCCCGGCGCCGGGCTGCGGCGTGCTGGTCTGCCCGGCCGCGACCCTGGTCGCCGCCATGGCGGAGGCCTGCGCGGGCAGCTTCGTCGCCGTCGGCGGACAGGATTGCCATGCCGCGGCCAAGGGCGCGCATACCGGCGATGTCAGCGCGCCGATGCTGGCCGATGCAGGGGCCAGCCATGTCATCCTGGGCCATTCCGAACGCCGCGCCGATCACGGCGAAGACGACGCGCTGGTGAAGGCCAAGGCCGAGGCGGCGCTGGCTGCGGGGCTGCTGCCGGTGATCTGCGTCGGCGAAACCGAGGCAGAGCGCGATGCCGGCGAAACCCTGGCCGTGGTCGAGGCCCAGCTGGCCGGATCGCTGCCCGAGACCGCCGGGCTGGTGATCGCCTATGAACCGGTCTGGGCGATCGGGACGGGGCGCACGCCCACGCTGGAGCAGATCGCCGAGGTCCATGACGCCATGCGCGCCACGCTGGCCGCGCGCTTCGGCGCGGCGGCAGAGGACATCCCCCTGCTCTATGGCGGGTCGGTGAAGCCGGGCAATGCCGCCGAGATCTTCGCCGTCTCCAATGTCGACGGCGCGCTGGTCGGGGGCGCCTCGCTGAAGGCAGCGGATTTCGGGGCGATCATCACGGCGCTCGACGCGGCGTGATCGCGGCGCGGGCCGCGCCCGTCCCGCGGACGGGACCGGCCCGCCCTCCGCGCCGCCCGCCCTGCCGGGCGAAACGGCGCCTCACAGCTTGTCGGACCACAGCCGGATCAGGTCGTATTGCAGCGCGCGCGACCTGGTCGTCCAGCCATGCGACCCCGCCGGGCGTTCCTCGTCGCCCGGCGCGATGGCCGCGCGGCGCTCGGGCTCGGCGGTCAGGATGGCGAAGATCATCGCCCGTTTTCCCGGACGGCGGACATAGCCGACCAGGCAGCTGACGAAATTCAGCGTCCCGGTCTTGGCGCGCAGCTCGAACGGTTCGGCCCGGCCGTTCTTGTCCGACAGGTGCACCGGTTTCAGCAATGGCCAGAGCGGCCCGTCGATGCCGACATGATGCAGCAGGCGCGTCATGTCCCGCGCCGTGACCCGCGATTCGGGGCCCAGCCCGGAATGATCCACCAGCTGCGACTCGGTCATGCCGAATCCCTGTGCCCAGCGGGTCATCTCGGCGGCCGAGTCCGCCAGGTCCCGCGGCCGCGTTCCAGTGCGCGCCACCGATGCGGTCAGCCCCAGAACCTCGGCGGTGAGGTTGGTGGAATATTTCAGCATGTCGCGCGCGACTTCCGCCAGCGGCGGCCCCTGATGCAGCGCCACCGGCACCGCCGGGGGCAGCGCCTCGATGAATTCGGGCTCCGGCAGGGCCAGGGCGGGGCGGCGCATCGCGGCCAGGGTGCGCATCACCTCGGCGGTGTAGCCGGCCGCGTTGCGCACCGGCAGCCAGCGCGCCCCCTCGCCGCCAAGCGCCGGGCGCGCGACGGTCCAGGTCTCCGTCCCTCCGGGTTCGGCATCCAGCGTGAAGATCGGACCGCTGCGGTTGGAGGTGCTCATCGTCACCATGCGCACCGGCGGCACGACATGGCCGGCCCGCGCATCCATCTGCAGCTGATAATCGCCGCCCTGCTGCTTCCACTGGAAATGGACGCGGTTGAAATTCAGGTTCAGCCCCGAGACGGAAGGGTTGTAGCCCAGATGGTCGGGCTGGCCGGGATCGATTTCCTCGACATGCGGCAATGCCCCGGCCCAGACCAGGAACCGCCCCGTCACCTCGGTCAGGCCCAGCCCCGCCAGCTGGTCCAGAAGCGCGTCGATATCGTCGGAGCTGAGCGTCGGGTCGCCCCCCCCGGCCAGGATCAGGTCGCCTTCCAGCCGCCCGTCCTTCAGCGGCCCGGTGGCCAGGATGCGGGTGCGGAACCGGTAGGCCGCGCCCAGATGTTCCAGCGCATAGGCGGTGGTGATCGTCTTGCAGGTGCTGGCCGGGGCCATGGGCGTTTCCGCGTCGCGTCCCGCCAGGACCTCGCCCGTCTGCGCATCCGCCAGCGCAAAGGCCACCTCGCCGCCCAGGCGGAACCGGTCGATCAGCTGCGCGGAAGCCTCGACGATGTCGCTGCGCGCCTGCACCGGACGGGCGGCGCGGACAAGCTCCTCCAGCCCCTCGGGACGCGGCCGCGGCATGGGGGATTGTGCCAGCTGCGCCTGCAGCGGCGACGCCGCCATCGCGCCGAGGGCGGCCAGGACACTGCGTCGCGTGACACTCTGCATGCACATCTCCTGCATCGGGGAACTCGCGCGGCGCACAGTCGCCGCAAAAGGTTGAAAAATCAAGAGCGGCGCTCAGCGCACCCAGTTTCCGCTGGCACGGATAGCGGTGGAGGAGATGCTGCGCAACGGGATCGGAAGGTGGCACCAGGCCGGGGCCGGGGCGCGGGCCAGCAGCCCCGCCGCCGCCACGCCCAGCCGCGCGCCGCGATAGAGCCTGGAGGCCCGTGCCGTGCGCGCCGCCGCAGGCTGTCCCGGCCGCGCCAGCACGCCGATCGGCACTGAATCGAAGATCGCCTGCCAGCGGTCCCAGCGATGGATCCCCGCCAGGTTGTCCTCGCCCATCAGCCAGACGAAGCGCACCCCGGGATAGGCCCCGGCCAGCCCCTGCAGCGTCTGCGCGGTATAGCGCGTTCCCAGGCGGCTCTCGATATCGGTGACGGTGATGCGGGGATGGCCGCCGACCATCGCCTTTGCCGCCGCCATGCGCCGCGGCAATTCGGCGGGGCCTTCGCGTTTCAGCGGGTTGCCGGGCGAGACCAGCCACCAGACCCGATCGAGCCGGAACCGCTTCATCGCCTCCAGCGTGACATGCACATGCCCTTCATGCGGCGGATCGAATGATCCGCCGAGCAATCCGATTACCTGTCCCGGCCGCGCAAGGGGGCGGCCCGGTCCGATCACATGGCGCATCGCTCGTCTCCCGGATGCCCTCCTTCTAGCGGCGATCCGGGCTTGTCAACGGCCTCTGCGCCGCCACAGCGCCGCGCGCTGCGGCGCGCGCGGCCGCAGCCGGTCCGCTTTGCGCTGCGCCACCCGGTTTTCCGTTGCGTTCCCCCCAGATGCGGTGTCCAGTTGGGCAGGAGGTGCCAGATGTCAGGATTCACGATCACGGTCGCCCAGCAGAAGGGCGGGTCGGGCAAGACCACGCTGGCCGTCAACCTGGCGGTGGAATTTTCCAGGCGCGGCCACAGCGTCGCGGTGCTGGATACCGATCCGCAGGGCTCGCTGGGGCGCTGGTTCATGACGCGGCGGGCGGCGATGAACGGCGAGGCCGGGCTGGATTTCGCCACGGCCAGCGCGTGGGGGGTCTCCTACGAGCTGGAGAAACTGCTGAAGCACAACGAGATCGTCATCGTCGACACCCCGCCCAAGGTCGATAGCGACCTGCGTCCGGCGCTGCGCGCCTCGGATCTGGTCGTGGTGCCGGTCGCGGTCAGCCAGGTCGATGTCTGGGCGACGGAAAGCGTCCTGGAAATGGCGCAGCGCGAAAGGCGCAAGACGCTGCTGGTGCTGAACCGGGCCGCCCCGCGGGCCAGGCTGACCGCCGATATCGCCGGGCGGATCCGCGAGCTCGAGAGCCCCGCGGCCGAGACCGTGCTGAACAGCCGGGTGATCTATGCCGAGGTTCTGGGCGAGGGCCAGGGCGTGGTGGAAAAGGCCGCGCGCGGTCCCGCCGCGGTCGAGATCCGCAAGCTGTGCAACGAGATCGCCGACATCCTCAACAGCTGAGCGGAGCGGCGCCCATCGCCGCGGCCCCCGGGAACGCCACGGGGGGCCCGCGCATTGACCCGGCATGAGCAGTTCCGAAGGAGGACAGACCATGTCGCTGAAGTCGATGCTGAAATCTGCCGCGAAATCCTATGCCGGCCACGGCGCCCGCACCCATCGCGGCGCGCGCCGTCCCGCCACCTACCGCGCGGGCGCCGGACGCCACGGCGCGCTCAAGACCGCCGCCGCGGGCATGGCGGTGCGCCAGATCGGCAAGTTCCTGCGCAAGGCGCGCTGAGGGCCGTCCCGTCGGACGGGTCTTGTCGCGCAGCGGCGGGACGAGGATGCCGCATGAAAAAGGCCGCCCCGGTTCTCCCGGCGCGGCCTGAATTCTGTCGGGTCCGCCGCGATGCGCGGCTCAGAGAACAACCAGGTCCGTGGCGCTCTCGCGGCCGTCGCGGCCCGAGCGCAGTTCGTACTCGACCTTCTGGTTGTCGTTCAGCCCGGTGAGGCCGGAGCGCTCGACCGCCGAGATGTGGACGAACACGTCCTTGCCGCCCTCGTCAGGCGCGATGAAGCCGTAGCCCTTGGTCTGGTTGAACCATTTCACGGTACCCTTCGGCATGATCCCGTGTCTCCTGTCGTAGTTGCTGCCCGCGGAATTGCGGCAGCCCGGCCGTGGTCAGTGCGGATCGAGGTCTGACAGCCGGAACGGAGGCAGCGGGTCGAGTGCAAAAGACGTATGCATGGTCAAAAATGGCGCGTTTTCCGAGTCGGTGCAAGGCTCGTCTTGGCCCCCCGCCCCGCAAGCAGAAACGGAGCGCCTCGCGGCGCTCCGTGTTCTTCAGATCATGGCCCAGTCGGTGAACTGGACGGGTTTCGGACGGCTGTCCGGCTGGGGTTTAGACCCCTTCTGGGTTGCTTGCGGCATCACTCTGCTCTCCTCCGCACCGGTGCGGATCGAGGATGCCCTTGCACCGCTTCGCGGTGGCCCGCAAGGGCGGATCCGTCTGGGACCCGGTGCTGTCGGCAAGACTGCGCCGATTGTGGTTAACGGCAATCCTGCCGACATGTTTGTTGATTCATTCTTGCGAAACCGAAACCTGCCGTGAGCCCGCGGCCGCCCCTGCAAGACGGGGGCGGCAGGATCCGGCCGAGTTGCCGCCCGGCAAATGCGCAGCCTGCCGCGGCGCCCTTCAGGGCAGATGCGACGGCTCATCTCCCGGCGACTCGGGCGGCGCCACCGTTTCCGGCTCCGCGGCATTCACCCAGGCGGTCACCAGCTCGTAGAACACCGCCAGGATCACCGGCCCGATGAACAGCCCGATCAGCCCATAGGCGAACATGCCGCCCAGCACGCCGACCAGGATCACCAGCATCGGCGTCTCCAGCCCCCGCGCCATCAGCATCGGGCGCAGCACGTTGTCGACCACCATGACCGGCAGCATGACGATGGTGAACAGCACCGCCCAGCCGGTCGCCATGGCGAACCACGCCCAGATGATGACCGGGATCAGGACCGGCCCCGGCCCGATCTGGACGATCCCCAGCACCAGCGCCACCAGCGTCAGCGGCCCGGCCAGCGGCACGCCGAAGGCGACCATGATGATGCCCGCCAGCAGCGCCTGGATCACCGCGACCCCGATCACCCCGCGCGAGACATTGCGCACCGTCGCCCCGGCGAGGTCGACGAATCCCGCGCCGCGCGGCGCGAAAAGGCGGTTGGCAAAGCGGCGCGCCTGCGCGACCAGCGCCGGGCCGGGCCGGAACAGAAGCCCCATGATGATCACCGACAGCGACAGCATCGCCAGCGCGATGCCCACCCCCGCGACCTTGCCGAGAACGATCCGCCCGGTCGACAGCAGCACCGGTCCGACCTGCGCCAGAAGCTGCGCGAGATTGGCGCCGAAGGCGTCCCAGGCCTGCACCAGCCGCGCCCCGATCAGCGGCACCTGCGCCAGCCGGTCGGCCGAGGGCAGCGCGACGCTGCCCTGCTGCACCGCCGCCACCATCCAGGCGACCGCGTCGATCACCTGCGCGGCCATCACCGCCACCGGCCCCAGCGTGATCGCCAGCCCCAGCAGCGTCAAGAGCAGCGCCGAGGGCGCCGACCGTCCGCCCAGGCGCGCGCTCAGCCAGGCATGGGCGGGATAGACGGCCACCGCCAGGATCACCGCCCAGATCATCAGCCCGAAAAGCGGCGCGACAAGCTGGAAGGCCAGCAGGCAGAACCCGCCGAGAAACAGCAGCCGGATTGCGGTATCGATCACTTTCGCGTCGCGGGACTGGGACATGGCGGAACTCCTTTGCCCCGACCCTGCCATGGCCGGATCGCGAAGGCGCGGCCGCGCTGCCGGGCATGCGCAATTTGACGGGAATTGCCGCAATCCGGCAACGCCCCTCGCGGCCGCGGTTAACCGGATCGCGGCGCATCCGGGCCTATCCTGCGCTCCGGGACGACGGGACCGGAGGCGGGGCATGCTGACATTCCAGGACGGTGCGGAAACCGGGCTTGCCGCGCGCGGCGCGGCCGGGCGGGACGTGATCGTCCACCATGACGGCACGGCCGATCCCGCCGCGATGGACGCGCTGCGCGCCGCGCTCGGCGCCGAATGCGTCGCGGCGACACGGGAATGGGGGTTCGAACTGTGGCGATGCGAGCGGCCGGTGACGCAGGCGCTGCTGGACAGCTTCGCCGCCGAAAGCTGGTATGCCGCGGCGGCGGCGCTGGAACTGCACCAGGACCTGCAGCTCGCGGCCCAGGGATTCACCGACGATCCCCGCGCCGGGGCGCTCTGGGCGCTGGACAATGCCGCCGATACCGATATCGACCTGCCCGAAGCCTGGGAGACGAGCCGCGGGGCGGGCGTGCTGGTGGCGGTGATCGATACCGGCATCGACTATGCCCATCCCGACCTGGCGGCGAATATCTGGATCAATCCCGGCGAGATCGCGGGAAACAGGATCGATGATGACGGCAACGGCTTCGTCGACGACCTGCATGGCTATGACTTCGTGCAGAACGACGCGCGCCCCATGGACGGCCATTCCCACGGAACCCATGTCGCCGGAACCATCGCGGCGGTGGCCGGCAATGGCATCGGCCTGGCCGGGGTCGCGCCCGAGGCCGAGCTGATGGCGGTGCGCATCCTGGGCGATGACGGCACCGGCAGCGTCTTCGATGCCATCCGCGGGATCGAATACGCGGCGCTGGCGGGGGCGCGGATCGCCAATTGCAGCTGGGGCGGCAGCAGCTTTCCCGCGGCGCTGGCGGATGCGGTCCGCCTGGCCAGAACCGAGGGCATGACCGTCATCGCCGCCGCCGGGAACGGCGCGCGCAACACGGACGCGGATCCGCACTACCCTGCCAGCCTTCCCGCCTCGAATGTCGTTTCGGTCGCCGCCACCACCGCCGCGGACAGGCTCGCGGAGTTCTCGAATTACGGGATTGCCACCGTCGATGTCGCCGCCCCCGGCGCGCAGATCCTCTCCACCCTGCCCGGGGCGGGCTACGGGTACATGAGCGGCACGTCGATGGCCGCGCCGCATGTGGCGGGGATCGCGGCGCTGATCCTGGCGCGCGATCCGCTGATGCGCCCCGAGGAGCTGCGCCAGCGCCTGATCGACAGTTCCGACCCGGTGGCGGAACTGGCGGCGCGCACGGCCAGCGGCGGGCGCGTCAATGCCGCGGCGGCGGTGGAGGCCGGGGTGCTGCTGACCGGGCGGGTGGCCGATGCGGCAGGCGACGGCCTGCCCGGCTGGCGCGTCTTCCTCGATGCGGATGGCGACGGCGAAGCGGATGCGGATGAACCCGCCACACTGACCGATGCCACCGGGGCCTGGGGCTTCGCCGGGCTGGCACCGGGGCTGCATGCGCCCACCGTGGCGCTGCCGCAGGGCTGGCAGCAGGCCGGGGCCCCCGCGCAATGGCGCATCGTGCAGGAGCAGGCGGCCTGGCGCGACCTGGGCGGGACGGGCCGGGTCCTGGATCTCGGCGACGAGGGCAGCCTGCGCCTGGCCCTGCCCTTCACCGCCAGCCTGTTCGGCCGCAGCTTCGACGCGCTGACCGTCTCGGCCAACGGCATCGTCACCCTGGGCAGCCCCGGCCAGACCTTCCGCATCCGCGAGCTGGAGCACGCGCCCGCCTGGTCGATCGCGCCCCTCTGGGCGGATCTGACCACGCAATATGGCGGCCAGGTGCTGTGGCTGAGCGAACCCGACCGCGTGACGCTGCATTATGCCGGGGTGCGCAGCTTCTCGGGCGAGGCCCGGCTGGACTTCCAGATGGTGCTGCAGCGCGACGGCGACATCGTGTTTTCCTATGGCGACCTCCCCCGCCTGCCCGGGCAATACGCGATCGGGATCAACGCGGGCAGCGCGGAGCGCATCCTGCAGCCGCAGACCCCCTCCAGCGGCGACAGCCTGCGATTCACCTCCCGCCCGCCCTCGGTCATCCGCACGGAACTGGAGATCGAGACCCGCGCCGGGACCGTCACGGCCCCGACCGTCACGGTCGAACCCCGCGCGATGAGCTTCGGGGAAAGCGGCATGATCGGCCCGGTGGCCGGCGACCCGGTGCAGGTGGCATTCGCCCGCGACTACACCGACCCGGTCGTGTTCCTCCTGGCGGCGGAGGGGATGGACCCGCCCGGCGCCGCCGCGCCGCGGCTGCTCTCGCTGGAGGCGGGGGGATTCACCGTGGCAATGCAGGCCCCCGGAGGCGGCACCGTCGCCGAAGGACGCTGGGGCTACCTCGCGCTGGAAGCGGGCAGCTGGGTGATGTCCGACGGCACCCTCATCGAGGCGGGCCATGCGCGGATCGCGACGCTCTCCTCCGCGGGCTATGCCGATATCGCATTCTCCGCGGGCTTCGCCGAAGCCCCGGCCGTCTTCTCCCAGGTCCAGACCCTGTCCGATCCCGCCTTCGTCGGGACCCGCCAGCAGCCTGCAACCACCGCAGGGGTCGGCCTGGCACTGGAAGCGGCGGAGGCGCGCAATTCCGGCAGCCGCGCGGCAGAGACCGTGGGCTGGCTGGCCGTGGGAACCGGCGCGGATGCGGGCAGGTCCGCGGCCTGGGAACTGGCGCAGCTGCGCAGCGAGGGCACCAGCACCGCCCACAGCTTCGCCACGGGTTTCGAGGGCGTGCCGCTGGTGCTGGCGCAGCTGGCCAGCGCCCGCGGCGCCGACCCCGCCCAGGCCGTGGTCGATGCGCTCGATCCCCGCCGGATCACCCTGCTGGTCCAGGAGGACCGCACCGCCGATAACGAGACCGGCCACCTTTCCGAGAGCCTGAACCTGCTGGCCCTCGCGGGGACCGGCCCCGTCACGGGACAGAGCCTGGCGGGGCAGTTCGTGTCCGGCAGGCTCTGGCTGGATGCCGATGCCGACGGGCTGCGCGACGCCGGGGAGGCCGCGATCGCCGGGCGCCGGGTCTGGCTGGATCTCGACGGGGACGGCCTGCGGCAGGCGGAGGAACCCGGGGCGCTGACCGCCGCCGATGGCAGCTACCGGTTCGAGGCGCCGGGACCCGGGACCTACGCCCTGCGCCAGGACCTGCCGGAGGGCTGGAGCGCCACCGCGGCGACCGGCCGCGACGGCTACTCGGTGGCGGCGAGGGTCCAGGACTGGGCCGAAGCGCCGCCGGAGGCGCAGACCATCGAGGGGCTGGGCGACGATGGCAGCCTGAGCCTCGATCTGCCCTTCCTCTTTCCCTTCTTCGGCCGGGGCGAAACCCGGGTCGTGCTTGCCGCCGACGGCTATCTCAGCTTCGGCGGCGCGGGCGGCCTGTCCGAGCCGCGGCCCCTGCTCGATCCCGGCCGCGCCGGCCCGCTTGTCGCCGGGTTCTGGGCCGATCTCGACGGCGATAGCGGCCTCGTCCGGACCTGGCAGGACAGCGGCGGCGCGCGGGTGGTCTTCGAATATCTCGGGATGACGCTGCATGGCGGGACGGGACGGGTCAGTTTCCAGATCCTGCTGCACGAGGACGGGCGCATCGCGCTGCAATACCAGAGCCTGGACGGAACGGGGGCCGCCGATTTCGCCGCCGGGCTGGCCGATGGCGCCGGGCAATCCGCCGCCGCCGTCCCTGCCGAAGGCCGGGCAACGCTGTTCACGCCGGTCGCCGCCATCGCCGCCGATCCCCGCATCACCCTGGCCGCGGGCGCCGAGATCACCGGCGCCGATCTGGGCTCCCTGCCCGGCCCCGCCGCGGCCGCGGCCCCGCGCGCCCCGGCGGGCAGCGATCACTTCGACCTGGCCCTCACCACGCTGGAAGCCCCCGAGGCGCCATGGTTCTGAGCCCGTTCAGCGTCCCAGCGGCGCCGTGCGGTAGAGCGCGACCTTCAGCCCCCCCAGGGAGACCGGGGGATCGGCGGGCAGGAAACTCAGCCCCGTGGCCTTCGCCAGGCCCGGATCGCTGGTCACCATGCCCAGGCGCCAGCCCGCGAACCGCTCGGACAGGACCCGCCCCAGCGTGCCGTAAAGGGCGAAGAGCAGCTTGCGCTCGCCGATCCGCGCGCCATAGGGCGGGTTGACCATGACCAGCCCCGGCGGGCCGGGCGGCGGGGCAAGGTCGCTGATCGGCTGGCGCGAGAAGGCGGTCCAGCCCTCCACTCCGGCGCGGCGGGCATTCTGCGTGGCCATGCGGATCGCCCCGTCATCGCGGTCATGACCGAAGAAGCGCTGAACCGGCGCCCGCGCGACCGGCGCGGCCTTCATGGCGTCCCAGGCCTCGGCATCGAACCCGCCCAGATCCTCGAAGGCAAAGCGGCGCGACCGGCCCGGCGCCAGTCCGGCGGCGATCTCGGCCGCCTCGATCGGAAAGGTGCCCGAGCCGCACATCGGATCGACCACGGTCTGCGACCCGTCGAATCCCATGCGCGCCAGGAAGGCCGCGGCCAGCGTCTCGCGCAGCGGCGCCTTGCCCACCGCCTCCTTGTGGCCCCGCCGGTGCAGCGGCTCGCCGCTGGTATCCAGCGAAAGGGTGCAGAGGTCATCCTCGATCCTGGCCTTGACCACCGTGGCGGCATCGGCGGCGATCGTCGCCCCGGCGCCATCGGCAATGGCCGCGCCGATGCGTTCGGCCGCCGCCCCCTGGTGATAGATGCGCGATCGCTTGCAGACCGCCTCCACCCGCACCGGCAGGCCGGGGGGCAGGATCCGGTCCCAGGCCAGACGGCGGGCGCGCTTGTCGAGCTGCGCCAGGTGCGGCGCGCGGAAGGCCGCGAACCGCAGCAGCACCCGCGACGCGCAGCGCAGATGCAGGTTGGCGCGCTGAAGCGCGGCCCGGTCGCCGCGCGCCGTCACGCCCCCCGGCCCCTCGGCGATATCGGAAAGTCCCAGGGCCGCCGCCTCGCGCGCCAGGTCCGGTTCCAGCCCCGGCGCGGCCACCAGGAACAGCTCGTAATCGTCGTTTTCGCTCATCCCCTGCCGATAGCGCGAAAGCCCGGCACAGGCGAGAGCAAGAATTTTTGCCGCCCGGGCCTTGCCCCGGTCCCGGCAACGCGCGATGGAGTCCCGCAGGCGGCGGCCTTCGCCGCCGTCCTAGACCGCAGAGGCCCCGCATGCGTGCACTGATCCAGAGAGTGACCGAGGCCCGCGTCGAGATCGCGGGCCAGACAAGGGGCCGCACCGGTCCCGGCCTGGTGATCCTGGTCTGCGCGATGGAGGGCGATGACGCGGCCCGTGCCGCGGCGCTGGCCGCGCGCATCGCGAAACTGCGGATCTTTCCCGATGCCGCGGGCAAGATGAACCTGTCGCTGCTGCAGACCGGCGGCAGCGCCCTCGTCGTCAGCCAGTTCACCCTTGCCGCCGATACCAGCAGCGGCAACCGCCCCGGATTTTCCCGCGCCGCGCGTCCCGAGACCGGGCAGCGGCTCTACGAGGAGTTCGTGCGGGCGCTGGCGGAGGCGGGCATCGCCGTCGAAACCGGGGTCTTCGGCGCCGACATGCAGGTCCACCTGGTCAATGACGGGCCGGTCACGATCTGGATGGACAGCGCCGACCGCGACCCGTCCTGAGCATTCACGAGGAGCGAACCAGACCGATGTCCATGGATCTGAATGCGCTGCGCGAATTCAGCGCGGTCGTCGAAGAGGGCTCCTTCGCCGCGGCCGCCCGCAGGCTGGAGACGCCGAAATCCACCGTCTCCAAGCGCATCCAGGATCTGGAACGCGATCTCGGCGTGACGCTGATCGAGCGGAGCACGCGGCGGCTGCGCCTGACCCAAGAAGGCGCGATCGTGCTGGCGCGGGCCGAGCGGATCCTGGCCGATGCCGCCGAGATCGCGCAATCCCTGGACGGAACGGCCGGGCCGCTGCGCGGCCATCTGCGCATCGCCGCGCCCCAGCTCTTCGGGCAGACCTTCCTGGGTCCGCTGGCCGCCGAATGCCGCCGCCGCCATCCCGGCCTGACGCTGGAGATCGTGCTGACCGACGGGCAGCCCGACCCCGAGGAAGACGGGTTCGACGCGGTGATCCGGCTGGGACGCGGCAGCGGCGCGCTGGTCTGCCGGCCGCTGTTCCACAGCACGAGCGTGCTGGTCGCGGCGCCCGGTGCGCTGACCGCGCCGCCGGCGCATCCGCGCGCGATCGGGGACTGTCCCGTGGTGCTGCACGGCATCGGGCTGATCCAGACCTGGCATCTCAGCGACGGCCGGGACGAGGTTTTCGTGCGCCTCGCGGGGGGGCTGGGCCTCTCCTCCTATCCCGGCGTCCATGCCGCCGCGCTGTCAGGGGCGGGACTGGCGCTTCTGCCGGAATACCTCGTGGCAGACGACATTGCCGCGGGACGGCTGCTGCGCCACCTGCCGCAATGGAGCAGCCTGCCCGTCGAGCTGAGCCTCCTTCATCCCGCCGCGCGAACCATGACCCACCGGCTGCGCGCCTTCGTCGATCTGCTGCAGGAGGTCTTCCCGGCTGCGGCAGAGCCCGCCTGACCCGGTCCCGCGACAGGCCGCGAGGTGACGCAGCGCGTCGCCGCGGGTCAGCGCCAGCGTCGCCAGCCCGGCCGCGGTATAGGCGATCACCGCCTCGCGCGCCTCGTTGCGGTCCAGCCCCCGGTCCAGCACCAGCGGCAGCGCCAGCGGCGTTTGCGGGATCTCCGCCGGTGCCAGCCCCGACAGCGCGGCCAGCGCCGCGCGGCCGTGCCGGTGCCCCGGCAGGCGGGTGAGCAGGACGCAATGCGGCAGGAATGCCCTGTCGGTCAGGTCCAGCCCGTGGCGGCCGAAGCGATCGGCCAGATGCGCCGCCACCGCCGCGCCGACCGGCGCCTGCAGATGCGGCGCGAGGCCCAGCCTCGCGCAATGGCGCGCCAGCAGCGGCAATGCCCGGCGGTCCATCCGGGACAGGTCCAGGTCATAGCTGGTCGTGACCGGATCGGAGAGGCGCACCGCCACCTCGCGGGAGGCGAATTGCCGCTGCACCCGCTGCAGTGCCGGGGCCCCGACATGACGCAGGATCCAGCCGGGCCCCTGCGCCAGCCCCGCCGCGATCGTCTCCTCGTCGATGCCCAGATAGCAGGCCAGCCCGGGGGCAAGCCGCGCCGCGGCGGCCGGGCTGCGCGGGCAGATCGCCACATCCAGCAGCCTTGCCCCGCGATGCGCCTCCTCCAGCGCCATTCCGGTACCGGCCAGGCTGCGTTCGGCGGCAAGCGCCGCCGCGCCGGAGCGCGGTCGCGCGGCGCCTCCCGCCTTGGGGGCGGACCAGCGCAGATGCCCGGTCCGGGAAGACCCGCCGCCGGAGCCCGCAATCACCGCCGACAGTCCCGGGACCCGGCCGAACGGGTTGTCACGATCCCCGCCCTGTCCCGGAGCGGACGAATTGTCATATGCCATATGCGTGCCGTCACGGGCCACGAACCCGTGTCCTCCCCTGGGCTCCGGCGCCCTGGACCGTCATCGCCCGGTCTTCTGCCAGGCCCGCTCCGGTCCGGCCGGAATGTCACGGAAGATACTGCATGGATTCCCCGACCGGGCAAATCAATTCCCGCTAAAAATACCCACTTTCGTCGCTGCGACTGCAAAGCGCGACCGCCGCCCGCGCGGCATTGATCGGGATCAAGGACGGGCCACGCCGCCGCGGGCAGTCTGGGTCTCGAAGCAATGGCGGCAAGGCGGGGAAGGGACCGGCATGAGACTGACGCTACGGACAAACCTGGCCATGCGGACGCTGATGTTCTGCGCGGTCAATGACGGGCGCACCGTGCGCAAGGCCGAGGTGGCGCGGGCCTGCAACGCCTCGGAAAACCATCTGGCGCATGTCATCGTCCTGCTGGGCCAGCAGGGCGTCATCCGCACCACGCGCGGGCGCAATGGCGGGCTGCGCCTGGCGCGCCCGCCCGGCGAGATCGATATCGGCGCCGTGATTCGCGCGCTGGAATCCTCCGTGCCCTTCGCCGAATGCTTCGAGGGCGCCGAGAACCATTGCCCGATCGCCGAGCACTGTCGGCTGCGCGGCGTTCTGGGCCGGGCCGTGGAGGCCTTCTACGCCGCGCTGGACGGCATCGCCCTGTCCGAGCTGACCACGGCCAATCCCGGCCTCAGCGCGGTGCTGGGGCTGGGGACGGCGCCGGGAGCGCGGGAATTGCCGCGGCTCTGCTGACCTGCCGAGGCCGCTATTCGTGATCCGCTCCGCCCGGCAACTCGACCACGTCGACGCTGTGGCCTGTGCCGCCGACCCCCGACATGCGCGTCACGCCCTTGACCGGCGAGACATCCGCATAGTCGCGCCCATAAGCCACCACGACATGATCCTCGCTGGCCATCATCGCATTGGTCGGATCGTATTCGACCCAGCCGATCTCGCGCCCGCACCAGGCCCGCACCCAGGCATGCATGGCATCCGCCCCTTCCAGCCGCGCCTGCCCCTCGGGCGGCAGCGTGCGCAGGAAGCCCGACACGTAGCCCGCCGGGAGTCCCGCGGCGCGCAGCCCCGCGATCATGATATGGGCATAGTCCTGGCAGACCCCCTTGCGCTGGCGGAAGGCCTCCGCCGGCAGGGTGTCGGCATCGGTGGCGCCGGGCAGGAACTCCATCTCGGCATGGATCGCCAGCCCCAGCGCGGTGACCGCCTCCAGCGCGGTCATCTCCGGGCGCAGCACCTCCTGCGCGAAGGCGGCGATCTCCGGGATCGTGCCCACCCTGGGCGAGGGCGGCAGGAAATGATGCGGCGCCTGCCCGTCGAGGTCGCGGATCGCCGCCAGCTCCATCGGCAGCCGGGCGATGGACGGGGATATGTCCAGCCCCGGGCGCTGGCCGCGGCGTTCCACCCAGGCTTTCAGCCGGAACTCGATCCCCGTCGCCACGCGGCCGCCGAACCCGACCTCCACCACGCGATTGCCGAAGAAATCCGTTCCCTCGCGGCGTTCCGTGGGACGCGGCGAGATCGCCAGGTGCCGGACCGAGACGTGCTGGCGCCGCGGCAGTTCCAGCGGCTGCATGCGGATGACATGCTGGCCCAGGCTGGTCGCCTGCCCGTAGGTGTAGAAGATCTTCAGCCGGATGTCATAGCGTGTCGGCATCGCGCCCCCCTCCTCACCTGAAGAAATGCTGCGTCAGCAGGTTGGAAACCTCCATCAGTTCGCCGCGGGTCTTCCACAGCGCCTGGCTGTCCAGCGTCTGCGGGCGCTGAAGCTCGATATCCGTCTGCACCCGGATCACCGCGCGGTAGAAATCGGCCAGCCGCCCGTGATTTTCCGCGCCCGGGAGCCTTTCGCAAAGCGTGCGCATGCGGTTGAGCTGGTAGAGCAGCCCCCGCGGGTTGCGCCCGTCCAGCGCCAGCAGGTCGATCACCGTCTGGCGATTGGTGGCAATCGTGTAGCGCCGCCGGTGGGTGATGCCGCTGTCGCCCAGCTCGACCGCCAGGTCCAGCCCGCCCTCGGGGGCTGCCTCGTCGCAGAACCGCGCCAGCATCGCGCAGGTATCCATCGATCGTTCCAGCGCCCGGCCGATGGACAGGAACCGCCAGCCGGTGAAGCGGTACATGTTGTCCTGGACCAGGCCCGAAAACCCGGTCACCTGCCGCAGCAGCCCCGAGATCTCGCGCGCGATGTCATCCCCCGATCGCGGCAGCTCTCCGGAAAGGTGGTTTTCCGCCAGGAGAAGCGCCGCGCCCTGCAATTCCTTCAGCGCCAGCCAGCCATCGACGGAGAAACGGTCGCGCACCTGCGCCGCGCTCTGGACGGCGGCATCCAGCATGTCGGTCAGCGCCCCCGGCACCGGCTCGGCCACATCCACCCCCGCCACGGTCAGCGCCTCGGCGATGGCATGCTGAAGCGGCATGTCCGCGGCGGCATTGTCGGCCAGGCGCACATGGAAGGCCCGCAGCAGCCGCATCGTGCCCTCGGCGCGCTCGACATAGCGGCCGAGCCAGTAGAGGTTGTCGGCGGCGCGGCTGGGCAGAAGGCTCAGATCCGGACGCGCGCCAAGGGAAGAGCGGGCCTCGGCGATCGCCGTCTGCGCCCCCGGCGGATCGGCCAGAAGCCAGACATCGGCGACCGAGCCGCCCCGCTGCAGCGAGATCGCCGTCGATTCGCGGTCGCGCCCGACCCTTGCATAGCCCCCCGGCATCAGCGTCCAGCCCTTGGAGGTGCGCGCCGCGAATACCCGCAGGCTCATCGGCCGCGGCACCAGCGCCGCGCCGTCCCAGGCCGGCGTGGTGGACAGCCGCACCACCTCCTGGCCGACCAGGTTGCCCCCCTCGGCGGCGATCCAGTCGGCGATGGGACCGCGCGCGCTGTCGCGGAACCGCCCGCCCAGCACGGTCTTGCCGTCGCTGTCGAAGGGCAGCCGCGTGGCAAGGGCGGAGGCGATCATCATGCGGTCGGTATTGGCCTGCACATGGCTGCGCTCCGCCCCCTGCCCGCACCACCAGGTGGCGATATTGGGCATCTGCAGCGGCTCGCCGGTCAGCGCCTGGCAGATGCGCGGGATGAAGGCCAGCATCGCGCGGGTCTCCAGCACGCCCGATCCCAGCGCATTGACCATCGTCACCGCCCCCTGCCGCACCGCCCCGGCCAGGCCCGGCGTGCCCAGCCGCGAGGCCTCGTTCAGCTCCAGCGGATCGGCCCAGGCGCTGTCGATGCGCCGCCAGATGACGCTGATCGGCTGCAGCCCGTTGACGGTGCGCACCATGACGCGCCCGTCGCGCACCACCAGATCCTCGCCCTCCAGCAGCATGAAGCCCAGGTAGCGCGCGATATAGGCATGTTCGAAATAGCCCTGGTTCAGCATGCCCGGGGTCAGGACCCCGACCCCGCCCTCGGCCGCGTCCGACAGGTATTCCAGCGCCGAGCGGAAGGCGGAAAAGAACCCGCCGATCTTGGCCACCGTGCGGTCGGCGAAATACTCCGGGAACATGCGCGACATGGCCACGCGGTTCTCCACGGCAAAGCCCGCCCCGGTCGGCGCCTGGGTCCGGTCGCCCAGGACCCACCAGCGCCCGTCGGGGCCGCGGCCGATCTCGAAGGCGATGAAATGCAGGTAATGCCCGGACCTCGGCGTCACCCCCACCATCGGGCGCAGCCATTCGGGCATGGCCGCGACCAGCGCGGCGGGCAGATGGCCATCCGCGACCAGGTGGTTAGGCCCGTAGAGATCGGCGAGGATCGCCTCCAGCAGGTTGGCGCGCTGCACCAGCGCCGCGGAGATCCCGGCCCAGTCCTCCTCGGAGAGCAGGACCGGAATATGGCTCAGCGGCCAGGCGCGTTCGCGCGAGAAGCCGTGATCGTATTCGCGGTAATAGACCCCCGCATCATGCAGGTACTGTTCCGCCCTGTGGAACCGCCGCTCCATGTCCGGACCCGAGAGACGTCCGAACTGGCCGATGAAATCCTTCCAGACGGGGCGCATCTGCCCCGCCGGATCGACCAGCTCGTCGGCGGTGTTCTCCGCCGGGCTGTAGTCGCGGATGAGCGCCGCGAGCCCGCCGCGACGCTCAGGTTTGTCTTGCGTTGTCACTCATCACATCCCGGCGAGGCGCCGCAGATCCAGCGTCATCGGGAATTCCGGATGCGGCGTCTCCAGCGGCGGCACGTAAAGTCCCGGCGTATGCCCGTGCGGCTGGAAACGCGCAAGACGCCGCGCCTCGGCCTCGTTGGAATTGACCGGGAACGTGTCGTAATTGCGCCCGCCCGGATGCGCCACGTGATAGACGCAGCCCGCGACGGCACGGTTCGACCAGGTGTCGAAGACATCGATGGTCAGGGGCACATGCAGCGGCACGACCGGATGCATCGCCAGCGGCGCCTGCCAGGCCTTGTACCGGATGCCCCCGACCGAGACCCCGTTTTCCGCGGTCTTCTGCATCGGCACCAGCCGTCCGTTGCAGGCCACGGCATAGCGCGCGGGGTCGGTGGTGCTCAGCTTGACCTGCACCCGCTCGGTCGAGCTGTCGGTATAGCGCACCGTGCCGCCGATCGCCCCGGTCTCGCCCATCACGTGCCATGGTTCCAGCGCCTGGCGCAGTTCCAGGTGGATGCCCGGCCCCTCCACCTCGCCGCAGAAGGGAAAGCGGAACTCGGCCTGGGCCTTGTACCAGTCGGGCTGCATCGCGTAGCCATGCTCGCGCAGATCCTCCAGGACGCCGGTGAAGTCCTCCCACAGGTAATGCGGAAGCATGAACCGGTCGTGAAGGGTCGTGCCCCAGCGCGTCAGCCTGCCGGAAAGCGGGGTCTCCCAGAACCGCGCGATCAGCGCCCGGATCAGCAGTTGCTGGGCCAGCGACATGCGCGCATTGGGCGGCATCTCGAAGCCGCGGAATTCGACCAGCCCCAGCCGGCCGGTCGGGCCGTCGGGCGAATACAGCTTGTCGATGCAGATCTCGGCGCGGTGGGTGTTGCCGGTCACGTCGACCAGCAGGTTGCGCAGCAGCCGGTCGGTCAGCCAGGGCAGCGGCGGCATGCCTTCCCAGGGGGCCGGGATCTGCTGAAGCGCGATCTCCAGCTCGTAGAGATGGTCCGCCCTGCCCTCGTCCACCCGCGGCGCCTGGCTGGTCGGGCCGATGAAGAGGCCGGAGAAGAGGTAGCTCAGCGACGGGTGGCGCTGCCAGTGCAGGATCAGCGACCGCAGCAAATCCGGGCGGCGCAGGAAGGGGCTGTCCATGATCGTGGCGCCGCCGATGACGACATGGTTGCCGCCGCCCGTGCCGGTATGCTTGCCGTCGATCATGAACTTGTCGGCGCCCAGGCGGCTCTGGCGGGCCTCCTCATAGATCGTCTCGGTGATCTCGCGCGCCTCGTCCCAGTTGGCGGCGGGCTGGATATTGACCTCCAGCACGCCGGGATCGGGCGTGACCTTGATGACGTTCAGCCGCGGGTCGGAGGGCGGCGGATAGCCCTCGATATGCACGGGCAGGCCCAGCCGCTTGGCCGCGGCCTCGGAGGCGGCGACAAGCTCCAGGTAATCCTCCAGCCACACGACGGGGGGCAGGAACACCGTCAGGCGGCCGTCGCGCGGCTCCACCGAGATGGCGGTGCGCACATGGCCGTCGATCTCGTACAGGCTCTGGGGAACCGGCCCGTCCTTCTCGGCGGTCTCGTAGGTGACCTGCGCGACCTTCTGGTCCAGCCATTCGCGCCCCAGTCTCTCGGCCATCTCGCGCGAGATGTCCGGCAGCGCCGGGCGTTCCAGCGTGGTGTCGGCCTCGTTGATATAGGGGTATTCCGCCGGGCTCAGATAGGGCAGCGCCCCCAGCGGCAGGCGGTAGCCCACGGGGCTGTCGCCGGGCACCAGGAACAGCTTGCCGCGCCGGGTCTTCCATTTCTCCGACATCCACTTGCGGCTGGTCGTGTGCTTGACCTGCCAGGGCTGGACCGGCAGCACGTAGCCCACGGGCTTCGTCAGCCCGCGCTCGAAGACCTTCAGCATCCGCTGGCGTTCCTCGGCATCCTCGAGCTTGGAGTTCTCCGGATCGACATTGTCCGGCAGCCCGCCCTCGCGCAGCAGCCATTCGGCCGGGTCCTCGTAGGCGGGCATGATGTTGCCGGTCTCCACCGACAGCGCCTCGGCAATCGCCGTGGTCAGCTGCGCGGCATCCTCGTAGCTCGGCGCCTCTTCCTTCTTGACCTCCGCCTCCGGCAGCTCGCGGGCGATCAGGTCGGGATCGTTCCAGATCGGCTTGCCGTCGCGGCGCCAGTAGCAGGAGAAGGTCCAGCGCGGCAGGGTCTCGCCCGGATACCACTTGCCCTGGCCGTAATGCAGGAATCCGCCCGGCGCGAATTTCTCGCGCAGCCGCCGGATCAAAACATCGGCCAGCGCGCGTTTCTGCGGCCCCACGGCGGCGGAATTCCATTCATCGGATTCGAAATCGTCGATCGACACGAAGGTCGGCTCGCCGCCCATGGTCAGGCGCACGTCGTTTTCCGCCAGCTTGCGGTCGACATGGGCACCGAGCGCGTTCAGCGCGTCCCAGCTTTCATCCGAGAAGGGCTTGGTGATGCGCGGATGCTCGGCCACGCGCGTGACCTGCATGTCGAAGGCGAATTCAGTTTCCAGGTCCTCGGGCGCCGAGAAGCCCCCCGAGATCGGCGCGGCATTCTTGTAATGCGGGGTGGCGGCCAGCGGGATGTGGCTCTCGCCGGTCAGCAGGCCCGAGGTCGGGTCGAAGCCGATCCACCCCGCGCCCGGCAGGAAGACCTCGCACCAGGCATGCAGGTCGGTGAAATCAACATCCGTCCCCGACGGTCCGTCCAGCGCCTCCAGATCGGGCTTCAGCTGGATCAGGTAGCCCGAGACGAAGCGCGCGGCGAGGCCCAGGTGCCGCAGCGCCTGCACCATCAGCCAGGAACTGTCGCGGCACGACCCCTTGCCGGCCTCGAAGGTTTCCTCGGGCGTATAGACGCCCGGCTCCATGCGCACGACATATTCCACCGCCTCGTTGACGCGGCGGTTCAGGTCGACGACGAAATCGACCGAGCGCATCTTCTCCGTCGGCACGCCTTCGAGGAAGGTCTTCAGATGCGGGCCCGCGGGTTCGGGCTTCATGTAGATCGACAGATCCTCCAGAAGCTCCTCGGGATAGTCGAAGGGATAGAATTCCGCGCGTTCCTCGACGAAGAAATCGAAGGGGTTGTAGACCGACATGTCGGCGACCAGGTCGACCTCGATCTTGAATTCCGTGACCGGCTCGGGAAAGACGAAACGCGCCAGCCAGTTGCCATAGGGGTCCTGCTGGTGGTTCACGAAATGCCCGCCCGGGCTGACCTTCAGCGAATGGCTCAGCACGCGGGTCCGCGAATGCGGCGCCGGGCGCAGCCGGATGACCTGAGGACCCAGGACCACCGGCTGGTCATACTTGTAATGGGTCAGGTGATAGATGCTGGCCTTGATCGACATGAGTAACTGCGCCCTCGTACCCTTCTTTGTCGGGAACGCTTTCACAGAATGTGAAGTGACACCAGTGCGCGGGCCGCCGCGCCCCCGGCCGCGCGGGCGGGCTGCCTAAATTTTGACCGGATTGCCGGCCTCCCCGCGCCGGGTCGGCCCGGCGCGGGGGAACGGGGATCGCGCGGTTCAGACCGCGGCGCCGGCCGCCGCGCGGATGGCCGCGATATTGGCGCCATAGGGGGCCGGATCGGCGACGGATCCGCCCTTGAACACCGCCGAGCCCGCGACCAGCACATCGGCCCCCGCCGCCGCGACCAGCGGCGCGGTCTCGGGCGTGACGCCGCCATCGATCTCGATATGGACCGGACGGTCGCCGATCATCGCCCGCAGGGCGCTGATCTTGGCGGTCATGTCGATGAATTTCTGCCCGCCGAAGCCGGGATTGACGGTCATCACGCAGATCAGGTCGGTCAGGTCCAGCAGATGCGCCACCGCCTCGGCCGGGGTGCCCGGGTTCAGCGCGACGCCCGCCTTCATCCCCGCCCCGCGGATCGCCTGCAGCGTGCGGTGGATATGCGGCCCCGCCTCGACATGGGCGGTCAGGATATCGGCCCCCGCCTCGGCGAAGGCGTCGATATAGGGATCCACCGGCGCGATCATCAGATGGACATCCATCACCGTCTTCACATGCGGGCGGAAGGCCTTCACCGCGGGCGGACCGAAGGTCAGGTTCGGCACGAAATGCCCGTCCATCACGTCGACATGCACCCAGTCGGCGCCCTGGGCCTCGATCGCGCGGATCTCGGCGCCGAAATCGGCGAAATCGGCCGAGAGGATCGACGGCGCGATCTTGATCGACCGCGAGAATTCCGGAATTGCCATGGCGCACCCCCTTTTCTGGCGCGGATGCCTTAGCCGGCCGGGCGGGCATTTGCCATAGCCAAGCGCGGTCTCACAGGCTGATCTGGCCGCGCGCCATGGCCAGGGCCAGCGCCTGTTCGCGCGTCGCCGCCCCCATCTTGTCGCGCGCATTTTTCAGATGCAGCCGCACCGTCACCTCGGCCAGGCCCAGCCGTTCGGCGATGCGGCCATTGCCCATGCCCTGCGCCAGGAGGCCCAGCACGTCGCGTTCGCGCCCCGACAGCCGGCCATAGCGGATGCCCAGCTCGCCCCCTCCGGCAGCGGGGGGCGCGATGCGCCCGGCCATCATCGCCGCCACCACCGGCAGGAGCGCGGCGCGCTCGGGACCCATCACCGACTCCATCGGGTCCCGGGCGCCCATGATGACGACCCCGGTCACCGCGCCCCGGCGCGACTTGAACATCTCGATATGGTTGTAGTCCCGCTGCCGCATCGCCGCCGCCAGCGGCGCGCCCGCGGAACTGGCGGCCAGCCCGGCGGCGGTCACTTTCAGGCGCGGCTCGCCCCGCGGCAGCCAGCGCCACATCGGATCGGCCCCGCGCAGCGCGGGCTGCGCATAGTCCGATGCCCAATCCTGCCCGACATGGAAGCGCACCCAGAGCGGATCGACCGATCCGGAAAAGACCGCCCCTGCATTCAGCCCCGTCAGCCCCAGCGCCTCGGCGATGCCGACGCTGTCGCGCCATCCCGCATCGGGATCCTGCCCGGGATCGGCGCGATGCAGCCGGTCGGCCAGATCGATCAGGAAATTCGCGGCTGACCCGGCCATCGCAGCACCTATCGGATCGGATATCTTTTACCGTCGAGTAAAGTATTTCATAAGGCGCGGGATTTCAGCACCAAAGCGATTTCGCGCGGGAACCATGGCCGCACGGCAACGCCCGGCCACGGTTCCGAAAAGTTTCTGCCCGGCTCCATCCGGAACCGGGCAGTCAGAGGCAGCCCTTCCCAATGCTGCAAATCGCAGGCCGGACAATCACTGTCCGGTCTGCTCCCTTTGCTGGCGCTCGATCTCGCGCCACTTACGCACATTGGCATTGTGTTCGGCCAGCGTGGTGGAGAAGACATGCCCGCCCGTGCCATCGGCCACGAAATACAGGTATTCCGTTTCGGCCGGGTGCAGCGCCGCCTCGATCGCGGCGGCGCCGGGATTGGCGATGGGCCCCGGCGGCAGCCCGTCGATGGCATAGGTGTTGTAGGGCGTGTGGCGGCGCAGCTCGCTGGCGCGCAGCCCGCGGCCCAGCACGCCCTTGCCCTCGGTCAGTCCGTAGATCACCGTCGGGTCGGTCTGCAGGCGCATCCCCTGCTCCAGCCGGTTGACGAAGACCGAAGCGACGGTCGGGCGTTCCGCATCGACGCCGGTCTCCTTCTCGACGATGGAGGCCATGGTCAGCGCCTCTTCCTTGGTCGCGTAGGGCAGTCCCTCGGACCGCGTCGCCCAGGCCTCGTCCAGAAGCGCGGTCTGGCGGCGGGTCATCTCGGCCAGGATGTCGCCGCGCGCGTCGCCCGGGGCGATGTCATAGCTGCCCGGCGCCAGCATTCCCTCGGCGGGAACCGCATCGACCGATCCCTCCAGGATGTCCAGCTGCCCCAGCGCATTGCTGATCTGCCAGGAGGTCACGCCCTCGGCGACGGTGACGCGCATGCTGCCGAAGCCCCGGTCGAGGAAGTCCTGATAGGCGGCCGGGCGCGGCGCGTCGGGGGCGAATTCCTCGATCACCTCGAAGCGCCCCGTCTCCGGCACGATCTCGCGCAGCTGCAGTTCCGCAAGGGTGACGCCGATGCGGAAATTGACCTCGGCGCCGCAGGTGCTCTGCCCCGAGACGGTCAGAAGGTCGGCGATCTGTTCCATCGAGGCGCCCGCGGGCACGAGGAAACTGCCGGCCTTCAGCTTGGCGCTGCGCTCGGTATAGTCCGATCCCAGCCGGAAGATGCGGGCATTGGACACCGCCCCCAGGGCCTCCAGCTCGGCCGAGACACCGGTCATCGTGCCGCCGCGCGGAACGCTGACGCAAACAGCCTCGGCCAGCGGGCCCGGCGTGACCCAGCTGCGCTGCGCCCAGTAGATCGCCCCCGACAGCGCCATCAGCGCCACGATCAGAAGCGTCAGGAAATTCGACGCGACGGATTTCCACATCAGGCGGGCGCCCCGCCCAGGACCAGCGACGCGTTGGTGCCGCCGAAACCGAAGCTGTTGGACAGCGCGATCTTGATCTCGCGCTCCTGCTTGGCATTGGGCGCCAGGCTCAGCCTGGGCGTCACCGCGGGATTGTCGAGGTTGATGGTCGGCGGCGCCACCTGGTCGCGGATCGCCAGGATGGAGAAGATCGCCTCCACCGCGCCGGCCGCCCCGAGAAGGTGCCCGATCGAGGACTTGGTAGAGGACATCGTGGCCTTGGACGCCGCATCGCCCAGGATCGCCTCCACCGCGCCCAGCTCGATCGTGTCGGCCATGGTCGAGGTGCCGTGCGCGTTGATGTAGTCGATCTGCGACGGGTCGATCCCGGCGCGCTTGATCGCGGCGGTCATGGCCCGCTTGGCGCCGTCGCCATCCTCGGAGGGCGCGGTGATGTGATAGGCATCCCCCGACAGGCCGTAGCCCAGCACCTCGGCATAGATCTTCGCGCCGCGGGCGACGGCGTGCTCGTATTCCTCCAGCACCAGGATGCCCGCGCCCTCGCCCATGACGAACCCGTCGCGGTCGGCGTCATAGGGGCGGCTGGCGCGCTGCGGATCGTTGCCGCGCTTGGTCGACAGCGCCTTGCAGGCGTTGAAGCCCGCGATGCCCAATTCGCAGATCGCGGCCTCGGCCCCGCCGGCGATCATCACGTCCGCATCGCCCAGCTGGATCAGCCGCGAGGCATCGCCGATGGCATGCGCGCCCGTCGAGCAGGCGGTGACGACCGAATGGTTCGGCCCCTTGAACCCGTAGCGGATCGAGACCTGCCCCGAGATCAGGTTGATCAGCGAGCCGGGAATGAAGAAGGGCGAGACCCGGCGCGGTCCGCGTTCCTTCAGCAGGATCGCGGTATCGGCGATGGTCGACAGCCCGCCGATGCCGGACCCGATCAGCACGCCGGTGCGCTCGCGGCCCTCGTCATCCTGCGGCATCCAGCCGGAATCCCGCACGGCCTGCTCGGCCGCGGCGATCCCGAAGAGGATGAATTCGTCGACCTTGCGGGCCTCCTTCTTCTCCATCCAGTCATTGGGGTTGAAGGTGCCGTCCGTGCCGTCGCCATAGGGGACTTCGCAGGCATAGGTCGTCGCCAGATGGCCGGCGTCGAACTTGCCGATCGTGCCCGCCCCTGACTGCCCCGCCAGAAGGCGGCTCCAGGTTTCCTCGACCCCGCAGGCAAGCGGCGACACCATGCCCAATCCTGTCACGACTACCCGACGCATCGTCTGCTCCCGTTATCATTAGCCTTTGGCGCCTGATACCCTGTGCCGCGCGGTGCGGCAAGCGCAAGACCCGGAGGAAAGCCGCCGCCCCGCCCGGCATCCCCGCCTGCCGGCGGGAAACCGCGACCCGTGCCGGGGAATGCCCGTGCACGCAGAATCCTTCGAGACCGACTCGCCTCATGCGGTATTCTCCGCGGCGCGCGCCGCCATGGCGGCGGCCGATTTCCAAGGAGAGCATTGATGAAGGACGCAGCCTGCCTTTTCGCCCTGCTGCTTTGCGCAGCGCCCGCATCGGCCGGTCCTCCCGCCGAACAGCTGGCGCGCGGCGCCTACCTGGTCCGCGGCCCGATGGGCTGCGGCAACTGCCATACCCCGCTGGGCCCCGAGGGGTTCGACCCGGCGCGCGAACTTGCCGGGCGGCTGGTGGAGGACGGCCCCGCCTTCACCGCCCATGCGCCCAACATAACGCCCGCAGGCCCGGTCGGCGGCTGGAGCGACGCGGAACTGGCCCGCGCCATCCGCGAGGGGCTGCGCCCCGATGGCAGCCTGATCGGCCCGCCGATGCCCTTCGCCGCCTATCGCGGGATATCCGATGACGACCTTGCCGCGATCGTGGCCTTCCTGCGGACGCTGCCCGCGGTGGAGCATTCCGAACCCGCCTCCAGCTACCGCATCCCCCTGCCCCCGGCCTGGGGCCCGCCGGTGACGCAGGTCACCGCGCCGCCGCAGGGGGTGAGCGCGGAATATGGCGGCTATATCGCGCTCAGCCTCGCCCATTGCATGGAATGCCACTCGCCGATGACGGAGACGGGGCCGGATTACGCCAATGCGCTCGGCCAGGGCGGCTTTGTCTTCCACGGCCCCTGGGGGGAGGTGACGGCACCGAACATCACGGGCGGGCCGGACGGGATCGGCGGCTATGACGATGCCGCGCTGGCGGCGATGATCACCGAAGGGATCCGCCCCGATGGCAGCCCGATGCGCCCGCCCATGCCCTACGGATTTCTCGCGCAGATGACGCCGCAGGACCTGCAGGCGGTGATGCTGTACCTGCGCGGGGTGCCCCCGCTGCCGGGCAACTGAGCCGCCCGCCCTGCGCGACCGGGGCCCCGAAACGAAGAATGGCACCCGCAGGGGTGCCATTCGAAATCTCTCGGTTGCGGGCCGTGGATCAGGCCTGGGCCTTCTCGATGAAGGACACGGCATCGCCGAAGGTCTGGATCTTCTCGGCGGCATCGTCCGGGATCTCGATCCCGAACTCTTCTTCGAACCGCATCACCAGTTCCACCGTGTCGAGCGAGTCGGCGCCGAGATCGTCGATGAACGACGCCTGCTCGTTGACCTTCTCTTCCTCGACCCCCAGCTGCTCCACGACGATTGCTTTGACGCGGGCGGTGATATCGCTCATCTTCGGTTCCTCATTTTTATCTCAGGGCGGGTGCCCGAATAACGGTCTGTTGCGGGCCCTCTGACCCTTCTGCCGGACAGGGCGCATGGGAAGCGCCGCAGCCCCGGATTCCCCGGCCGGGCCGCTCCCTTCTGGAGAGCCCCCCGAAAAATCTTGCGCGCCTATAGCACAGGTGCAGACCGACGCAAACGCTTTCGCCCCGGCCTGTAACACCCCGTGCGCAGGGCCTCAGAGCATCGCCATGCCGCCATTCACATGCAGCGTGGCACCGGTGACATAGCCCGACTCGGGGCTTGCCAGGTACAGGACGGCGGCCGCGATCTCCTCGGGGCTGCCCATGCGGCCCGCCGGGATCTGGCCCATGATGGCGCCCTTCTGCTCGTCATTCAGCTTGTCGGTCATGGCCGTGGCGATGAAGCCCGGCGCCACCGCGTTCACCGTGATGCCGCGGCTGGCGACCTCGTAGGCCAGCGACTTGCCCATGCCGATCATCCCCGCCTTGGCGGCGGCGTAATTGCCCTGCCCGGGATTGCCGGTCGCGCCGACGATCGAGGAAATGTTGATGATCCGGCCCCAGCGCGCCTTCATCATGCCGCGCAGCACGCCCTTGCACAGGCGCATCGTGGAGGTCAGGTTGACCTCGATCACGCCGGCCCATTCCTCGTCCGACATCCGCATGAACAGGTTGTCGCGGGTGATGCCGGCATTGTTGACCAGGATGTCGACCGATCCCATCGCCTCGGCGGCCTGTTTCGGAAGGGCCGTCACCGCCTCGGGATCCGAAAGGTTGCAGGGCAGGACATGCGCCCGCCCGCCCAGCTCGGCAGCCAGCGCCTCCAGCGGCTCCACCCGCGTGCCGGAAAGCCCCACCGTGGCCCCCGCGCCGTGGAGCGCGCGCGCGATCTCCGCGCCGATCCCCCCCGAAGCGCCGGTCACCAGCGCCGTCTTGCCTGTCAGGTCGAACATGGTCGTCCTATGCCCCTCTTGTCACATCGGGGGACGGGGTAGCGCAACGGGCGGCAGGGGTGCAATCCCTCTCGGCGCCGCCCCGGCCCCGTCGCGCGCGGCGCCCCGCCTGCGCGCCGGACCGTTTCCGCACACACATTCGGTATACTTATTCAAATAGTTTTCTATCCGAATGTATAGAAGACACGTCGCCGGAGCCCGGGCTAGGATCCGGGGAGGACGGGCATCCCGATGGCGCCGCCGCCCGCGGCCCGCCGCATGCCCCCCGCAATGTCGTGCGTAACCATTGCCTTCTTTTTTCGAAACCCAGGGAGGAGAGACATGATGCGCGCATCACCCATTCTGCTGGCCGGCTGCCTCGCGGCGGCCCCGGCCATTCTCTCGACCGAGGCAAGGGCCGGCGTGGTCGACGGATCGGGCTTCAGTGCCTATTCGGAATTGATCGGCCTCAACGAATTGCTGCCCGGCCTGCCGGTCTCGGTCGGCGTCACCAATGGCGGCACGGTGAATTACCCCAATTCCGGCGAGGTGTTCGATCTGGGCATGGCCTACACGATCCTCGATGTCGATGTCGCCGGGCTGCTGACGACGGATATCGTGCTGGGCGTGCTGGGGGTGGACTGGATCTCGGCGGATACGTTCGAGCTGGTCTTCGACATCACCCCGGCCATCACCGTCGACCTGCCATTTCCGGCAGCGGACCTGAACATCCCGCTGAGCGCGGGCTTCGACGGAACGGCGGACTGGCTGATCGGCGGGCTCGACCTGCAGGGCGGCGAGGTCATCACCGGCGTCTCGCAGATCGCCGGGATCGATACCGGCAACACGATCAGCTGGACCGACAACTCGATCTCGATCGTCTCGGACAACCTGCTGGGGATCGACCTGGTCGGGCAGCGCCAGACCTTCCAGCTGACCTCTGCCCCCGTCGCGCCCATCCCCCTGCCGGCAAGCGCCTGGCTGCTGATGAGCGGCGCGGGGCTGATGGGGGCGCTGCGCCTGGCCCGACGGGGCCGCGGCTGAGTTGCGGGCGGGCCCGGCCGGGGCCCGCCGGGCGGGGGCTCAGGCCTCCGCCAGCACCGATTTGACGTCGCCTGGCGTGCCGACGGCCTTGCAGGCCAGGCCGCGATCGATGCGGCGGATCATGCCCGAGAGCGCCTTGCCCGCGCCGATTTCCCAGATCTCGTCGACGCCCTGCGCCGCCATCCAGGCGATGCTCTCGCGCCAGCGGACCGAGCCCGTGACCTGCCGCACCAGTTCGGCGCGGATCGTCACCGGGTCCGACACCGCCAGGGTCAGCGTGTTCTGCACCACCGGGATGACCGGGGCGGCGATTTCCACCTCGGCCAGACGCGCCTCCATCACCTCGGCGGCGGGCTGCATCAGCGCGCAGTGGAAGGGGGCGGAGACGGGCAGCATCACGGCGCGCTTGGCGCCGCGGGTCTTGGCGATCTCCACGGCGCGCTCCACCGCCGCCTTGTGGCCCGAGACCACGACCTGGCCCGGATCGTTGTCATTGGCAGCCTGGCAGACCTCGCCCTCGGCGGCCTCGGCGGCCACCGCGGCGGCGGCGGCGAAATCCAGGCCCAGCAGCGCCGCCATCGCGCCCACGCCCACCGGCACGGCCGCCTGCATCGCCGCCCCGCGCGCGCGCAGCAGCCGCGCGGTATCGGCCACGCTCAGCGCGCCCGCAGCGGCCAGGGCCGAGTATTCGCCCAGCGAATGCCCCGCCACATAGGCGCCCGAGCCGATCTGCCAGCCCTCGGCCTCCAGCGCGCGCACGGCGGCCAGCGAACAGGCCATCAGCGCGGGCTGGGCATTCTGCGTCAGGGTCAGATCGGCGATCTCGCCCTCCCAGATCAGCGCGGAAAGCTTCTCGCCCAGGGCCTCGTCGACCTCGTCGAACACGGCTTTCGCGCCGGGATAGGCCTCTGCCAGCGCACGGCCCATGCCGATGGTCTGGGCACCCTGCCCCGGAAACACATATGCGCGCGCCATGGCGTGCCCTCCAGCTTGTCGGTCTTGCGTCAATAAGTCTGGCAAGCCGCATAGCCAATGCCGCCGCCGGTTGCAATCCGCAGCCCGCCCCCCTGCCGGGATCCCGTACCGGGGCCCGATGCGCCGCATCGACCCCGACCGGCGCCGGGTGATACCGCTGGCACAGTCAGCCAAGCGAGACCTCCGATGACCTCCCCCGCCCGATCCGCGATGCCGTCCTGATGCTGGACGTCTTCCTCCTTGCCGTGCCGCTCTATCTGCTGATCTCCGCCGGGTTCGCGGTGGTCCGATCAGGCTACCTGCCGCCCGAGAACCTGGGCGGGGTCGGACAGTTCGCGCTGAAGGTCTGCCTGCCGGTGCTGATCTTCGCCGCCGTGTCGAAGCCGGGGGCGCTGATGGCGCTGAACTGGCGCTTCGTGGCGGGCTATTCCGCCGGCTCGCTCCTGCTCATCGCGGCGATGGCGCTGGCGATGATGCGCGCCTTCGGCCATCCGCCGGGCCGCGCGGTGATCCTGGGCCTGGGCTGCGGCAGTTCCAACAGCGCCTTCTTCGGCCTGCCCGTGGCCGCGATCGCGCTGGGGCCGGACCGTGCGGCGACGATCTTCGCCTGGATCCTGCTGGCCGAGAACATGATCGTCATCCCGCTCTGCGTCTCGCTGGCCGAAAGCATCGAGACCCGCAGCGCCAGCTTCCTGCATGCGCTCAGGGCCGTTCTGGCGGGCATGGCGCGCTCTCCGCTGATGATCGCCCTGGTCGCCGGGCTTGCCGTCTCGGTGACGGGGATCGAGCCGCCGGAGCCGCTGGCGCGCAGCATGTCGATGATCGTCACCGCCGCCCCGGTCATGTCGCTGATGCTTGTGGGCGGCTTCATCGCGCATGAGGACATCCGCGGCGCGGGCCTGCCCTCGGCGGTGATCACCCTGGCCAAGCTGGTGGCGCATCCGCTGGCGGTCTGGCTGGTGCTTTCGGCGCTGCCGGGGCTGGACCATGCGACGGTGATCGGCGGGGTGCTGTATGCGGGGGTGCCGATGTTCACCATCTTCACCCTGTTCGCCGCGCGCCATGGCGGCGAGACGCTGGCCTCCGCCGCGCAGGTCCTGGCCACGGTGCTGTCGCTGCTGACCATCAACGGGCTCTTGTTCCTGACCATCCCGGGGCTGTGACCGCCGCGCGGCAGGCAGGCGCGCAGGGGGGATGTGCGCCGGTGCCGGATTGGGCGGCGGCGCGCCGCGGGCTATGCAGGGGCAGGACAGCAACCCATCCCGGAGCCTCCCATGCCCGCATCCCCGCCGAGAAACACGCGGCACAGCTATGGCAGCGTCGCCAAGACCTTCCACTGGCTGACCGCGCTTCTGATCCTCTCGCTCTGGCCGCTGGGCTATGTCGCCCATGCCTGGCCCTATGACAGCGCCGCGGCGCTGGCGACCAAGGCCACGCTGTTCTCGCTGCACAAGACCTTGGGCGTGACGCTGTTCTTCGTGGCGCTGGCGCGCATCCTCTGGGCGCTGGGACAGCCGCGCCCGGCGCTTCTGCATCCCGAGCGGCGGCTGGAAAGCCTGGCCGCCGAAACGGTGCACTGGGTGCTCTACGGCGCATTGGTGGCGGTTCCGCTGGCGGGCTGGATCGACCATGCCGCGACCGAGGGCTTCGCGCCGATCTGGTGGCCCTTCGGCCAGTCGCTGCCGCTGGTGCCGAAAAGTCCCGCCGTCTCGGCGCTGTTCGGCAGCCTGCATTCGGTCTTTGCCTGGCTGCTGCTGGGGGCGGTCGGGCTGCATGTGGCCGGCGCGCTGAAACATCACCTGATCGACCGCGACGCGACGCTGCGGCGGATGCTGCCCGGGCGGGTTGCCGTCGCCGCGCCGCAGGCCGCGCATCGGCACCTGCCTGCGGCGGCGGCGGCGCTGGCGGTCTGGGCCGTGGCCGTGGCGGTCGGGCTGAACGGGGCCCGGCCGGTCCCGGGCGGCAGCCCGGCCGCGCCCGCCCTGGAACAGGCCGCCAGCGACTGGACCGTCGAAGACGGCAGCCTGGAGATCACCGTGCACCAGTTCGGATCCGACGTCACCGGGCGCTTCGCCGACTGGACCGCCGTCATCTCCTTCGACCCGGAAGCGGGCCCCGGCCCGGCGGGGGATGCAGTCATCCGCATCTCGGTGCCCAGCCTGACGCTCGGGACCGTCACGGAACAGGCCAGGGGCGCGGAATTCTTCGATGCCTCCGGGTTCCCCGAGGCGGTCTTCGAGGCCGGGCTGGAGCGGCTGGAAGATGGCAGCTACCTCGCGCGCGGGACGCTGGAGCTGAAAGGCCGGCAGGTTCCCGTGGAGCTTCCCTTCACGCTGGCGATGCAGGATGGCGCCGCACGGGCGACAGGCTCGGTGACGCTGGACCGGCGCGATTTCGGCATCGGCACGGCAAATCACCCCGATGAGGGATCGCTGGGCTTCGCGGTGCGGGTCGATATCGCGCTGACCGCCCGCCCGGCCGGGTCCTGAGCCCCGCCCTCGGGCCGCGCCGGGGCGCGGCCCGAGGGCTCAGATCCGTTCCAGTTCGTCCAGCAGTTCGATCAGCGTCGCTAGTCTCTTGCGCCCCAGCCGGGACTCGATGCGCGCCGACAGCATGGCCAGATCCTCCGCGTGATCGGACACCACCGCGCGTCCGGCATCGGTGATCGCCAGGGTCTGGCGGCGCCGGTCGCGCAGGTCGCGGCAGCGCGAGACCAGCGCCTTTTCCATCAGCGTCTGGATGATCCGCGTCTGGCTGGGCAGAAGCAGACCGCATTGCTCGGACAGGCGGGTGGCATCCATCGGACCCTGCTCCTCCAGGACCGTCAGGATGCGCCATTGCTGTTCCGTGAGATGCGACCGCGCGGCAAAGGCGCGGATCGGCGCCACGACGCGTTCGCGGGCGCGGTTGATGCGCATGTGAAGGGAATCGGACGTTCCGCCGAAGATCGGCGCGATGACATTCATGTTTCAGCCCCCTGAAGCCGATCCGAATTTCTGCGTTCGGCCCATTCAATCTATGGTGGCAAGGACGAACTGTCCATAATTTATGAACAGATGCCGACCGACTTATCGCTTTCGCCGATGGGTCTTGAGCCCCCCGCGTCGCGTCCCGGCGGGACCCGCATCCAATGGCATTGCGGCACGGGGACGCTGCGGACCGGGTCGCGACAGCCGGACCTCAAGACACCGCAGGACGCCCGCGGCTGGTCCCCTGCATCTTCTGATACCACACGATAACCCGGCCTTTGTCCAGAGTCGCGCCTCGGGCGGGGGGCCGCCATGCGCGGATCCCCGCGTCTGCCGCCGCTGCTAGGCCTCGCCCCATCCCAGCAGGCGGCGTTCATCCAGCGCCGCCTCCACCGCGTCGCGGATGGTCTCGCGCTCGGTGCGGGGCTTCACCCCCGCGCCGATATCGCCGTTGCTGCCCAGCAATTCGGGATCGACCGCGGGGCTCGCCCCCCGGCCAAGCATCCGCGACAGGCGCGACAGCCCGTCGAAGACCTTGTACCAGAACGGCCCGCCCAGCCCGATCAGGAAGCCTGCGATCACCACATTGGCCAGCCAGATCACCGGCCGGTCCGTATCGCCGATGCTGCTGTCGCAGGCCGGTGCGGCCGCGCCCAGCAAGCGGCAATGCGGGTAGTAGTCGAAGCCCACCGGCAGGGACTGCGCCTCGGTCATCCGGCCGATCGTCTCGCCGTAGAAGCCGCGCATCGCCTCCACCTGCCGTTCCAGCGCATCCCGCTGGGCCGGGTCGGAACTGGCCGCCAGCCGTTCCAGGTAGCTGTGATAGAGCGCGTCGATCTCGGGCGCGGAGTCGATCAGCGCCTCGCGGGCGCTGTCATCCTGCATGACATAGAGAAAGACCCGCCCGGCATTGATGTTGAACACCACGGCCACGCCGAGCGCCACGACCAGCGCCGCGGTGGCGGCGTATTTGCGGAACCTCTCATGGGTCAGGGCCTGGTATTTCAGGAAACCGCGCAGCGCCGCCTCCCAGTCCTGCGCCGTGACGATCCGGTCGCGGTAATCGGGGTTGCGCGCCAGCCGCCGGGCAAAGCCCTCGGGGGTCAGCTGGTCGATGCGGCAGCGATGCGGCAGGCACAGCCCCGGCTCTACCGCCTCCTTCGCCATCGCGCCCTCCCCCGCCTGCCGCGCCGCCGCGGCCTTGCGCCGGGCCGCATGGCTGAGCCCCTGACGGGACGCGGCGGCCCCCGGGTGCAGCGCGGCATACCAGGTGGCGCCCAGAAGGTCGCGCAGCGCGTGCATCAGGCGCGCGGCCCATCCCGGCGGCGCCCGGTACATCTCCATCGGGCCCAGCGTCGTGTTGTAGGTCAGTTCGTCCACCAGCCGCACCGGCCATCCCTCGGGCCGGGCCTGCAGCCAGAAGACATTGCCGTCGCCCGGCTTGGCGGACAGGTCCAGCACCATCTGGCACAGCGCGTCGGCCAGCATCGCCTGGCGCTTGCGCCGGGCCCGGAGCCAGGCCTCGGTAATTCCAGTGACGACCGTCGCCAGCACGATCATCACCACCGAAAACGCCAGGGCGCCTTCGAGAATTTCCATCTTCTCCCCCGCGGAATGACCTTGACCGAAACATCCTGACGCTAGGGCATCCATCCGTTTCCGGCAAGCATGGCCTTCCATGCCCGGCCCCTGCGGGGCGCATGCGGGGGCCCCGGATCAGCCCCGGCGGCGCAGCAGCACCAGCGCGCCCAGCCCCCCGGCAAGAAGGATCACCCCCGCAGGCAGCGGCACGGCGGCGGGAATCGAATATTCCACCAGCATGGCGCGGCGATCATCGATGCCGATGTCGTTCCAGCCCGCGCCGTACCATCCCAGCAGGTAGTCCTCGTCATTCAGGTTGTTGGGCTCGCCCGGATTCCAACCCGCGAAAAGCCCGTTGCGGGCCGCCCCGGAGGGATCGCCCTGCCAGAAGGCCAGGCCCGCCTCGGGGCCTGCCACCCATTCCCAGGTTCCTTCCGCAGCGGCATCCGAACCACCCAGCCAGGCGGTCACCCCGGCCGGGTTGAGGATCGTGTCCAGGAACGCCCATTCCGCCGCCGTGGTGACCGTGGCCAGATGCCCGGCCAGACCCTCATGCGACCGCGCCGCCGCCGCCGCCAGCGCATCATGGAAGCTGAAATCGCCCGCGACCAGTTCATAGTAATGACCGTTCTGCGCCCATTGCAGCGGCGCCGCCCCGGCCGGGACAGCCGCCAGCCCCCAGGCGAAGGCCCCGCATGCCAGAAACCGAATCGATGAATGCTGCATCATGCCACCCCCAGTTGCACCTGTCTCCGCAATGGCATGGCCGGGGCGCCGCTGCCTATCGCGACCTGTTCTCAAGGTTAAGTGACGGTAACGGAGGGCGCCCCGGGGGCCATGGCGCGGAAACGCCCTTGGCGGCGACGGGCAAAGGCCTTAGGTCACTCCCATGTTCGGTGATCTGCTCAAATCCCTGCTCGACCCGGCGCCCGCGCGCCTGCCCGAGCCCGATGCGCGGCTGGCGCTGGCGGCGCTTCTCGTGCGGGTCGCCCGCTCCGATGGCGAATATGCCGAGATCGAGGTCGCGCGCATCGACAGGGTGCTGGCGCGGCAATACGGGCTGTCGCCCTTCGAGGCCGCGCGGCTGCGCGGCGATGCCGAGGAACTGGAGCGGCAGGCACCGGACACGGTGCGCTTCACCCGCGCGATCAAGGACGGCGTCGCCTATGAGGACCGCGAAAGGGTGATGGAGGCTTTGTGGGAGGTCGTGCTGGCCGATGGCGCGCGCGATGACGAGGAAGATGCCCTGCTGCGCATGGTGGCGAACTTCCTCGGCGTGAACGACCGCGACAGCGCGCTGGCCCGGCAACGCGTCGAACGCCGCCTCTGACCCCCGGCCGGGCGGCGCCCGGGCCGCCGCGGCACGGTGCGGCCCCCTCCCCGCCGCTCGGCGCACCGGCTTGTGCCCGGCAAAGCGGCACCTGCCCGGAATTTCCGCCACGGCCACCATTCCGGCCCTTGCGCAATTGTCCCAAGGCTGACGTAAATGGGCGCGGGCCACAGGAGTCAGCGCGTGAGCGAAACGCCGGTCATCGAGATCAGGGAATTGCACAAGGCCTACGGGCCGCTGGAAGTGCTGAAGGGCGTCTCTCTGCGGGCCGAGCGGGGCCATGTCGTGTCGCTGATCGGGTCCTCGGGATCCGGCAAGTCGACGCTGCTGCGCTGCTGCAACCTTCTGGAGGACAGCCAGCAGGGCGAGATCCTCTTCGAGGGCGAGCCGATCGCCTGGCGGGGCCATGGCGCGGCGCGCCGTCCCGCCGATGCGAAACAGATCCGCCGGGTGCGCACCAGCCTGTCCATGGTGTTCCAGCAGTTCAACCTCTGGGCGCATATGACGGTGCTGCAGAACGTGATGGAATGCCCGCTGACCGTGCTGGGCGAGGACCGCGCCGAGGTGGAGGCGCGCGCCCGCGCCCTGCTGGAGCGGGTGGGAATCGGCGACAAGTGCGACGTCTACCCCGCGCAGATGTCCGGCGGCCAGCAGCAGCGCGCCGCCATCGCCCGGGCCCTGGCCATGCGGCCGCGGGCGCTTCTCTTCGACGAACCGACCTCGGCGCTCGATCCCGAGCTGGAGCAGGAGGTGGTCCGCGTGATCCGCGACCTTGCCGACGAGGGCCGCACGATGATGCTGGTCACCCATGACATGCGCATGGCGCGCGACATCTCGGACCATGTCGTGTTCCTTCACAAGGGCCTGATCGAGGAGGAAGGGCCGCCCGCGCAGCTCTTCTCCGCGCCCAGATCCGAACGGCTGCGCCAGTTCCTGGCCGCGACCGCCGCCTGAGACCCCGAGAAAGACAAACAGGGAGACTTCCATGAAAAAGCTGCTTCTGGGCACGGTCCTTCTGACCGCCACGGCCGGGATGGCCGCCGCGCAGGACGTCGTGCGGATCGGCACGGAGGGCGCCTATCCTCCGTATAACTTCATCAACGATGCCAACGAGGTGGACGGCTACGACATCGACGTGGCCAACGAGGTCTGCGCCCGCGCGGAGCTGACCTGCGAATGGGTCACCAACGACTGGGACAGCATCATCCCCAACCTCGTCTCGGGCAATTACGACGCCATCGCGGCGGGCATGTCGATCACCGACGAGCGCGACGAGGTCATCGACTTCACCCAGGCCTATTACCCGCCCGACCCCTCCGCCTATGCCGGGCTGGACGAGATCGACGTGACCTCGGCCGTGGTTGCCGCGCAGGCCGCCACCATCCAGGCCACCCATGTCGCCGAAAGCGGCGCGACCCTGGTGGAATTCGCCACGCCCGATGAATCCGTCGCCGCCGTGCGCAACGGCGAGGCCGATGCCGTGCTGGCCGACAAGGGCTTCCTCGTGCCGATCGTCGAGGAGGATCCGGACCTGGTCTTCATCGGCGAGGACGTGATGCTGGGCAAGGGCATCGGCATCGGCCTGCGCGAAAGCGACACGGAGCTGAAGGAGAAGATGGATGCCGCGCTGGCCTCGATGAAGGAGGACGGCAAGATGGCCGAACTTCTGGAGAAGTGGTTCCCCGGCATGGACCCGGATTTCTGAGGAGCCATGTGCGCCCGGGCCTGACCCGGGCGCGCCGTCGCGATGTTCGAATTCTGCACCGCCCCCTCCGCCCTGGACGACCTGCGCTGGATGGCCTGCTACCTGACCACGGGCAAGCAGATCGCCTTCTACTGGTCCTTCGGCACCGTGCTGCTGCTGCTGGCGGTCACGGCGCCCGCGGCGCTGGCCTTCGGCTTTCTCGGCGCGCTGGCCTCGCGGTCGCGCGTGGCGCCGCTGCGTTGGCTGGGGACGGCCTATACCTCGATGGTGCGCGGCATTCCCGACATCATCTTCTTCCTCTTCGTGCCGATCGCGCTGGACCAGGGGCTGGAATGGCTGCGCCACAAGGCGAAATGCCCCGACTGGGACCAGCCGGTGCGCCAGGGCAGCGACTTTCTCGTCTGCGCCGAGGCCAAGCTGCCGCTGAACACCGCGCCGCAATGGGTGCATGAAAGCTATGGCTTCGCGCTGGCGGTGCTGGCCTTCGCGGTGGTCTTCGGCGCCTTCGCCGCCAATGTTCTCTCGGGGGCGATGCGGGCGGTGCCGCGCGCCCAGATCGAAACCGCCGAGGCCTATGGCATGAGCCATTCCCAGGCCGTCTGGCGGATCCTCGTGCCGCAGATGTGGATCTATGCCCTGCCGGGCCTGTCGAACCTGTGGCAGATCCTGGTCAAGGCGACGCCGCTTCTGTTCCTGCTGGGCGTGCAGGACATCGTCTACTGGGCGCGCGAACTGGGCGGGTCCAAGACCTCGACCTTCGCCTATCCGCATCCCGACTGGCGTCTGTGGTACTTCCTGGGGCTCCTGGTCTTCTACCTGGCGCTGACCTCGCTGTCCGAGCGGGTCTTTGCCCGGCTGTCGCACCGGCTCAGCCTCGGCCAGGCGACGGCGGCGGGCGAGAAGCACAGAAAGGCGGCGGCATGAGCTGCGCGGGCGTGATCGAGGCCTACGGGCTGCGCGCGATCGGCATCGGCGAACGCCTGCTGCCGCGCAGCGACTTCACGCTGTGCGACCAGGTGGTGCTGATCGGATCGGGGCTGATCTGGAACGTCTATTTCGGGGCGCTGGCGCTGCTCTTCGGATTCTGCTTCGCCACGCTGCTGGCGGTGGCCCGGACCTCGGACCACCCGCTGCTGCGCCGGCCTGCCGACTGGTTCGTCTTCGTGTTCCGCGGCAGCCCCCTGTTCATCCAGTTCTTCATCGCCTACCAGGCCTTCGTGCTGCTGCCGCGCGAGGGGATCGAGTTCAATCTGGGGCTGGTGGAGATCACTGCCCAGACGCGCTGGCTGACCAAGGCCTGGGCGGGGGCGCTGATCGTGCTGTTCCTCAACACCTCCGCCTATTCCGCCGAGATCTTCACCGGCGCGCTGCGCGCCATCCCGAAGGGCGACCTGGAGGCGGCGGAGGCCTATGGCATGGGCCCGTTCCAGAAATTCCGCCGCGTGACCTTCCCCACGATGCTGCGGCTCGGCTGGCCCGCCTATACCAACGAGGCGATCTTCCTGTTCCATGCCACGACGCTGGTCTTCTTCTCGGGCTTCCCGGCCTGGCAGCAGCAGGGGGATGCGCTGTATTATGCCAGCTATTTCGCCGACAAGACCTTCAACCCCTTCATCCCCTATCCAATCGTCGCGGGGTATTTCGTGATGCTGACCCTCTGCGTGATCGGGCTGTTCGGGGCGGCGAACCGACGCCTGAACCGCCACCTCGCCCCGTCGCAGCGCCCGCGCCTGCGCATCCGGCCGCAGCTGGTGCGCTGAGATGGAGGTGGAGACCACCGCGCTGCGCGTCGCCTGCGCCGATCTGAACGGGCAGATGCGCGGCAAGCGCCTGCCCGGAAGCGCCGCCGCCCGGATCGAGTTCCAGGGGCTGCGCATGCCGCTATCGACCCTGTCGCTGGACGTGCTGGGCCATGCGGCGGAAACCGGCCCCGCCGATGGCGACGGGCAGATGCGCGTGACCGAGCGCGGGCCCGTGCCCATGCCCTGGCTGGTGCAGCCCTCCACGCTGATCCCGATGTGGATGTTCGCCGATGACGGCCGCCCCGCGCCCACCTGCCCGCGCCACGCCCTGGCGGCGGTGATCGCGCGCTGGCACCGGCGCGGCTGGAAGCCCCGCGCCGCCCCCGCGATCGAGGTGATGCTGGTCGATGATACCGGCGCCGCCCTCGCCCCCGCCCTCGCCCCCGACAGCGGCCGGCCGCTGCGCGCCTCGCAGGCGGGCAGCGTCGCCCAGCTGGATGCCTTCGCCGCCTTCTTCGATGACATCTACGACGGCGCCGAGGCGATGGGGATCGCGCTGGACGACACCGTCTCGGGCGCGGGGCTGGCGCAGTTCCGCATTGCCCTGGCGCCTGCCCCCGCGATGCGCGCCGCCGATGACCTGTGGCTCCTGAAGGCGCTGATCCGGGGCACTGCGCGGGCCCATGACATGGCGGCCTGTTTCCTGGCCAAGCCCTTCGAGGACCAGCCGGGCAACGGGCTTCATGTCGGCTACTGGGCCGAGGGCCCGGGGGGCAATGTCTTCGACAACGGGCTTCTGGCGGGATCGGGGGTGATGCGCCAGGCGGTGGCGGGCGGCCTGTCCTGCCTGCCCGGCGCGACGCTGCTTTTCGCGCCGCACGAGACCAGCTATGCCCGCTTCGTTCCCGGCAGCCTGGCGCCGACCTCGGCCAGCTGGGGCTACGAGAACCGGTCCTGCGCGCTGCGCATCCCCGCGGGCGATCCGGCCGAGCGGCGCATCGAGCACCGCGCCGCCGGGGCCGATGCCAATCCCTACCTGGTGATGGCCGCGATCCTCGGCGGCGGCATTGCCGGGATCGAGGACGACCTGGCGCCGCCCGAGCCGGTGATCGGATCGGCCTATGACCAGCGGGTGCTGCAATTCCCGATGGACTGGGACGCGGCGATCGAGCGGTTTTCCGGCTCGCCGCGCATGGCCCGGATCTTCCCCGCGCCGCTGATCGAGACTATGTCGGCGGTGAAACGTCAGGAACAGCATCAGCTTGCCCGGTTCTCCGCGGCCGAGACGGTGATGATCCTGATGGATGCCGTCTGAGCTTCGGAGTGTTTCCATGACTGCCCCCCGCCCGCGCATCGGGATCCTGAAATGCGGCCATGTGGCCGAAAGCATCGAGACCGCCCACGGCACCTATACCGAGTGGTTCCGCGACTTCCTCGGGCCGCAGGGCTTCGACATGCCGGTCTGGGCGGTGGTCGACGGCGAATTCCCCGACAGCGTCGAGGCCTGCGACGGCTGGCTGGTGACCGGCTCGCCGCTGGGCGCCTATGAGGACCACGCCTTCATCCCGCGGCTGGAGGCCTTCCTGCGCGAGATCCGCGCGGCGGGCAGGCCGCTGGTCGGCATCTGCTTCGGCCACCAGATCATCGCCCAGGCCTTCGGCGGCAGGGTGATCCGGCATCCCGGCGGCATCAAGATCGGGCGGCAAAGCTACGAGGTCGAGGGGCTGGGCAGGCTGGCGCTGAATGCCTGGCATGGCGACCAGGTGGTGGAAGTGCCCGAGGGGGCCGAGATCATCGCCACCGGCGAGGACGTGCCGGTGGGGGCCATGCGGATCGGCGACCGGGTGCTGACGCTGCAGACCCATCCCGAGATGACCAATGCCTGCCTGCTGGGGCTGGTCGATCTGCGCCGCGACACGGGCATCTTCGCCCCGGGACAGGTGGAGGCGGCGGAGGCCGCCGCGGACGAGCCGGTGGACAGCGCCCGCGCGGCGGAGTGGATCGGCGATTTCTACCGCCGCGCCCTGGCAGGGTAAGCCCCCTTCCGCGCGGCGACGGGAAAAGCGCGGCGCATTGCCTGAAATGCTGCGCCGGACCAGACGGATCGGCACCCGGCCCCGGGCCGGGAGAGCCCCCGGCTCGAGGCCGGGGGAGGACGGTGCGGGGGATCAGCCCATGACCTCTTCGGCGGCCGCGACCAGCGCATCGGCGATCAGGTCGAGTTCCGGCAGGGTCAGCCGCGCGGGCAGCCGCGTGTCGCAGGCCGACATCAGCATCGCCCGCGTCTTCGGCAGATCGGGCAGATCGCCGAGGAACCGCCAGTTCCAGAAGGCCCGCGCATTGTCCTCGGAAAGCCCGAAGATCTGCACCGCGACGCCCCGCGCCTTCGCCGCCGCCATGAAGCCCCGCGCCTGCGCCTCGTCCATCCCCGCGAGGTTGAACTGCAGCGAATCCGGCGCCCGCGTCTCGGGGCCGAGGCAGGGCGGCACGTCCAGCCAGGGCGACAGGTTCAGCCGCGCCGCCACGTAATCATGGTTGCGCAGCCCGTCGCGGACCCGGCGCGGCAGCTCGTCCAGCTGCGGCCGGATGATCGCCGCCGACAGGTTGTTGAGCCGCGTGTTGTAGAGCGGCAGGCGGTTCTGCCACGCGGAGACGATCTCCGCCACGAGCCCGTGCCTGGCCCAGTTGTGTTCATAGGCGCCCGACATGATGACGGCGCGCGCGATCACCTGCGGATCGTCGGTGACGAGGATCCCGCCCTCGCCCGCATTCAGCATCTTGTAGGACTGGAAGGAGAAGCAGCCGACGCGGCCCAGCGTCCCGATCTTCTTGCCGTGCCAGAGCGTGCCCAGCGAATGCGCGGCATCCTCGATCACCGGCACGCCCTTCTCCCCGGCCAGCGCCAGGATCGCATCCATGTCCGAGGTATGGCCGCGCATGTGCGAGATCAGCACGCAGGCGATGTCATCGGTGAATTTCGCGGCGAAATCCGCCATGTCGATGCGGTAATCGGCGCCGACCTCGACCAGCACCGGCACGCAATCGGCATGGACCACCGCCGAGGGCACGGCGGCGAAGGTGAAGGCGGGGATAAGCACCTTGGCGCCGCGCGGCAGATCCAGCGCCTTCATCGACAGGAACAGCGCGGCCGAGCAGGACGCCACGGCCAGCGCATAGGTGCTGCCCATCATCTGCGCGAAGTCCTGCTCCAGCAGGGTCACCGGCGCCGCGTCGGAAGTGTAGCGGAACAGGTCGCCCGAGGCGAGAAGCCGCTCCACCTCCTGCCTTGCGGCCGCGGGGATCGGCTCGGCGTCATAGACATTCGGGGCCAGGACCGGGGCGGCGGCAAGGGACGGGGCGAGATCTTCGGGCATTTTCGGGTTTCCTGAAAGTCTGTTTCGGGAAAACCGTAAACCGGATTCGGCCGCGGATCCATGACGCGACATGCCGCGCCCGCCCCGCGGCGGCAGTGATGCAGCCACGACACAGGGGCCTTTCCCTCCGCGCCGCCAGCGGCTAGAGGGGGCGCGCAGGAGGACGTTCCGATGCGCCAAGCCACGATCACCCGCAAGACCGCGGAAACCGACATCACCCTGAGCGTCGATCTCGACGGCAGCGGGGCCTATGACGTGAAGACCGGGGTCGGGTTCTTCGACCACATGCTGGACCAGCTGGCCCGGCACAGCCTGGTCGACCTGACCCTGCGCGCGGAAGGCGACCTGCATATCGACGATCATCACACGGTGGAGGATTGCGGCATCGCGATGGGCCAGGCGCTGTCCCGGGCTGTCGGCGACAAGCGGGGCATCCGGCGCTACGGCTCCTGCCACCTGGCGATGGACGATGCGCTGGTGCGCGCCGCCTTGGACCTGTCGGGCCGGCCTTTTCTGGTCTGGAACGTGGATTTTCCGACCGAGAAGATCGGCAGCTTCGACACCGAGCTGGTGCGCGAGTTCTTCCAGGCGCTGGCGACCCATGGCGGCATCACGCTGCATGTCGACCTGCTGCACGGGGTCAACAGCCACCATATCGCCGAGGCGGCCTTCAAGGCGGTCGCCCGCGCCCTGCGCGACGCGCTGGAAACCGATCCGCGCAAATCCGACGCCATCCCCTCCACGAAGGGCATGCTGTGATGCTGACCGTCCTGATCGACTACGAATCCGGAAACCTGCATTCCGCCGAGAAGGCGTTCCAGCGCATGGCGCGCGAAACCGGCGCGGGCGAGGTTCTGGTCTCCTCCAGCCCCGATGACGTGGCCCGCGCCGACCGGCTGGTGCTGCCGGGCGACGGGGCCTTCCCCTCATGTCTCAACGGGCTGAAAAGCTATGCCCGGGTCCATGAGGCGATGGCGGAGGCCGTCACCCGCCGGGCGGTGCCCTTCATGGGGATCTGCGTGGGCATGCAGATGCTGGCCAGCTGGGGCCGCGAATACGAGGACACGCGCGGCCTGGGCTGGATCGAGGGCGAGGTGGTGCGGATCGCCCCCGCGGATCCGGCGCTGAAAGTGCCGCATATGGGCTGGAACGACCTGGTGATCGATGGCGCGCATCCGGTTCTGGACGGCGTGGCGACGGGCGATCACGCCTATTTCGTCCATTCCTACCAATTCGTCCCCGAACGGCCGCAGGACCGGCTGGCCCATGTCGATTACGGCGGCGAGGTCACGGCGATCGTGGCGCGCGACAATGTCATCGGGCTGCAGTTCCACCCCGAGAAGAGCCAGGCGCCGGGCTTGCGGATGATCGCGAATTTCCTGACCTGGCGCCCCTGATCCCGCGCCCGCGCCCGGCGCGGGCGCTGCTCAGTGCAGCCGCGTGTCCTGCCGCGCCGGGTCGATGACCAGAAGCTCGGCATGCTCCAGCGCGACGGCATGGCAGGCCGTCCCGGCCGGGACGACATGCATCTCCCCCCGTTCCAGGACGATGCGCTCCGCGCCGGTCTCGATCTCCAGCCGGCCGCGCAGCACATGAAAGAACTCCACGGCGGCGGGAAACGGGTCGCAGGCCTCCCCTGCCCGCAGCCGCAGCCGCCGCAGCGGCCGGCCGTTGAATTCGCCCGGCTCCGTCCTCTCGGTGAAGGCTGTCATCCTGTCGGCCAGGTCGACCGTCTTGACGTTGCTCAATTCCGTCCCCCCCGGCCCGGGTTGCCCCGGTCCACATCGTTCATTGTCAGGCTACCACGGAACAAAGGAGGAACTCCAGCGCCCTGTCACCGGTATCGCTCGGCAAGATCCTCGGCATCGCCCATGGCAGCCAGCTTGATCTCGCGCCAGAGGCGGATCGCGGGCTTCAGCGCGAAGCACAGCGACCCGACCAGGAACAGCCAGGTGCCCGCCGTCATCAGCGCCTCGGAGAAGAAGAAGACCGAGCCGATGACAAAGCACAGCGCCGCGGCGAAATCGACGACGGTATAGGCCAGCTCGAACGCGGCATAGAGGCGCCGCTTCTCGGGGCCGCCCCTGCGGTGCTCCGTCTCGAAAAGTCGGCTCACCGGCTGAGACCGCCCTGCAGCGTCGGCATGTCGAGGGCGGAGAACCCGTAATGGCGCAGCCAGCGCAGATCGCTGTCGAAGAAGGCGCGCAGATCGGGGATGCCGTATTTCAGCATCGCGATCCGGTCGATCCCCATGCCGAAGGCAAAACCCTGCCACTGGTCGGGATCGATCCCGCCCGAGCGCAGCACATGCGGATGCACCATGCCCGATCCGAGGATCTCCAGCCAGCCGTCGCCCTCGCCGATCTTCAGGCTGCCGCCTTCCCAGGAACAGCGGATATCGACCTCGGCGGAGGGTTCGGTGAAGGGGAAATGCGAGGCGCGGAAGCGCAGCTCGACATCATCCACCTCGAAAAAGGCGCGGCAGAACTCCTCCAGCACCCATTTGAGATTCGCCATCGAGATGTCCTTGTCGATGGCGAGCCCCTCGACCTGGTGGAACATCGGCGTATGGGTCTGGTCGTAATCGGCACGGTAGACGCGGCCGGGCGCGATCACCCGGATCGGCGCGCCGGTCTTCTGCATCGCGCGGATCTGCACGGGCGAGGTATGGGTGCGCAGCACATGCGGCGGGCGGTCGTCGCCCTCGGCGCGGTGCATGTAGAACGTGTCCATCTCCTGGCGCGACGGGTGGTGCCCGGGGATGTTCAGCGCGTCGAAATTGTACCAGTCGCTTTCGATCTGCGGGCCCTCGGCCACGGCAAAACCCATATCGGCGAAGATCGCGGTGACTTCCTCGGTGACCTGGCTGATCGGGTGGATGGTCCCGCCGCGACGCGCCGCCGCGCGGCCCGGCAGCGTCACGTCCAGCCATTCGGCGCGCAGGCGCTCGTCGAGCGCGGCATCGGCCAGCGCCGCCTTCTTCGCCGCCAGCGCCGCATTGATCTCGTCCTTCAGCGCATTCAGCGCGGGACCCGCCACCTGGCGCTCCTCGGGGCTCATCCGGCCCAGTTCGCGCATCTTCAGGCTGATTTCGCCCTTCTTGCCGACCGCCTGCACCCGCAGCGCCTCGAGCGTCTCCTCGTCGCCCGCTCCGGCGATCAGCCCAAGATATTTTCCGCGCAACTCGCTCATGGCCGCCTCATCCTTCAAGCTCCGCCCCCCGCTACCCAAAGGGGCCGCGGTTTGCAAGCGCGCCCGCCCCGGCGCGGCGGAGCCGCCGGATGCGTGCAATCGGAATCATCCGTTGCCCCGCGCCCGGGCCGGGCCTATATCTGCGGCAACCGCCGGAGGACAGGATGCGCGCACGAATCTACCAGCCAGCAAGGACCGCGATGCAATCGGGCATGGCCAGGACCAAGAGCTGGATCCTCGATTTCACCCCGGCCTCGGCGCGGGAAGTCGATCCGCTGATGGGCTGGACCTCCTCTTCCGACACGCAGAGCCAGGTGCGGCTGAGCTTCGAGACGAAGGAAGCGGCGCTGGCCTATGCGGAGGCGCATGGCCTGGACGTGCAGGTCACCGACCCCCACCGGCGCAAGCCCAATATCCGCCCGCGCGGCTATGGCGAAAACTTCGCCAGCGACCGCCGCAGCGCCTGGACCCATTGATCCTGTTGTAGATCGGGATCAAGTTGCGGCCGAATGGGCCACGAGATCCGGCCGAGGTCTGTTTTGAAGGGCGTGAATGTACCCGCCTTCAGTCAGCTTCGCGGGTATTGCTTTCGGCATCTGGTCCAGTGAGACGCTTCGACCGACCATAAGCTCTCGGATGGACTGGCTCGGACGGTGCGCATGCTGCGCTTGTCGAAGCCACTTAAATGAGAGGCCGATCGCTTCGGCGAGGCGAGTCGGAGAAAGCAGATGAATGCGCAAACGCAAGCATAAGTCTGCGCAAGGGGTGTCAAGGGCGAAACGTACCGCCCGGTGTCTCTAGGCTCAGGACTCATAGCCAGTAGACGACGGTAGCGGGGAGGGCGATGGCTGAGAGGAAGACCTTCGGGCATCGGTCGTAGCGCGTGGCAACGCGTCGCCAGTCCTTGAGCCTGCCGGACATGATCTCGATCCGGTTTCGACGTTTGTATCGGCGCTTGTCATACTTCACCGGCGCCTTCCGCTGCTTCCGTCCGGGGATGCAGGCACGTATTCCCTTGTCTTTCAGGGCTTCTCGGAACCAGTCGGCGTCATAGCCGCGATCCCCGAGCAGCCAATCGACGTCCGGAAGACTGTCGCACAACGCGCGCGCGCCGATGTAATCGCTCACCTGCACTGCCGTGACGAATAGGGCAAGCGGACGTCCCTGGCTGTCGCAGATGGCATGAAGTTTCGTATTCATGCCACCTTTGGTCCGTCCGATCAGGCGGCCACGCCCCCCTTTTTAACGCCCGGACCGGACGCCGTTCGGTGGGCCTTCAGATAGGTGGCGTCGGTCATCACGGTCTTCTTCTCGCCGTGTTCGCCAGCCAGCCCCGCCATCATCTTTGCAAAGATCCCCCTCTCGCTCCAGCGTTTCCACCGGTTGTGGAGCGTCTTGTGGGGGCCATAGTCCTTCGGCGCATCTCGCCAACGCAACCCATTTCGATTGATGAATACAATCCCGCTCAGGACGCGCCGATCATCAACACGAGGCTTGCCATGGGACTTCGGGAAATAGGGCTCCAGACGCGCCATCTGCGCATCGCTCAGCCAGAAGAGATCAGACATATCACCGCTCAGTTTTCACGCGGTGAATCATGCCCTTCCGCTGAGATCAATGGGTCCTCAGCCTAGCACCCGGTCCGAAATCCAACGAACACCTCTGGTTCAGCGGGCCTGGTCGAACCACGTCGAGAGACACGCGGATCGATCCCGGCCGGGGCGCAGGCAAGACGCTGGCTGCAGCTCTTCCCTGTCCCGGCCCGGGTCCACGGCTCTCCGCCTTGCACCGGGGGCCGGAAGCGCAGGATCTCCCGCAGGCCTCTCCTGTCTCCCGGCCCGGAGAACAGGCCAGGCGCGAACCGCGGAGCCTTCAGGGGGGGCAGGTCAGTTCCTGCGCCCCCGCCCCCCAAGCCTCCTCCCCGGCGCGGGACCGGCTCAGGCGGCCGGGCGGCGGCGGCGTCCCTCGAGCAGCCAGGCGCCGGTGATCAGCGCCGCGGCCAGGGCCAGGAAGGCCCAGGAGGGCAGCAGCGGCGCAATCCGCAGATCGGCGGTCACATAGGCCTCGCGCGGGGTGATCCCGATCCAGCCCCGCCCGGCGGCAGGCCGCCCCGGACCCACCGCGCGCAGGTCGGGCATCCCCTCTTCCAGCGGCATCACGCCGCCGCGCATCGCCCCGACCAGAGGCGCCACGGCTTCGCCCGTGGCGATCGTCTGCTCGAATTCCCGCGGCGCCGAGGGCCCCAGCGCGATCACCGCATCCATCGTGCCGTCGGTGATGCGGTAGAGGCCGATCCCCGGCGCCTCCAGCTCCGCCTCGAACCGCCCCGGGCTGACCTCCTGCGGCGTCAGCTGCCAGTTCCGCCCGTCCGGGCCGGTCACCGTCATCTCCGCGGCGGTGTCGGCCAGGGTGCGGCGGATGACGGTCATCGACTGACCCTCCGCCTCGGCCCAGAGCGCCTCCTCCTCCAGTTCGGGCTCCTTCATCATCCAGTGGGCCAGCCGCCGCAGCAGCTCCAGCTGCGGACCTCCCCCCTCGAAGCCGCGATCCCACAGCCAGGCCTGGTCCGAGGCCAGCAGCGCGACGCGCCCCTCGCCCATCCGGTCGAGCACCAGCAGGGGCTTGTCCTCGGGGCCCGACATCACCGTCTCGCCCGATTTCGGCGCCAGGTCGATCATCCGGAACCAGCGCCCCCAATGCGGCCCCGCCGTCCCCGGCTGCGCCGCCTCCGCGCCCCAGGCATCCAGCCCCTCGGTCACCGGGTGGCGGCGGCCCAGATCGGTCAGCTGCGGCAGGTAGCCCTGTTCATAGACCCGCGCCGTGGGTTCGGCCGGGATGATCTCGGCCAAGGGCGAGCGGTAGATGGAGGCGGCCCCGGCGAAATCGGGCCCGGCCGCGACCAGCACCGCGCCGCCATCCATCACGTATTGGCGGATATTGTCGAGATAGATCACCGGCAGGATGCCGCGCCGCTTGTAGCGGTCGAAGATGATCAGGTCGAATTCGTCGATCTTCTCCAGGAAGAGTTCCCGCGTCGGGAAGGCGATCAGCGACAGTTCCGTGACCGGCACGCCGTCCTGCTTTTCCGGCGGCCTGAGGATCGTGAAATGCACCAGGTCGACCGAGCTGTCGGATTTCAGCAGGTTGCGCCAGGTGCGTTCGCCCGCATGGGGCTCGCCCGAGACCAGCAGCACGCGCAGCCGGTCCCGGACGCCGTTGATCTGCAGGACGGCGGCATTGTTGCGGTCGGTGAGTTCCCCGGGGCTGGTCTCCAGGGTGAACTGGATCACGTTCATCCCCCCATGCGGCAGCACCACGGGCAGATCGATATCCTGGCCGACCGGCACGCGGTAGCTTTGCGGCTCGCCGCCATCGAGCGACAGCGAGAGCGTGGCGGTCCCGCCCAGCCCCGGGGGCACCCGGCCCTGGTCCTCGATCCGCAGCGTCAGGTGGAATTCCTCGCCGAGGATGGCGAAGGCGGGGGCGTTCCTGACGATCAGCCGGCGGTCCCAGTCGGCCGCATGGCCGGTCTGCAGCAGGTGAACCGGCGCCGGGACGGCGGGCATCCGGTCCATGTCGTGGATCTGCCCGTCCGAAATCAGCACCACCCCCGCGATGCGCGCGCGCGGCTCCTCCGCCAGCGCCTCGGTCAGCGCCTGCATCGCCAGCGTGCCGGCATCCCCCGCCCCGTCGAGCAGGCGGATCTCGCGCAATTCGGTATCGGGGCGGGCGGCAATCTCGGCGCGCAGGCCCTCCAGCGCCGCCGCGCTCTGGGCGGCGCGGTCCGAAAGCTGCTGGCTGGCCGTCTCGTCGATCAGCGCGATCACGATATCCGACAGCGCCCGGCGGTCCTCCTGCTGCAGCGAGGGATTGGCCGCCGCCGCCAGAAGCGCGACCGCCGCCAGCGCGCGCAGCCACCAGCCCGACAGCCGGAACACCGCCGCGAAGATCACCAGCCCGGCGGCGATCCCGCCCAGGATCCAGAGCACCAGGACGGGCACCAGCGGCGCGAGGATGATCTGGTCGGTCATGGCTCAGTTCCCCAGCCGGTCGAGCAGGGCCGGCACATGGACCTGGTCGGATTTGTAGTTGCCGGTCAGCACATGCATCACCAGGTTGACCCCGAAGCGATAGGCGACCTCGCGCTGGCGCTCGCCGCCCAGCCCCGAGCCCACGCGCAGCATCGGGCGGCGGGCCTCGTCGGTGGCCCAGGCCCCGGCCCAGTCATTGCCGCCGATCACCACCGGCGTCACCCCGTCATTGAGGTCGCGGAAGGGCATGCCCTCCACCGCGCTTGCATCCGGCGGCGCCGCCTCCACCCAGACCTCGCGGCCGGCATAGCGGCCGGGGAAATCCTGCAGCAGGTAGAAGGCGCGGGTCAGGACATGATCCTGCGGCACCGGCTCCAGCGGCGGGATGTCCAGCCCGGCGGCGATCTCCTGCAGGCGGCGGCCCTCGGGGGTAGTGCCGCCGAAGCCCGCGACATCGGCATCGCGCGTGTCGAAGACGATCATGCCGCCGGTGCGCAGGTAGCGGTTCAGACGTCCATAGGCCTCTGCCGAGGGCAGCGGCTGATCGGCGGTGACCGCCCAGTAGATCAGCGGGAAGAAGCTCAGCTCGTCGGTCTCGATGTCGATCTCGGTCGGGTCGGCCGGTTCGATCGAGGTGCGCGCGTAAAGCACATCCGACAGCCCGGCCAGCCCGGCACGGGTGATCTCGTCGACCTGCGGATCGGAGCTGCGCACATAGGCCAGCGTCACCTCCGAGGTCGCCGCCACCGCCCGGGCATCGGCCTGCGCCTCCTGCGCCCGCGCCTGCGGCGGGGCCAGCGCCACCGCGCCCGCCAGCAGGATCGCCGCCGCCGGACCCGCGCTCCGGCGCGGACGCGGCAGCTTGCCCGACAACGCCATCGAAGCCAGCAGATCGGCCAGAAGCAGCAGCAGCGCCGCCATCAGCACGGCGCCCTTCAGCGGCGTCTCCTGCCGGATCTCCAGCCCCTCGACGGGGATGCGGTCGGGCCAGGCCGCGGGGACCAGCACGGTATCAGACCCGATGACGTTCAGCGCCAGGCGGCGGTCCTCCCCGGCATAGAGGCCGGGCGGCATGTCGGGGGCGGGCCGCCCGGCCGCAAGCCGCTCGCCCGGAACGCCCGCCATGGTGCCCGCCTCGCTGGCCGTGCCGAACCCGTCCAGCACATCCTCGGGCACCCAGGTGGTGCCCGCCAGCGCCTCGGGCGCCGGGCGTTCGGCCCCCGCCGCGACCGACAGCCGTTCCAGCATCGACATGAACAGGCCCGACAGCGGCAGCGACGACCATTCGGCATTGGCGGTGACGTGGAACAGCACCACCTGCCCCTCGCCCAGGGGCTTGCGCGTCACCAGGGGCGTGCCGTCCTGCAGCGCGGCGATGGTGCGCTCCGCCAGGTCGGGATCGGGCTGGGCCAGCACCTGCGCCGTCACGGCGACCTCCCCGGGGATGGCAAGCCCGGCAAAGGGCGACCCGGCCTCGAAGGGCATCAGCGTCTTGGGCGCGCCCCAGCTCATCGCGCCGCCGACCGACCGGCCGCCCTCGCGCAGCCGCACCGGCATCAGCGGGTCCTCCTCGGCGCGGCTGACATCCGAGGCGGCCAGCCGCGGCCCGGCAAAGCGCAGCAGCATCCCGCCCGCCTCCACCCAGTCGCGGATCGCCGTCTCCTCCGCCGGGGAGAGCCGCGCGACATCGGCCAGGATCAGCACGTCGGGATTGGCCAGAAGCATGTCGGACAGGTCCGACTCGATGAGATCCGCATCGGGGGCCAGCGCCTGGCGCAGGTAGTGCAGCGGCGAAAGCAGCTCGAACCCCTCGCCGTCGCCCTGCCCCGACAGCAGCCCGATCTCGCGGCGGCGCAGCCCGTCATCGGCCAGGCTGACCGCCCCGGCCGAGCGCAGCCCGGCGATCTCGAACCGCGTGACGCGATTGCGCAGCTCGGCAGGCAGGCTCAGCCGGATCTCCGCCTGCTGCGCCCCGGGCGCGAAGCTGCCTTCGGCGCGGGCCAGCACCTGCTCGGTCCCGGCCGGGTCGCGGCCGCGCACATCGACGGCGACATCCTGCGCGCCCTCCGCGCGGGCGCGGATCGCCTCCAGCACGATCGCGCCCTCCTCGTAGCGCGCCGGACGCAGCGCCAGCACCGGGCGGGGCCCTTCGAAGACCCGCACCGCGCCGTGATCCTCCAGCGCCGCCAGAAGCGCGTCGCGGCCGTCGCGCGCCAGCCCGTCCGACAGCCAGAGCGTGTCGAACGCCCCCTCCGGCAGTGCCCCCGCCCAGTCCGCGACCGCCTCGGGATCGGGCTCCCAGGGGGCGGGAACCAGCGCGGGAAGCCGTTCCAGCCAGGCCTCCGCCGCCTGGAAGGCCGGTGCCGCCGCCCCGGGATCGCTCAGCACCGCGACCGCCGCCGGGCGGCCGTCGCGCGCGGCCTCTGTCAGCGCAGCCTCGGCGCGGTCGATGCGCCGCGCCCAGTCCCCGGCATCCGCCCAGGTCCCGTCCAGCAGCACCAGGACCGGGCCGCCGCCGCCGCCGCCCTGGGCGGGGTTCAGCACCGGCCCGGCAAAGCCCAGGATCACCAGCGCCACCGCCGCCAGGCGCAGCAGCAGCAGCCACCAGGGCGTGCGGTCGGTCTGGCTCTGCCGGTCATCCAGCCCCAGCAGCAGCGCCACCCCCGGGAAACGGCGGCGCACCGGCGCGGGCGGCACCGCGCGCAGCACCAGCCACAGCAGCGGCAGCGCCAGGAGCGCAAGTAGGAGCGCCGGGGCGGTGAATCCCAGGGGGCCGAGGGTCAGCATCAGCGGGTCTTCTCCATCGCGCCGTAAAGCCACAAGAGCGCCGATTGCGCGCTCTGGGCGGTATGGTGGCAGTCGAATTGCCAGCCGGTCAACCGCGCCAGGTCGGAAAGCCGCGCCTTGCGCTCGGCCAGCCGGTCCAGATAGCGCGCCCGCAGATCCGCCGCCTGCAGGGTCTCATGCGTGACCCCGCCGCCCATGCTCTCGAAGACGGTGCGCCCGCCGAAGGGAAAGGCCTCCTCCTCGGGATCGAGCACCTGCAGGAGCGCCCCGCGCACCCCGCGATCCGCCGCCCGGGTCAGCGCCGTTTCGACCGGTTCGAAAGGCCCCATGAAATCCGAAACGAAGAGCGCGCGGGATTTGGCCATCATCCCGCGGATGTCGGGCGCGCCGTAATCGCCGCCCTGCCCCGCCAGCAGCCCCTCCGCCAGGCGCAGCAGCTGGATGCCGCCGCTGCGGGGCGGCACCTCGAGCCCGGCAAGCCCCACGCGTTCGCCCCCGCGCAGCAGCAGGATCGCCACTGCCAGGGCGAGGGCCCGGGCGCGATCCGCCTTGGGCGGCATGCCGCGCGAGGCGAAGCCCATCGACTGGGCAGCATCGACCCACAGCAGGACGGTCTGGCTGGCCTGCCATTCGCGGTCCCGGATGAAGGACTGGTCCGACCGGGCCGAGCGGCGCCAGTCGATCAGCCGCGCCTCGTCGGTGGCCTGGGCCGGGCGGTACTGCCAGAATTCCTCGCCCGTGCCCGGGCGGCGGCGGCCATGCGCGCCCAGGAGCATGTTCGAGGCCAGATGTTCGGCATCCGCCAGAAGCGGCGGTAGCGCCCCGGACAGCCCATGCGCCTCGCGGCGCAGATCGGCCGGGCTGCGGATCACGGCGTCGCCTCGGCGGGGCACGCGCTGGAAAGCGGGGCGGTATTCCGGCCGGGATCGGTCATGCCGCGGCCTCGCTGCGGGTGGCGCGGGCGGCGACGTCGCGGATCAGCTGGTTGAGGTTCTGCCCGCGGGCGCGCGCGGCAAAGCTCAGCTGCATCCGGTGCGTCAGCACCGGCACCGCCATGCGCGCCACATCCTCCGCCGTGGGCACCAGCCGCCCCTCCAGCAGCGCCTGGGCGCGCACGGTCAGCATCAGCGCCTGCGCCGCGCGCGGCCCCGGCCCGAAGGCCACCGTGTCGCGCACCGCCTGGGGGGCATCGGGATCCTCGGGGCGGCAGGCGCGCACCAGATCCAGGATCGTCTCCACCACGGCCTCGCCCACCGGCATGCGCCGCAGCAGCGTCTGCGCCGCGATCAGCTTCTCGGCGGTGAAGACCTGGCTCGACTCCGCCTCCGACACGCCGGTCGTGGCCAGGAGGATGTCGCGTTCGGTGTCGCGATCGGGATTGGGCACGTCGATCTGCACCAGGAACCGGTCAAGCTGCGCCTCGGGCAGCGGATAGGTGCCCTCCTGCTCGATCGGGTTCTGGGTCGCCAGCACGTGGAAGGGCTGTCCCAGCGCATGTTCGGCGCCCGCGATGGTCACGTGCTTCTCCTGCATCGCCTGCAACAGCGCCGATTGCGTGCGGGGGCTGGCGCGGTTGATCTCGTCGGCCATCAGGAGCTGGCAGAAGACCGGGCCGCGGATGAAGCGGAAGGCGCGGCGCCCGTCCTCGGCGGTTTCCAGCACCTCCGAGCCCAGGATGTCGGCGGGCATCAGGTCGGGGGTGAACTGGATGCGGTTGTCCTGCAGCCCCATGACCTTGCCCAGCGTGCCGACCAGCCGGGTCTTGCCCAGCCCCGGCAGGCCGATCAGCAGCCCGTGCCCGCCGCACAGAAGCGCCGCCAGCGTCAGGTCGACGACCCGTTCCTGGCCGATGAACCGCTTGGTGATGCTGGCCTTGGCCGCCGCCAGATCATGTCCGAGATCCTCGATCTCCTGCACCAGGTCGGTTTCATCGGACATGATTTTCTCCTATTGCGGGCTATGGTTCCATCATAGAGCCACGTCTCCGGGCAGTTTCAAATGACAAAAGACGAAAACGCACAAAACATCGTGAGACCCGATGCCAGCGCCCTGATCGCCGCGGCGGGGGCCGTGGCCGGGCGCGGACCGGCGCCCGTGCATCTGTGGGACCCGCCCTTCTGCGGCGACCTGGACATGCGCATCGCCCGCGACGGCACTTGGTTCTACCAGGGTTCGCCCATCGCCCGGCCGGCCATGGTCCGGCTCTTTGCCTCGGTGCTGAAACGCGAAGGCGACGCCTATTTCCTGGTCACCCCCGCGGAGAAGGTCGGCATCACCGTCGAGGACGTGCCCTTCCTGGCCGTCGATTTCGCGGTCGCGGGGGACGGGGCGGACCGGGTCCTGACCTTCGTCACCAATACCGGCGAGGAGGTCGCGGCGGGGCCCGGTCACGCGATCCGCATGGAGACCGGCGCGGACGCAGACCCCGCGCCCTACCTGCATGTCCGCGCCGGGCTGGAGGCGCGCATCGACCGCAAGAGCTTCTACCGGCTGGTCGATCTGGGCGAGATCGAGGGCGCATGGTTCGGCATCCGTTCAGGCGGGGCATTCTTCGCGCTGGCCCCGGCCGAGGCGCTGTCCTGAGCGCTGCCCGATTTTCCCTTTCACCGCGCCGGCAGCTCTTCTAGGTAGGGGCGGCAGCAGCAAGGGACGCGCGACATGGGTTTCGGCAAGGGACATCACCTCCATCTGATCGACGGGTCGGCCTTCATCTTCCGGGCCTATCATGCCCTGCCGCCGCTGACGCGGAAATCCGACGGGCTGCCGGTGGGGGCGGTCGCGGGGTTCTGCAACATGCTCTACAAATATGTCGAGGACAATGCGGGCCCCGATGCGCCGACCCATGCGGCGGTGATCTTCGACCATTCGGGCAAGTCCTTCCGCAACGACCTCTACGACAAGTACAAGGCCAACCGTCCCCCTGCCCCCGAGGACCTGGTGCCGCAATTCCCGCTGACCCGCGAGGCGACGCGGGCCTTCAACATCGCCTGCCACGAAATCGAGGGCTACGAGGCCGATGACATCATCGCGACGCTGGCCTGCCGCGCGCGCGAGGCGGGCGGCCGCGTCACCATCATCTCGTCGGACAAGGACCTGATGCAGCTGGTCGGCGACGGGGTCGAGATGCTGGACGCGATGAAGAACCTGCGCATCGACAGCGACGGCGTGGCCGCGAAATTCGGCGTGCCGCCCGAGCGGGTCGTGGACGTGCAGGCGCTGGCGGGCGACAGTGTCGACAACGTGCCCGGCGCGCCCGGCATCGGCATCAAGACGGCCGCGCAGCTGATCAACGAATATGGCGATCTGGAAACGCTGCTGTCCCGCGCTGCCGAGATCAAGCAGCCCAAGCGCCGCCAGACCCTGATCGAGCATGCCGAGCAGATCCGCATCTCGAAACAGCTGGTGCAGCTTGATTGCGGCATGGAGCTGGATTTCACGCTGGAGAGCCTCGAGGTGCGCGACCCCGAGGCGGAGGCGCTGATCGGCTTCCTGAACGCGATGGAATTCCGCACGTTGACCAAGCGCGTCGCCGACAAGCTGGGCGCCGAAGCCCCGGCCGCGCCGCAGCCTGCCGCCACCGAGGCTCCGGCCCCCGCCGAGGACCAGCCCTTCGACGCGGAGAAATACGAGACCGTGGGCGATGCCGCCGCGCTGCAGCGCTGGATCGACCTGGCCTATGCCCGCGGCTGGGTGGCCGTGGATACCGAGACCACCGGCCTCAACGAGATGGTGGCCGAACTCGTCGGCGTCTCGCTGGCCGTCGAGGAAGGCCGCGCCTGCTATATCCCGTTGACCCACAAGGCCGAGGCCTCCGATGGCGGGCTGTTCGGCGGCAACGACCTGGCGCCCGGGCAGATGCCGCTGGGCGAGGCGCTGGAGATGCTCAAGCCGATGCTGGAGGATCCGCAGATCCTCAAGATCGGCCAGAACATGAAATACGACATGAAGATCCTGGCCCGCTACGGCATCGCGGTCGCACCGATCGACGACACGATGCTGATGAGCTATGCCCAGCATGGCGGGCTGCACGGGCATGGCATGGACACGCTGTCGGAACGGTATCTGGGCCATGTGCCGATCCCGATCAAGCCGCTGCTGGGCTCGGGCAAATCGGCGATCACCTTCGACCGGGTGCCGCTGGAGAAGGCCGTGCCCTATGCCGCCGAGGATGCCGACATCACCCTGCGGCTGTGGCACGCGCTGAAACCGGGGCTGCACAAGGCCAAGGTCACGACCGTCTACGAGACGCTGGAACGCCCGCTCGTGCCCGTGCTGGCGCAGATGGAACGTTCGGGCATCAAGGTCGACCGCGACGTGCTTTCGCGCATGTCCAATGCCTTCGCCCAGAAGATGGCCGGGCTGGAGGCCGAGATCCACGAGCTGGCCGGCGAGAGCTTCAACGTGGGCTCGCCCAAGCAGCTGGGCGAGATCCTGTTCGACAAGATGTCCCTGCCCGGCGGCAAAAAGGGCAAGACCGGCGCCTGGTCCACCCCCGCCGACGTGCTGGAGGACCTGGCGACCGAACATGACCTGCCCGCCCGCGTGCTGGACTGGCGCCAGCTTTCCAAGCTGAAATCGACCTATACGGACGCGCTGCAGGACCATATCAACAAGGAGACGGGCCGGGTCCACACCTCCTATTCAATCGCGGGGGCCAATACCGGGCGGCTGGCCTCGACCGAGCCGAACCTGCAGAACATCCCCGTGCGTTCGGAGGAGGGCCGCCGCATCCGCGAGGCCTTCGTGCCGGAGCCGGGCCATGTGCTGGTCTCGCTCGACTATAGCCAGATCGAGCTGCGCATCCTCGCCCATATCGCCGGGATCGAGGCGCTGAAGGAGGCGTTCCGCGACGGCCAGGACATCCATGCCGCCACCGCGTCGGAGATGTTCAACGTGCCGCTGGAGCAGATGACGCCGGAAATCCGGCGCCAGGCCAAGGCGATCAATTTCGGCGTGATCTACGGCATTTCGGGCTTCGGGCTGGCGCGCAACCTGCGCATCCCGCGCGCCGAGGCGCAGGGATTCATCGACCGCTATTTCGAACGCTTCCCCGGCATCCGCGACTACATGGACGCGACCAAGGCCTTCGCGAAGGAACACGGCTATGTCCAGACGCTGTTCGGGCGCAAGATCCACACGCCCGAGATCAACGCCAAGGGGCCGCAGGCCGGCTTCGCCAGCCGCGCCGCGATCAACGCACCGATCCAGGGCACGGCCGCCGACGTGATCCGCCGCGCGATGATCCGCATGCCCGCCGCCATCGAGGGCCTGCCCGCCAGGATGCTGCTGCAGGTGCATGACGAACTGATCTTCGAGGTGGAGGAAGGCGCCGTCGACGAGACCATCGGCCGGGTCCGCGACGTGATGGAGGGCGCATCGATGCCCGCCGTGGACCTGGCCGTGCCGCTCATCGTCGATGCAGGCCGGGGGCAGAGCTGGGCGGAGGCGCATTAGGCCGCACCGCCCGCATCGGAGGAAACGGGGCTATTCCCGACCCGCGCCCGGCTACACCGCGGGCCCGGCATGTGTTAACCTTACGTCAGTATAGGTTAACGACATTCCGGGAGAGATTTCCATGATCCGATCTGTTCTTGCGGCCGCGGGGCTGTGCCTTGGCGCCGTCCTTCCCGCCGCCGCCCTGACCCTCGCCCCCGGCGACACGCTCGACAGCGCAGATTATTTCGATTTCGGCGAGGTCGCGACCTCGGATGCGGACTGGTACGGCACGCATCTGGGCAGCTTCTCGGCCAGCGCGAATGTCACCCGCGACGGGTTCGACGGCTATGAAGTCGTGACCGGGCTTTACGATGTCGATGCGGAACTGTCGGTCGATGTCTATGACGGCGGCAGCGCGACGACGACCTTCGCCTACGGGTTCCTGGCCACCGATAACGGCCTCTTCGGCACGAATGGCGCGCTCGGCTACACGGTATCGGGTTTCGCGGACTACACGGTGGAGATCGGCTGGAGCATCGCGGGCTTCCCCTATGTCCCCTTCATCTCGCGCTCCGCGGATGGCGACACGGTGACGGTGGAATATTTCGACCCGCTCGACGCGCTCAACCCGATCGAGACGCTGCTCTTGCGGGTCGATGCCCCTGCCTTCGCCCTGACCGGCACCGGCACGGCGGCGATCTCCATCGACAGTTTCGGCACCTATGCGGAACCGCTTTCGGGCCTGCCCGCCCCGGCGCCGGTGCCCTTGCCTCCGGCCGGGCTGGCCCTGGCCTGCGGACTGGCAGTCCTGGCCGGGGCCCGGCGGCGATGCCGGGCCTGAGCCCGCCCCGGCTCAGCCCGCCTGGCTGAGCCCCATCGAGGCCAGGATCGCCTGCGCGCGGTCCTCCTCGACATAGAGCTTGTCGCAATAGGGGCATTCGACATAGCCGCGATCGGGATCCACCGTCAGCCAGACCCGGGGATGGCCGAGCGCGCCCTCGCCCCCGTCGCAGGCCACGCGATGGGCCGAGGTGATCTGGAATTCGGGCGGCGATATGGCCATGGGACGACTCCTGCTGGTGCCCGCGCGGGGCTGGCGGCTTCAAGCGTTCAGACCTGCAACCCTATCATCTTTCGCGGCCTGAAATCTTAGATTTCAACACGAAAGATAATAAATGATGTTTCAAATCCGGGCTGAAACACTCTAGGTCAGCGTTACGGGAACGCCCCCTTCCGGGCAAGCGGTCCCTGCGACGGATCGGGGGCCAGGATGTCACAGAACGCAATCGAGATCGAAGGGCTGCAGAAGACCTATGCCGCGCGCAAGGGCCAGCCCGCGAAACAGGCGCTGAAGGGCATCGACCTGAAGATCCCCCAGGGGTCCATCTTCGGCCTGCTGGGCCCCAATGGCGCGGGCAAGTCGACGCTGATCAACATCCTTGCCGGGCTGGTGCGCAAGAGCGCGGGAACCGTGCGGATCTGGGGCTTCGACCAGGATGTGAACCCGCGCCAGTCGCGCGCCTCGATCGGGGTGATGCCGCAGGAACTGAACATGGATCCGTTCTTCTCGGCGCGCGGCGCGCTGGACGTGCAGGCGGGGCTCTACGGCGTGCCGCGGGCGCAGCGGCGCACCGACGAGATCCTGGACCTGATCGGGCTGACCGACAAGGCCGATGCCTATGCGCGCACGCTTTCGGGCGGGATGCGGCGGCGGCTCCTGCTGGGCAAGGCGCTGGTGCATGCCCCGCATGTGCTGGTGCTGGACGAGCCGACCGCCGGGGTGGATATCGAGCTGCGCCAGATGCTGTGGCGCAACGTGCGGCGGCTGAACGAGGAGGGCATGACCATCATCCTGACGACGCATTACCTCGAAGAAGCGCAGGACATGTGCGGCGAGATCGCGATCATCAACCAGGGCGAACTGGTGGTGCAGGACACGACGCCGAACCTTCTGGGGCGGCTGGATGCCAAGACGCTGGTGATCGAACCCGAGACCGCGCCCCCCGCCCTGCCCGCGATCGACGGGGTGGAGGTGACGTCGCGCCCCGGCGGCGCCATCGCCTTCGACTATCGCCGCAGCCTGACCTCGCCCGGCGCCATCCTGGAGGCCGTGCGCAATGCCGGCATCCAGATCCGCGACGTGCGCACCGAGGAAGCGGACCTGGAGGACGTGTTCCTGGCCCTCACCCGCAGCCCGGCACCGGCCTGAGCCGGTCCGCCCGGGTCCTGCTCAGTCTGCCGCCAGCATCCGTCCCAGCGGGCGGCCCGCCACCAGGTGGACATGCATGTGCGGCACTTCCTGCCCGCCTTCGGTCCCGGCATTGGAAATCAGCCGGAAGCCGCCCGCGCCGGTGCCGGGCTGCACGCCCAGCTCCGCCGCGATCCGCCCCAGGACGCGGGTGAAATCGACGATCTCCGCCTCGCTGGCCTCCAGCGCGAAATGGTCATAGGTCGCATAGGCGCCCTTGGGGATGACCAGCACGTGATGCGGCGCCTGCGGCGCGATGTCGGAGAAGGCCAGCGTATGCTCGGTCTCCATCACCGTGCGGTTCGGGATCTCGCCGCGCAGGATCTTCGCGAAGATGTTCTGATCGTCGTAGGGATAGCTCATCGCGGCCCCTCCTTTGGTCATGCGGACAGGCGCCCCGTGGCGCCGCGCCCAGTCCTGTCGCGCGCGCCGGGGACTGTCAAGCACGCCCCCCGGCGGGCCCGCACGGCGCGCCGCCTCAGACCAGCCCCCCGGCGCGGAACAGCGCGGCCACATCCGCCTGCGGACGGGCGCCCATATGGCCGATCACCTCGGCCGCCGCCAGAACGCCCATGCGCCCGGCGGTTTCCAGGTCATGCCCCGCCGCCAGCCCGTAGAGCAGCCCCGCGGCGAACTGGTCCCCCGCCCCGGTGGCATCGACCGGCACGACGGTCGCGACCGGCACCTCGATGCGCGCATCCCCCCGGATCAGCCAGACCGGATCGCCGGACCGGGTGCAGATCACCGTTTCGCAGACCGATGCCGCCCGGGCCAGGGCGGCGTCCAGATCCTCGGTCTCGTAAAGCGCGCACCATTCATGGGAATTGCCGATCACGTAATCCATCTGCCCGGCGATGAGCTTCTGGAAATCGCCGCGGTGGCGGTTGACGCAGAACGGGTCGCTGAGCGCGATCCCCGCCTTGCCGCCCCCGGCATGGCACAGCTCTGCCGCCTTCAGGAAGGCCGCCTTGCCCGGATCCTTGTCGAAGAGGTAGCCCTCGAGGAAGAGATAGGCGCAATCGCCCGCCACATCCTCGGGCACATGTTCCGGCCCGACCTCGGCGGAGACGCCCAGATAGGTGTTCATCGACCGCTCGCCATCGGGCGAGACGAAGATCATGCAGCGCGAGGTGGGGATGTCCGCAGGCGCGGGCGCATTGGCGAAATCCGTGCCGCCTGCCGACATGGCGGCGGCATAGCCGCGCCCCAGCGCATCGTCGCGCACCCGCCCCATGAAGGCGGTGGGCAGGCCCAGCCGTCCGATCCCGGCCAGCGTGTTGGCAACCGAGCCGCCCGGCGCCTCGGTGCGCTCCTTCATCGCGGCGTAAAGCAGCTCGGCGCGCTCGCGCTCGATCAGCTGCATGATCCCCTTCTCGATGTCCATGTGGTCGAGGAAATGATCCTCCACCGGCGAGAGGACATCGACGATGGCATTGCCGATCCCGGCAACGGCGTAACGGTGGCTCATGCGGTCTTCTCCTCGAACGCGCAGTGGTCATAGATGATGCAGCGCCCGCAATCGGGCTTGCGGGCCTTGCAGATGTAGCGTCCGTGCAGGATCAGCCAGTGATGGGCGTGCTGCTGGTACTCGGCCGGAACGTTGTCCTCGATGGCGCGTTCGACCGCGTCGACATCGCGCCCCGGACACAGGCCCGAGCGGTTGCCGACCCGGAAGATATGGGTATCGACCGCCTGGGCGGGCACGCGCCACCACATGTTCAGCACGACATTGGCGGTTTTGCGCCCCACGCCGGGCAGCGATTGCAGCGCCGCGCGCGAGGACGGCACCTCGCCGCCGAATTCCTCGACGAGGATGCGGCTGAGCTTCATGACGTTCTTCGCCTTGTTGCGGAAGAGCCCGATCGTCTTGATATGCTCGATCAGCCCCTCCTCGCCCAGATCCAGCATCTTCTGCGGCGTGTCGGCGACGGCGAACAGCCCGCGCGTGGCGCGGTTGACCCCGGCATCGGTGGCCTGCGCCGACAGCGCCACCGCCACGACCAGCGTATAGGCGTTCACATGTTCCAGCTCGCCCTCGGGTTCCGGCTCGGAGCGGCGGAATGTCTCGAAGGCGGCACGCATCGTGTTGTAATGCGCCTGCGGCGCCATGCTCAGCGCCCAGGGCGCCGAGGCGGCGGTCATGGAGGATTTCCTGCGGGGCTTGGCGGGTGTGGTGGCCATGGATCCTGCTTTCACGCGACTGGCTCCGTTCCTAGCCCCCGTTCCGCCCGGAGACCAGACCCGACCGGCCCCGCGACGGGGAGGTTTTGCTTGACCCAGAACAACCATTCAAGATTTAACAATTGAACCATCCCGGGCGCCAGCCCGTCTATACTGCCGGAAGAAAAGGACTTTCCATGACCGCCGATCTTGTTGTCACCGACGCCACACTCGACCTTCTGACAAACAGGATCCCCGGCGCCAGCCTGCGCACCGATTACGGCATGATCGCGCTGGAGGACGGCCCCCTGGTCCGGCTGGCCACGACGCGCATCGACGGCGCCTATGGGCTCTCGGCGCTGATGATGGAGGAGGACGGCAGCTGGAGCGACAGTTTCGTGCCGCTGGTCGCCTCGGGGGCGGCGAACGAGATGCCGATGGCGGTGCAGGCGACGGCCCTGTCGGGGGGCGGGTTCATGCTCAGCTGGACCAGCTATGACGGCGCAACGCGCGACTATTCCTTCATCGCCCAGGCCTTCGGCGCCGATGGCCGCCCGGCCGCCGGCCCGGTCGTGCTGGACAGCGGGTCCGACAACCTGTGGCACAATGCCGATCTGGAGGAACTGAGCAGCGGCGAGGTCGTCGCCGTGTGGCATTCCAGCGCCAATGGCAGCGGCGGCGTCGCCCATACCGATCCCGCATACGGCGTCTTCGGCCAGCGCCTTGCCGCCGACGGCACGCCGCTGGGCGAGGTCTTCGAGATCGACGCCTTCAACGACGATGCCGGGGACGAGGTGATCGGCTATGGCGACCGCATCTTCGACCCGGATCTGGTGGCGCTGGGGGACGGCGCGTTCATGGTCACCTGGTGGGAGAATGACAGCCGGGCGGGCGATGCCTATCGCAACTACGATTACGACGTGCACGGACAGCTTTTCGACGCGGCCGGGGCGAAGTATCGCGGCGACATCTCCATCATGACCGAAGAACGCGAGGGCGACAACGACATGGTCCAGTCGGTCTCTGCCGCGCAGACCGACGGCACGGTCGTCACCGTGGCGCGCAGCGGCCCGGATTACTACCTGCGCGCCATGGCGCCGGACGGGACCTGGTCGGGCACCACGCTGCTGGCCGAGTATCTCGACCGCGGCGACCTGGCCGAGGATGTCACCGTCGCGGCGCTGAGCGACGGGCGGTTCCTGGCCGCCTGGACCGTGTTCCTGCATGACGGGGACGGCCGCGTCGTGGATGCCCGGATCATGGGGCGGTACCTTGCCGCCAATGGGCGCCCCGAGGGCAATGCCGAGATCCTGCTGAACGGCGGATATGAACACGGCGATGTCACCTACTGGTACTCGGCCCCGCAGATCACCGCGCTGCAGGATGGCGGCTTCGCGCTGAGCCTGGAGGCGTCGATCAGCTCGGTGGAGCCGGTCTTCCTCTTCACCGCCGATGACACGGTCATCACTGGGACCGACGGGAATGACCGGCTCGAAGGCGACGGCGATGCCGAGACCTATACCGGCCTGGCCGGGGACGACCTGATCACCGCGCGCGGCGGGGCGGATACCGTCTGGGGCGGCTCGGGCGACGACACGATCAGCGGCAATGCCGGGGGGGACCGGCTGGATGGCGGCACCGGCAATGACCTGATCCGCGGCGGGCTGGGCGACGATACCATCACCGCCGGGGAAGGCGACGACATGGTCCAGGGCGATGCCGGGCGCGACAGCATCGACCTGGGCGCGGGCAACGACCTGTTCCTCGACAATGGCGAAACCAAGCAGGCCGGGCGCGACACGGTCTCCGGCGGCGCGGGCGACGACACGATCCTGGCCGATGGCGGCATGGACAAGATCGACGGCGGCGACGGCGACGACCTGATCATGGGCGGCCAGGGCATCGACGCGATCCGCGGCGGCCGGGGCGCCGACACGCTGTTCGGCGGCAATGGCTCGGACCGGATCTCGGGTGGCTTCGGCGCGGATCTGGTCGATATGGGCGCGGGGAACGACATCTACACGGATGTCGGCCAGGGCGGCGCCGACGGGCGCGACACGGTCAATGGCGGCGACGGGCGCGACGTGATCGGCACGGCGGGCGGCGACGACCTGCTGACCGGCGGCGCGGGGGCGGATGTCTTCGAGTTCCACAAGGGCTTCGGCGACGTCACCATCACCGATTTCGAAACCGGCAGCGACCGGATCGACCTGCGCAACCTGCCCGGCACCTCCGGCGCGCCGGAAGACGGGGTCACCATGACCGAAACCGCCCAGGGGCTGCACCTGGCCGGGGACTGGCTGGGCGGCGGCACGATCCTGCTGTCGGGGCTCGACGCGGCCGGGATCGGCCAGGACGATTTCCTCTACGCGATCGCATGACGCGACAGGCAGGGGCGGTGCCGCCCCTGCCCCGCCGCCTCAGGGGACCAGCACCAGATGCGGCACCCCGTCCGAGCGGCGCGCGGGCGACACCCCGTCCGCGCCGATCACCGCCGAGACCTGGCGGCGGAAATTCGAGAAACTGTCGAATTCCACCACATCGACCGGCGCGTCGAAGCGCAGGCTGACCTTCCAGTGGCTGCCCTGCCTCTCCAGGCCCAGCACCTCGCCCGCGAAGGGCTGTCCCAGGAACCGGCCCCGCACGCGCTGGCCGACCAGAACCGGCGTCTCCGGCGCGTTGCGCCGCGCCAGGGCGGCGGCGGTGTTCCAGTCGCGCGCGCCATGGCGGCGGGCGACCTGTTCCAGCGCCGCGGATTGCGTGACGGGGCGGCCCCGGGCGGCGGCGTCGGCGCGCAGGGCGCGGGCCTCGGATTTCAGGGCATCGAGAGCGGGGAATGCGGCCATGGCCTGTCCTTTCGCGAAACTGCGCCTCGGGATGGACAGGGCCCGCCTTGCCGTCCGGGCGCATCAGCGTCGGGAGCATGGTCTGTCAGAGCCGGACTTCACCATGGCCTTGGGGCCGCGGGCGGCAGGTGCCGGAACCTATCCCCGCGCTACGCCGCGCGGGCGGCGCTGTCAAGCCGGGCTCAGCCGCGGCGGGCCTGTTCATGTTCCAGCCGCTGCCGGGACACGGCCTCGTGCTTGTCGGCCTTCTGCTGCTCCTTCAGGCAGCGGGCGACGAAATCCATATGCGCCGCCACCGCGGCGCGGGCGGCATCGGGGTCGCGCTCCTGCAGCGCGCGGTTGATGTCGCCATGCTGGGCCAGCAGCGTGTCGCGCGTGGCGCGCTGGCGGAACATGATCTGGCGGTTGTAGAACACGCCCTCGCGCAGCAGCTCGAACATCGAGCGCATCATGTGCAGCGTGATGACATTGTGGCTGGCCTCGACGATCGACAGGTGGAATTCGGCATCCAGCCGCGCCTCGTCTGCGGGGTTGCGCTTGCGATGCGCCACTTCCATGCGGCGATAGATCGTGTCGATCACCTTCAGGTCGGTATCGGAGGCCATGCGCGCGGCACGTTCCGCGGCCAGGCCTTCCAGGTCGCGGCGGAAATCGACATAGTCGAAGACCGCATCCTCGTTGGTCGCGAAGAGCCGCACCAGCGCCGGCGAGAAGGCCGATCCCAGAACCTCTGCCACGAAGACGCCCGAGCCTGCCCGCGCCGTCAGCAGCCCCTGCTCCTGCAGATGCGCCACCGCCTCGCGCAGCGAGGGGCGCGACACGCCCAGCTTCTCGGACAGGTCGCGTTCGGCCGGCAGACGCTCGCCCGGGCGCAGCACGCCGCGCAGGATCAGGTCCTCGATCTGGCGGACGACGGCCTGGCTCAGCTTTTCCGGCTCGATGCGTCTGAAGGTCATGTGCGGCTCCCGTTCCGGTCAGGTTGTATAACCGGAGCGGGGCCAAGGGCAATCGCGCAGCGGCACCGCCGCCGCGCGAGGCAGGCCGGATCAGGCCGCGGGGGTGATGACGACCTCGACGCGGCGGTTCTGGGCGCGGCCCTCCGGCGTCAGGTTGGAGGCCACCGGCTGATCCTCGCCGCGGCCCGAGGAGGTGATCCGCCCGCCGGTCACGCCGTTCTGCACCAGCACGCCCGCCACCGCGCCCGCGCGGCGGTTGGACAGGTCGAAATTGTAGCCCGCATCGCCGGTATTGTCGGTATGGCCGATGATCTGCACCGTCGTGCCGGGATAGTTCTGCAGGTTGCGGGCCAGCCCGGCCAGTTCGTCGCGCGAGGCCGAGGAGACCGAGGCGCTGTCGGTGGCGAACAGGATGTCCTGCGGGAAATTCACCAGCAGGCTGTCGCCGGTATTGGTGACGGTCACCTGGTCATTGCCCATCTGCGCCCGCAGATCGGCGGCCTGGCGGTCCAGCATCTCGCCGACGCCCGCGCCGACGATCCCGCCCAAGGCCGTCCCCATGGCGATGGCACGGCCGTCTCCGCCGGTCGCGGCCCCGATGATCGCCCCCGCCGCGGCGCCGCCGATGGCGCCGGTATTGCGGTTCTGGTTCTCGGGAGTGTTGATCCCGGCGCAGCCTGCCAGGAGGGTGGCGCCGGAGAGAAGGATTGCGGTTGCTCGGATCATGGATCGCCTCTTGGATGTTTTGGCGTCACTATAGCCCCTGCGGCGGAAAACGAAATCACGCGACCGTGACATCCTCCGCCTCGGCGCGCGCGCTTTCCCAGGCCAGCATCGCGCGCTTGACGTTCAGCCCCCAGTGATAGCCCCCCAGCGCCCCGGATTTGCGCAGCGCCCGGTGGCAGGGAATGAACAGGCTGACCGGGTTGCGCCCGACCGCCGTGCCGACCGCGCGCACCGCCTTGGGATGGCCGATGGCACGGGCGATGTCGGAATAGGTGGTCACATGGCCCGAGGGGATCTGCAGCAGCGCCTCCCAGACCTTGATCTGGAACGGCGCCCCGATCAGGTGAAGCCGCCCGCCCCTGCCCGCAAAGGCCGCCTGCGCCAGCGCGCCGGTGCGGGCCTGGTCGGGATGATGCCGCGCCCCGGGCCAGCGCGCCGCCATGTCGGCCAGCGCCGCCTCGCGTCCGCATTCCCCGGAAAAGGCCAGCCCGCAAAGCCCGCGCGGCGTCGCCATCGCCAGCGCCTCGCCGAAGGGCGTCTCGATCCAGGCATGGCCGATCTCCAGCCCCGCGCCGCGGCGGGCATATTCGCCGGGGCTCATCGCCTCCCAGGACAGGAACAGGTCATGCAGCCGCCCCCCCCCGGAAAGCCCCAGCCGGTCGGCCGTCTCCAGCGTGCTATGCCGCGCCGCCAGCAGCCTGCGCGCATGGTCCATCGTCAGGTATTGCTGATACCGCTTGGGCGACACCCCGGCCCAGGCCGAGAACAGCCGCTGGAAATGGGAGGGCGACATCCCCATCCGGCCCGCCAGCTCCTCCAGCGACAGGACCTGTCCCCCGGCGCGGTCGATCTCCTCGATGGCGCGGCCGATCACGCGGTAATGGTAGTCGTCGCTCAGCGCGGGGCCGGACGGGTCCGGGGCGGTCTGGGCTGGGGGCGGGGCAATCATGGGCGGATCCTGTCGATGCTCGGTCCCCAGCCTAGCGCCCCGCGCCGCGCCAGGCGACCCGAAGCTTGCGCCTAGGAAGCGGACTCATAAAACCTGAGCCAGAGGCGAGACGAAGCGAGGAGGACAGCTGCGAGGTAGTTTCTGGCTGTCTTCTCGTAGCGGGTTGCGACCTTTCGGAAGTGCTTGAGCTTGTTGAAGAACCGCTCGACAAGATTGCGCTTTCGGTAGAGCGCCTCATCGACCGAGCGCTGGACCTTCCGATCGCGCTGTGTGGGGATATGTCCCCGCCCGCCATGGGCTGCGATGAGATCGAGGATGGCGCGGGCGTCATACCCGCGGTCGGCCACGACATCTCCCGGTGCGGGATGAGCCGACAGAAGCTCTGCGACCGCCGCCTTGTCGGAGGCATGGCCCGGAGAGAGGGTGATTGCTACAGGCAGGCCGCGATGATCGACCATCGCATTGATCTTGGTGCTCAATCCGCCACGAGAGCGACCGATGGCGTGATCTTCGCCCCCTTTTTACCCGAGGCCGCATGCTGATGGGCGCGAATGATCGAGCTGTCGATGAACTGCATGCTGTCGGCGGATCTTTCCGCAAGGGTTTCAAAGACCTGCACCCAGACCCCCGCCTTGGCCCAGCGGTTGAACCGGTTGTATGCGGTGGTGGGGGGGCCGTAGCGTTCGGGCAGGTCACGCCAGGGAGAGCCAGTCCTGAGAACCCAGAAGATCCCGTTGAGCACCCGCCGGTCATCCACCCGTGCAACCCCACGCGGCTTGTTCGGCAGCAAGGGCTGGATCAGCCCCCACTCGAAATCGGTCAGATCGAAACGCGCCATGATCACCTCCAGTGCCAATAGTGAATCACTGACCGGCCCCGCAGAGAACCCCCTTTATGGGTTCAGATCCTAGCGGCGGCACCCCGGAACGAAACAGCCCCGCGCGGCGGACCGGCGGGGCTGATGATCTGGGATGCTGCCGCGGCTCAGTGGAGCTTGGACTGCACCTGGCCGAGCGCGTCGTCGAACATGGCATCCGCCCGGGCCGGGTCCATCTGCTTCGCGATGACCTCGCCCGCGGCCGCGACGGCGACATTGACCGCCTCGTCCCGGACTTCCTTGACGGCCTGCTTCTCGGCCGCGGCGATCTGCTCTTCGGCGGCGGCCAGGCGGCGGGCGATCGAGACGTCCAGATCGGCCTTGCCCTTGGCAGCGGCGGCCTTGGCCTCCTTGCGGGCGGTCTCGACGATCTTCTGCGCCTGTTCGGCCATCTCGTCCTGCTTGCGCTTGTAGGAGGCCAGCAGCGCCTGGGCCTCCTCGCGCAGCGCCTTGGCCTCGGCCAGTTCGGTGCGGATCCCGTCGGCCCGCTTGTCCAGCATGCCGCCGAGAATGCCCGGCACCTTGAAATAGACGAGGATCGCCACGAACAGCAGGAAGGCCAGCAGGACGACGAAATTGGTGTTGTGCAGCGAGAAGAACGGGCCGTCGGCGGCCAGGGCGGGGCCTGCGGCCAGCGTCAGGGCAAGCGCGATGATGCGGGTCATGGTCTCAGCCTTTCACACGGGTGTCGACGGCGGCGTCGATCGCGGCCTGGTCGGGCGCCTGTCCGAACGCGGCGACCAGCGCGGCGGCGGTGTCCTTGGCGACGGCCTCGACGCTTTCGGAGGCGGAGGCGCGGATCGCGGCGATGGCCTTCTCGCTCTCGGCGGTCTTGGCGGCGATCTCCTCGTCGGCGCGGGCGATGGCGGCGTCCAGCTCGGCCTTGATCTCGGCCTTGGCCTCGGCGACGATCCGGGCGCTTTCCGCCTTCGCATCGGCCAGCGCCTTCTGATAGGCGGCCTCGGCCTCCTGCGCCTGGGATTTCAGCTCCTCGGCGGCGGCGATGTCATTGGAAATGGTGCCGCGGCGCTCGGCCAGGATCATGGCGATGCGCGGCAGGGCGATCTTCGACAGGATCCAGTAGATCGCGGCCAGCGCGACGATCAGCCAGAAGATCTGGTTGGCATAGGTGGTGAAGTCGAGCTGCGGCATGCCAGCCTCGACATGCTGCAGTTCCGTGGGGTGCTCCACGACTTGGCCGTGAAGGACGACGGCGTCACCGGCCGCGTCAGTGCCATGGGTCTCGTTGGCCATCAGGGTTCCTCCGGTCGCCGTTATGTCCACGGGCGGGCGCGCTCAGGCGCCCCCACCCGGTCGTAGGGATGATCGACAGCCGGTATCAGACGGCGAACATCAACAGCAGCGCGACGAGGAACGAGAAGATCCCCAGCGCTTCTGCGAAGGCGATGCCGATGAACAGCGTCGCGGTCTGGTCGGCAGCAGCCGAGGGGTTGCGCAGGGCGCCGGACAGGAAGTTGCCTGCGACGTTGCCCACACCGAGGGCGGACAGCCCCATGCCGAACGCCGAAAGACCTGCGCCGATGTACTGGCCCATTGCTGCGATATCGCCTTCCATGGTCACTCTCCTTGGTTGGAATGGCTGAGATTGTGTTCCGACGGACCCGTATCAGTGATGCGGATGCAGTGCGTCCTTCAGGTAGACGCATGTCAGAATGGTGAACACGTAGGCCTGGATGAAGGCCACGAGAACTTCGAGTCCGTACATCATGGTCACGCCCAGAACCGCCAGCGGCGAGATCGCGACGAGCTGCGCGAAACCTGCGAAGACCTTGATGACGGCATGTCCTGCGGTCATGTTGCCGGCAAGACGGATGGAATGGCTGACCGGACGGACGAAATAGGAGATCACCTCGATCACCGCCAGCACCGGCCGGATCGCCAGCGGGGCGGAGGTGACCCAGAAGAGCCCCAGGAAGGACGGGCCGTTCTTGACGAAGCCCAGCACGCTGACGCCGATGAACACCGCCAGGGCCAGCATGCCGGTCACGGCGATATGGCTGGTGGTGGTGAAGGCGGCCGGAAGCAGCCCGAGGAAGTTCGAGAACAGGATGAACAGGAACAGCACCATGACATAGGGGAAGTATTTCAGCCCGTCCTTGCCGGTGACATCCTCGATCATCTTGTAGACGAAGCCGTAGGACAGTTCCGCCAGCGACTGCGCCCGGCCCGGGATGACCGCGCGGCCCTTCGCGCCCAGCACCATCAGCGCCGCGATGCAGGCCACGGTGATGGCCATCCACATCGTCACGTTGGTGATCGTGTACCAGTGCACCTCGCCGTCACCGAACAGGGGAACGACCTGGAACTGGTCCATCGGGTGAAAGACAAGGCCGGGGCCTTCGGATTGGGCTTCATCCGCCATGGTCGTTGTCCTCTTCTCTGTCGGGCCGCCGCCCGTTACGCCTCGGGGTCCTGCGACCCGCTATCCTGTGTCCCGGCGGCCCGGGCCGCCTGTGTCTTCTTCTTCTGGATGTCCGCAGCAGTGTTCATCATCGTCTTCACCCCCGCGGCGAAGCCCAGCAATGTGAACAGCACCAGCATCCAGGGACGCGTCCCTAAAATCGCGTCGAACCCCATGCCGATGCCGACGCCGATCCCCAGACCGGCCACCAGCTCCGTCACCATCTGCCAGGCGATATTCGCCTGGGTATACTTGCCGCCCCCCTTTGGCGCTGCGGGCTCCTGCGTCCGTCGCAGCGATGCAAGCCGATCTTCCAGCTCGCGGAGGCGATCCCCTCTTTCCGGGTCCGTCACCGCATGCCTCCGTTGCAACCCCGGTGCTTTTAGGCGGAGGCGGCGGGGTTCGTCAATTGCGCGCGAGCACGTCCAACCCCTTGTTTTCGCATGAAAGCAGAAAGATGCGGCAGAACGCGCACCGGGCGTGGCGCCATTTTCAAATTCAACCTCCAAGTTGAATCTACCTCCATCCTGCAGGGTTGCGCCGCGGCAGGGCGGGGCCGCGCCTGACCGGGACGGGCGCGGGCCGCGCGAAAGAGGATACCACCGCCGCCCGAAAGGCCCTAAGCAGACGCATGTCCGATGATCCGCTCGATCTTGTCTTCTCCGCCCTGGCCGATCCGACGCGCCGGGCCATCCTCTCCATGCTGCTGGAGGATGACATGGCCGTCACCGATGTCGCCGCGCCCTTCGAGATGTCGCTGGCGGCGGTCTCCAAGCACTTGGCCATCCTGGCCCGCGCCGGGCTAATCCGGCAGGAGAAGCGCGGGCGGGTGAAATGGTGCATGCTGGATCCCGACGCGCTGCGCGGTGCCAGCGTCTGGATGCAGGGCTTCGGCCAGTTCGAGCCGGTCAACCTGGACGATTTCGAGCGTTTCCTCGAACGAGAGCTGACGGGAAGCGAGGCGGAGCCGCAGCCCGCGCCTTCTGCGGACCCCACTGCGTGAGCTGGCCAATGAGGATGAGGCGGGGATCGGGACAGGCCGGGGGCGCGTCTGCGAAGGGAAGAACATGACAGCGGCGCGTCACCCCGCGGCAGACAGGGGCTTGCCCTGCCCGTCTCGCGGCCTTGCCATCGGCAAGTCGGTTCGCGCCGCTGTCATGGGCCCCTCCGGCCTCCCTGAAACAGGGTTTAGCATATGGAAAGAGACCGGAACAGCGGCGCAATGGCGGATTTCCCGCAAATTCCGCGCCTTTTTTAGCGCAATCGCATGAAAATTTGTCACTTCATGCGAATGTCACTTGCCGCCCGCGCCATTGACTTGCCGATCACGCCATCCCGGCGCGGATCCTTAGGTCAGGTTCCACGAATCGACGGCGGTCTTGAGATGCGCCAGAATCGCCTGCACCTTGGCCGTTCGATGCAGGTCGACATGCGTCACCAGCCATAGCGGCGCGGCCCATTCGGGCTTCGGCTCCACCACCTGCACGAGATCCTCGTAGCGCGCGGCCTCCCAGGTCGCCATGAAACCCAGGCCGATCCCGGCCCGGATCGCGTGCTTGACCGACCGCCCGTCGCTGCCGCGCATCACGATATTCGACCGCGGCACGATATCCTCCATCCAGCGGTAGAAGGGCGCGCGGCTGTCCATGTTCTCGTAGCCCATGAACTTCTCCCCCGGCAGCTCGTCTTCCGGGATCGGCACGGCCCGCCCGCCGAGGTAATCCCGCGACGCGTAGAGCGCCATCTGCACCGTCGAATAGCGCTGCACCACGTTGTCGGGCTCGTTCGGCGCCGTTCCTGCACGGATCGCCACATGCGCCTCGCCATATTCCAGCCGGAAGACCCGGTCGCCGGTGACGAAACGCACGGTCACGCCGGGATTGGCCATCTGGAACTCCGCCAGCACCGGCGACAGCAGCGGCGACAGCGCCTCGATCGAGGTCACGACCAGCTCGCCGGTCACGGAATCGCCCCGCCCCCGCAAACGGCTGGCCAGCTGGGTGAACTGGTCGTCCGTGGCCTGCGCCACCTGCATCAGGTCCTGCCCGGCCTCTGTGGCGGTATAGCCGCGGGCATGGCGCTGGAACAGCTTGGTGCCCAGCCGCTTCTCCAGCGCGTCGATATGGCGGATCACCGTGGCGTGGTGCACGCCCAGAACCTCGGCCGCGCCCGAAACCGTGCCAAGGCGCGCGACGTGATAGGCGGTGCGGATTTCATCCCAAGCATCGATGGACATTTTGTGATGTGCGCTCATGAACAGAATTGTAGCCAGAGATGCATACTTTGCAATTTCGCGCAAGAACCCATCTGTCTTTCACGGAAGGCGGGAAGCCATCGCGGCGCAACCGCCACAGACATTGCCCACCGACCCGAATTAACGCGAATGAAAGGAAATATCATGTTCCGCAAAGCAACCATTGCCGCCCTCGCCCTCGCCGTTTCCGGCATCGCCGTGACCGCGCAGGCCAATGACCAGCTCGCCGCCACGCTGGGCGTCGCGCCCGGCCAGTACAGCGCCGCCGAACTGACCGCGCTGAAGAATGCCCGCGACGCCGGCGACCAGGACCGCGCCGCCTTCATCCTTTCCGGCAGCGCGCCGGTCGCAGGGGTGAATACCGACGAACAGCTGGCCGCCTCCGTCGGCGTGGCCCCCGGACAGTACAGCGCCGCCGAACTGGTCGCGCTGCGCGGCGCCCAGGAGGATCGCGACGCGCTGCGGGCCGATTACATCCGCAGCGGCACCGCCCAGGTCACCCGCGACGCCGTCACCTCGCCGGCCGAGGCGGATTCGCAGCTGGCGCAGCTTCTGAATGTCGATGGCAGCCAGTACACCAATGCCGAACTGGCCGCGGCCATCCTCGACGCCCAGAGCCACTGAGGCCGCGGGCCCGGAGGGACCGGGCCCGCGCGCACCATATAAGAAGACTGCCAGGCAGGGGGCGCTCCGGGACATCCGGGGCGCCCTTCGCTTATCCGTCGCGGGGCGATTGACTTTCGATCCTGCCGGGTCTATGCGCGGGGTCCACCCCGGAAGCCCCCGAGTCTTCCGGTCCCGGGGCATTCGGGATCGACACACGCCAGCGCGATGCGCCCGCGGGTGCCGGTGCCGCATGACGCTCCGGGTTCAAATCGGGATCACCGCCTCCCATCTGGAAGGCATGTCGTCAACGGTCGCTAGGAGGACCTTGGATGTTCGAAAGCCTGTCGGAACGCCTGGGCGGAGTCTTCGACCGTCTGACCAAGGCCGGGGCGCTCTCGGAAGAGGACGTCAAGACCGCCATGCGCGAAGTGCGCACCGCGCTGCTGGAGGCCGATGTCTCGCTGCCGGTGACGCGCGATTTCGTCAAGGCGGTCACCCGCAAGGCGACCGGCGCGAATGTCACCAAGTCGGTGACCCCGGGCCAGCAGGTCGTGAAGATCGTCCATGACGAGCTGATCGAGATGCTCTCGGGCGACAATCCCAATCCCGGCGAGCTGAAGGTCGACAGCCCGCCCGCGCCGATCCTGATGGTCGGCCTGCAGGGCGGCGGCAAGACCACGACCACCGCCAAGCTGGCCAAGCGCCTGAAGGACCGCAACGGCAAGCGCGTGCTGATGGCCTCCCTCGACACCAACCGTCCGGCCGCGATGGAGCAGCTGGAGATCCTCGGCCGCCAGATCGGCGTCGACACCCTGCCGATCATTCCCGGCCAGGATGCCGTGGCGATCGCGAAACGCGCCAAGCAGCAGGCGGAGCTGGGCGGCTATGACGTCTACATGCTGGACACCGCCGGCCGGCTCTCGATCGACGAGGAACTGATGACCCAGGTCGAGCGGGTGCGCGATGTCGCCACCCCGCGCGAGACCCTGCTGGTCGTCGACGGCCTGACCGGCCAGGACGCGGTCACCACCGCCGAGAATTTCGACAGCCGCATCGGCATTTCCGGCGTCGTGCTGACGCGGATGGACGGCGACGGCCGCGGCGGTGCCGCCCTGTCGATGCGCGCCGTCACCGGCAAGCCCATCAAGTTCGTCGGCCTCGGCGAGAAGATGGACGCGCTGGACGAATTCCACCCGCAGCGGGTCGCCGGGCGCATCCTGGGCATGGGCGACATCGTGGCCCTGGTCGAGAAGGCGCAGGAGACGCTGGAGCTGGAGCAGGCGGAGCGCATGATGAAGCGCTTCCAGAAGGGGCAGTTCAACATGAACGACCTTCGCTCGCAGCTGGAGCAGATGATCAAGATGGGCGGCATGCAGGGCGTCATGGGCATGATGCCGGGCATGGGCAAGATGGCCAAGCAGGCCGAGGCCGCCGGCATGGACGACAAGCTCCTGCGCCGCCAGATCGCGCTGATCGGCTCGATGACCAAGAAGGAGCGCGCCAATCCCGCGCTCCTGCAGGCCAGCCGCAAGAAACGCATCGCCGCAGGTGCCGGGCTGGACGTGCAGGAACTCAACCGCCTGCTGAAGATGCACCGCCAGATGGCCGATGCGATGAAGAAGCTGGGCAAGATGAACAAGTCCGGCCTGATGCGCCAGATGAAGGGCATGATGGGCGGCAAGATGCCGTCCGAGGCCGAGATGGCCGATGCGCAGGCGCAGATGGGCAAGATGGGCGGCATGCCCGGGCTGGGCAAGATGCCCGGTCTCGGCGGCCCCGCCCTGCCCCCGGGCCTGTCGGGTTTCGGCAAGAAGAAGTGACGATGCAGGTCCCCGTCCTCCATAGCGACCGCCTTGTGCTGGGTCCGCTCGGTGCGGCGCATGCCGCGCCGCTGGCGGAATTCTACGCCTCCGACCGCTCGCGCCATGTCGGCGGGCCGAAGTCGCGCGAGCAGGCCTGGCGGCAGCTGGCCTGCGAAATCGGCCACTGGACGCTGATGGGCTATGGCCGCTTTGCCGTGACCGAGGCCGCCACCGGCGCCTTCGTCGGCAATATCGGCCCCTGGTGCCCCGAGGGCTGGCCCGAGCCGGAAATCGGCTGGGACCTGATGGCCGGGTTCGAGGGCAAGGGCTATGCCACCGAGGCGGCGCGCACCGCGCGGGCCTGGTGCTATGACGTGCTGGGCTGGACCACCGCGATCAGCTTCGTCGATCCCGCGAACCCGGCATCGGCCGCGGTGGCGCGCCGTCTGGGTTGCGTCCGCGAGGGGATGCATGACCTGGTCGGGCACGGCCCGGTCGAGGTCTGGCGTCACCCTGCCCCGAATGCGCTGGCGGAGGTCGCGGCATGATCCCCTACGGCACCATGCATCACGTCTATATCCATGCGCGCTGGACCTGGCCGACCTATACCCGCGCCAAGGCGCCCGTCCTGTGGCGCCGGGTGTTCCGGCTGGGCCGGGCCATGGGGCGTCCGATCCGCCGTCGCGACATGCCGCCGCCGCTGGGCCATGCCTTCGCGCTGCGCATGCCCTACGCCATTCCCGTTCACGCAGCCGAGGCCCGCAGACGATGACCGAAACGACCGAAGACCGCGCGCAGGCGCTGCTGGCCGGGCATCGCGACAGCATCGACCGGCTGGACGCCATCCTCGTCTACACGCTGGGCGAGCGGTTCAAGCACACGCAGGCCGTGGGCAAGCTGAAGGCGGAGCACGACCTGCCCCCTTCGGATCCCGGCCGCGAAGCCATTCAGATCGCCCGGCTGGAACGGCTGGCGGTCGAAGCCGACCTGGATCCGGAATTCGCCAAGAATTTCCTGAACTTCATCATCGCCGAAGTGATCCAGCACCACAAGAAGCACCAGTCGTAAGGCGGCATCCCCGCCCCGCAACGCCATGACATGAAAGGACATCACCCATGGCCATGAAAATCCGTCTCGCCCGTGGCGGCTCCAAGAAGCGCCCCCACTACGCCATCGTCGCCTCCGACTCGCGCATGCCGCGCGACGGCCGCTTCATCGAGAAGCTGGGCACCTACAACCCGCTCCTGGCCAAAACCGACGAGCGCCGCGTGATCCTCGACCTGGAGCGCGCGCAGTACTGGCTGGGCCAGGGCGCACAGCCGACCGACCGCGTGTCGCGCATGCTGGAGGCCGCAGGCGTCGTCGCCAAGAAAGAGCGCGCCAACCTCAAGAAGGGCGAGCCGGGCAAGAAAGCCAAGGAGCGCGCCGAAGAGCGTGCCGCCAAGGCCGCCGAGGCCGAAGGCGCCGCAGCCGAGTAAGGCCGGTGCGCTTTGCGGACGGCTTCCGCGACGAGCTGGCCCGGCTGATGCGGCTCCGGCGCGACATGCGCCGGTTCCGCACGGACCCGGTGCCTGCGGCCGTGCTGGAACGCTGCCTGGAAAGCCTCGACACCGCCCCCTCCGTGGGGCTGTCGCAGCCCTGGCGGCTGGTCGATGTGGCCAGCCCCGCGGCACGGCAGACGATGCGGGACATCTTCCGCAAGGCCAACCGTGCCGCCCTGGCGGGGTATGACGGCGACCGGGCCCGGCTTTATGCCGGGCTGAAGCTTTCGGGGATGGACCGCGCCCCGGTGCAATGGGCGGTCTTCTGCGACACGGCCACGCCGCAAGGCTGCGGGCTGGGCGCGCAGACCATGCCCGAGATGCACCGCTATTCCGTGGCCTGCGCGGTGATGCAGATGTGGCTGACCGCGCGCGCCGAGGGGCTGGGCATGGGCTGGGTGTCGATCCTCGACCCCGGGGCCGTGCGCCGCGGGCTGGACCTGCCCGCCACCTGGCGGCTTGTCGCCTATCTGTGTCTCGGCTGGCCCGAAGACGCGGAGGACGCGGCGCAGCCCGAACTGGAACGCCTGGGCTGGGAGCATCGCCGCCCCCGGCCCACGCTGATGACAAGATGACCCGGCGCAAGGAGCCCGCAGGATGATCCGTCTGATCCTCTATGCCGCGCTTCTCGGCCTTGGCGCCTATGCCGGGGCGGAGTACCAGAAATACCAGGCGATCGATGCCTGCCTCGATGCGGGCGGCCGCGCCGACGCACGGGGCTTCTGCAGGGGAATGAACTGATGACGGACCTGACCTGCGTGGGGGCGATTGCCGGATCCTTCGGGGTGCGCGGCGAGGTGCGGCTGAAAAGCTTCTGCGCCGATCCCGAGGCGATCGCGGATTACGCGCCGCTGACCACCGAGGATGGCAGCCGCAGCTTCACCGTCAAGATCACCCGGACGATCAAGAACGGCCTGGCCGCGCGCCTGGGCGGGGTGGCGACCAAGGAGGCGGCCGACGCGCTGAAGGGCGTGCGCCTCTATGCGCCGCGCGACCGCCTGCCCTCGCTGCCCGATGATGAATTCTACCATGCCGACCTGATCGGGCTGGACGTGGTCGATACCGGCGGCACCCGGCTGGGTCGCATCCGCGCGATCTTCGACCATGGCGCGGGCGACCTGCTGGAAATCCACGGCCCCGGGCTGAAGGGCGGGCTGCTGCTGCCCTTCACCCGCGAGGCCGTGCCGACCGTGGACCTGGCGGCCGGGCGCGTCGTCGCCGACCCGCCGCCCGGCCTGATCGGCGGGGAAGACGAGCCGGAGCCCGGGGCATGAGCGACGCCCCCGGCCGCAGCCATGGCCGCAAGTCGATCCGCGCGACGCTGCAGCCGCGGGACCTGCTGTCGGAGACGCCGGAACTGGTCAGCGCCTGGCAGGCCCGGGTGGTGACGCTGTTTCCCGGCGCCTTTCCCGGCATCCTCGGCGAAAGCCTGACCGGCAAGGCGCTGCAGGACGGGCTGTGGCAGCTCAGCCCGATCGACCTGCGCCCCTTCGGCGAGGGGCGGCACCGCAATGTCGACGACACGCCTGCAGGCGGCGGGGCGGGCATGGTGCTGCGCGCCGATGTCGTCTCGAATGCGCTCGACTTGGCCATGGCGGGCACCCCGGAGGACCGCAGCGACTGGCCGCTGGTCTACCTGTCCCCGCGCGGACGGCGCTTCGACCAGGCGATGGCGCGGCGCTGGTCGCGCGCGCAGGGCGTGACGCTTCTCTGCGGGCGGTTCGAGGGGGTGGACCAGCGCGTTCTGGACGCCTGGCAGGTCGAGGAGGTCAGCCTCGGCGATTTCGTCCTGACCGGCGGCGAGATCGCGGCGCAGGCGATGCTGGATGCGGCGGTGCGGCTCTTGCCCGGCGTGCTGGGCAATGCCGCCTCCACCGAGGAGGAAAGCCATTCCAACGGCCTGCTGGAGCATCCGCAATACACCCGTCCCGCCGACTGGGCCGGGCGCGCCATCCCCGAGGTGCTGCTGTCGGGCAACCATGCGAAGATCGAGGCCTGGCGCCGCGCGCAATCCGAGGCGCTGACGCAGGCGCGCCGCCCCGATCTCTGGGCACGGCACGTGGCGGACCGGGACGGGGACTGACACCGCCGGAAGTCTGGCTTCGCAACGCCGCCCCCCTGCGCCAGTCTGGCGCCGGGCACTCCGCCCCGCAGAAGGAGACCGACGATGGCCGCAACCCTGCAGGTGATCTATCCCGCCGATCCCGGCACCCGCTTCGACCACGACTATTACACCGGCACGCATCTGCCGCTGGTGGAGGCGAAGATGGGCGCCCATATCCGCGATGCGCTGGTGGTGCGCGGCAGCGGCGCACCCGGCGGCGGCCCTGCCCCGTTCCATGCCGTCGCCACGCTGATCTTCGCCGATGCCGCCGCGCGCGATGCGGCCCTGGCCGTGGCCGGGCCGGTGGTCGAGGATATCGCGAATTTCACCGATTGCACGCCGCAGATGCTGCTGGGCGACACGCTGTGACGGGCCGCGCGGCAGGCGGACGGAATGCCGCGGGCCGCGCTTGATTTCTTCGCGCTTTGCTGCCATAGACCCGCTACTTCCGACTCGCGACGGTTCCGCTTGCCGCGCCGGCCTCTTCAGCCAGCGCCCGAACCGGATGCCGGGCCGGAGACGACAAGCAAGGACGGACCATCTCCCGCGGGCGCCAAGGCGGACCCGGCCGAAGACGCGGAGCTCTGGCACGCCATCACCTTCACGGGATAACCGTGAGCAGTCAGGAGAGATCAGATGGATCTGATCGCACAGCTGGAGGCGGAACAGATCGCCTCCCTCGGGAAAGAGATTCCCGACTTCAAGGCGGGCGACACCGTGCGCGTCGGCTACAAGGTGACCGAGGGCACCCGCACCCGCGTCCAGAATTACGAAGGCGTCGTGATCGCGCGCAAGAACGGCGAAGGCATCGCCGGTTCCTTCACCGTGCGCAAGATCAGCTTCGGCGAAGGCGTGGAGCGGATCTTCCCGCTGTTCTCGACCAATATCGAGAGCATCGAGGTCGTGCGCCGCGGCCGCGTGCGTCGCGCCAAGCTCTACTACCTGCGGTCGCGCCGCGGCAAATCTGCCCGGATCGCAGAGGTCAGCAACTACAAGCCGAAGGCCGCCAAGGCCGGCGCCGACGCGTAAGGACCGGATCGATGAAAGCAGAAATCCATCCCGAATACCACACGATCAACGTCAAGATGACCGACGGGACCGTGTTCCAGACGAAATCGACTTGGGGCAAGGAAGGCGACACGCTGTCGCTGGACATCGACCCGCTGGCGCACCCGGCCTGGACCGGCGGCAACACCCGCCTGCTCGACCAGGGCGGCCGCGTCTCCAAGTTCAAGAAGAAATACGAGGGCCTGGGCTTCTGAGCCTTCCCCCCTTCGCGATCTTGCGGGGCCGTCCTTCGGGGCGGCCCTTTGTCGTTGCGGCCGGGTTTGCCGGCGACATCGGCGCCAAGCTCTGACAGCCTCGCAGGCGGACCAACATGCAAAACGGCAGGAGTGGCAGTGTGAGGATCGAAGTCGATGTGGCGATGGAATACGAGCTGGGCGCCGAACGGGTGGTGTTCCTGACCCTGGAGGCGGCGGCGACGACCGGCCAGCGGATCGCCGAGAGCCGGCTGCAGATCGCCGGGGCACGCCTGGCCCGCATCCCCGGCGAAAGCGGCATCGGCGAAAGGGTGGCGGCCCGGCTGCCAGAGGCGCGGATGCGCCTGGATTACCATGCGCGCATCGACGTCACCCGCCGCGAGAGGGCGCTGGAGGGGCTGACCGCCGCGCCCTGGCATGACCTGCCCGCCGAGGCGATGACCTATCTGCGCCCCAGCCGCTTCTGCCAGTCCGACCTGTTCGAGACCTTCGCCATCCGACATTTCGGGCGCCATCCCGGCGGGGCGCGGGTGGCCGCCATCCGCGACTGGGTCCGCTCCGAACTGGATTACGTGCCCGGCGCCTCCTCGGCGGCCACGACGGCCATCGACACGTTCACCACCCGCCAGGGCGTCTGCCGCGACTATGCCCACATGCTCTGCGCGCTGTGCCGGGCAACCGACATCCCGGCACGCTATGTCTCGGTCTATGCGCCCGGGGTGGAGCCGCCCGATTTCCACGCCGTGGCCCAGGTCTGGCTGGAGGATGGCTGGCATATCGTCGATCCCACCGGCATGGCCGGGGCCGAAAGCGCCGTGGTCATCGCGGTGGGGCGCGACGCCTATGACACCGCCTTCATGGAAAATCGCGGGGCCGCCCGCATGCTGTCGCAAAGCGTCTCGGTGCGGCGGGGCTGAGCCCCGCGGGCGCTCAGCCCTTCGAGCTCATGTTCATGAAGGCGGACATGAAATCGGCCATGATCTCGGCATTGCCGCCGGCCGCCTTCATCCAGTTCTGGATCATCGCCTCGGGGGTCAGCTGGTCCATGTGCTCCTCGAGCTTGGCGTTCATCTTGTCCAGCCAGGCCTCCTGCATCGGGCGCACATCGGGCAGGCCCATCAGCTCGCGCGCCTCCATGGGTGTCATGTCCACGTCGATCTTGACCTTCATCCCGCATCCTTCCTGACCGCCCCGGGCGGCTTTTCGCCCCGGTCAGCCTAGCAGCCCCGGCGCCGCGGGAAAACCCGCGGGCGCGGCGCCGGTGCCGCAGGCGGGGCAGGCCCCGCGCCGCGTCGCGCCTGCCCCTCACGGCAGCACTTTTCTTTGCCCGCACGAGGACATAGGGTTGCCGCCGCCGCGCCTGCGGCACGCGCCATCCCAGCATGAGAGTTCCGCCACATGGCCCATATCATCGTCGTCGGCAACGAGAAGGGCGGCTCCGGCAAATCGACCACCACCATGCATCTGGCGACGGCGCTGGTGCGGATGGGACACCGGGTGGGCGGCATCGACCTGGACCTGCGCCAGCGGTCCTTCGGCCGTTTCGTCGAGAACCGCCTGGCCTTCTGCCGCCGCGAGGGGCTGGACCTGGCCATGCCGCATTACCTGCCCCTGCCCGAGATCGACCCCGCCGACGTGCCCGAGGGCAGCAATGTCTACGACCTGCGCCTGGACCTTGCCATCGCCGCGCTTGAGGACAGCCAGGATTTCCTGATCATCGACTGTCCCGGCAATCACACCCGGCTGAGCCAGGTGGCCCATTCGCTGGCCGATACCCTTGTCACGCCGCTCAATGACAGCTTCATCGATTTCGACCTGCTGGCCCATCACGACCCCGATACCGGCGCGATCACCGGGCCTTCGGTCTATGCCGAGATGGTCTGGGGGGCGCGGCAGCTGCGGGCGCGGGCCGGGCTGCCGCCGATCGACTGGATCGTCCTGCGAAACCGCATGGGGTCGCAGCAGATGCACAACAAGAAACGCGTCGGCGACGCGCTGGCCGAGCTGTCGCGCCGCATCGGGTTCCGCGTGGCGCCGGGCTTTGCCGAACGGGTCATCTTCCGCGAGCTGTTTCCACGCGGGCTGACGCTGCTGGATCTGCGCGACCTGGGCGCCGGGGCCTTGACGATGTCGAACATCGCCGCCCGCCAGGAGGTGCGCGACCTCGTCACCGAACTGCGCTTGCCCGGCGTGGTTGCGAATTTCTAAAACTGTTTTACGAATACAGCGTGCAAAACCCGGGGCTTTCGCCCATAACGCTGGCAAATACTCGAAAAGGGAGGAGAGAATGGCACGGATTTTCGTCTGCGGCGAGGCGATCATGGATTTCGTCCCCGTCCCCGCCGCGGCGGGCGAGGCGTTCCTGCCCCTGCCCGGCGGATCGCCGATGAACACCGCCAAGGCCGCCGCCTGCGCGGGGGCGGAGGCGCATTTCCTCGGCGCGATCTCCCGCGACCTTTTCGGCGAGCGGCTGCTGGCGGACATGCAGGCCCATGGCGTGCAGACCGGGCTGACCCCGCGCAGCGACGACCCCTCGACCCTGGCCTTCGTCGACATGTCCACCGGCGAGCCGCGCTATGCCTTCTATGACCGCGACAGCGCGGCGGTGAACATGGCGCCCACCGCTGCCGGGATCGACCCGCAGCCCGGCGACATCCTCGCGGTGGGCTCCATCTCGCTGATCCCCGAGCCCGGCGCGGGCAACATCCTGCGCTTCGCCCTGGCGCAGGCGCGCAGCCAGATGCTGGCTTTCGACCCGAATGTGCGCGCCAACATGATCACCGACCGGCCTGCCTGGGAAAAGCGGGTGGAGGCCCTCTTCGCCGCGGCCGCGGTGGTGAAGATCAGCGCCGAGGATCTGGATTACCTTCGCCCCGGCCAGGCCCATGCCGATTTCGCGGCCGAGCGGATCGCCGCGGGCGCCGGGCTGGTGGTGGTGACGGGCGGCGCCGAGGGCGCGCTTGGCCTGACCGCGGCAGGACGCGCCCGGGTCGCCGCGCCGCGGGTGACGGTGGCGGACACGGTCGGGGCGGGCGATACCTTCATGGGCAACCTGCTGGCGGGCATCCAGGAGGCGGGCTGCCGCGATCGCGCCGCGCTGGCGGCGCTGGAGGGTCCGGCACTGGAGACGCTGCTGGCCCGCGCGGCCTGGGCGGCGGCGATGAACTGCACGCGCACCGGCTGCAACCCGCCGCGCCGCGCGGAGGTGCTGGCGGCCATCGCGGCCGGGCGGATCGGCTGACGAGCCTGCGGGAACCGCCAACCTTGCGGCCGGCGATCCCCCCTTTCGCATGGCGGTTCTCAGGCCGCCTGCCTGCGGCGCAGCAGGCCGAAACCGGCCAGTCCCCCGGCCAGAAGGAACGCCGAGGCGGGAAGCGGCACTGCCGCCGCCGTCGCGGTCAGCGTGCCGCCGACCGAGACCGCATCATCTCCGCCGCCGAAGAACATGATCGAAAAGTCCCTCTTGGCGTACCAGTCGTTGATCTGAAGATAGGCCACCTCGGGATCGCGCCCGTCCACCGCGAAATCATCCGCGGAAAAGCTCTGGACGCCCTCGCCGTAATCGAAGGTGACCTTCTGAAGGTCGTCCAGATCGCCGGTCAGCGCCAGGGAGGCGTCGATCAGCAGCGGTTCCGCCACCTTGTATTCGAAACTGGCGGTTCCGCCCGGCTGGATGACCGCGGAAAAGGAATCCTGTGACCCGTCGGTCAGCGTCGCGGCGGACGCGCCGACAGGGATCGCGGCGATGGCCGCCGCAAGTGCAATATTACGCATTCATTGACCTTTTTTGGTTGCGAATGCCGGAAACCGGGCCCATGCCCGATCCCGCGACATTCGTAGGGTCAACTTCCACGCAACCTAAGCGTTCCTGCACACACGAAAAAGTGGTTGCGATCTTAGGCGATATTCCGCCAGATATTCGGAATATGATACCGTTCTGCCGTTGCCGCAGGCAGGTCAGGCCGCGTGTTCCACCACCCCGGCCAGGTCCTCGACGATCTCGCTCAGCAGGGCGGGATCGACATGTTCGGCCATCACCCGGATCAGCGGCTCGGTGCCGGATTTCCGGATCAGCAGCCGCCCCTGCCCCGAGAGCCGCGCCTCGGCGGCGGCAATGGCCGCCTTGACCGCCGCGGTTTCCAGCGGCGCCGTGCCGGGGGCGTAACGGACATTCCGCAGAAGCTGCGGACAGGGGTCGAAACTCTGGGCCAGATCCGAGGCCCGGCGGCCCGTGCGCACCATTTCGGACAGGAATTGCAGCCCCGCCAGCAGGCCGTCGCCGGTGGTGGCGTAATCGGTCATGACGATATGGCCCGACTGCTCGCCGCCCAGGTTCCAGCCGTTGCGGCGCATGGCCGAGACGACATAGCGGTCGCCGACGGGGGTGCGGTGCAGGCGCAGGCCGCGCGCCTCGAGGAAATGTTCCAGCCCCAGGTTCGACATGACTGTGGCCACCAGCGTGCCGTCCCTCAGCCGCCCCTCCGCGGCCCAGCGGGAGGCGAAGAGCGCCATGATCTGGTCGCCATCCGCTTGCCGGCCCGTTTCGTCGAGGATCAGCACCCGGTCGGCATCGCCGTCGAGGCAGATCGCGACATCGGCCCCATGGGCGCGCACCGCCTCCGCGGCGGCCTGCGGCGCTGTGGAGCCCACCCCGTCATTGATGTTGCGCCCGTTCGGCGCGACGCCCAGGTGGATCACCTCGGCGCCCAGTTCCCACAGCACCTCGGGCGCGGCGCGATAGGCCGCGCCATTGGCGCAGTCGATCACCACCTTGAGCCCGTCCAGGCGCATGCCGTGCGGGAAGGTCGATTTCACCCGTTCCTGATAGCGGAAGCGGCCGTCATCGATGCGCCGCGCGCGGCCGATATTCTCCGGTTTCGCGGGCTCCACCCCCGCCTCCAGCATCGCCTCGATCTCTTCCTCGGCGGCATCGTCCAGCTTGAACCCGTCGGGCCCGAAGAACTTGATGCCGTTATCCTCGTGCGGATTGTGGCTGGCCGAGATCATGATGCCCAGATCCGCCCGCATCGAGGGCGTCAGCATCCCCACGGCGGGGGTCGGCACGGGGCCCAGAAGCAGTACGTTCATGCCGGTGGAGGTCAGCCCGGCGGTCAGCGCGGTTTCCAGCATGTAGCAGCTCAGCCGCGTGTCCTTGCCGATCACCACGCGATGCGTGTCCTTGCCGTCGCGGCGGAAATAGCGCCCGGCGGCGGCACCGAGGCGCAGCGCCATCTCGGCGGTCATCGGGTAGGTATTGGCGCGGCCGCGCACCCCGTCGGTTCCGAACAGCTTCCGCATCTCGTCTCTCCTGGCCTCTGCCGCCTCGCCCCGCCCCGCCCGGCCCATTTCCGGCCCAGATCCGGCACGGGTCATCCGGGACCCCGAGAAGTGCACGCTCCGCCGCGCGGTGGCAAGGAGGAAACGCGCCGCCCTGCCGCCCCGGAAGGCGGGTTATTGCCGGTAGAAGTAATGCACGCCGATGGAGGCGGTGCGGGGGAAGATCCGCGCCCAGGCCGGTCGCACGGCGCGGGTATGGTAATGCGTGGCGCCGTGGGTGAGGTTGCTTTTCGCGCCCTTCAGCATCAGCGCGGCAACCTTCGAGACCTGGCTCCAGGCGCGGGTCTCGCGGATGGTCTCGGCGCGCCCGTCGCAGGTATAGCTGAACTGGCAGGCATGCCTGCGTCCGGTCCCCTGGTTGACCACGCCGCAGACGGAATCGGGATAGGCCCCGGATTTCACCCGGTTGAGGATCACCTCGGCGACGGCGAACTGGCCCTTGAGACTTTCGCCGCGGGCCTCGAAATACAGCGCCTCCGACAGGCAGCGCCATTCCGCGCCCGTTCCCTTCACGCTCTGGCGCGCGACCCAGTCACGGCTGTATTCCACCACCTTGCGGAACCGCGGCTTGCGGTCGCCGCGCGGGACCGGCCGCACGGTCAGCGCCGCCAGCGGCACGCCGCCCGACAGCAGCAGGTCGCGTTCGGCGGCGAAGACCGCATCCAGCCCGGTATCGAGGTCGAAAGACGGATCGTTGGAGGTGCTCATGGTTACATCGGCAGAGGCGGATCCCACAGCAAGGAACGCCGCCAATGTCACAAGAACACGCCGTAGCATCGCAATCTCACCCAATTCCGTCAAAATCCAACCCGGCGCGTATACCGATGCATTCCGCCCTTGCAACCCCGGGGCACAGCCATGCAGCAAACGCCCTGTGTCGCCAAGGCCACAGGTCGGGTTTCGGCAGATTTACGCCGAGTGAAGGGATTCCGGCAGGGATTCCGTCAACTTCCGCGTGCCAGGACCGCATGGGCCGCGGCCAGGCGGGCGACCGGCACCCGGAAGGGCGAACAGGAAACGTAATCGAATCCGCAATCGCGGGCGAAGGCGATCGAATCGGCGGTGCCGCCATGTTCGCCGCAGATCGACAGGACGATTCGCCCATTCGCGCGGCGGCCGCGCTCCGCGCCGATGCGCAGAAGCTCCCCCACCCCCTCCTTGTCCAGGACATGGAACGGATCCTCGCGGAACACGCCCTGATGGACATAGGTCTGCATGAAGCGCCCCGCATCGTCGCGCGACAGCCCGTAGGTCATCTGGGTCAGGTCATTGGTGCCGAAGCTCATGAAGGCGCAGAGCTCGGCGATGGCATGGGCCTTCAGCGCGGCGCGCGGCGTCTCCACCATCACGCCGAGCCGGTAGGAGACCGCCGCATCGCGCCCGGCGCGCAGCCGCGCCGCGACCTGCTCGATCCGGCTCTGCAGGATCTCCACCTCGCGCTGCGCCGAGACCAGCGGCAGCATGATCTCGGGCACGACCTGCGTCCCGGCCTCTCCCAGCGCGATCACCGCCTCGAAGATCGCCTGCACCTGCATCTCGTAGATTTCCGGCACGGTGATCCCCAGCCGCACGCCGCGCAGCCCCAGCATCGGGTTGAACTCGGTCATGGAATCGATGCGCGCCTGCACGTCCGAGACGGGGCGGCCCAGGGCATTGGCCAGGTCCACCACCCCCTGGCGGTCGGAGGGCAGGAATTCGTGCAGCGGCGGGTCGAACAGCCGGATGCAGACCGGCAGCCCCTCCATGATCTCGAAGAGCCGGGTGAAATCCTCGCGCTGCATCGGCAGGAGCTGGCGCAGCGCATCGGCGCGGTCCTCCGGCGCATCGGCGAAGATCATCTCGCGCATCACCGTCAGGCGGTCATCGTCGAAGAACATGTGCTCGGTCCGGCACAGGCCGATCCCCTCGGCGCGGAAGGTGCGGGCGATGCGGGCATCCTCGGGCGTGTCGGCATTGACCCGCACGCCGATGTCGCGGATCTCGTCCGCCCAGCCCAAAAGCGTCTGGAACGCCTCGCCCAGCGACGGTTCCAGCATCTCGGCCGCGCCCTCCAGGACCTCCCCGGCCGAGCCGTCCAGCGTCACGACCTCGCCCTCGCGCAGGATGCGGCCATCCGCCAGGCGCATCTCGCGGGCGCGGCGGTCGATGGCGATGCGCCCCGCGCCCACCACGCAGGGCACGCCCAGCCCGCGGGCGATCACCGCGGCATGGCTGGACATGCCGCCCTTGGCGGTCAGCACGCCGCGCGCGGCATGCATCCCGCGCACGTCATCGGGCGAGGTCTCGCGCTTGACAAGGATGCAGGCCTCGCCCTGCGCCGCCAGCGCCTGCGCGCGGGTGGAGGAAAAGACCAGCCGCCCCACCGCGGCACCGGGGCTGGCCGCGATCCCCCCGGCCAGGACCGCACGGGGCGCGGCAGGATCGACCTGCCAGTGCATCAGCTCGTTGAGCGAGCGCGGCGGCACCCGAAGCAGCGCCTCCTCGCGCGGGATGATGCGGTCCCGGGCCAGGGCGACGACGATCTCGACATTGGCGCGCGCCGTGCGCGGCACCCGCACCGCGTCGATCACCGCCAGTTCGCCCTCCTGGATGACGAATTCGATCTGCATCTCCTCGCGCAGCCGCGCCCGCGCCAGGTCGCCCAGCCCGACGAGCCGGTCGAAGATCTCCGGGGCCAGCTCCTCCAGCGACGGGCCGCGCGGGTCGCGCGTGAGGTAGAGCGCGGCATGTTTCAGCGCCAGCGCGTCGCGGCCCTGGGCCTGGCTCATGTAGCGCCCGGTGATCTGGCCGCGGCCGGTGGTGGGATCGACGAACTGCATCACCCCCGCGCCGCTTTCATCCGCGCCGACGCCAAGCGCCATGCGCTGCACAACGAGGCCCAGCCCCGCCTCCTCGGGCGCGCCGCGCGCCTTGCGCAGGAGCCGGGCCGATGTGCCTTCCCAGGCCCGCGCCATCGAGCGCAGCACCCCCGCCAGCTGCTCGGCCGGGTGCTGCGGGAAGGGCTCGTCCGTCTCGCTCTCGAAAATCCGCAGCGCCTCGGCAACGTCCGAGCGCCCCGGGCGCGGCACCCGCGGGAACAGCTCCGCATCGAGATGGGCGACCTGCACGGCATAGGTGTGGATGAAACGCAGATAGATGGCATTGGCCGCATCCTCGCCGCGGCGCTGGACCATCACCGCGTGGCGCCGGTCGGTCATGCCGATATTGAGGATCGCCCCCGGCCCGCCCCAGTCGGTGCCCTCCGCCGAGGGCCGCACCGACACCAGCGGCGCCTCGCCGAAGAAATCGAGGATCGCCGCGACATCGGTCATCTTGCCCTGGGCGATGCGGCGGACGGTCTCGAAGCTCAGCGCGACGGTGGTCGGCACCGGCATGTCCAGCCGGATCAGCCGCTGCAGGCACTTGGCGCGGCCGCCATGCTGGCCGACCGAGATGGTCGCCGTGCGGGTGATCTCGGTGAAGGCCTTGAAGGTCAGCTGTTTCAGCACGGGTCGCGTCCTCTGTCCTGCCGCCGGGGCCGAGGCTACACCGCGTGCCGCCCCGCGCCAAGCGCCGCGGCACCGCGATCGGGGCCGGACCCGGCCGCCGCTGCACCGGGAGGCCCGAAGCCGGGGCGGTCCGGCCAGCGCGTCTCGGAGCCGGCGCGCAAGCGGCCTGTCACAGGACCGGCGCGCCGCGCTCCCCGGCCAGGCGGCCCAGATCCGCCACCTGGCTGCAGGTCGTGCGGATCACGTGCAGCAGGTTCAGCCGGTTGCGCCGGACGACCTGGTTGTCGCTATTGACCTGCACCGCCTCGAAGAACGCGTCGATCGGGGCGCGCAGGGCGGCCATGCCCCGCATGGCCGCCGCGAAATCCTCGGCCTCGATGGCCGAGGAGATCGCCCGTCCCTCGCCCTCCAGCGCCGCGAACAGGGCCCGCTCCTCTTCCGTCTCCGCCAGCTTCACGTCGGGTCCGAAGGAATACTCCACCCCGTCCGCCGCCTCGGCCTGGGCGAGGATGTTGTTGGCGCGCTTGAAGCCCTGCACCAGATTGCCGCCATCGGCGGTCTTCAGGAAGCCTTCCAGCGCCTCCGCGCGCTTCACCAGCAGCGCGATGTCATCCGCCCCGGGCATCGCCAGGCAGGCATCGATCACGTCATGGGGGATGCCCTTGTCGCGCAGGTAGACCTTCAGCCGGTCATGGAAGAAGGACAGCAGGTCGGCGGCATCCGCCGCCCCGTTCGCCCGCGCGAAGACCTCCGCCAGCGAACAGCGCACCCCGTTCTCCAGCAGCAGCCGGATCACGCCAAGCGCGGCGCGGCGCAGCGCGAAGGGGTCCTTGGACCCGGTGGGCTTCTCGTCGATCGCCCAGAACCCGGTCAGCGTATCGATCTTGTCGGCCAGCGCCACCGCCACCGACAAGGGCGCGGAGGGCACCGCATCCGACGGGCCCAGCGGCTGGTAATGCTCTGCCGCGACGGCGGCGACCTCTGCGGGATGGCCCGCCGCCTCGATATAGTAGCGGCCCATCACCCCCTGCAGCTCGGGGAATTCATAGACCATCTCCGACGACAGATCCGCCTTGGCCAGCCTTGCGGCCGTCTCCGCCTGATCCGCATCGGCGCCCAGCAGCGGCGCGATCTCGCACGCCAGCGCGGCGATCCGGCCGATCCGCCCGGCCTGGCTGCCCAGCTTGTTGTGGAAGGTCACCTGGCCCAGCGAGTCCAGCCAGTCGCCCATCCCCGCCTTGGCCACGCGCAGGTCGTTTTCCCAGAAGAATTTCGCATCCGACAGCCGCGCCGACAGCACCTTCTGGTTGCCGCGCAGGATCTCGGCGCCGCCGTCGCGGGTCTCGCGGTTGGCGACGGTGACAAAGCGCAGGATCCGCCCCGTCGCCGGGTCCTTCACCGAGAAGAATTTCTGGTGCTCCTTCATCGAGGTCTTCAGCACCTCGGGCGGCAGGTCCAGGAAGGTCTCGCCGATCTCGCCCATCAGCACGACCGGCCATTCCACCAGGCCCGACACCTCCACCAAGAGCCCGTGATCCTCCACGACCTCCAGCCCGCAGGCGAAGGCCTGGTTGGTGGCATCCGCCCAGATATGCGAGGCGCGGTCATCGGCATCCAGGACCACGTGACGGCGCGACAGCGCGGCGGCGTAATCGTCGAAGCTGCCCACGCGGAACCGGCCCGGCGCCATGAAGCGGTGGCCCTCGGTCGTGTCGCCCGAGACGATCCCGCCGATCTCCAGCGGCACGATCTCGTGGCCCGCCTCGTCATGAAGGATGCACAGGATCGAATGCAGCGGCCGCACCCAGCGCAGATCGCCCGTGCCCCAGCGCATGGATTTCGGCCAGGGGAATTTCTGGATCGCCTCCGCCAGGACCTCGGCGACGATCTCCGCCGCCTTGCGGCCGGGCTTTTCGAAGGTGGCGTAATAGACCTGCCCCTTCTTCTCGTCGCGGATCTCCAGCTGGTCCAGCGTCAGCCCGGTGGCGCGCAGGAATCCCTCGACCGCCTTCTCGGGCGCGCCGACCTTGGGGCCCTTGCGTTCCTCGGTCAGGGTCGGGCTTTCCGCCAGCAGACCCTGCACGGTCAGCGCCAGGCGGCGCGGCGTGGCGAAGGCGCCCGCCCCCGCATAGGTCAGCCCGGCCTCGACCAGCCCGTTCGTGACAAGCGTCCTGAGGTCTTCGCCCGCCTTCGTCTGCATCCGCGCCGGGATTTCTTCGGAAAAGAGTTCGATCAGCAGGTCGGGCATCGGAAAAGGTCTCTGCGTCTGGTCAGGGTCCCGCGGGCGATACCAGCCGCGGGCGGGGAATGGCAAGCGCCTCAGAGACCCAGCGAGAGCTGGATCACCAGCGCATTGGCGAGATCGACGAAGAAGGCCGAGACCAGCGGAAGCACGATGAAGGCCAGCGGCGCGGGGCCATAGCGCTGGGTCACCGCCGTCATGTTGGCGATGGCGGTGGGCGTGGCGCCCAGCGAGAAGCCCGCGAACCCCGCCGCGACGACCGCCGCGAAATAGTCTCGCCCCATGGCGCGGAACACCACCAGCAGGATGAAGCCCGCCGCCGCCGCCGATTGCAGCACGATCCCCAGCGCCAGCACCCCGGCATGCGCGGCCAGCGTCCACAGTTCCATCGACATCAGCGACATCGACAGGAAAACCGACAGGCTGAATTCCCGGATCAGCTCCATGGCGGGAGTTCCGGCGGGCCACTCGATCCGCGGCAGCAGGCGCGGCACGGTGTTCGACAAGGCGATGCCGCTCAGCAGGCAGGGCACGAAGAGCGGCAGCATCACCCCCAGTTCCGTCAGCGCCCCGTGCAGCGCCGTGCCGAGGCCCACGGCGATGTTGATCCACAGGATCGCGCGCAGGAAATCGCCGTTGCTGACGCGGCCCGGGGCATGGCCCTCCGCCGAGACGGCCGCCGCGGCAAATGAGGCCGGATCCGCGCCGGGGATCGCCAGGCGGTGGCGGTCGATCAGGAACCGGGCCATCGGTCCGCCCAGAACGCTTGCCGCGATCAGCCCCAGCGTGGCCATCGCGATGCCCAGTTCCGCCGCGCCGGGCACGCCATGGGTCTGCTGCACCACCGGCCCCCAGGCGATCGCCGTGCCATGCCCGCCGATCAGCGACGCGGTCCCCAGCATCGTCCCGGCCTGCGGTGGCAGGCCGAAGGCCAGCGCGGCGAGGATGCCGATCCCCGCCTGCACCACCATGTAGCCCAGCGTCAGCGCCAGCATCACCGCCAGGACGGGGCCGCCGCGCACCAGGTCCGACAGCCGCGCCGACAGCCCGACCGTGGTGAAGAAATAGACCAGCAGGAAATCCCGCGCCGCGAGGTCCCAGGCCACCTCCCGCCCGGTCAGCATCACCACCGCCCAGGCGATCGCCGCTGCCAGCAGACCGCCCGAAACCGGTTCCGGGATCGACCAGGCCCGCAGGAACGGCACCAGCGCGGTCAGGCGCACCCCCGCGAAATAGACCACGATGGCGATGGTGAAGGCGGCGAAGCCGCCGATCAGGATGGGGTCGGCTGCGTCCATGACCGTCACTCCTCAGGAGGCGGCGGACAGCCCTCGGGGGCGGGTTCCCCGTCGAAGACCGTCTCGCCGCAGGGATTGATCTGATGCCAGGCATAGCCCTGCCCGCCCTGCGTCACCGCGACCACCCGGTCGATGCCGTAGCGGATGTCGCGCTCGCCCAGGAAGGCGGTGGCGGTGCCATCCTCCAGCGCCGCGCCGATCGCCGCGGCATCGAAGCAGGAGAACCAGCCCGGCGCGGTCAGCGGCTCCGCCGCGGGATAGGCCTCGTAGCGCGCGCGCAGCTCCGCCAGCGGGACCGGGGTCTCGAAACAGGCGCGGAAGCGGATGGGCGAGGAGGCGGCATCGATCGCCTCGACCGCCGCCGCAGGCAGCGGCCCGGCCTCGCCCGATCGCGGGGTCAGGCGGATCTCCAGCTGCGCCGCCGGGACCGGGTCGTAATAGTAGTAGACCTGCAGATAGTACATCGCGGCGCCTGCCGCCGCCGCGGCGCCGACGATCATCCCGGCGATCCATTTTCCCTGCATGGCTGCCCTCCTGCCCGCCTCCCCTGATACCCCGCCCTCCGCCGCCCGCCAAAGACCGAATGGCCGCAGCCCCCGTGGCGCCGCCCGGCCGGGCGGGGCAGCGCCGGACCCGCCGCGACGCGCGCCGCCCCGCAGGATGACACCATCGCCCCGCCCGCAGCGGGACCGCCATCCCGCCTGCGCCCTTGCCCTTGCCCCGCTTCCTCCGCTACGGCTCGGGCCTGACATCCGAGACCGGCAGGATACCCCCCCTTGTTCCCCGCAGGCACGCGCATCTCCGTCCTCACCACCCAGCCGCTGGACCGGCTTCTGGACTACAAGGCGCCCGAAGGCGGCTGCCGCACCGGGGATTTCCTCGAAGTGCCCCTGGGCCCGCGCAAGATCCTGGGCGTGGTCTGGGGCGAGGGCGACGGCACGTTCGAGGCCGCCAAGCTGCGCGCCGCCTACCGGGTCCTCGACGTGCCGCCGATGCGCGAGGAGATGCAGCAATTCCTGGTGCGCGCCGCCGATTACACGCTGACCCCCTGGCCCGCGATGCTGCGGCTTGCCGCCCGCGCCCCGGGGCTCAGCGACCCGCCCTCGATGAAGACCCTGCTGCTGCGCGGATCCGAGACGCCGTCGCGAATGACCGATGCGCGGGCCCGAGTGCTCGACGCGCTGGAGGCCTTCGACGGCCAGCCGGTGACGCTGAAGGAGCTGACCGACGAGGCGGGCGTCACCGCCTCGGTGGTCAAGGGGCTGGTCCAGCAGGGGGTCGTGGCCGAGATCGAGGCGCCGCGCGACACGCCCTATCCCGCCCTCGACCCGTCGCTGCCCGGCAAGGCGCTGACCGGCGACCAGCGCGCGGCGGCAGAACATCTGGCCGAGGCGATCCGCGCGGGCGCCTATGGCACGACGCTGCTGAAGGGCGTCACCGGCTCGGGCAAGACCGAGGTCTACCTGGAGGCCGTCGCCGCCTGCCTCGCCGCGGGTCGGCAGGCGCTGGTGCTTCTGCCGGAAATCGCGCTGACCGCGGAATTCCTGACCCGGGTGGAGGCGCGCTTCGGCGCGAAGCCGGCCGAATGGCATCACGGCGTGACCATGACCGAACGCCGCCGCTGCTGGCGCATGGTGGCCGAGGGGGGCGCGCAGATGGTGATCGGCGCGCGCTCGGCGCTGTTCCTGCCCTTCCGCGATCTGGGGCTGATCGTCGTCGACGAGGAACACGACACCTCCTACAAGCAGGAGGACGGGGTGCTGTACAATGCCCGCGACATGGCGGTGCTGCGCGCCTCGCTATGTGCGGCGCAGGTGGTGCTGGCCTCGGCCACGCCCTCGCTGGAAAGCTGGTCCAATGCCGAGGCGGGCAAGTATCGCAGGCTGGACCTGTCCTCGCGCTTCGGCCCCTCGGTCCTGCCCGAGATGCGCGCCATCGACATGCGCCGCGAGGAGCTGCCCGCGACCCGCTGGATCTCGCCCACGCTCCAGCGCGCGGCCGAGGCGCGGCTCCAAAAGGGCGAACAGGTGCTGTTCTTCCTCAACCGCCGCGGCTATGCGCCGGTCACCGTCTGCCGTGCCTGCGGCGACCAGATCGGCTGTCCCGATTGCGATGCGCGGCTGGTGGAGCACCGGTTCCAGAACCGCCTGGTCTGCCATCAATGCGGATTGTCCATCCCCACGCCGAAAGCCTGCCCCAAATGCGGCGCCGAGGACCGGCTGGCCCCTGTCGGCCCCGGGGTGGAGCGGCTGGCCGAGGAGGCGCAGGAGCTGTTTCCCGAGGCCCGGCTGGCGGTGCTGTCCTCGGACCTCTTCGCCTCGGCGCGCGATCTGAAGGCGCGGATCGAGGAGATCGCCGCGGGCGATGCCGACCTGATCATCGGCACGCAGCTGGTCTCCAAGGGCCACAATTTTCCCAACCTGACGCTGGTCGGGGTGATCGATGCCGATCTGGGGCTGAAAGGGTCCGACCTGCGCGCCGCCGAACGCACCTTCCAGCAGATGCGCCAGGTGGCGGGCCGCGCCGGGCGCGCCGAGAAGCCGGGGCTGGCGCTGCTGCAATCCTACGAGCCGGACCACCCGGTGATCCGCGCGATCCTCTCGGGCGACGAGGAGGCGTTCTGGCGCGCCGAGGCCGAGGGACGGCGGATGCTGGCCATGCCGCCCTATGGCCGGATGGCGGGGATCGTGCTGAGTTCGCCCGACCTGGCGCAGGCTTTCGGCTTCGGCCAGGCGCTGGCGCGCGGCGCGGGCCCGCTGAAGGAGATCGGCGCCGAGGTCTACGGCCCCGCCCCCGCCCCCATCGCGCGGATCCGCGGGCGCCACCGGGTCAGGCTGCTGGTCAAGGCGGGCAAGACCGCGCCCCTGCAGCCTGCGCTGCGCGCCTGGCTGGCGCAGTTCCGCCCGCCTGCCAATCTGCGCCTCTCCGTCGATATCGACCCGCAGAGCTTCTTCTGATCCCGCCTGCCATGTTTCTGCCGCGAAATGACCCCGGCCCCGCCGCCGGGACACCCTGCACCTGCCACGGGGCACCGGCATAACGGTCTCATCGCAACGACGCGATGCCAGAGGTCCCGGGGCCGCGCATCAACAGCCCCCACACCGCAACGCCCCGGGACCTCCAAACCTCCCCCTGACAGATGAGCGCAAGACGGGCCCGCCCCGGTCGCCGCGCGCGGCGGAAGCGGACCGGACCCCGCCCGGAAGGTTCAGGCGGCGTAGCCGCCCGCCTCGGTCTGCACGAAGGCATCGGCGCACATCTTCGCCAGCGCGCGGACCCGGCCGATATAGGCCTGCCGTTCGGTGACCGAGATCACGCCCCGCGCATCCAGCAGGTTGAACAGGTGGCTGGCCTTGATGCACTGGTCATAGGCGGGATGGGCCATGACGATGCGCCGCCCGGTCTTGGGATCGTCGAAGGGCGCTTCCAGGATCGCCCGGCACTCGGCCTCGGCATCCTCGAAATGCTGCAGCAGCTTTTCCGTGTCCGCCTGGTCGAAGTTGAAGCGGCTGTACTCGCCTTCGGTCTGGCGGAACACGTCGCCATAGGTCAGGGGCTGCGGGCTGGAGGGATCGTTGAACGGCATGTCCATCACGTGGTCGATGTTCAGCACATACATCGCCAGACGTTCCAGCCCGTAGGTCAGCTCGCCCGAGACGGGGCGGCAGTCATGGCCGCCGACCTGCTGGAAATAGGTGAACTGGCTGACTTCCATGCCGTCGCACCAGACTTCCCAGCCCAGGCCCCAGGCGCCCAGCGTCGGGCTTTCCCAGTCATCCTCGACGAAGCGGATGTCGTGCAGGTCCATCTCGATGCCGATCGCCTCGAGGCTTCCCAGATACAGCTCCTGCAGGTTCGCGGGCGACGGCTTTATCAGCACCTGGTACTGGTAGTAATGCTGCAGCCGGTTGGGGTTCTCGCCATAGCGGCCGTCGGTCGGGCGGCGCGAGGGCTGGACATAGGCCGCGGCCCAGGGGTTCGAGCCGAGGGCGCGCAGCGTGGTCGCCGGGTGGAAGGTCCCCGCGCCCACCTCCATGTCATAGGGTTGCAGCACCGCGCAGCCCTGCCGCGCCCAATAGGCCTGGAGGCGCATCAGGATGTCCTGGAAACAGGTGGGGCGGTCGGTCATGGCGGGCCTCGTGCTGGCCGTCCCGGAGCGGGCGGCGCGCGCCGACGCGATCCGGACGGGCGGAATTGCGGGTCTTGGTCGCTGGCGGTCTAGGAAAACCGCGCGCAAGGGTCAATACGCAAGCCCGGCCGCCCCCTGCCCGCAGCCCTGCGACTGTGAGATTCAGCATAGGCAGCCGCATCCGAATTCGTCATCCTGAATATGTTGTCGCGGCATCGGGGCCGCGCCGCAACCCGGAGGATCGGAACATGGGATGGCATCACGGCGTCCAGGCGCCCGACGGAAACACCTATAGCTGGTACGAGCAAGACAGGGATAACAGCTGTGCCTGCGCCTGCATCGCGATGATGGCGAAGGCGATGCAGAACAGGACCCTGGATGAACAGGTGATCCGCAGCTGGTGCGGCAGGGCGGAGGGCGCGGTCAACAAGTCCAAGGAGGGGGTGCGCGACTATGACAATATCGGCACGCAGCTCGATATCATCGGCACCGTCCTGTCCGAATATCTGCGCGTGACCACCCTGCCGCTCGCCAATGACGCAGGCATCCTGCGCATCCTGCGCCAGGCGCGCCCGGCAAAGCCGGTCCTGACGGGCGTCTACTGGTACACCCAGACGCCGGGCCAGCCGCCCGTCTGGCTGGGCGGGCATGCCGTTCTGGCAATGAATTTCGCGAATAACCGCGTAACCTTCCTCGATCCCGGCTATGGGGTCTATATGGTCGACGAGGGCGACCTGAACGCCTACGAGATCAATTACGGCAACGGCCTCTCGACGGGCGTGATAGGCGCCGTGCGCGGCCACTGAGCCCCGCAGCCGCCGCGAGGAGGCTGCCGCGGCCCGCGGGGCGCCGCCCGGCCGCCTGCGGCTGCGCGGCATCCGCCGGGACCTGGGGGCGATCACGTTCCCTTGAGCCCCGCTTCCCTGCGCCGCATCGCGGGTCTAGGCGGGGGCGGGCATCCGTTCCGGAGTATACCGCGTGTTTCCGTCCAGTTTCCGCCTGCCTTCCGACCTGATCCCGGACCTGCCGCGCGCCGCGAGGCTGTTCCTCGCCGCCTTCGGCGCGCTGGCGCTGGCCCATGCGCTGGGGCTGGCCAACCCGTACTGGGCGGCGATGCCGGTCTGGGTCGTCGTCCAGCCCTGGCGCGAGGACATCCTGATCCGCGGGGCGCTGCGGCTGCTGGGCACGGCGATCGGCGCGGCGATCGGGCTGGGGGCGCTGGTGGTGACCGGCGATCCGGTGATTCATGTCGCGGTGCTGGGGCTGACCGCCTTTGCCGGGGTGGCGCTGGCCTACTGGATCGGCACGATCTATTCCTACGGCGCGATGATGGCGGCGATGACCTGCGCGGTGGTGATGCTGCCCGCGCTGGCCGTGCATGCCGATCCGCTGGAGCTGGCCGTGGACCGGGTCTGGTGCACGCTGATCGGGGTCTGTGCCGTCACGCTGACCAGCCTGGCCTTCACCCCCGCGCGCGAGACGCCGCATCCCTTCCGCTTTGAGCATCATACCCTGTCCATGGCATTGCGGCGCGGGGCGCTGGCGGGCCTGTGTGCCGCCGCCGGGATCACCGTCCTTCTGGCCACGGGCAGCATCATCGCGATGGCCGGTGCGCTGTCGCTCTGCGTCTTCTCGGCGATCATGGGATCCATGGCCGATCCCGCGCCGGTGCTGCGCAACCTCTTGCCCGGCGCGGCGCTGGGGGTGCTGGCCGGGATCGCCTGGCGCTTCGGCGGCGATGCGATGGGGCTCGGCAGCGGCGGCATGCTGCTGCTGGCGGGGCTGTTCATCGGCATCGGCGCGCTGATCCGGGCGACCCCGCGCATCGCGCCGCTGGGGCTGGACGGCAACATGATCTTCCTGCTCTCGGCCGAGGTCGGCACCACCGGCCATGGCCATGCCGCGCATCTGGCGGGCGCGGCCGCGCTGCTTGCCGGGGCCGGCTTCATGGTGCTGGTCTATCGCCTGCTGCGGGCGCGCGGCCTGGTCTGAGCTCACCGGCTCGTGACTCGCCCGGAGCCGGGGCGGACGCCATGATCGGCCCATGCTCACCCGCCGCGCCTGCCTCGCCCTGCCCGCCCTGATCGCCGCTTCGCGGCTTGCCGCCCAGAGCCCCTGGGATGCCGTCTCCGCCCGCGCCGCGCAGATGGACCAGCTTCATTCCGTGATGGTCGCGCAGGAGGGGCGCATCGTCCTCGCCCGGCGGGTCCGCGGCCCGGCGCTCGATCGTCCTGCCAACGTGAAATCCGTCTCCAAGACGCTTGTCGCCACGCTGGCCGGCACCGCGATCGACCGCGGCGAGATCCCGGGACTGGACGCGACCATCGGCGCGCTGGCCCCCGGGCTGGTGCCGCCGCGCGCCGATCCCCGGGTGCCGCGCCTGACGGTGGAGAACCTGATCACCATGCAGGCCGGGCTGGAACGGACCTCGGGCGCGAATTACGGCGCCTGGGTCTCCTCGCCGGACTGGGTGGCCGACGCGCTGAGCCGGCCCTTCGTGGCCGAGCCGGGCGCCTGCATGCTCTATTCCACCGGCAGCTACCACGTGCTGGGCGCCATCCTGGCGGAGGTGACGGGCGAGTCGCTGCTGGAACTCGCGCGCAACCGGCTGGGCCGCCCGCTGGACATGCCCTTCGCCCCCTGGGTGGCCGATCCGCAGGGCTATTACCTGGGCGGCAATGACATGGCCACCTCGCCCGAAGGCCTGCTGCGCTTTGCCGAGGCGATCCGGCAGGGCGGCGGCGATGTCGTGTCGCGCCGCTGGGTCGAGGACAGTTTCCGCCCCCGCACCCGGTCGCCCTATTCGGGGCTGGATTACGGGCTGGGCTGGTTCCTCGGCCGCCCCGGCGGCACCCGGCTGGCGCTGGCGCGCGGCTATGGCGGGCAGATCGCGGCCACCGCCCCGGATCTGGGCCTGTCGCTGGTCATCACCTCCGATCCCACGCGCCCGGCCCGCAGCCAGGGCTATTTCGGCGATCTCATGGCTCTGATCGAACAGGCGATCCTGCCCGCCGCCCGCGCCGCTTGACGCTGCCCGGGCCTGCGGGCAGGGTCCGCGCGCCAAGCCCGGAGGACCCTGCCGCCATGACCACCGATCACGACGAGGCGCTCCGCCGCATCCGCGAGGCGGCCCGCTCCGGCGCCACCGAGCTGAGCCTCTTCGGCCTGGCCGGGCTCGCCCGCCTGCCGGAGGAGATCGCCGGGCTCGCGGCGCTGCGGTCGCTCGATCTCGGCCGGACCGGCATCGCGGATATCGCGCCGCTGGCGGCGCTGCCGGGGCTGCAGATCGTGCAGCTCGTCGGCACCCCGGCCCTGCAGGCCATCCAGGACCTGCAGCCGCTGATGGATGCACGCGACCTGGCCGTCCATTTCCGCGACCATCCGCCTGCTCAGGCCCCCGATCCCGCCCCGGCCCCCTTCACCCTGCGCGGCGCCACCGCGCGGCTCGACACGACGCGCATCGCCGAATGGGAGGCCGCGCATCTGGATATCGGCGAGGCGGCGCTGGCGCGGATCGGCGCGGCGCTGCTGGCCGAGAGCTTCGCCCCCGGCACCCGGCGCCTCGTGCCCGGCCTGCCGCTTTTCCTCGGCACGCGGGAGGGGATGGAGCTGCTGTTTCTCGCCGGACGCGACGGCGCCGGGGCGCCGCGGCTCACGCTGGGCGGGCTGGCCCGTCCCGGCGGCAGCCCCGTCGCCGCGCCGGAGGGC
>NZ_JACVXA010000039.1 GCF_014903745.1 Mangrovicoccus algicola | reverse complement strand
GCCGCGCGGAGGGTCCGGCCGATCCGCCCGCCCGCGCGCGGAAACGCCCGTCGCCGGGCGCGCGCCGCGCAGTTCCCTGCGGGCCTCCGGCGGATGCCGGTCCTTCAGGGGCAGGGCGGATGCCTGCCTGTCCGTCTCGGGAGATGCCGGTGCGGCGCCCGTTGCGCCGGGGCGGCGCCGGAGCGCCCGCGCGGTCAGGCTTCGCGCAGCACGGCGCCCGCCAGGTAGAGCGAGCCGCAGATCAGGATGCGCGCCCTGGGGGCCACGTCGTTCAGCGCGGCTAGCGCGGCCGCGACCGACTCGGCGGCATTGGCCTGCATCCCGGCCTCCGTCGCGGCGGCGGCCGTCTCCTCGGCGCTCAGCGTGGCCGGGGCATCCGGGATCCCGACCGCGATCACGTTGCGCACATGCGCCGCCAGCGGCTTGAGATAGCCCAGCGGGTCCTTGGTGTTCAGCATCCCGCAGACGAGGATCGTCTCTTTCTGGGGCATCTTGGCCAGGGTCGCGGCCAGCGCCTCGCCCGCCGAGGGGTTGTGCCCGCCATCCAGCCACAGCTCTGCCTTCGGAACCAGCGCGTTCAGCTTCGTATCGATCAGGGGCTGCATCCGCGCGGGCCAGTCTGCCCCGGTCAGCGCGGTCTCGCAGGCTTCCGCCGCCATGCCCAGGTGGCGCAGCGCGGCCACGGCCATGCCGGCATTCTCGATCTGGTGGCGGCCGCGCAGCGCGGGCATCGGCAGGTCCAGCAGCCCGTCCGCGTCCTGGAAGACCAGCTTGCCCATCTCTTCCCAGGCATCGAAATCGCGGCCGCAGACGATCAGCGGCGCGCCGATCCGCGCGGCGCGGGCCTCGATCGCCTCCATCGCCTCGGCGGGCTGGCGCGCGACGATGCAGGGCACGCCGGGCTTCAGGATGCCGGCCTTCTCCGCCGCGATCTGTCCCAGCGCATCGCCGAGATATTGCTGGTGGTCGAGGCTGACGGGGGTGATGACCGTCAGGCGCGGCCGGTCCAGGACATTGGTGGCATCCAGCCGTCCGCCCAGCCCGGTCTCCAGCAGGCACCAGTCCGCGGGCACGCGCGAGAAGCCCAGGAAGGCTGCGCAGGTGGTGATCTCGAAATAGGTGATCGGGTCCGGGCCGTTGGCGGCAAGGCACTGATCCAGCAGCGCGTTCAGCGCATCCTCGGAAATCAGCTCCCCGGCCAGGCGGATGCGTTCGTGGAACCGCACCAGATGCGGCGAGGTATAGGCATGCACGGTCCCGCCCGCGGCTTCCAGCCCGGCGCGGATCATCGCCAGGGTCGATCCCTTGCCGTTGGTCCCGGCGATGTGGATCACCGGGGGCAGGCGCGTTTCGGGATGGTCCAGCGCCGCCAGAAGCCGCTCCACCCGGTCCAGCGTCAGGTCGATCACCTTGGGGTGCAGCGTCATCATCCGCGCCAGCAGCGCGTCGGACCCCTGCGTCATTCTTCCGCCTGGGGCTCGGCCGGGGTGCCGGGGGCGGGCAGTTCGCCCATGATCGCCGGCGGCAGGCCCATCAGCATCCGGGTGATGGTGATCAGCTCGGTGCGCATCTCGCCGCGCGGCGTGACGCGGTCCAGCATCCCGTGTTCCAGCAGGTACTCGGCGCGCTGGAACCCCTCGGGCAGCTTCTCGCGGATCGTCTGCTCGATCACCCGCGGCCCGGCAAAGCAGATCAGCGCGTTGGGCTCGGCGATCTGCACGTCGCCCAGCATCGCGTAGCTGGCCGTCACGCCCCCGGTGGTGGGATGGGTCAGCACGACGATATAGGGCAGGCCCGCTTCCTTGAGCATCTGCACGGCGACGGTGCTGCGCGGCATCTGCATCAGCGACAGGATGCCTTCCTGCATGCGCGCGCCCCCGGCGGCGGAGAACAGCACCAGCGGCCGCCCCTGCTTCACCGCCGTTTCGGCGGCGGCAATGATCGCATTGCCGACATACATGCCCATGGACCCGGCCATGAAGCCGAAATTCTGCGCGGCGGCCACGATCGGGGTGCGCCCGATCTCGCCGGTGGCGACCAGCATCGCCTCCTGCTCATGCGTGCTGCGCTGCGCGGCCTTCATGCGGTCGGGATAGCGTTTCTGGTCGCGGAAATGCAGCGGGTCGGCGACCGGCGCGGGCACCTTCACCTCGGCGAACATGCCGCCGTCGAACAGGGCGATGAACCGGTCGCGCGGGGTGATCGCCATGTGGTGGCCGCAATTGGTGCAGACATTCAGGCTTTCGCGCAGCTCGCGATGGAACAGCATGGTGCCGCACTCGTCGCACTTGGTCCACAGGTTCTCGGGCATCTCCCGGCGGGAGAAAAGCGAGTTGATCTTGGGACGGACGTAGTTCGAAATCCAGTTCATGAGCCTGCCTGTGTCACCGTTGCGCCTCAGATACTGACGCTGCGGGGGAATTGCAATCAGCGCGCCGTCGGCCGGGCCAGGATCGCCCAGGCCAGGGCCAGCGGGACGAGGTCGACCAGCGCCAGCCAGGGCTGCGCCTGCAGCGCCTCCACCGGGTAGGGCACATGCCAGAGCGCCAGTCCCGAAAGCTGGCTCTCGCTGGAGAAGACGAGGATGGCGAAGGCGTTGTTGGCCAGGTGCAGCCCCCAGGCGCTGCCCAGATTGCCGCTGCGCCGGGTCAGGTCCGCCGCGGCGAGCCCGAAGGCCAGCGCGTAGCCCATCGCCAGGGGCGACATGACCCCGAGCCCCGGCGCGTAATGGGCCGCGCCGAAAAGCAGCGCCGGCAGCCAGAACCAGATCAGCGGCCATCGCGGCAGCCGCGCGGCCAGCTGCTGCATCAGCAGCGCGCGGAACATCAGTTCCTCGGCCAGCGTCTGACCGGCGATCAGGATAAGCGCCGGCAGCAGCAGCGAAGCCCACAGGACCGGGTCGACATTCAGCGACGCGGCGGCGTCGCCATCCCCGGGCGCCACCCAGAGGAATGCCGTCATCACCAGCGCCATCACCAGCGCGGCGCGCAGGAAATCCGGCAGCCATCCCTCGCCCCAGAGCGTCGCGGGCGGGCGCCGCAGCAAGAGCCGCGTGACCAGCAGCACCGACAGGACCAGCGGCAGGAAACTGGCCAGCAGCACCAGCACCGACAGCGGCGTGGCGCCCCCGGCCAGGTCTTCCAGCACCGCGGGCGCGCCCGGGCCGAGCAGCCCGACCGCCGCCCACAATCCCGCCGCCTGCAGCGCGAAGGTCAGCACCAGGATCGCAAGGATCGCGAGGAGGGTGCGCCACAATCCGCTGCGCGGGCGGGCCGGGGCGATGAAGCGTTCGAAACGGGGAGGCATCGGGGCCTTGCTTGTTAACCGGGGCTTGTTGTGTCAGAGTTATGCCGGAACGAGCAGCAGACAAGAACAGGCCTTCGCCCCATGCCAGACGGGCTTTTCCGGTCCCCCGGCAGCTTGCTGTCGGAGATATTCGGTTTCGACGCCTTCCGCCCCGGACAGGAGGAGATCGTCGATGCCGTCATCGCGGGCCGCGACACGCTGGCCATCATGCCCACGGGCGGCGGCAAATCCCTGTGCTACCAGCTGCCCGCGCTCTGCCGCGAGGGCGTCACCGTGGTCATCTCGCCGCTGATCGCGCTGATGCGCGACCAGGTCCGCGCGATGCGGGCCGTCGGCGTGGAGGCGGGCGCGCTGACCTCGGGCAATACCGAGGAAGAGACCGAGGAGGTCTTCCGCGCCATCGATGAAGGGCGGCTGAAGCTTCTCTACATGGCGCCCGAACGGCTGGCCGCCTCGGGCACGCGCATGCTGATGCAGCGGCTGGGCGTCGGGCTGATCGCCGTGGACGAGGCGCATTGCGTCAGCCAGTGGGGCCATGATTTCCGCCCCGACTACCTGCGCATCGGCGCGCTGCGCAGCGATCTGGGCGTGCCGGTCGCCGCCTTCACCGCCACCGCCGATGCCGAGACCCGGGCGGAGATCGTGACGCGGCTCTTCGGCGGAGGGCAGCCGGACACCTTCCTGCGGGGCTTCGACCGGCCGAACATCCACCTGGCCTTCCAGCCCAAGGACAATCCCCGCCGCCAGATCCTGTCCTTCGCCGCCGCGCGCAAGGGCCAGTCGGGCATCGTCTATTGCGGCACCCGCGCCAAGACCGAGCAGCTGGCCGATGCCCTGCGCAAGGACGGGCACGAGGCGGTGTCCTATCACGGCGGCATGGATGCCGAGGACCGGCGGATGGTGGAAACCCGGTTCAGCCGCGAGGACGGGCTGATCGTGGTGGCCACGGTCGCCTTCGGGATGGGGGTCGACAAGCCCGACATCCGCTGGGTCGCCCATGCCGACCTGCCGAAATCCATCGAGGCCTATTACCAGGAGATCGGCCGCGCAGGGCGCGATGGCGGCCCGGCCGAGACGATGACGCTCTATGGCCAGGACGACATCCGCCTGCGCCGCGCCCAGATCGACGAAAGCGCCGCGCCGCCCGAACGCAAGGATGCCGATCATGGCCGCCTGAACGCCCTGCTGGGCCTGGCGGAGGCGCTGGGATGCCGCCGGCAGGTGCTGCTGGGCTATTTCGGCGAAGAGTCCGACCCCTGCGGCCATTGCGACCAGTGCCAGGTCCCGCCCGAGATCATCGACGGCACGGTGGCGGTGCAGAAGGTGCTGTCGGCGGCGCTGCGCACCGGCGAAAGCTTCGGCGCGGGGCATCTGATCGACATCCTGACCGGATCCGAGACCGAGAAGGTCAAGATCCGCGGTCATGACCGGCTGCCGACCTTCGGCTGCGGCCGGGAATTCTCGAAGACCCAGTGGCAGGGGCTGATCCGGCAGATGATGGGGCGCGACCTGCTGCGGCCCGATACCGAACGCCATGGCGCGCTCTACATGACCGAGGCCGCCCGCCCGGTGCTGAAGGGCGAGGTCCGGGTCGACCTGCGCAGGGACGCGATGGCCAGGGCGGAGCGCCGTCCCGCCGCAAAGGAGATGGTCCCCGAGGAGGATGCGCCGCTTTTCTCGGCGCTGAAGGCCAAGCGCAGGGCGCTGGCGGAGGCGCAGCAAGTGCCGGCCTATGTGGTCTTCAACGACAAGACCCTGGCCGAGATGGCCGAGCGGCGGCCGCAGGGCCTGGACGAGATGGCGCGCATCGGCGGCGTCGGGGCGAAGAAGCTCGAGGCCTATGGCGCGGCCTTCCTGGAGGTGATCGCGGGCGAGGCGGAGCGGCTGCACCCGGCGCGGCGGCGGCTGGCGGGCTCGCGCTCCGGGACGCTCTATGACCGGCTGCTATCGGCACAGGCCGAGCTGGCGCGCGGCGATTGCGGCACGCTGAAGCCGCTGAGCTGCTCGGCCGGACAGATCGCCCGCATCGCCGAGATGCGTCCGCGCGACATCGCCATGATGGAGACGATCCTGGATGCGCGCCGTGCCGAACGGTTCGGCCCCGCTTTCCTCGACATCCTGGCAGAGGAATGAGCGCCGCTGCCGGGCATCCCGGGGTCGCATTCCGGGGGCGGCGTCCGTCGGCCGCCTGATCGGGGGGCACGGACCTGACCCGGCCCGGCACCGCCCGGAAGGGGGGGCTTGCCCGGGGCCGGGCATCGCGGCGGGCGCTTCGGTGAGGGTGCGCGGCTGCGGGCCGGTCAGTCGCCCGCGGCCAGTTCCACGCGTGCCGGGCCTGCCGTCATCTCCGGGCCGATCCGGTCGAAGCGCAGGAAGGCCAGCCCCAGCCCCTCCGCCTGGGAGTAGAGCGTTCCCGCCGTCTTCCCCGCGGACAGGACCGGCGTGCCGACCGGGACGGGTTCGGAGACGCTGACCGGGCGCAGTCCCTTGCGCAGCTCGGTCTTGTGCTTCATGCGCGCGACGATTTCCTGCCCGACATAGCATCCCTTGCGGAAATCCACGCCGTTGAGCCGGTCGAACCCGGCCTCCAGGATGTAGCTGTCATTCGGGATCAGCTCCAGATCCGCCTCCGGCACGGCTTGCGCGATGCGCGCGGCCTCGATCATCGCGGCGACCCGGGGCGTCTCGGCCAGGTCCGGCCCGTAGCGGCGCCAGCCCAGGGCGGGATGGCGCGGATCGGCAAAGGCGCCTTCGGGCACCGGGCCCAGCCCGCGTTCCACGCCCAGCTCCGTGGTCTCGATGGTCACTTTCGCGCGCAGCTTGTACAGCCTCAGCCGCTGCGCCACCGCCTCGGCATGGGCGGCGGGCAGATCCATCAGCACCGCCTCCGCCCCGTCGGGGACCAGGAAGAAATCCGACAGGTACTTGCCCTGCGGGGTCAGCAGCGCGGCATAGACCGCCCCGTCCTTCAGCCTCTCGATGTCGTTGGTGACGAGCCCCTGCAGGAAGGAACGGGCCTCGGCGCCCGAGAGGCGCAGCACCTTGCGCGGACGTTGTGTTTGCTCTGCCATGGCTCTAGGTCTCCGGGTCAGGGGCGCGGGTCGCGCCGAAAATGACCGAAGAGCCCAGGAAAGGAAAGGCCATGGCGGCACCGATCTCCGTGGTGATCCCGACGCATGACGCGGTCGCGACACTGCCGGGCACGCTGCACTCGGTCCTGCCGGGCCTGACCACGGGGCTGATCCGGGAACTTGTCTTCGCCGATGACGGCACGCAGGCGGCCATCGCGGAGATCGCCGACGAGCTGGGCGCGCGGCTGGTGCGGGGGCCGCTGGCGGCGGGGCTGGCGGCGGCGGCGGGCGACTGGCTGCTGTGCCTCGACGCCGATACGCATCTGGGCGGCGACTGGTGCCGGGGATTGGCGCGGCACATGTCCGGGGAGGCGGGGCAGGCGGGGTATTTCCCGGTGCGGCCGCGCCGGGCGGGGATCGGACCGGTCCTGGCGGCGGCGCGGATGAACGGGCAGGCGCGCCTGCTGGGCCGCCCCTCGGCGGTGCAGGGGCTGTTCCTGCCGCGCGGGTTGCGCGCGGCGGCGATGCCGGGCGGGGGGTTGCGCGACCTGGCGCGCGCCCCGGCGCTGCGGGGGCGGTTCCGCGCGATGGAGGGGCTGGCGGAGCCGGGCTAGAACTCGACTTCCAGTTCGGCCATCTCGTCGGGTTCTGCCATGGCGGCGGCTTCCCAGTCGCGCATCGGTTCCCAGTCGAAGATCGTCCGGCAATAGGCGGCCAGCGGCGGCTCCAGCTCCACCGCATAGGTGCGGAAGCGCGTGCAGACCGGGGCGAACATCGCATCGGCCACGGAGGGCGCGTCGCCGAACAGGAACGGCCCGCCATAGGCGCGCAGGCAGTCGCCCCAGATTTCCTTGACATGGGCGATGTCGGGCCGCGCGCCCGAGAAGACCTTGAAGGCGGCGTGGCGCGCCTTGATGTTCATCGGCAGCGCGGAGCGCAGGTTGAAGAACCCCGAATGCATCTCGCCCGAGATGGCGCGGCAATGGGCGCGTGCCTTGCGGTCGGCAGGGAACATCCCCGCATCGGGGAAGGTGTCATGCAGGTAATTGGCGATGGCCAGCGTGTCCCAGACCTCCACCCCGTCATGGGCCAGGCGCGGCACGCGCACCGTCGGCGACAACAGCAGCAGTTCCTGTCGGGTGCCGGGATCGTCGATAGAGACGGGCTTTTCCTCGAAATCAAGCCCGGCGAGGCGGCACAGCAGCCAACCGCGCAGCGACCAGGACGAGTAGTTCTTGGACGAAATGGTCAGAGTTGCCTGAACCATGGCCGCTTCTCCGCGTTTCATGCCGCACTGCAGATAATACTGTCGCAGCAGGGTGAAACATGCACTAACTTTTTTCTGCGAGACAAACTGCGGCAAGGCAGGGGGCAGGCAGGATGCTGTATGCGGGCTATCAGTTCCAGGATGACGCGATCGCGCCCATGCGGCGGATGGCGCGCAGCCTGCGCCTGGGCGGGACCCCCTGGGGACAGGTGATGACCGGCGCGGCAGCCTGGTTCGACGCCTCGATGGAAATGCTCTCGCGGTTCGAGCTGGGCCATGCCCGCCCCGATTTCGGCATCCACAAGGTGCGGGTCGGCAATCGCGACGCGACCGTGACCGAGGAGGTGGCGATGCGGCTCCCTTTCGGCCAGCTGCTGCATTTCCGCAAGGATGTCGATACCGCGCAGCCGCCGATCCTGGTGGTCGCGCCCCTGTCGGGTCATTTCGCGACGCTCCTGCGCGGCACGGTGGAGGTGCTGCTGCGCGATCACGACGTCTATGTCACCGACTGGGCCAATGCCCGCGACGTGCCCCTGTCCGAAGGCGCCTTCGGGGTGGAGGATTACGTCGCCTACCTGATCCGCTTTCTCGAACATATCGGGCCGGGCTCGAACATCCTGGCGGTGTGCCAGCCCTGCGTGCAGGCCCTGGCCGCCGTCGCGGTGATGTCGGAGGACGGCAACCCCGCCACGCCGGTCTCGATGACGCTGATGGCCGGGCCGATCGACGTGCGCGAAAGCCCCACGGCGGTCAACGACCTGGCCAACGAGAAGCCGATGGACTGGTTCGAGACCAATGTCATCGCCCGCGTGCCCGCGCGGCATCCGGGGGGCGGCCGGCTGGTCTATCCGGGTTTCGTGCAGCTTTATGCCTTCATGTCGATGAACATGGAGCGCCACCAGGACCAGCACCGGCGGCTGTTCAACCACCTGGTGCGGGGCGAGCTGCGCGAGGCGCAGAAGATCAAGGATTTCTACGACGAGTATTTCGCCGTCCTCGACCTGCCCGCGGAATTCTACCTGGAAACGATCGAGCGGGTGTTCCAGAAGGCGGAACTGGCCACGGGCGAATTCACCTATCGCGGCCGCAAGGTGAAACCGGCCGCGATCCGGCGCACCGCGCTTCTGACCGTCGAGGGCGGGCGCGACGACATCTGCGCGCTGGGGCAGACCTCGGCCGCGCATGAGCTGTGTTCGTCGCTGCGGCCGCATCTGAAGCGGCATCACCTGCAGGCCAATGTCGGCCATTACGGGGTGTTCAACGGGCGCCGCTGGGAAAACGAGATCTATCCCCAGGTCAGGAACCTCATCCTGGCGATGGAGTAGCCTCGGCGCGGCGGGCCTGCCGCTCTGTCCTCTCCTGGGTCTTTCCGACATGCCACAGGTAAAGCCGCAGAAGCTTGTCGGCGGGGGCGGGGAAACGCCCCGAGATCGCCTTTTCCGCCAGAAGCGCGTCCAGCGGGGCCATGGGGATGCCCGACAGATCTGCCATATGCGCCTCCAGCGCCTCGCGGGGGGGCGCGGCATCCTGCAGCGCGGCGGTGAAGTCGATGGCGAACGCGTCGCGCAGCCAGGGCGTCTCGGCATGTTCCGCCAGGCAGGCCACCCGTGCCGCCTCGAGGCCGGGTCCGGGATAGGCGGCGGCGATCTCGGCGCCCAGGGCCAGGCGCGCGGCCTGCAGCACGCGGTCGCCGTCGCGCAGCGGCATGGTCCGGTTGAAGCAATAGACCAGCTTGGTCGCGGCGGCGCTCATGCCTTCGTTGCGCGTCCGGCGGGTCATGCGGGCCGTGTCCAGCCCGGTCAGCGCGGCGAAATCCTCGACGATGTCATGGCCCTTCAGCTTGTCGCGCGCGAATTCGCGGACCCGCAGCCGGCTGACCCGCGGATCGTCCCGGAACCCCTCGGTGCGCAGCCGGTAGAGCGGGTCGCAGACCGGAGGCAGGGCGGCGATGCCGCCGCCGCGGATGCGCTGCTGGAAGGCAGAGAGGGCATAGCCGCCGGGCGAGCGCAGATAGCACACCACGTCGAGCCGCGGGACCCTGTCGCGCAGGAACCCGATCAGCGCCGTCTTTCCCTGCGGGTCGAGAATGCTGATATCCTCGCCCGACAGGATCAGCCTGCGGCGGTCGGGGCGGGCCAGCAGGGCGTCGAGGCGGTTCAGGAAGCCGCGGCGCCGGTCCTCGACCTGCGACGGGCCCAGCCCCAGGGCGCGCCAGTGGTGATAGGCGCCGGGCTGGGAGGAGAAGGCGGTATAGACCGGGACGGAATGGTTGGCGGATTGTCCGAGCTGCGCATAGACCGTGTCCCCGTCGTCATAGCCCGCCAGCGTCGCCTGCAGCGAGCTCGTCCCCGTCTTGTGCATGCCGACATGCAGCAGAACCTCTTCCATCGCGCGCCTCCTCCCGCAAGGATCGATGCCAGGCCAGCCTAGCGGCCGCTCCTGCCGGGGCAAAGGCGGCAAATCGGTCGCGCGGGGCGGGGGCGGCGCACCGCCCCCGGCCGGGGGTCATTCCAGTTCGACCAGAAGGTCCTTGGCGTCGATCTGCGCGCCGGGGGTGACATGGACGGCCTTCACCTTGCCCGCCGCTTCGGCATAGAGCCCGGTCTCCATCTTCATCGCCTCGATCACCACGATCAGGTCGCCCTCCTTCACCTCCTGTCCCGGCGCGACCGAGATCTGCGAGGCGATGCCCGGCATCGGCGCGCCGATATGGCGGGGGTTCCCGGCCTCCGCCCTGGGCCGCGCCGCGGAGGAGGCCTTGGCCGCCCGGTTGGGCACGCGGATCGTGCGCGGCTGGCCGTTCAGCTCGAAGAACACCCGCACATCGCCATCGTCCTGGGTCTCGCCCACCGTCTGCAGCCGGATCTCCAGCGTCTTGCCGGGATCGATCTCGACCGAGACCTCCTCGGCCGGTTCCATCCCGTAGAAGAAGGTCCGCGTCGGCAGGGTGCGCACCGGCCCGTAGGTTTCGTGCCGCGCCATGTAATCGGCGAAGACCTTGGGATACATCAGCGACCCGTTCAGGTCCTCGTCGTCGATCTCCACCCCGAACTGTTCCGCCAGCTTCGCGCGCTCGGCCTCCAGGTCGACGGGCGGCAGGTGCAGCCCCGGACGTTCGGTATTGGGCGCCTCGCCCTTCAGCACCTTGGCGACGATGCCTGCCGGGAACCCGCCCGGGGGCTGGCCCAGATTGCCCTTCATCATGTCGATGACCGAGTCGGGGAAGGCGACGTCCTTCTTGGGATCCTCGACCTCGGCGCGGGTCAGCCCCTGCGACACCATCATCAGCGCCATGTCGCCGACCACCTTCGAGGAGGGCGTGACCTTCACGATGTCGCCGAACATCTGGTTCACCTCGGCATAGGTCTGGGCGACCTCGTGCCAGCGCTCCTCCAGCCCCATGGACCGGGCCTGCGCCTTGAGGTTGGTGAACTGCCCGCCGGGCATCTCGTGCAGGTAGACCTCGGAGGCCGGGGCCTGAAGCCCCGCCTCGAAGGCCGCGTATTGCGCCCGCACGGCCTCCCAGTAATCCGAGATCTCGCGGATCCGGGCGATGTCCAGCCCGGTATCGCGCGCGGTGTGGCGCAGGCTTTCGACGATGGAGCCGAGGCAGGGCTGCGAGGTGCCCCCCGAGAAGGCGTCCATCGCGGCATCGACCGCATCCACCCCGGCCTCGGCGGCGGCCAGGATCGTGGCGCCCGCCACGCCCGAGGTGTCATGCGTGTGGAAATGGATCGGCAGGCCGACCTCCTCCTTCAGCGCGCGCACCAGCATCCCGGCCTGTGTGGGTTTCAGCAGGCCCGCCATGTCCTTCAGCCCCAGCACATGCGCGCCCGCGGCCTTCAGGTCCTTGCCCATGGAGACGTAGTAATTCAGGTCGTATTTCGACCGCGCCGGATCCAGCAGATCGCCCGTATAGCAGATCGTGCCCTCGCAGAGCTTGTCCGCCGCGATCACCGCATCCATGGCGACGCGCATGTTCTCCACCCAGTTCAGGCTGTCGAAGACGCGGAAGACATCCACGCCCGAGGCCGCGGCCTGCGCCACGAAGCTTTGCACCACATTGTCGGGGTAATTGGTGTAGCCCACGCCGTTGGAGGCGCGCAGCAGCATCTGGGTCATCACGTTGGGCATGCGCGCGCGCAGGTCGCGCAGCCGCTGCCAGGGGCATTCCTGCAGGAAGCGATAGGCCACGTCGAAGGTCGCGCCGCCCCAGCATTCGACGGAAAACAGCCCCGGCAGATGCGCCGCATAGGCAGGCGCCACGCGGATCATGTCGATCGAGCGCATCCGCGTCGCCAGAAGCGACTGGTGCCCGTCGCGCATCGTCGTGTCGGTCAGCAGGAGCCGGTCCTGCGCGGCCATCCAGTCGGCGACCGCCCGCGGCCCTTCGGCCTCCAGCAGGGTGCGCGTGCCCGCGGGGGCCAGCCCGTGCTCGACCTCCGGCGGGCGCGGCTCGCGCGCCTCCGGCTTCACGCGCCCGGCGGTCTCGGGTTGGCCGTTCACCGTGATGTCGGCGATATAGGTCAGCACCTTGGTCGCGCGGTCGGCGCGGGTCTTGAAATCGAACAGCCCGGGCGTGGTGTCGATGAACTTGGTCGAATACTCGTTGTTGAGGAAGACCGGGTGTTTCAGCAGGTTGATGACGAAATCGATATTGGTCGACACGCCGCGGATGCGGAATTCGCGCAGCGCCCGGTCCATCCGGCGGATCGCGGCCTCGGGGGTCTGCGCCTTGGCCGTCACCTTCACCAGCAGCGAGTCGTAATAGCGGGTGATGACGCCGCCGGCATAGGCCGTGCCGCCATCCAGCCGGATCCCCATGCCGGTGGCGCTGCGATAGGCGGTGATGCGGCCGTAATCGGGGATGAAGTTGTTCTGCGGATCCTCGGTGGTGATCCGCGTCTGCAGCGCGTGCCCCGTCAGGCGGATGTCGTACTGGCTGGCCTTGCCGGTCGCCTCGGTCAGCGACTTGCCCTCGGCGATCTTGATCTGGGCCTGGACGATGTCGATGCCGGTGACTTCCTCGGTGACGGTATGTTCCACCTGGACCCGCGGGTTCACCTCGATGAAGTAGAAGCGCCCCGTCTCCATATCCATCAGGAATTCGACCGTGCCCGCGCATTCGTAATTCACATGGGCGCAGATCTTGCGGCCCAGTTCGCAGATCTCCTCGCGCTGCGCCTCGGACAGGTAGGGGGCGGGGGCGCGTTCGACGACCTTCTGGTTGCGCCGCTGGACCGAGCAGTCGCGTTCGTAGAGGTGATAGATGTTGCCCATCTTGTCGCCGAGGATCTGGACCTCGACATGGCGGGCGCGGGTGATCATCTTCTCCAGGTAGCCCTCGCCATTGCCAAAGGCGGCCTCGGCCTCGCGGCGGCCCTCGGCGATCTTGTCCCTCAGCTCGGACGGGTCCTGGATCGGGCGCATGCCGCGCCCGCCGCCGCCCCAGCTGGCCTTCAGCATCAGCGGATAGCCGATCCCGGCGGCCTCGGCGGCGATGGCGTCGAAATCATCGCCCAGCACTTCGGTCGCCGGAATCACCGGCACGCCCGCGGCAATCGCGACCTTGCGGGCAGAGGCCTTGTCGCCGAGCGCGCGCATCGTTTCGGCCTTCGGGCCGATGAAGGTGATCCCCGCCGCGTCGCAGGCCTCGACGAATTCGGGATTCTCCGACAGCAGGCCGTAACCGGGATGGATCGCGTCGGCGCCCGACATCTTCGCGACGCGGATGATCTCGGGGATCGACAGATAGGCCGCAACCGGGCCCAGCCCTTCGCCGATCCGGTAGGCCTCGTCCGCCTTGAAGCGGTGCAGGCCCAGCTTGTCCTCCTCGGCATAGACCGCGACGGTCTTCTTGCCCAGCTCGTTGGCTGCCCGCATCACGCGGATCGCGATCTCGCCGCGATTGGCCACGAGAATCTTCGAGAACTCCGCCATGGTCACATATCCTTACCAATATCGACGCCTGAGCGTGACTTAGCCCGCCACGCGACAGCTGGCAAACATTTGTGCGCGACAGGCGGCAAAGTGTTGCATATGTTGCGCTAACATTTGGGCGCCCTGCGGGGGATGCGCCCGTTTTCCAGACTTCAAGCAGAGATTTGCCGGTGAAGGGCGATCTGCGGAAATTTCCGGAACGTATCGGGAACACGCCTTCTCACCCGGGCCGGGCCGCGCTATAAGGCGGATCATGAACGAATTCGATGACAGCGACGCTTTCGAGGCGGCCGCGATTCCGCTGTCGCGCCGGGCCATGGCGGCGCGGCCGATGCCCTATCTGGACGGGCTGAACCCGGCACAGCGCCTGGCGGTGGAAACGCTGGACGGCCCGGTGCTGATGCTGGCCGGGGCGGGGACCGGCAAGACCCGCGCGCTGACGGCGCGGATCGCGCATCTGATCTCCACCGGGGCGGCGCGCCCGAACGAGATCCTCGCCGTGACCTTCACCAACAAGGCCGCGCGCGAGATGAAGAACCGGGTCGGCAGCCTTCTGGGCCAGGCCGTGGAGGGGATGCCGTGGCTGGGCACCTTCCACGCGATCTGCGTCCGGCTGCTGCGCCGCCATGCCGAACTGGTCGGCCTGAAGTCGAACTTCACCATTCTCGACACCGATGACCAGATCCGGCTGCTGAAACAGGTGATCCGCGCCGCCGGGATCGACGACAAGCGCTGGCCGGCGCGGCAGCTTGCCGGGATCATCGACCATTGGAAGAACCGCGCCTGGCGGCCCGATGCCGTGCCCGCGGCAGAGGCCAGCGCCTTCAATGACCGCGGCATCCCGCTTTATGCCGCCTACCAGCAGCGGCTGCTGGATCTGAATGCCTGCGATTTCGGCGATCTGCTGCTGCATGTGGTGACGATCTTCCAGAAGCACCCGGACGTGCTGGCGCAGTATCACCGCTGGTTCCGCTACATCCTCGTCGACGAGTACCAGGATACCAACGTCGCCCAGTACATGTGGCTGCGCCTTCTGGCGGCGGGGCATCAGAACATCTGCTGCGTCGGCGATGACGACCAGTCGATCTATGGCTGGCGCGGCGCCGAGGTCGGCAACATCCTGCGCTTCGAGAAGGATTTCCCCGGCGCCGAGGTGATCCGGCTGGAGCAGAATTACCGCTCCACCGCGCATATCCTCGCGGCCGCGTCCGGCGTGATCCGCGGCAACCAGGGACGGCTGGGCAAGACGCTGTGGACCCAGGCCGAGGGCGGCGAGAAGGTCCGCCTGATCGGCCATTGGGATGGCGAGGAGGAGGCGCGCTGGATCGGCGAGGAGATCGAGGCGATGGGCCAGGGCACGCGCGGCATGCGCCCCTTCGGCCTGGATGACTGCGCCATCCTCGTGCGGGCCTCCCATCAGATGCGCGCCTTCGAGGACCGGTTCCTGACCATCGGGCTGCCCTACCGGGTGATCGGCGGGCCGCGATTCTACGAACGGCAGGAAATCCGCGATGCGATGGCCTATTTCCGGCTGGTCACCTCGGCGGAGGATGACCTGGCCTTCGAGCGGATCGTCAACACGCCGAAACGCGGGCTCGGCGACAAGGCCCAGCAGAAGATCCAGATTGCGGCGCGGGAGGCGGGCATTCCCCTGAAGGAGGGCGCGCGGCGGCTGGTCGAGGCGAAGCAGATCACCGGCAAGGGCGCCGCGGCGCTGCGCGCGCTGGTGGAGGGTCTGGATCGCTGGGCGATGATGCTGCGCGCGCCCGACGCGAACCACGTGGAAATCGCCCAGGTGATCCTTGACGAATCCGGCTATACGGCGATGTGGCAGAACGACAAGTCGCCCGAGGCGCCGGGTCGGCTGGAGAACCTCAAGGAGCTGGTCAAGGCGCTGGAGGGGTTCGAGAACCTGCAGGGATTCCTCGAACATGTCGCGCTGGTCATGGATAACGAGGCGGGCAATTCCGGGCCGCAGGTGTCGATCATGACGCTGCATGCGGCCAAGGGCCTGGAATTCCCGGCGGTCTTCCTGCCGGGCTGGGAGGACGGGCTGTTCCCGTCGCAGCGGTCGATGGACGAATCCGGGCTGACCGGGCTGGAGGAGGAGCGCAGGCTGGCCTATGTCGGCATCACCCGTGCCGAGGAGGTCTGCACCATTTCCTTCGCCGGGAACCGCCGCGTCTATGGCCAGTGGCAGTCGCAGCTGCCCTCGCGCTTCGTGGATGAGCTGCCCGAAGATCACGTCGAGGTTCTGACGCCGCCCGGGCTCTATGGCGGGCAGGGCGCGCCCGCGGCCCGTTCGTCGCTGGATGACCGGGCCTCCCGCGCGGATGTCTACAACTCTCCGGGCTGGAAGCGCCTGCAGGAATCGCAGTCCCGCCCGCGCCCCATGCATCAGCCCAAGGAGTCGCTGACCTCGGTGATCGATCTGGACGCCGTGTCCAGCTTCACCATGGGCGAGCGCGTCTTCCACCAGAAATTCGGCTATGGCGCGGTGGCGGGGATCGAGGGCGACAAGCTGGAGGTCGATTTCGAGCGGGCGGGCACGAAACATGTCGTCGCGCGCTTTCTGCGACCGGCCGCGGCGGCCGACGATCCCCCGTTCTGACCCCAATTCAGGGCCCGGCCCCGTCCCGGGCGGGCCGGGCGTGAGGTTCCGTGAGGTTTCGTGATCGGCCGGAGGGGCGCCGCTGCGCCTGCCTGGCTGCGGCGCAAAAAAAAGCGGCGACACCAGGGAGGAGGAGGGTGCCGCCGCGAAGACAGAAAGCCCAGGGAGGAGGAGGGGCTTCCTGATCTGAATGTCGAAGGAAGCCTGACCCGCGGGTCAGGGCGCAGCCCCTCGCTTCCCATGGGACTACCATACCATTTTGCTGCGACTGCACAATGAAAATTTTGCCGCGGACGGCTCAAATCTGCCATGCGATTTGTGCATATTAATAAAAATACCTTTTTATATATGATAGTTAAAAGGAATTTGCCTGTCGGCTTCGTTTGCCGTAGGGGCGCCCGCCATGCTGCATGTGCAAAATGCGCTGCGCGGCGCCGACGGGGAATCGGGCCGGACGGGGCTGCGGCGGCATCCTCATGGGAATTCATGGAACCGGGGGGATTCCATGGCACCTCCGACGACGCTATGGTGAAAATCAGCGCAATCCCTGGCTGGATCTGCGTTCGGCAGGGGGCGTGCGGGTCGTTTCTTTCCCCTTGTTTTCACGCCTTTCCGCAGGGTTCCGGAATTTCCGCCTCCTGTTGCGTAAATTCCTCTTGAGTTCCATGAATTCCCATAGTATCCCTTTGGATAACGGAGAAAAGAAAACAAAAGAGCAGGCTTCATACAGGCACTCATCTCTCCGGTAAGAAATCTTCGCGCGGGTGTGTCCCCCAGATTTGCCAGCGCAGAAGATCGACCAAGAGGCATAGGTGGCGGATCAGGCTGTGGCAGCGGCCCGGTCCGCCGCTCTCGTTAAGGCGGGCGGATAGGGAAACGGGTCGTGCACTGCACCTTCCGGGGCGAAATCGGGCAGAAGATCGACGCGAAGGGCCGCGTCTCGATTCCTGCGCAGTTCCGCAAGGTGCTGGATGACGGCGATCCCGACCGCGAGACCGGCGAAGACCCCAACCTGATCATCGTCTACGGCGACAGCCGCCGCGCCTTCCTCGAGGGCTACAGCGCCCGCGCCATGGCCGAGGTCGAGGCCAAGATCCGCGCAATGAAATCCAGCCCGAAGAAACGCGTCCTGACCCGCATGTTCCTGACCCAGACCTGGGAGACCCGCGTCGATTCCACCGGCCGCATCGTGCTGCCCAAGCCGCTGCGCACGCGGCTGGGTCTGGGCGAGACCGGCGAGCTGACCTTTGCCGGGACCGGCGAGACCTTCGCGATCTGGAATTCCGTGGACTACCCCGCCGCCATCGGCGAGGAGGATCTTGCCCAGATCGAGGGGTTCGAGGAGGACATGGATATCGCCGACCTGCTGGACATGGAGGACTGAGCCGTGTCGGAGGCGCCCCATGTCCCGGTCCTGATCGGCAAGATCATCGAGGCGGCCAGTCCCGTGCGCGGCCGCTGGCTGGACGGCACGCTGGGGGCGGGGGGCTATGCCCGGGCGCTGCTGGAGGCCGGGGCCGAGCATGTCACCGGGGTCGATCGCGATCCGCTGGCGCTGCAGCTGGCGGCGGAATGGGGCCGTCCCTATGGCGAACGGCTGGGCCTGTATCACGGCACCTTCTCCACGCTGGACCGTGCCACGGACCGGCCGCTGGACGGGGTGACGCTGGATCTGGGCGTCAGCTCGATGCAGCTTGACCTCGCGGAGCGGGGGTTTTCCTTCCTGCGCGACGGGCCGCTGGACATGCGGATGAGCCAGGAGGGCGTCTCGGCCGCGGATCTGGTCAACCGTGCCTCCGAGGAGGTGCTGGCCGACATTCTCTATCATTACGGCGAGGAACGCGCTTCGCGCCGGATCGCGCGGGCCATCGGCAAGGCGCGGGCGGAGGCCCCGGTCGAGACGACCGGGCAGCTGGTGAAGATCGTCGAATCCTGCCTGCCGCGGCCCAAGCCCGGCCAGAGCCACCCGGCCACCCGCAGCTTCCAGGCGCTGCGCATCGCCGTGAATGACGAATTCGGCCAGCTGATCGAGGGGCTGGAGGCGGCCGAGCGCGTGCTGGCCCCCGGCGGCTGGCTGGCGGTCGTCACCTTCCATTCGATGGAGGACCGCGTGGTCAAGCGGTTCATCCAGGCCCGCGCGGCGCGTTCGGGCGGCGGCGGCAGCCGCTACGCCCCCGCGCAGGAGGTGCAGGAGGCGGTGCTGACCCCCAGCCCCAACCGCGCCATCGCCCCCGATCCCGAGGAAATCGACAGCAATCCGCGCGCCCGCTCGGCCAAGCTGCGGCTGGCGCGCCGTACCGATGCCGCGCTTTGGCCGCTGGACCGGGCCCAGCTCGGCCTGCCGCGGCGCATCCTGCCGGAGGATTTCTCATGAGAACGCTGATCGGCTTCCTTCTGGGTCTCGCCGTGCTGGGCCTGGGCTTCTGGGCCTACCAGGAGAATTACCGCACGCGCGACGCGGTCGACCAGGTCCGCGCGACCAAGCGCGAGATCATGCATCTGCGCGACGAGCTGACGATGCTGCGCGCCGAATGGGCCTGGCTGAACCGGCCCGAACGGCTGCGCATGCTGGTGGATGCCAACGGGGCGGCGCTGGGGCTTTCGGACATGGCGCCGGACCGGTTCGGCGTGCTCGACCAGGTGGCCTATCCGACCCGGCCCTATCTTTCCGTCCAGCCGGTTCTGCCCGGCGCGGCGGCGCCTGCGGAGGCCCGGCCATGAGCGACCTGCCCGAGGATGACGACGCCCCCCGCCGCCCGCTGCGGCCGCTGGCCCCGGTTCTGCGCGCGCGCGATCGCGGCGAGAATCCCGACCTGATCGAGCGCGCCAACCGCATCCGCCGCCATGACGGCATCCGCGAAAGGCTGAAGGCGCGGGCCGAGAGCCGCCTGCTGGTGCTGGGCCTGTTCTTCGTCGTGGTCTTCGGCGCGGTGGGCGGGCGCATGGCGCAATTCGCCACCTCGGTGCCGGAAGAGCCGCGCATGTCGATCTTCGGCTCCACCATCACCAGCGCGCGGGCCGACATCACCGACCGCAAGGGACGGGTGCTGGCGACGAACCTGCATACCCAGGCGCTTTACGCGCATCCCCAGGACATGATCGACATCCCCTACGCGGTGCGCGAACTGTCCCGGATCTTTCCCGACCTGGAGCATGACGAACTGCTGGCGCGGCTGACGCGGCCGGGGCGCAAATTCGTCTGGCTGCGCAAGACCCTGTCGCCGGAGGAGGTGCAGGCGGTCCATGACATCGGCGATCCGGGGCTTCTGTTCGCCACCCGCGACATGCGGCTCTATCCCAATGGCCACCTGGCGGCGCATGTGCTGGGCGGGGCCAGCTTCGGCGACGAGGGCGTGCGCGCGGCCGAGGTGATCGGCGTCGCCGGGATCGAGAAGGCGATGGATGCGCGGCTGCGCGATCCCGACAAGGTGGACGAGCCGCTGCAGCTGTCGATCGACATGACCATCCAGGCCGCGACCCGCAAGGTGCTGCAGGGGGGGATCGACCTCTACGAGGCCAAGGGCGGCAGCGCCATCATCATGGACATCAAGTCCGGCGAGATCGTCAGCATGGTGTCGCTGCCGGATTTCGACCCCAACCGGCGGCCGCGCCCGGCGCTCACCGGCGATCCGTCCGACAGCCCGCTGTTCAACCGCGCGGTGCTGGGCGTCTATGAACTGGGCTCGGTCTTCAAGATCTTCGCCACCGCCAATGCGCTGGATCTGGGCCTGGTGACGCCGGACACGCAGATCGATACCCAGAGCCCGCTGGTCTATGGCCGCTTCAAGATCGGCGACTTCCACAATTACGGCCCCACCAAGAGCGTGCGCGGCGTGATCGAGGTGTCCTCCAACGTCGGCACGGCCCATATCGCCCAGATGATCGGGCCGACCCGGCAGAAGGAATTCCTGGGCCGCCTGGGCTTCTTCGAGCCGACGCCGGTGGAACTGGTGGAGGCGCCGACCGGGCGGCCGCTGCTGCCCAAGGTCTGGGGCGACCTGGCGGGGATGACGATCTCCTTCGGTCACGGCATGTCCTCCAGCCCGCTGCATCTGGCGGTCGGCTATGCCTCGCTGCTCAATGGCGGTCACAAGGTGACGCCGACCCTGCTCAAGCGCGACGGCCCGGTGCCCGAGGGGCCGCGGGTCGTGTCCGAGCAGACCTCGCGCCAGTCGCGCGAGATGCTGCGGCTGGTCGTCACCGACGGCACCGCCTCGATGGGCGATGTGCCGGGCTATTACGTCGCGGGCAAGACCGGCACGGCCGACAAGCCCAAGCCGGGCGGCGGCTATTACAAGAACCGCAACATGGTCACATTCGCCTCGATCTTTCCCTATTACGATCCCAAATACGTGGTCATCACCACGCTGGACGAAGCCAAGGTCTTTGCCGCCGGCGAGGAGCGCCGCACCGCGGGCTGGACGGTCGTGCCGGTCGCGGCAGAGCTGATCCGGCGGGTCGCGCCGCTCCTGGACATGCGCCCGGCGATTGAAGAGCCCGCGCAACCTGGGATACGAGAAGCCCGCAACAACCATTGAGGGGCCGCCCATGACAGCGAATGCCGCGAAGGTTAAGTCTCTGGCAGAACTCGGCCTTCATGCAAAGGGCGGGCAGGAGGTCCGAATCACGGGCGTAGCGCTGGATAGCCGCCGCGTGGGCAAGGGCCATCTCTTCGCCGCGCTGCCGGGATCGAAGGTCCATGGGGCGGCCTTCGTGCCGACGGCCCTGGCGCAGGGCGCGGCGGCGGTGCTGACCGATCCCGAGGGCGCGCGCATCGCGGCGCAGGCACTGGGGGAAACGCAGGCCGCGCTGATCGTCACCGAGGATGCCCGCGAGGCGCTCTCGGCGGCGGCGGCGCTGTGGTACGGCGCCCAGCCCGATACCGCGGTTGCGGTGACCGGCACCAACGGCAAGACCTCCGTGGCGACCTTCACCCGCCAGATCTGGGAGGCGCTGGGGCGCAAGGCGGTCAATCTGGGCACGACCGGGATCGAGGGCGGCTATGCCGCGCCGCTGCACCACACCACCCCCGATCCGCTGACGCTGCACCGGCACCTGGCGGCGATGGCGGCCGAGGGCGTCACCCATCTGGCGATGGAGGCCTCCTCCCACGGGCTGGATCAGCGGCGCCTGGACGGGGTCCGCCTGGCGGCGGCGGGCTTCACCAACTTCACCCAGGACCACCTGGACTACCACCACAGTTTCGAGGCCTATTTCGAGGCCAAGGCCGGGCTTTTCTCGCGGCTTCTGGGCGATGACGGCGTGGCGGTGGTCAATCTCGACGACCCGCGCGGGCTGGATATCGCCGAGCTGGCAGAGGCGCGCGGGCAGGAAGTGATCGGCATCGGCCAGTCCGAGGCGGCCGAGCTGCGCATCACCGGCCAGCGCTATGACGCCTCGGGCCAGGATCTGCGCTTCACCTGGCAGGGCCAGCCTTTCCAGACCCGGCTGAGCCTGATCGGCGGCTTCCAGGCGGCCAATGTGCTTTGCGCGGCGGGGCTGGCCATCGCCGCGGGCGAGGAGCCGGGCGAGGTCTTCGAGGTTCTGCCGCGGCTGCGCACGGTGCGCGGGCGGATGCAGCATGTGGCGACCCGGGCCAATGGCGGCACGATCTTCGTCGATTACGCCCATACCCCCGATGCGGTGGCGACCGCGCTGAAGGCGCTGCGCCCGCATGTGCTGGGCAACCTGGTGGTGGTGCTGGGCGCGGGGGGCGATCGCGACACGACCAAGCGCCCGCTGATGGGGGAGGCGGCCGCGGCCCATGCCGACCGGGTGATCGTCACCGACGACAATCCCCGCAGCGAGGATCCCGACCTGATCCGGGCGATGGTGATGCAGGGCTGTCCGGAGGCCGCCAACGTGGCCGACCGGGCCGAGGCGATCCTGCGCGGGGTCGACACGATCCGCCCCGGCGACGCGCTCCTGATCGCGGGCAAGGGGCACGAGACGGGGCAGATCGTCGGCGACACGGTCTATCCCTTCGACGATGCGGAACAGGCAAGCGTGGCGGTGGCCGCGCTGGAGGGGCGGCAGCCGTGAGCGAATTGTGGACTTCGCAGGAGGCGGCCGCGGCGACCGGCGGCACCGCCCCGGTGGCTTTTGCCGCGACGGGATTGTCGATCGACACGCGCACGATCCGGCCCGGCGACATCTTCGTGGCGCTGAAGGACCAGCGCGACGGCCATGATTTCGTGGCCCAGGCGCTGGAGAAGGGCGCGGCCGCGGCGCTGGTCTCGCGCCGCCCCGAGGGCGTCGGCGCGGATGCGCCGCTGTTGATCGTGGGCGATGTGCTGGCGGCGCTGGAAGACCTGGCGCGGGCCGCGCGGGCGCGCACGGGGGCGAAGGTCGTGGGCATCACCGGTTCCGTCGGCAAGACCTCCACCAAGGAGATGCTGCGCCACGTGCTGGCGCGGCAGGGCCGCGTCCATGCGGCGGAGAAGAGCTACAACAACCATTGGGGCGTGCCGCTGACCCTGGCGCGGATGCCCGCCGATGCCGATGTCGCGGTGATCGAGATCGGCATGAACCATCCCGGCGAGATCGCGCCGCTGGCGCGGCTGGCCGATCTGGACGTGGCGGTGATCACCACGGTCGCCGCCGCCCATCTGGAGGCCTTCGACAGCCTCGAGGGCATCGCCCGAGAAAAGGCGGCGATCTTCACCGGGCTGCGGCTTGGCGGGACGGCGGTGATCAATGCCGATCTGGAAACCACCAGCCTGCTGCAGAAGGTGGCGGCCGAGGCGGGGGCGGCCCCGCTCCTGTTCGGGCATGAGGGCACCCGCGCGCGGCTGGCCGAGGCCCGGCTGTCGGATGGCGGCACCGACATCACCGCCGAGATCGACGGCACGGCCCATCTCATGCAGCTGGCCATGCCGGGCCGGCATTTCGCGATGAACGCCGTCGCCGTGCTGGCCGTGATCCAGGCGCTGGGGCTGGACGTGGCGCAGGCGGCGCGGGACATGGCCGACTGGACCCCGCCCGCGGGACGGGGCACCTCGGAGTCGCTGGCATTGCCGCAGGGCTCCGTGCGGCTGCTGGACGACGCGTATAACGCCAATCCCACCTCCGTGGGCGCCGCCTTCGAGGTGCTTGCCGCCACCAGCCCCGCCGCCCCGGACGGGCGGCGCATCGCGGTGCTGGGCGACATGCTGGAACTGGGCCCGGGCGAGGCGGCGCTGCATGCCGGGCTGGCCGGGCATCCGGCGATCTCGGCGATCGACGGGGTGGTCGCGGTGGGACCGCGCATGGCCGCGCTTGACGCGGCGCTTCCCGCAGGCCAGAGGCTGGCCCGGTTCGACACGGCTGCCGCGGCCGCCGCGGCCCTGCCGGACCTGCTGCGGGCCGGGGATGTCGTGCTGGTCAAGGGCTCGCTGGGCTCGAAAGTCTCTCAGGTCGTCACCGCGCTGCGCGAGGCGGCCAAGCAAGGAACCTGACGGAATGCTCTACTGGCTGACGGCGCTCTCGGATGGCGGCGATGTCTTCAACCTCTTCCGCTACATCACCTTCCGGGCGGGCATGGCCTTCGCCACGGCGCTGGTCTTCGGATTCATCTTCGGGCGGCCGCTGATCAACCTGTTGCGGCGCACCCAGGGCAAGGGACAGCCGATCCGCACCGACGGGCCCGAGACGCATTTCTCCAAGGCCGGCACGCCGACCATGGGGGGCGTGCTGATCCTGGGCGCGCTGATCGTCTCGACGCTGCTCTGGGCGCGGCTGGACAATCCCTTCGTCTGGATGTGCCTCATGGTGACGGCAGGCTTCGGGCTGATCGGCTTTGCCGACGACTATGCCAAGGTGTCGAAGCAGAATGTCTCGGGCGTGTCGGGCAAGGTCCGGCTGGGGCTGGGCTTCGTCATCGCCGCCGTGGCGGCGGTGTGGATGATGCATGTGCATCCGCCCGAGCTGACCGGCAACCTGGCCTTCCCGATCTTCAAGACCTTCCTTCTGCATCTGGGCTGGCTCTATGTGCCCTTCGCCATGCTGGTCATCGTCGGCGCCGCCAATGCGGTCAACCTGACCGACGGGCTGGACGGCCTGGCGGTGATGCCGGTGATGATCGCCGCCGCGACGCTGGGGGTGATCGCCTATGTCGTGGGCCGCGCGGATTTCTCCACCTATCTCGACGTGCATTACGTCGAGGGCACGGGCGAATTGCTGATCTTCTGTTCGGCGCTGATCGGCGGGGGGCTGGGCTTCCTGTGGTACAACGCGCCGCCCGCGGCGGTGTTCATGGGCGATACCGGCTCGCTGGCGCTCGGCGGCGCGCTGGGGGCCATCGCGGTGGCGACCAAGCATGAAATCGTGCTGGGCATCGTCGGCGGGCTGTTCGTGGTCGAGGCGCTGTCGGTGATCATCCAGGTCTTCTACTTCAAGCGCACCGGCAAGCGGGTCTTCCTGATGGCGCCGATCCACCACCATTTCGAGAAGAAGGGCTGGCAGGAGCCGCAGATCGTCATCCGGTTCTGGATCATCTCGCTGATCCTCGCGCTGATCGGCCTGGCCACGCTGAAGGTGCGGTGATGACGGAGGAGGTCGAGATCGGCACCCTGCAAGGGCGGATCGTGATCTCGGAGGATCAGCTGGGCCGGGCGATGGCGAGGACCGCGCCGGGCCCCGACCTGGCCGGGACGCTGCTGCGGCTGGTCGAGATCGCGGTGCTGGCCATTCCCTTCGCGGCGATCGTGTCGCTGATCCCGGCGCGCCTGCCGGAGCGGGCGGACAGCCTCGCGGGATGGACCAGCCTGTGGTTCTGCCTTGTCGCGGCCGTGCTGGTCTTCGTGCTGCTGGCCATCCTGGGGATCTGCCTGCTGTTGCGTCACATGCGCCTTGCGCTGGCTGTCGGCGGGGGGGCGTCGCGGGCGGTCCCGGTGGCGGTCTTCGTGCTGCTTCTGGTCTTCGAGGCGGCGTTTGCCGCCGCGCTGTGGCTGGGTGCGGGGCAGGGGCGGGCGCTGCTGCCGGATGCGTCCGGCGCGCAGGCTGCGCCATGAGCGGTTTCTTCCGCTCCGCCGCCTGGCAGGTCGCCGAACTTGTCGCGGCGCTGATCCTGGGGCCCGCGCTGGTGCTGCACGGGGTCTGGATGCGCCGGGAACTCGACCTGGCCGAGGCCGTGGCGCTGCTTTGCTTCCTCGGGCTGGGATGGCATGCGCTGGCCGGGCGGCGCGGCTGGGCGCAGGCGCTGTGGCTGGCAGGCTCGGCCGCGGCGATCACCGGCGCGACGCTGCAATGGGGCCGGGTCGCGCGCGAGGCGCCCTGGCTGCGCGATATCATGGCGGCCTCCATCGGCTGGTAGGCCGCAGACAGGAACGGAAATCATGGGGAGGGTGCCATGCGCCCCTGCGAGATGCTTCGCGACAGCTGCCGTGCCGACTGGGACGCGGCCACCGATCATGCCTTCTGCCGGGCGCTGGCGGCCGGGACGCTGCCGCGCGACCGCATGGCCTGGTATCTGGGGCAGGATTACCTGTTCATCGAGGAATTCGTGCGCCTCTTGGCCGCGGCCGTCGCCCATGCGCCCAGCCTGGCCGACGGGCTGCCCGCGGCGCGGTTCCTGGGCCTGATCGCGGGGCCGGAAAACGACTATTTCCAGCGCAGCTTCGAGGCGCTGGAGCTGACCCCCGCCGAACGCGCGCCCGCGCCCTCCGCCCCGGCTGCCGGGTTCATGGCGCTGATGGCCCGCGCGCGGCGCTCGGGGCGCTACGAGCAGATGATCGCGGTGCTGCTGGTCGCGGAATGGAGCTATCTGAGCTGGGGCGAGCGGCACGCGGGCTATGATCCCGCGCTGCCCTTCTGGTTCGCCGAGTGGATCGACCTGCATAGCGGGCCGGGATTTGCGGGCGTCGTGGCTTATCTGCAGGAGCAGATGGACGGTGCCTGGCCGGGGCTCGATGCGCAGGCCGCGGCGGAGGCGGCCGCGATGTTCCGCGAGGCGGTCGCGCTGGAGCGGGCCTTCTTCGATGCCGCCTGGGCGGGCGGCGACAGCGCGGCCCGGGCGGCCGCAATGACCGAGACGGAGTGAGACGATGATCCCTGTAAGAGGCATGGACGGCGCGCAGGTGGCGGTTCTGGGGCTCGGCCGGTCGGGCCTGGCGACGGCGGCCAGCCTGCAGGCGGGCGGGGCGCAGGCGCTGTGCTGGGATGACAGCCCCGAGGGCAGGGCGGCCGCCGAGGCCCGGGGTCACGAGATCCGCGATCTGACGAAGCCCGGGGCAATGGCCGGGATCGACCGGCTGGTCGTGTCGCCGGGCATCCCCCACCTGTATCCCGCGCCGCATCCGGTGATCCGTGCGGCCATGGCGGCGGGCGTCCCGGTGGATAACGACATCGGCCTGTTCTTCCGGTCGCTGGCGGGCAGCGAATGGGCCCGGTTCGAGCAGCCGCCCAAGGTTGTGGCGGTGACCGGCTCCAACGGCAAGTCGACCACCACGGCGCTGATCCATCACTGCCTGGAGGCGGCAGGGCGCGAGGCCCAGCTGGCCGGCAATATCGGCCGCGGCGTGCTGGATATCGACCCGCCCGGCGATGGCGGCATCGTGGTGCTGGAACTCTCCAGCTACCAGACCGATCTGGCCCGCGCGCTGACCCCGGATGTGGCGGTCTTCACCAATCTTTCCCCCGATCACCTGGATCGCCATGGCGGCATGGGCGGCTATTTCGCGGCCAAGCGTCGGCTCTTCGCCGAGGGCGGCCCGGATCGCGCGGTGATCGGCATCGACGAGGCCGAAGGGCTGTTCCTCGCCGGGCAGCTGGCCGAGGCGCCCTCCGACGACCGGGTGATCCGGGTCAGCGTCACCGAAAAGCTCGACGGCGCGGGCTGGAACGTCTTCGCCCGCAAGGGTTTTCTGGCGGAGTACCGCAAGGGGCGGCAGGCCGGGTCCATCGACCTGCGCGGCATCCGCGGCCTGCCGGGGCGGCACAATCATCAGAATGCCTGTTCCGCCTATGCCGCGCTGCGCGCTCTGGGGCTGGCCCCGCGCGAGATCGAGGCGGGGTTCCTCAGCTTCGAGGGGCTGCCGCATCGCAGCCAGATCATCGCCGAGGCGCGTGGCGTCACTTATGTCAACGACTCCAAGGCCACGAATGTGGACAGCGCGGCGCAGGCGCTGCAGGCCTTTCCGCGGATCCGCTGGATCGCCGGCGGGCTGGGCAAGGAGGGCGGCATCGCCACGCTGGCGCCGCATCTGGGCGCGGTGGTGAAGGCCTATCTGATCGGTCATTCGGCGCGGGATTTCGCGCTGCAGCTGCCGGGCACCGAGCACGAGATCAGCGAGACGATGGAGCAGGCCGTGGCCCAGGCCATGGCCGAGGCGCAGGAGGGCGACACGGTGCTTCTGGCGCCGGCCGCCGCAAGCTTCGACCAGTATCCCAATTTCGAGAAGCGCGGCGAGGATTTCATCCGCATCGTGCGCGGCCGTCTGGGGCTGGGGGCGGAGGCCTGAGACCGCCGGTCCCGGAACGTCCCCGGGACCTCCCCCCGGGGAACCGCATTTTTTGGCGAAAAGCCCCTTGCGGCCCCCGGAGCATCCCATTAAAGAGCGCTCCACCGGGTGATTAGCTCAGTGGTAGAGCGCTTCGTTCACATCGAAGATGTCAGGAGTTCGAATCTCTTATCACCCACCATACCTCTCTTGAAATCCAGTCTTTACAGATGCGATGTGTCCGATTTTCGTGGGCGCTGGCTTGGCGTGGGACACAATTGCGTTCACCACTCCATTCCGGCCAGCAGCGTGACCGCCGATTCTGCCAGCTTGGACCGCTGAACGTCGCGGGTGTAGACCTCGCTGGTCCGAGCCTGCGAATGGCCATGCACAGCCATGATCTGGTGCTGCGTGGCGCCTGCCTCGGCGAGCAGGTGACCGGCCGCCTTCCTGATCCCGTGCGGGCTGCGATCGGGCAGTCCCGCCTCGATGCACCAGCGCTTGAAGCAGTTGCGGAAACTGTCCGAGCTTCGCCATGGGCGCCTTGGGCCGTCAGCAGATAGCGGCCCGATAGATGCGATAGTGTCCGAGGTGCTGGTGTAATTTCGACGCCGCTGACGGTGTGATCCCGGGTGGCCATCGAGGTGTAGGATTGAGGTGGAGTTTCGACGCTTCAACCTGAACCATACGGAGACCCCGATGACCAAAACAAACATGGACCTGTCCGAGCTCATGGCCAAGCACGATCAGGGTGATTTGCTGCGAAGCATCGCCGAGGCCGTACTGCAGCTGATCATGGAGGCCGACGTGGATGGCCTGGTCGGCGCCGGGCGGCACGAGTGCAGTGGTGAACGGACCACATGGAGAAACGGATACCGCGACCGGTCGCTCGACACGCGTCTGGGCACGCTGAACCTGCGCGTGCCGAAGCTGCGGCAGGGCAGCTATTTCCCGGGCTTCCTCGAGGCCCGGAAGACCTCCGAGCAGGCTTTGGTCGCGGTGATCCAAGAAGCGTGGATCGGCGGCGTATCCACCCGCCGTGTCGATGAACTGGTTCAGGCGATGGGCCTTTCCGGTATCTCGAAGAGCACCGTATCGAAGCTCTGCAAGGACATCGATGAGCGCGTTGGCGAGTTTCTGAACCGTCCGCTGACCGGCGAATGGCCTTACGTCTGGCTGGACGCCACCTACCTCAAGGTGCGCCAAGGGGGCCGGATCGTGTCGGTTGCGGCCATAATCGCCGTTGCCGCCAACACCGAAGGCCGTCGCGAGATCGTCGGCTTGGGCATCGGCCCCTCCGAGGCCGAGACGTTCTGGACCGAGTTCCTGCGGTCCCTGGAGGCCCGGGGCCTGAGCGGCGTGCGCCTGGTCATCAGCGATGCGCACACCGGCCTGAGGGCGGCAATCTCGTGGGTGTTCGAAGCCACCTGGCAAAGGTGCCGCGTTCACTGGATGCGCAACGCCTTGGCGCACGTGTCGCGCGGCCAGCACACCGTTGTGGCCGCCGCGATCCGGCAGGCTTTCGACCAGCCCGACCGCACCCACGCAGGCGAGATCTGGCACAAGGTCGCGGAGCAGCTGCGTCCACGCTGGCCAAAGCTGGCTGACCTCATGGACGCCAGCGAGCATGACGTTCTGGCCTACATGTCCTTTCCCCGCCAACACAGGACGAAGCTGCACTCGACCAACCCAATCGAACGGTTGAACAAGGAGGTGAAGCACCGAGCCGACGTCGTGGGGATCTTTCCCAACGAGGCATCCATCACGCGGCTCATCGGTGCCGTCCTCTTCGAACAGAACGACGAGTGGCAGACCGCCAGCCGCTACATGATGGTCGAGGCATTCGCCCAGATCGACAAGGAGGAGATCGACCCCATTCTCAGTATCACCACGAAAGCCGCCTCATCATGCCCTCAGGCCATCCGGGAAATTACACCTCATTGACGGACGCTACCATAGATGCTCGACCTCGCGGGCGCGAATTGCAGGCAGGAGCGGCGGCGGCACCGGGATCGTGACCTTGCTCGATCCCTTCTTGCCGGGCTGCCACTGGAGCCAGGTCAGGCCGTCTGGCTGTATCTCGTTTGTCCGGCCGAGCGCGATCGCATCCGAGACCCGCGCCGCCGTGAACATGAAGAGCGCGAGCGCCATATGTGCGTCGCTGCCGCACGGATGGCGCTGGCGGAATTGTTTCAGGTCTCCGACGCTCCGGGGCTTCGCGCCGCCACGGCTCTGATAGGTCATGGGGCTATCGGCGGCCGGGTTGTCCCTGACGATCTCCCGCTCCACCGCCCATCGGTACATCGCGCGCACCGCGCCGACCGCGGCCTTGCGGGCTCCCGGCCGGTCCGCCATCGTGTCGAGCCAGCGCAGCCAGTCCTTTCCGGGCACGCGGCGACAGTCGAAGGAACTCATGACAGGTCCGATGGGCGTTGTTGCAGAATGGTGTCCTCAGGTGTGAGGGCCGCTTTCCCCATAGGCGTCAGCCGCCGCGGATGATCTCGGCGGTGCCGCGGGCGTTGAAGCGGTTCATGAGGGCTCTTCGGATGTGGATTTCGGCGGTCTGGCGGTCGGGGGCCCTTGCGGCGATGCGCTCGCCGAAGGACTGGAGGCAGCGCATTTGGGACTCGGCGCGGCTGCGAACATGGTATCCGCTCCACCGCTTCCAGAAAGCGCGCCCGTAGTGACGCGTCGCGCGCGGGATTTCGTTGCGGGCCCGGGCGGCGGGACAGTTCTATTTCCACGGTCCGCCGGTCTTGCGGATCGGGATGATCGAAGTGGCGCCCCGTGCGGTGACAGCGCTGTGGCATCGCCGCGTGTCGCAGGCGCCATCCGCGGTTATGGTGGCGATGTCCTCTTCCGCGGGGATCTGGCCCAACAGGTCCGGCAGGTTGGGACTGTCGCGTTCCCGGCTGGAGGTGAACTCGACGGCACGGATATCCGAGGTGGCGGCACCCATCGCCAGATGCATCTTGCGCCATGCGCGCCGACCTGTTCGAGGCCCTCGTTCTTCGTCGTCGACGCAATCGGCTACGCGACATTGGCGGCAGGGGCCGAAATGTGTTCAGAGGCGGTGTCCGGATCGACCTTGAAGGCTCCCATCTCCTCCGAAAGCCGCCGAGCCTCGGTTTCGAGTGTATGGATCGCAGCATTGGTTTCCTCGAACATCGCCGCATTTTGCTGGGTCGTACGGTCGATCTGTGTCGTCGCCTCGCTGATTTCGGAAATCCCCAGCTTCGCTTCCTGGAATGTCGCCGCAATCCGGTCAATTGCCCCCGACACCTCGCCAATATCGCCGACGATGTGGCGCAGAGCCTCTCCGGAATTGGCCGCCATCTCGACCCCGCGACGCACGCTTTCCGAAGAGCGCGCCATCATGTCGGCAATCTCTCTTGCGGATTCGGAAGATCGCTGTGCCAGGGCGCGCACCTCGGAGGCCACGACGGCGAAACCGCGACCGGCCTCGCCCGCCCTTGCAGCTTCGACGCCCGCATTCAGTGCGAGAAGATTGGTTTGAAAGGCAATATCGTCGATGACGCCGAGCACCTTCTCGATACTCTCGGCGGCCCTGGAAATCTCCTCCATCTGCGCGATCGTCCCTTGGACGACCTCGTTTCCCTGTTCGGCGCGCGAGGACATGGTGCCGACCGACTGCCGTGCCGAAACGGCGGCCTCGGAGGCCGTGCCGATCGAACTCGACATCTGGTTCAGCGAAGCCGCGGTCTGCTCGAGCATGGCGGCATTGCGTTCGGACCTGCGGGCAAGATCGTCAGTGGCCGTCGACAGTTCCCGGGCAGAGCCATTCACGGTCACGGCGGAGGCGGACACCCGTGCCAGCGTCTGGCCAAGATTGCCGATGGTCCGGGCCATCACCCCTCCGATCTCGGCGAAGACTCCGGACAGGGAGTCGTCCATGCGATGCGTGAGATCGCCATCGGCAATCCGTTCAAGCGCGGCGCGAATCTCGGCCAGTCCGCGATCGGCAACCTCGCCGATGCGGTTGACCCCGGCGCAGATCTCAGCGATCGCGCCTTCCTTGCCGTCCAGGCCGAGACGCTGCGAGAAGTCGCCTCTCGCACAGGCATTGACGACAAGCGCAATTTCTTCGGCATTGCGCTTGTCGCGATCCGCCCGCTCGGCACGGCGTGCGGCAGCAGCCTCTTCCTGCCGCAGCTCATAGAGACGCTGCTCTTCCTTCTGGTCTGCCGCGCGCTGCTCGGCCGCGGCTTTCGCCCGAGCCTCTCGGGCAACCAGGTCGCGTCCTTCGATGATGCTGGTCCGGAACCGGTCGAGAGCGACGACGATCGCGCCCAGTTCCCTCGGCGTCTGCGTCGGCAATGCGGTTTTCAGCTCGCCGTTCGACATCCGGTCGGCCGCCTCGGCAATGCCCGACAGCATTTCCAGAATGCAGCGCAGCATGGCGCGCAGCGCCATGGACATGCCGAGGATGAGGATGCCGAGCAGCGCAAGCGCCACGCAGAGCGACCGGAAGCTGGCGCGATACAGGCTGCCGACCATGGCAGCGATCTCCGCCGACATCTGTTCTTCCAGATCCTTCATCGCGTTGATGCGGACCGTTGACGCGTTGAAGAAATCCGTGCCGGTGATGCCGGACAGATCGGCTGTCCGGGGGAAGGCGAAGGCGAGGTCGCGATAGGTCCACACCGCCCGGGTTTCGGGCAGGGCGCGCATCGCTTCGAAGGCGGCCCGGTCCGGCGCCGGGGCGTTCGACAGGAAGAATTCGAACCCCATCTCCTGCTGCGCGATCAGGCGCTGCAGCACGAGCAGCCGCGCGAGGTCGAACCGGCCAAGCGCGAATCCGCCCGAGGCAACGGCACGTTCGACCCCGGCGCGTTCTTTCGCCGCGAGGAAGGCGACAAAACTGCCCAGGCTCGCCGTCACGCCGCTGTCGCTGCTGCGCCCGCCGATCCGCGAGATCTGGTCCAGCATGATGGTATTGCCTGCCGTGTAGAATCCGATTGCGTCCGGAACCGGAATGGTTTGCGCGTCCACCTGGTCGCGGATCTCGGGGCGCGCCTGAAGTTTCGCGAGGATCGCTGCCGTCTGACCTGACAGATCGGGATCGCTGGTGGCCAGATCGAGTTTGCCGATCAGCCCCGTCAGCGTGGCGCTTGCAGCATCCGTGGCCTCGCGCTGCGCGGCGAGCTGGGGACCGAACTCGGCGCCCTTGCTGCTGAGGAAGATGCTGGTTGCGCCCCGCTCTTTCTGCTGCTCGTGAACAAGGTCGCCGAGCGCATCGACCAACTGCATCAGCTCCCCGAGCTGCCGGGTTTCCAGCATCTCCCGGGCTTCGGCGCGGATCAGGATGATCGCGAACGCCACGGCTGCCGCCATGGGCAGGAGCGCAGCGCCGAGGAAGATCGTTCTGAGACTTTGCCTGCTGAGGAATGTCGTGATGGTCATGGGCCTCGATTCCCGTTGATCGCGACCTTGCTAGAAGCGGATGGTTTATTTTCCCCTGAACAATTCCGTTGAATTGGAAAGGCGCGCGAACTCTGCGACCTGGACCGGAGACCGCGCCGCCATGGCCCCCGGCTGCCGCGTGTGCCCGGCTGGGGGCGGGTGAAGGACGCAGATGCCAGGTTGCGAACACATCTTCCTGCCGCGGTCTCCAAGAGATAGCAGAAATTTCATTCGCCATGACGCAACGTGCTGCTGCTGCTTGGAAATTTCGTAACCATCCTCGCGGAGGTCAACCGCGGCGAGCCCGGCAAAGGGCGGGCAGGTGAGGAAGGCGAAGAGGTCATCCCCGGTCTCGCCTTCCGCCGACGGCCGGAGGCGTGCGGTTTTCAAATTCGAGAGGGGAAGGGGGAGACTCGAGCGCGCCCGGCCAAGGTGTAGCGCATTGCCGATATGTCGGATCACCGGCGCCATCGGGCCGCGGTGGAAGTCCGCCGTAGCAAGATTGCGCGATGATCGGCCCGTCAGTCCGGAAGATAGCCAAGGAGATCGTCTGCGCGCATGACCTGGCAGTAAATCATGTTCAGCACCTCGAGTTCCCTGCGGTGCAACTCCTCCGTGCCAGCCGCACAGCAGTCGTCGAGCACGATCACGTCAAAGCTTTCATCCGCCAGGCTTCGCACGGTGGAGCTGACGCACTGGTCGGTGAAGATGCCAGCACAGACCACGTTGCGGATGCCCATGTTGGACAGCCCGAGCCGCAGGTTGGTGCCGGTCAGGGCGCTGTCGGTGGTCTTGGTCACAACGATCTCGTCCGGCGCCGGGGTCACCTCTTCCAGGATTTTCGAGGCGAAGGCGTCCTTGGGCAGAAGCAGGTTGTTCCAGCCCGGTTTCTTCTGGCTGAGGGAGCGATCGCGCCCATCCGCGTGCTGGCAGGCGATGCGGGCATGGATCACCTCCATGCCGCGGTCGCGGAAAGCAGCGATCATGGCGGCGGTGCGGGGCAGGACCGTTTCGCGCAGGCGCGCGTCGAATTGGGCCCATTCCGGCGGCACCTCCGGCGGGATCCCGTCCGGGCGGCGCCAGAGGTAGCAATTTTGCAGGTCGATCACCAGCAAAGCCGTATCTGCGCGCGCCAGCACCGGATCCTCCGGCGGCGGCGCGCCATCGTAGTAGAAGCTGCGGTTGGCGGTTTTCCAGTTGCTCATGATTTCTCCTCTCGGGACCGGTGCGGCGGACGCCGGGCGCAAGCCCTTCGCCCGCCCGCGTCCTCAGGTTTCCGCCACGGGCTTTGCCAGCACGCCCGAAAGCCAGGCAGACCCGTAGGCGAAGAGCGTGCCGCCGATCATCGAAAGCCCGACATTGACGAGCACATTGGAGAAGCTGAGCGAAAGCATCGTGCCGATGGAGAATACACCCGGTGTCTGGCTGATATAGGCAAAGGTCGCCGCATAGCCGAAGGTGACCGCAGGCACCGAGGAAAACGCCGGGATCACCGAGGCCGAGATGTAGATCACCACGCTGATCAGCACCATCAGGCCGGCCCAGACCGGCACCGCGATGCCGAAGGGGTTGGCCAGGATGAGCAGCCCGACGGCCCAGGCTACGACCACGCCGAAGAGGTTGCAGGTGATGTTGAGCGCCACCTGCGCCCGGGTGCCGCCAATGGCAAAGAACGAGGCCCAGGCGACGAAGGCCGCCCAGATCAGCACCGTTCCGCTGGACATGTAAAGGAAAGTGGCCAGGCCACCGAAAATTCCGACGCCAAGCGCCGTTGCCGTTGTCTGGTTCATGGGAGTCCCTGCTGTTCGTGATTCTCTTATGAATAAAGAAAGCAGATCTTTTTCTCTTTCAAGAGAATTTTACACCTTGACGAAAATTGCTCTGACTCAGAATGTCCAGTCCGGGTAAGGTCACCGAGACGGCTGACGCGCACCAGGCTCGCGCCTCCGGGTTCCGGGCTCCTTGCGGACAACAAAGCAACAGGGATTGAACATGGTTAATCAGAAACAGGGCTTCATCGAGCGTCACGGCTTGTGGAGCGATGCGCAGAAGGCCGCGGCAGAGGCGCTTGTCGCCCAGATCAAGCAGAGCGGCATCCGCAATGTGCGTGTCGGCTGGGGCGACCAGCACGGCATCGTGCGCGGCAAGACCGTCAGCGCGGAGCATTTCATCAAGTGCCTGAAGGACGGAAAGGATTTCCAGCTGGTCACGGCAATCTTCGACACCACGAACCATCCGATCGTGCCGCCCTTCGGCGCCGAGAACCACCTCGGCATCCCCGAGATGATCGGCCTGCCCGATGGCGTCCTGGTGCCCGACCCCACGACCTTCCGCGTCCTGCCCTGGGTCGAAGACACCGGTTGGTGCCTGAGCGACGCCTATTTCGGCAACGGCGCGCCTTGCCCGCTCTCGACCCGCCAGATCCTGCGCGAACAGGTCGCCAAGCTGGAATCGGACGGAATGGGCATGCTCGTGGGGCTGGAATTCGAATTCTACGTTTTCCGCATGCTCGATCCCAAGCTATCGCCCGCCGACAGCGGCTATCCGCCCGCTGCGCCCGAGGTGGAAATGATCTCCCACGGCTACCAGTACCTGACGGAGACCCGCGGTGACGAGATCGAGGACCTGCTGAGCTACCTGCAGAAGAACATCGACGCGCTCGGCCTGCCGGTGGAGACGATCGAGGACGAATGGGGCCCGGGCCAGATCGAGGTGACATTCGACCCGCTGCCGCCGCTGGAAGCCGCTGATGCCGCCCTGCTGTTCCGCACAGCGATCAAGCAGCTGTGCCGCCGCAAGGGCTATCACGCCAGCTTCATGGCCAAGCCCAAGATCGCCAATACCTTCCCCAGCGGCTGGCACATGCACCAGTCGCTGGTGGATGCCGAAACCGGGGCCAACCTCTTTGCCGCCGACGGCGAGGACACGCCGCTGTCGAAGCTGGGCATGGCCTACCTGGGGGGGCTTCTGGCCCACGCCTCCGGCTCGGCGCTGATGTCGACGCCCACGATCAACGGCTACAAGCGCCGCGCGCCCAACAGCTTCGCGCCGTTGAAGGCCGCCTGGGCGAAGGAAAACCGCGGCGCCATGCTGCGGGTCATCGGCCAGGGCGGCGACCCGGCCAGCCGGATCGAGAATCGCGTGGGCGAGCCCACGGCAAATCCCTATCTCTACATTGCATCGCAGATCCTCTCGGGCCGCGATGGCATCGCCAGGGACATCGCCCCCGGCGATCCGGTGACGGCGGCCTATGACGAGGACCGCCCCGACCTGCCGGAAAGCCTGATGGCCGCGATCGACGGTTTCGCAGCCGATGACGTGATCCGGACCGAGTTGGGCGAGAAGGCACATCACTACCTTGTCTCGCTGAAAAAGTTCGAGGTCGCGCGCTTCCTTTCCGAAGTGACCGACTGGGAGCATCGCGAATACTTCGAGATGTACTGACGACCTGTCCGACCGGCCCCGGCCGGTCGGGCCCGGCGGCCCTTGCGGGCGCAAGAGGAAACACGGAGCGAAGGCAAGGACATGAAAGTCGCAGCGGCACAAATCCGGCCCGTCTGGCTCGACCCCGAAAGGACCGTTCAGCGGATCATCGACACCATCGCCGAGGCGGCTGCCCTGGGGGTCGACCTTCTGGCCTTCCCGGAGGCCTATCTCAGCGGCTACCCCTTCTGGCTGTGCCGCACCAATGCGGCGGCCTTCGACGATGCCCGTCAGCGCCAGGCCTATGCCGCCTTCCTGGACGCGGCGGTCGAGATCTCGTCCCCCCTGGTGGCCCGGGTGGCGGAAGCGGCCCGCGACAGCGGCGTTTCCGTCTATCTCGGGATGAACGAACGCGGCACCAGTGCCGGGCGCGGCAGCATCTGGTGCACCATGCTGGCGATCCACCGCGAGACCGGCGTGCTTGGCGCACATCGCAAGCTCATGCCGACGCATGACGAAAGACTCTGCTGGGCGATCGGCGATGCCCACGGCCTGAGGGTGCATGATTTCGGCGGCCTGCGCGGCAGCGCCCTGAATTGCTGGGAGAATTGGATGCCCCAGGCGCGCTATGCGCTTTATGCCGGGGGCGCGGAGGTCCATTTCGCTGCTTGGCCCGGCAATGCGGAAGTGGCCAATGTCGCCCCGGAGTTCATCGCCCGCGAGGGTCGGCTATGGGTGGTCAGCGTCATGGGCCTCCTGTCGATGGCGGATATCCCCGCGACCTTCCCCTTCCATGAGCAGCTCGTCGCGGAAGGCGTCGACACGATCTTCCGCGGCGGATCCCGGATCGTCTCGCCTGCCGGCGAGGTTGTCGCCGAGGGCCCGGCGGATTTCGAGGGCCTGATCGCCGCCGACGTGGACCTGGCGCTTCTGGCCGGTGCCCGGCAAAGTCTTGATCCAACGGGCCACTACGCCCGCACCGATATCTTCGACGTGACCATCCGCGGCGACCGCCCGGAGGCCGTCCTCTGGACAGGATGCAGCGGAGACCGCGGGAAGACCGGCGCGTGAAGGTCCTTGTCCTGCAGAATTCCACCAGCTCCGGCCTGGGCACCTTCGGCAGCCTTCTTGCGGACAGGCATGGGGCCGAGCTGATCATCCGCGACGCCCGGACGGAAAGCTATCGGGAGTTCCCGGATCACGACCTGCTGGTCGTCCTGGGATCGCCGCGCGGGGTCTATGAAATGGACGCGCATCCTTGGATCCGGCAGCAGCGCGACTTCCTGAAAAGCCGGGTCGCGCAGGATCGACCGACCCTCGGCATCTGTTTCGGCGCGCAGCTGATCGCGTCGGCCCTGGGCGCCGAGGTTCTGCCGATGGGCGACAAGATCCATGGCTGGCGTGTGAACGACCACGCCGCCGACGCGCTCTGGCAGGGGCCCTGGTTCCGCTGGCACGGCGACAGGTTCGACGTTCCCGAGGGCTGCGAGCTGCTGGCCGCCGACGGCACGGTGCCACAGGCCTTCCAGCATGGGCGCGCCATCGGGGTCCAGTTCCATCCCGAGGTCGATGCGACCATCGTCTCGTCCTGGATTGCCGAACATCGCGGCGCCCCCGACGGGCATCTCGATCTTCCTGCCGATTTCGAAGTAGACTGCCTGGAAGAGCTTGAACGGGCGAGGCCGCGCACCGCGGCGTTGCTCGATGAACTACTCAGAAGAGTGATGAATGACCAAGGACGCGGCTGACACCCCTGACCAGAGGATAACCGCCGAAGTCGGGCGCAGGCTGCGCGCCCGGCGCAAGGAATGCGGCTGGACCCTGGGCGATCTCAGTGAACGCAGCGGCGTCTCGGTCCCTGCCATATCCAAGATCGAGATCGGCCAGTCGAGCCCCAGCTTCGACACGCTCATGCGGCTGATACGGCCCCTCCAGCTGAACTTCGTGGAGATTCTCGATCCGCCGACCGAGAGCGCCCCGTCCGGCCGGCTGACCTCGACCCGTATCGGAGAGGCGGAACGGCACAGCACGGATCACTACGATTACGAGGTCCATTCGTCCAACCTGCGCGGCAAGGTAATGGTGCCGCTGAAGATGCGGATACGCACCCATGAGGTTCCGCCGCCCGATGAATGGAGCATCCACCGTGGCGAGGAGTACATCTATGTCCTCTCCGGCACGCTCGGGCTCCATACCCAGCACTATGCACCTCTGGTGCTCAAGGTCGGCGAAAGTGCATATCTGGACAGCACGATGCGGCACGCCTTCACGTCCGAGGGACCGGAGGATGCCGAGATTCTCTCGATATGTCTTTCCATCGTTCCGTTCGAGAGGTGAAGGACCCTGCCGAGCCGACGCCTTGGCCGGTGCGCCTGATCCGGCGGAATCGAGGGGGCGGGTGCGCTGGACCGCTCTTCCTTGCCATGGGGCGATGCCCGGTTGCCCGGCTCCGTCTCGCCCGAGGTTGGATCGACGGCTGCGGCGTTCCGGTCCCGGGCTTCGCCGGAGCCCTGCTTCTGGACGTGCGCGCTGATCGGGCTGGCATCGACGGCGAAGCCGGTTCCGCCGGCCAGGCCCTCGGCAATGCAGGTCGCGACAACGTCCTCGAACGGGCGGCGGAACAGGTCGCTCTCATGGAACGTGCCGAGGCGCGGCTTTGAACAGGTCGAGTCATCGGGCATCTTGCCTTCGAGACCGATCCCCGCATGTCCGCTCTGCCGATCCTGCCGCACGCCCCCGGACCGGCGTGGCGGCCGCGCGCCGGGAAGGCCGGGATCCCGCGGGGCGGCGCAGGTCGGGGGCCCGACAGCGTTAATGCGGCCTTATAGCTTGGTCCGCCACATTGCCCCGCGGGGGCGGTTGTGCCATGACTTTGCCCGGTCCGTCTGTCAGCCACGGGGAGAGCCTTCGCCGATGACCGATTATTCCCATCGCCGTACCGTCATGGTCGACACCCAGGTGCGACCCTCGGATGTCACCCGCTTTCCGATCATCGAGGCGCTGCTGCGCGTCCCCCGCGAGGTCTATGTGCCCGAGGGCCTGCAGGATGCCGCCTATATCGGCGAGAACCTGCCCCTGGCCGAGAACCGGGTGATGCTGGAGCCGCGCACCTTCGCCAAGATGCTGGAAGCTGCCGACATCCAGCCCGGCGACCTGGTCCTGGATATCGGGCCGGGGCTGGGATACTCGGCCTGCGTGCTGGCGCATCTGGCCGAGGCGGTGGTCGCGCTGGAGGAGGACGAGGACATGGCCCGCGAGGCCGCCGGGCTGCTGTCGGAGCATGGCGCCGACAATGTCGCGGTGATCGAGGGGCCCCTGGCCGCAGGGCTGCCCCAGCACGGTCCCTATGACGTTATCGTGATCGAAGGCGCGGTGGAGGCCGTCGGTGATGCCCTATTGGCACAGCTCAAGGAGGGCGGTCGCATCGTCGCGCCGTTTGTGGATGGCGCGCTTGGTGCCGTACGGGTAGGGTACAAACTGAACGGAACGGTTTCGTGGCGGTTCGCCTTCAATGCGGGGGCGCCCGTCCTTCCGGGTTTCGAGCAGCAGAAAGACTTCGCGCTCTGAGGGCCTCCCTTCCCGGCGACCGGGGCGCTGCAGATAAATGGGGAACCATGGTGCGCAAGATCAAGACAACCCTCTGGGCCTGCGCGGCGATCGTCGCCGCCGCGGGCGCCTCGGCGGAAACCCTGACCGACACGCTGGTTTCGGCCTATAACAATTCCAACCTCCTGGAACAGAGCCGTGCCGTGCTCCGGGCCTCGGACGAGGATGTCGCGATCGCGGTCTCGGCATTGCGGCCGATCTTCGCCTATTCCGCCAGCCGGGCCTATTCGTGGGATCTCGATACCGACGTGATCCAGACCACGACCGGCCCGCAGCGCGAGGACGACACCTCGATCACCAACACGCTGGAACTGACCGCGCAGATGAGCCTCTACGAGTTCGGCCGCAACCGGCTGGGCGTCGAGGCTGCCAAGGAGGCGGTGCTGGCCGCGCGCCAGGCGCTGCTGGCGCAGGAACAGGATGTCCTCTTCGCGGCCGTGCAGGCCTATACGCAGGTCCGCCAGGCCCAGGCCTTCGTGGATCTGCGCCGCAACAACGTGCGCGTGCTGGAGGAGGAACTGCGCGCGGCGAACGACCGTTTCGACGTGGGCGAGGTGACGCGCACCGATGTCGCCCAGGCCGAGGCCTATCTCGCCGAGGCGCAGGCCAGCCTGGTCGCGGCCAACGGCGATCTGGAAATCGCGCGCGAGGCCTTCCGGCTGGCCGTCGGACGCTATCCCGGGGATCTCGCCCCGCCGCCCTCCTTCTCCAGCCGCCCCTCGAGCCTGGAAACGGCGCGCGACGTTGCGGTGCGCACCCATCCCTCGATCCGCCAGCAGCAGTTCCTGGTCTCGGCGCAGGAGGTCAATGTCGACATTGCCCAGCGGCAGGTCCTGCCATCGCTGCGGGCGACCGGTTCCGCGGGCTATTCGGATTCCGTCTCCAGCTCCAATGACGGGTCGCTGGAGCCGGTGGCCAGCCTCGGCATCGAATTCGGCGGGCCGATCTACCAGGGCGGCCAGATCAACGCGCTGTACCGCCGGGCGGTCACGGTGCTGGAGCAGAACCGCGCCAGCCTGCTGCAGACGACGCTGAACGTGCAGGAACGCGTGGGCTATGCCTGGGCGAATTTCCAGGTCGCGATTGCCAGCCTGGAGGCCACGGAGCGCCAGATCGAGGCGTCGCAGGTCGCCTTCGAGGGCACCCGCGAGGAGGCCACCCTGGGCGCGCGCACCACGCTTGACGTGCTCAATGCCGAGCAGGACCTGCTGGATGCGCGCGGCAGCCGGATCGAGGCGCTGACCGTGGAGCAGGATGCCTATTACTTCCTGCTTTCCACCATGGGCCAGCTGACGGCCAAGGATCTGGGGCTGGATGTCGTCGCCTATGACGAGAACGCCTATTACGACAATGTGCGCGCGGCGCCGTCGGTCTTCACCTCGGAACAGGGGGTCAAGCTCGACAAGGTCCTGCGGGCGCTCGGCAAATGACCGGTTCGCGTGATCCCGAGGAGGTTCTTGCCTCCATCCGCCGCCTGGTGGCGCGCGAAGTGCAGAACCAGCAGGCGCGCGAGAAGGCCGAGCGGCCGGATCGCGGCGACCTGCCCGTGGTGAGCCAGAAAGCCAGTGCCGCGGCGCGGCGTCTGGTCCTGGGGGCGGGCGAACGCGTCGCCGCGAACGGGACGATCGCCCCGGCGCCGGGGCGTTCCGGCGCTGCGGACTGGGCGCGGATCGATGCAGAGGCGCCTGCCGCGCCTGCCGCCGAGGATGCGGAGGAGGCCCGTCTGCGGGCGCTGATCCGCGATATCCTGCGCGAGGAGGTCCGAACCCGCATGGGGCCGCGGATCAACGAGAATATCCGCCGGATCCTGCGCGAAGAGCTGCAGTCGCTTTTGTCGGAGGCCCGTCCCGCGCCGGATGACGCGCCGTCCGAAGGCCGGGACTGAGCCCGGCCGGGCCCGGGCCGCGCGGCGCGGACCAGCTCCGCGACGGATGGCGCGGGGGCAGGGGCCCGCGGGGGGAATGCGCCGGGTCCGGAAACGGGCTTGCGCAAAAGACAGAAGCGCTCCCCTGGGGGAGCGCTTCGGTACCGGCCTTCGGGAAGGCCGCAGGCAGGGTCAGGCCGCTTCTGCCGCCTCGGCCGCGTGGCGCCGCTCGGATTCCTCGCGCGACAGGGCGACCGAGGTGCGGATGCCTTTCGACACGAAGTCCATGAGCCCGGTCACGACGCGCTCGTTCGGGTCGATGCCGGCACAGCTCAGCACCTCGCGGCCGTCCCGAGAGCGTGCCCAGCGGGCGATCTGCTCCGGACCGTTGCCGTATTTCTTGTCATCCGCAATCGCGTCATCCAGTGCGGCAAGCACAACAGCCGCGAACAGTTTGCGGGCACGGTTGCCCTGCTCGTGATTAAAAGCAGTGCCGTCGACGAATTCGCCCATTTCGTTTCCTTATTCTTGCTCTTGCTTCTTTTGAGGTGCGGCGCAATATGCATGTCCCGCTCCGATTCGGTATTGTGTTTCCAACATAACCGTCATGCGCTTGTCGCATATCTGCATCGGGAGCCTCCGGCGTGCCGTCCTCTGCGGTCGTTGTTGCCAGCCCGATACCCGGGCGATATAGGGGCCTGCATATCCCGTTCAACTCCGCAGGCTCCGAAATGCCGAAAATCACCGGTAACGAAATACGACCCGGCTTCATTCTCGATCACGACGGAGGGCTGTGGTCCGCGGTCAAGGTCGATATCGTGAAGCCCGGCAAGGGAGGGGCCTTCGCCCAGGTGGAACTGCGCAACCTGCGCAGCGGCTCCAAGCTGAACGAACGGTTCCGCTCGGCCGACAAGGTGGAGCGCGTCACGCTGGAGCAGAAGGACCAGCAGTTCCTCTACGAGCAGGACGGCAAGCTTGTCTTCATGGATGCCGAAAGCTTCGAGCAGATCGAGATCCCGGCCGCGCTCCTGGGGGAGCGGCGCCCCTTCCTGCAGGACGGCATGACCGCCGTGGTGCAGTATTACGACGAGGAGCCGCTCTCGGCGCAGCTTCCGGCGAAGGTCACCTGCGTCGTGGCGTCGACCGAGCCGGTGGTGAACGGTCAGACGGCCTCGAAAAGCTTCAAGCCCGCCACGCTGGATAACGGGGTGCGCATCATGGTGCCGCCCTTCATCGGGCAGGACGAGGCGATCATCGTCAATACCGAGACGATGGAATATTCCGAACGCGCCTGACGCGTCGCCGGGCAGGGGCGGGCTAGAGCGCGCGTCCCTGCAGCAGCCGCGGCACATCCCCCGACAGGCCCGCCGCCTCGCGCATCAGCCCGCGGCGAAGCGCCGGGATCGCATTGGCCAGGCCCAGCCCCAGGTCGCGCCCCAGGCGAAGCATCGGATTGTCATTGGAAAACAGCCGGTTGAATCCGTCCGTCGCCAGGGTCAGGGCGCCTGAATCGAACCGCCGCCAGCGGGCATAGCGGTCGAGGACCAGCGGCCAGCCCGGATCCTCGCCCTGCCGCGCAGCCTCCACCAGGACCTCGGCCAGCGCCGCGACATCGCGCAGCCCGGCATTCAGCCCCTGGCCCGCGACCGGATGCACGCCGCGCGCGGCATCGCCGACCAGCGCCAGCCTCTCGGCGGTGAAGCTCTCGGCCACGCTCATGTCCAGCGGATAGGTATGGCGCGCCCCGGCCAGGCGGATCTCTCCGAGGAAATCGCCGAAACGCGGGCGCAGCACCTCCAGGTATTGCGCATCGGGCAGGGCATGGATCGCCGCCGCCTGCGCGGCGGTCTCGCTCCAGACGATGGAGGACCGGTTGCCGGTCAGCGGCAGGATGGCCAGCGGCCCCGGCGGCAGGAAGATCTGCCAGGCGCAGCCGTCATGCGGGCGTTCATGACCGATGGCGCAGACCAGCGCGGTCTGGCGGTAATCCGTCACCTGCCGCCTGATCCCGGCCCGCCGCGCGGTGCCGCTGCGGCGGCCATCCGCCCCCACCAGCAACGGCGCCGAATGCGTCTGTCCGTCCTCCAGGATCACCGTCGCGCGGCCGGGTTCGGTCCGCTGGGCCGCGACCGCGCCCCGGATCCGCCGGATGCCGGGTGCCTCCGCCAGCGCGGCCAGCAAGGCGGCGCGCAGGTGGCGGTCCTCGACCATCTGCCCCAGCGGGCCCTCGCCCAGGTCGCGGCTGTCGAAATGCAGCGTCATCGGCCCCGCGCCCTCGCCGGGACGGCCGTCGCCGACGCGGATGTCCAGGATCGGCTGGGCCTCGGGCGCGATGCGTTCCCACAATCCCAGCACCCCGAGCATCTTCACGCTTGCCGCGGCCAGCGCGTAGCTGCGCCCGTCGAAATCCGGCACGCCCTGGGCGGCATCGGAAAGCGGGTCGATCACCGCGACGCGCATCCCGGCGCGGGCGAGGGCAAGGGCGAGGCAGGCGCCGTTCAGGCTGCCGCCGGTGATGAGCACATCCTGTTCCATGCGCCATGGATGAAGCGGCCTGCCGGGATTGTCCATCCGCATCGGGACGAATAGCGTGGCTGCGACACCATTGACGAGGGCGTGACATGGACGAGTGGCGGGGCCGCAGCGCGGCGGAACTGGGGCGTGGCATCGAGGCGGGACGCATCGACCCGGTGGAACTGGCCACGGCCTTCCTGGAGGCGGCGGGCGCCCATGAGCATGGCGCGCGCATCTATGCGCGGCTGACCCCGGAGCGGGCCATGGCGGGGGCGGAAGCCGCCGGGGCCCGCGCCCGCGCCGGGCTGCGCCGCGGCCTGCTCGACGGGGTGCCGCTCAGCTGGAAGGACCTCTTCGACACGGCCGGGGTGGCGACCGAGGCGGGATCGCGCCTGCTGGAGGGCCGGGTGCCGGAGGCGGATGCGGCCGTGCTGGCCACCGCGACGCTGGGCGGGTCGGTCTGCCTGGGCAAGACGCACATGACCGAGCTGGCCTTTTCCGGCCTGGGGCTGAACCCGATGACCGCGACGCCGCCCAATGTCACCGATCCGGCGCTGGCGCCCGGGGGCTCCTCCTCGGGGGCGGCGGTGTCGGTGGGGCTGGGCCTGGCCGCGGGCGCCATCGGGTCGGATACCGGCGGGTCGGTGCGGGTGCCTGCCGCCTGGAACAACCTGGTGGGGCTGAAGACCACCGCCGGGCGGGTGCCGCTGGCGGGGGCGGTGCCGCTGGCCGCGCGGTTCGACACGATCGGCCCGATCTGCCGGACGGTCGAGGATGCGGCCGAGTTGCTGGCGCTGATCGAGGGCGGGCGGCCTGCCGATCTGCGCGGCGCCTCGCTTGCGGGGCTGCGCCTTGCGGTGCTGGAGACGATCGCCCTCGACGATCTGCGCGATGAGCCGGGGCGGGCCTTCGAGGCGTCGCTGGCGCGGCTCTCGGCCGCCGGGGCGCGGGTGGAGCGCATCGGGGTCCCGCCCGTGGCCGAGGCGATGGCGGCGGCGGCCATGCTGTTCCCCGGCGAGGCCTACGGCACCTGGGGCAAGGTGATCGAGGCCGCCCCGGAGCGGATGCATCCGCCGATCCGCGACCGGTTCCGCCAGGGGGCAGGGGTCGCCGCGCAGGATTTCGTGGCCGGGTGGCAGGCGCTGGAGACGCTGCGGCGCGCCTATCTGCGGGCGACGGCGGGCTATGACGCGGTGGTCCTGCCGACCGCGCCGATCCTGCCGCCGGATGCCGCGCGGCTGGAACGCGATGCCGATTATTTCCGCGCCGAGAATCTGCTGGCGCTGCGCAACACGCGGATCGCCAATCTGATGGGGCTCTGCGCGCTGAGCCTGCCCACCGGCACGGATTGCTGCGGCCTGATGCTGATGGCCGGTCCGGGCGCGGAGGAACGGCTGATGCGGATCGGCCATGCCGCCGAGGCGGCGCTGACCTGATCCGGGCCGCGATCCCGCCGGGTCACAATCTTGCCCTGCGCGGGGCAAGGGCGCGGTCGCGGACTGGACGCAAGACGGGTGTTCCGGTATCGTCCCGGGCAGATACCGGGGCGGAAGATCCCGGAAAGCTGAGGCACAGATGCAGTATCCAGACCGGTTCTCCGATCTGCCCGCTTACGCGTTTCCGCGTCTGCGGGCGCTTCTCGACCATCACGCGCCGGGCGGCGCGCCCTTGTCGATGTCGATCGGCGAGCCGAAACATGCATTCCCCGACTGGGTGACCCGGATCATCGCGGAAAACGCCGTCGGTTTCGGCAGTTACCCGGCCAATGACGGCACGCCCGCACTGCTGTCGGCGATCGCCGCCTGGATCGGCCGGCGCTATGGCGTCACCGTCGATGGCGCGACACAGGTCATGGCGCTGAACGGCAGCCGCGAGGGGCTGTACAACATCGCCATGGCGATCGCGCCGGAGACCAAGGCCGGGCAGCGCCCGGTCTTCCTGATGCCGAACCCGTTCTACCAAGCCTATGCCGTGGCGGCGATCTCGGTGGGGGCCGAGCCGGTGATGGTGCCCGCGACGCGCGCGACCGGGCATCTGCCCGATTATGCATCACTGCCGCCCGAGACGCTGGACCGGGTGAGCCTGTGCTATATCTGCTCGCCCTCCAACCCGCAGGGCGCGGTGGCGGACGAGGCGTACTGGCGCGATCTGCTGGCCCTGGCGGAACGGCACGATTTCAGGATCGTCGCCGATGAATGCTATTCCGAGGTCTATCGCGGTGCGCCGCCCCCGGGCATCCTTGCCGCCGCCGCGGTGGCGGGGGCCGATCCCGAACGGGTGCTGGCGATCCATTCGCTGTCGAAACGCTCCAACCTGCCGGGGCTGCGTTCCGGAGCGGTCACGTCGGGTCCCGAGAATATCCGCCGCATCCGCCAGTTGCGCGCCTATGGCGGCGCGCCGCTGCCGCTGCCGCTGCAGGCCGCGGCCGCCGCGGTCTGGGAGGACGAGGCGCATGTCGTGGAGAACCGCCGCCTCTACGGGCTGAAATTCGACATGGCGGACCGCATCTTCGCCGACGTGCCGGGCTACGAGCCGCCGCGCGCGGGGTTCTTCCTGTGGCTGCCCGTGCCCGACAGCGAGGCCGCCTGCCTGAAGCTCTGGCAGGAAACCGGCGTGCGCTGCCTGCCCGGCGCCTATCTCGGCCGCGACAGCGGCGTGGGCAATCCCGGGGCGGGCTATATCCGCGTCGCGCTTGTCGCCCCGATGGAGCAGACCGAGGCCGGTCTGACCCTGATCCGCCATTGCCTTTATGACAGCTGAGGACCTGAGCCATGGCCTATTCGACCCGCGGACGTGATCCCCTGCTGGACGCCGAGACCCAGGCGGCGCTGGAGAAGCGCACCAGCGAACTGATCGGTCTGGCGCTGCTGGCCGGGGCGGTGGCGCTGGGGCTGATGCTGGCCAGCTATTCGCCCTATGATCCGTCCTTCCTGGGAAGCGCCACGGGCGATCCGGAGAACCTGCTGGGCTATCCCGGCGCCTATATCGCCTCGGCGCTCAGCTTCATCTTCGGCCGCGGCGCCTGGGCGCTGGTCGTGGCGCTGGCGGTCTGGGGCGGACGGTTCCTGTTCCATCGCGGCGGCGACCGCCTGCTCTCCCGCGGGGTGTTCCTGCCGATCTGGGTGGCGCTGGCGGCGGTCTATGCCTCCAGCCACGTGCCGGGGCCGGACTGGACCCATCATTTCGGGCTGGGCGGCATGCTGGGCGATGCGGCGCTGGGGATCGTGATCGGCATCCTGCCCCTGGGTCTGGGCGCCGCGCTGAAGGTCGCGGCCGTGCTGCTCGGTCTGGGCGTGCTGGGCTTCGGCCTGTTCTGCACCGGCTTCACCCGGGCGGAACTGTCGGGGCTGGGGCGGTTCCTGGGCATCGGCACGGTGCTGGCCTATGACAAGCTCCTGCGCCGCGCGGGCGAGGACGGGCAGGGCGCCGCCCAGGGCCTGTCCGACCGGCGCGCCCGCCGCGCCGAGACCC
>NZ_JACVXA010000038.1 GCF_014903745.1 Mangrovicoccus algicola | reverse complement strand
CGAAGAGCTCCTGGCAAAGATCGCCTGACCAGACGCGCCCCGCCCCCGCGGGGCGCCCCCAAACCCGCGCCGCAGCGGCTGTGCGGCAATTGCGGCCCTGCCTGTTCATTCCCACACAGGACAGGGCCGAGATTGAGGTTGATGCGCGGCTGTATTGGCGTAAATCATCGCCGATGGCCCCATCATCCCTTTCTTCTCTTTCCGAAAGCATCGGCGCGCTGCCCACCGGACTGCGCGAGGCGATCCTGTCCTGGATCGAGACGCAGCCCGGCGGCGCCGGGGGCTGGGAGCTGCGGATCGGCCGCGATGCCGGTCGCAGGGGCGGGCGCCGTCGCGTGATCCTCGAAGCGAGCGGGCCGGACGGCCGGCACCTGGCCATCAAGGCCCATGCCTCGCGGCGGCGCAATTCCGGGGAGTACCGGGCCCTTGCCGCCATGGCCGCAGCCGGGGCCGAGACGGCGGCACCGGTCCATCTGGATGCCCGCGGCCGGTTTCTGGCCATGGAATGGATCGACGGGCCGCGGCTGTCGGAGCTGCTTGGCGGGCCCGGGCGGGAGGAGATGCTGCTGCGGGCCGGTCTCTGGCTTGCGGCGCTGCACCGTCCCGGGCGGCGGCTGCCGCTGCTGCGGCGCGCTCCGCCCCGGGCGGCGCTTCCCTTGCTGAAGGGGGAAGGGGCGATCGGCGAAGCCCTTGCCCGCCTGCGCCGTCGCCAGCGGCAGCAGGGGGGCGCCCGGGGGCCGGTGCGCCTGCTGCACGGCGATTTCCACGCGGGAAACCTTTTCATGCGCGACGGCCGCCCCGTGGGGTTCGATCGCGAACACGATGTCTACGGGCCCGTGCAGCACGACCTGGCGAAATTCCTGGTCGATCTCGGCCAGCGCCGGGCCGAGGCCGCCGCGGAGGGATCGCCCTGGGCCGGAACGGGCGAGGAGGACCGGCGCCGGTTCTTCGAGGGCTACGGGGCGCTGATGCCCGAAAATGTCGCCGGGCTGGACCTGGCCGAGGACCGGCTGCTGTTCCGGCTCTGGCGGCGCGGGGTGCTGCGTCGCGGCGGTTCGGCGCTGGAGGAACTGATGCGGGCCCGGGGCCTCCTGGGCAATGACGCCGGATCCCGGCCCGGGCGGCTGGTGCAGGGGGCGGGCGGCGCGGATTGGGTTTCCGATGCGGAACCGGGTCCGCGGCGGGGCCTGGTCTCGCTGCATCCGGGCAAGCTGACCGGCGGCTGACACTTCCGGTGGCGGGAGCTGCGCGCGCTGCCGCCGCGCGGCCTTCACCTTTGACTGGCAGCTACGGATGCGGCCGCCTGCGACGGGCGCGCCATGTTCCCATAGTCGAAGGAGACCCCCAGATGGACATGACCATTCTTCCCCTGATCCGCATCCTGCTGCGTTATGGTTCCGGCGCGCTGGTCTCCGCCGGACTGCTGACGCCGCGGCTGGGCGGCCAGCTTGCCGCCAGCGACGAGGCCGCGATGATCGCGGCGGGTCTTTTGGGCGTGCTGGCCACGGAACTGGGCTATCTGCGCGCCCGCCGGACCGGCGGCGCCACCTGATCCCGAGGCCGGGGGCGGCCCCTGGCATCCCCGGCCTGCCTTTCATGTCCGACCGCGCGCGTTTGAAGATGACGCCGGGTTGACATGCACAAAGTTTAATCAATCTCGAGCATGCCGCCAGCCCGGTGCCGCACAATCGTAGACGGACGCGATTTGGGCGATTACCCAATATTTGGGCAAAAGAAACGGGGTAGGTATGGACGTGACGGCGCCGATGGTCGAATTCGACCGCGTGCAGAAAAGCTATGATGGCGAGACCCTGGTCGTGAAGGACCTGAACCTTGCCATGCCCAAGGGCGAATTCCTCACCATGCTGGGACCGTCGGGGTCGGGCAAGACGACCTGCCTGATGATGCTGGCCGGGTTCGAGACCGCCACGTCCGGCGAGATCCGCCTGGCCGGGCGCGAGATCAACCACATCCCCCCGCACAAGCGCGGCATCGGCATGGTGTTCCAGAATTACGCGCTGTTTCCCCACATGACCGTGGCCGAGAACCTGAGCTTTCCGCTGGAAGTGCGCGGCATGGGCAAGGGCGAGCGCGAGACCAAGATCAAGCGCGCGCTCGGCATGGTGCAGATGAACAGCTTCGCCGGTCGCCGTCCCGCGCAGCTTTCGGGGGGGCAGCAGCAGCGCATCGCCCTGGCCCGGGCGCTGGTCTTCGATCCCGACCTGGTGCTGATGGACGAGCCGCTGGGCGCGCTGGACAAGCAGCTGCGCGAACACATGCAGTTCGAGATCAAGCATCTGCATGAATCGCTGGGCATCACCGTGGTCTACGTCACCCATGACCAGTCCGAGGCGCTGACCATGTCCGACCGCGTGGCGGTGTTCAATGACGGCCGGATCCAGCAGCTGGCGCCGCCCGAGGACCTGTATGAACGGCCCGACAATAGTTTCGTGGCGCAGTTCATCGGCGAAAACAACAAGCTGGGCGGCAAGATCGAGTCCGTGAGCGGCGACCAAGCCACCGTGCGGCTGCCCACCGGCGAGCTGATCGGCGCGACCGCGGTCAATAGCGGCGCCGCAGGATCCGAGACCCTGGTGTCGATCCGTCCTGAAAGGGTCGAGTTCCGCTCCGACCGCATCCAGCCGGGCTGGCACACGCTGGAGGCGGATGTGCTGGAATTCATCTACATGGGCGATCTCTTCCGTACGCGGCTGCGCGTCGCCGGGCATGACGATTTCGTCATGAAATGCCGCAACATCCAGGGCCAGGAGAGGCTCAGCCCCGGACAGCGCATCAGGATCGGCTGGCATCCGGCCGATGCCCGCGCGCTGGACCCGGTCTGACACGCCGCGCGGACGGATCCGCCCGCGGGGACGGCCCGTGCAGGCGGAGTGAGGAACATGAAATCTGGACACCGAAACGTGGTACGAGTGGTGAAAGGACGGCAATCTTCGATCGTGACACTGGGGCTGTCCGATGCGGTCGCCCTGGCCGCGATCGCAGCATTCGTCATCGTGGCGATCGCGGGCGCGTCGGGCTGAACCCGACTGTCGCGATGCGGCGATGACAGAACCTTCCCGGCAGGCGCCGCGCGTGTGCCGGGACAAAAAACCAAACCAACCGGGAGACTTCTATGAAACGCACTCTGATCCTGACCTCGGCGCTGGTCGCCGCAGGCGTGGCAGCGCAGGCCGAGGAACTGGCCGTGATGTCCTGGGGCGGGGCCTATTCCAAGAGCCAGGTGGAGGCCTATCACAAGCCCTTCACCGAAAAGACCGGCGTGACCGTGATCGACGTGGTCGCCGACAATCCCGCCACCCCGATCAAGGCGCAGGTGGAGGCGGGCAATGTCTCCGTCTCGATCGCGGATGTCGAATATGCCGATGCCATGGCCCTGTGCGACGAGGGCCTGCTGGAGGAGATCGACCCGTCGATCTTCGCGGATGCGCCTGACGGCACCCCGGCGATGGAGGATTTCCTGCCCGGCGCGGTGACCGACTGCTTCGTCGCGACGATCGTCTTCTCGACGATCTATGCCTATGACGACACCAAGTTCCCCGATGCCAAGCCCACGACCATCGCCGATCTCTTCGACCTGGAAGGTTTCCCGGGCAAGCGCGGCCTGCGCAAGACGCCCAAGGTGAACCTGGAGATGGCGCTGATGGCCGATGGCGTTGCGCCGGAGGAGGTCTATGACATGCTCGAGACCGACGAGGGCGTGGAGCGCGCCTTTGCCAAGCTCGACACGATCAAGGACGAGGTCGTCTGGTGGGAGGCCGGGGCGCAGCCGCCGCAGCTTCTGGCGGATGGCGAGGTGGCGATGACCACCGCCTATAACGGCCGCATCTTCTCGGCGGCGGTGGCCGAGGAGAAGCCCTTCGTGTCCGTCTTCAACGGCCAGGTCTACGAATATGACGGCTATGTCATCCCGCTGGGCGCCCCCAACCAGGAACGCGCGCTGGAATTCCTGACCTTCGCCACGCAGACCCAGCAGCTTGCCGACCAGGCCAAGTGGATCTCCTATGGTCCGGCGCGCAAGTCCTCCGGCCCGCTGGTCGGGCTCTACGAGGACGGCGAGACCGAGATGGGGCCCTACATGCCCACGGCCGAGGCCAACCTGGAGGTCGCGCTGCCCTCCAGCGTGGAGTTCTGGGCCGACCGCAATGTCGAGCTGAGCGAGCGGTTCAACGCCTGGCTGGCCAACTGAACCTGACGCAACCGCCGGTCCGGTGCCCCGCGCGCCGGACCGGTCCCCACGACCCGCGTGCCGTCGCACGCGCCGCAGGACCGCGCCCGCCGCCGCGTCCCGCGTTTCGGGAGATTTCCTTTGGCTGACATGACCGCCACGCCCCCGGAGGCCGCCCCGCAGGGCCTGCAGACCGCGGATGGACGCCCGCTCAAGGCCGCGCTGGCCGAAAGCCAGGCCCGCGCGAAACGCCGCGCATTCTACCTGGTCGCGCCGCTGCTGGCCTTCATCCTTCTGACCTTCGTGCTGCCCATCGGACAGCTGCTGAGCCGTTCGGTCAGCGATCCGCGCTTCATTGAGCATGTGGACCGATCCAGCGGCGAGGTGACGCCGATCATGACCGGGCTTCGCGCCTGGTTCGACGACAACCCGGCAGGGACCGAACCCGACGAGGCCGCCTATGCCGCGCTCGCGGCCGATCTGGTGCTGCTGGCCGATCTGCGCGGGCAGGGCGATGTCGGCACGCGCATCAATTACGAGGCCCCGGGCACGCGGTCGCTGTTCACCAAGACCGCCCGTCGCGCCGAGGATCTGCAGGCGCCCTTCCGGGAGGCGATCCTGGATGTCGACGAGGACTGGGCCGACCCGATGCTGTGGCAGGCGATGCGCGACGCCTCCAGCCGCTTCACCGCGAATTTCTACCTTGCCGCGCTGGATCTGGCCAAGGACGAGACGGGAAAGATCGTCAATGTCCCGCAGGAGCGGCAGGTCTATGTCATGCTGTTCGAGCGCACGGCGATCCTGTCGGTGCTGATCACCTTCCTGACGCTGGTGCTGGGATTTCCCGTGGCGCATCTTCTGGCGACGCTGCCGCTGCGCTATTCCAACCTGCTGATGATCCTGGTGCTTCTGCCCTTCTGGACCTCGCTGCTGGTGCGCACCACGTCCTGGATGGTGCTGCTGCAAAGCCAGGGCGTGATCAACAGCACGCTGGTCTGGCTTGGCGTGATCGGCGAGGATGGCCGCATCCAGATGATCTACAACCAGCTGGGCACGGTCATCGCCATGACCCATATCCTTCTGCCCTTCATGGTGCTGCCGCTCTATTCGGTGATGCGCCCGATCAAGCCCGCCTATGTGCGGGCCGCGCGATCGCTCGGGGCGACCAGCTGGACCGCCTTCCGCCGCATCTACCTGCCGCAGACCGTGCCGGGGATCGGGGCGGGGGCGCTGCTGGTCTTCATCCTGGCGGTCGGCTATTACATCACCCCCGCGCTGGTCGGCGGCGCCGACGGGCAGCTGATCTCCAACCTGATCGCCTTCCACATGCAGAATTCGCTGAACTGGTCGCTGGCGGCGGCGCTGGCCTCGCTGCTGCTGGCGGGGGTTCTCATCCTCTACTGGCTCTATGACCGGCTGGTGGGCATCGACAACCTGAAGCTGGGGTAACGGACCATGGCGCTTCCTTCCCATGCCTCGCGGCTCGAACGCGTCTGGCACTATACCTACCTGGTGATCTGCGCGCTGATCTTCCTGTTCCTGATCGCGCCGATCCTCATCATCATCCCGCTGAGCTTCAACGCGGAGCCCTATTTCACCTTCACCGAGAAGATGCTGTCGCTCGACCCGACGGGGTATTCGCTGCGCTGGTACGACATGCTGCTGACGCTGGGCATGTCGGCGCCCGATGCGGCGCGGGACGGATCCTGGTGGGCGGATGCCTGGGCCAATTCCACATGGCTGCGCGCGGCCAAGAACTCGGTGATCATCGGCTTCTTCTCGACGCTGCTGGCAACTTTCCTCGGCACGCTGGCCGCGCTGGGACTGTCGCGGCCGGAGATGCCGTTCCGGCGCACGATCATGGCGGTGCTGATCTCGCCGATGATCGTGCCGATCATCATCACCGCGACGGGACTGTTCTTCTTCTACTCCTCCACGGGGCTGGCCAATTCCTACCTGGGCATCGTCATGGCCCATGCCACGCTGGGCATTCCCTTCGTCATCATCACCGTGACCGCGACGCTGGTGGGCTTCGACCATTCGCTGAGCCGCGCGGCCGCCAGCCTCGGGGCCAGCCCGGCGCGCAGCTTCTTCAAGATCACCATGCCGCTGATCCTGCCCGGCGTGGTCTCGGGGGCGCTTTTCGCCTTCGTCACATCCTTCGACGAGGTGGTCGTGGTGCTGTTCATCGCCGCCCATGACCAGCAGACCATTCCGCGCCAGATGTGGGCGGGGATCCGCGAGCAGATCAGCCCGGCCATCCTGTCGGTCGCGACCATCCTGGTGATCGTGTCGATCGGGCTGCTGAGCGCGGTGGAGTTGCTGCGGCGGCGCTCCGAGAAGATGCGGGGGCTGTCGCCGGGCTGATCCCGAGCGCGTGCTTGCACGCGGGGCGCCAGCCCCGTAAGAGCGGCGCGACCAGTGAGGGAGTTTGCACCATGGGCTTCAAGATGGGGATCGTCGGCCTGCCGAATGTCGGCAAGTCGACCCTGTTCAACGCGCTGACCCGGACGGCGGCGGCGCAGGCGGCGAACTTCCCGTTCTGCACGATCGAGCCGAATGTCGGCGATGTGGCGGTTCCGGACAAGCGGCTGTTCAGGCTTGCCGAGATCGCCGGATCGAAGGAGATCATCCCGGCGCGGATGACCTTCGTCGATATCGCGGGCCTGGTGAAGGGCGCGTCCAAGGGCGAGGGCATGGGCAACCAGTTCCTCACCAATATCCGCGAGACCGACGCGATCGCCCAGGTGCTGCGCTGTTTCGAGGATGACGACGTCACCCATGTCGACGGCCGCGTGGACCCGGTGTCGGATGCCGAGACGATCAACATGGAGCTGATCATCGCCGACATGGAATCGGTGGAGAAGCGGCTTCAGAACCTCTCGCGCAAGGTGCGCGGCGGCGACAAGGAGGCGGTCCAGCAGGAACGCCTGCTGAAGGCCGCCCTGGTTCTTCTGGAGGAAGGCAAGCCCGCGCGGCTCCTGGACGTGGCCGAGGAGGACCGCAAGCAGTGGCGGATGCTGCAGCTCCTGACCCAGAAGCCGATCCTCTATGTCTGCAATGTCGAGGAAAGCGCCTCTGCCACCGGCAACGCCCATTCCGCGAAAGTGGCGGAGATGGCCAGGGCCGAGGGCGCGGGGGTGGTGCTGATCTCCGCCGCCATCGAGGAGGAGATCTCCCAGCTCGACGAGGAGGAGGCGCAGGTCTTCCTCGAGGAGATGGGGCTGGAGGAGGCCGGGCTCGACCGGCTGATCCGCGCGGGATACGACCTGCTGGGCCTTGAGACCTATTTCACCGTGGGCCCCAAGGAGGCACGCGCCTGGACGATCTACAAGGGCACTGCGGCCCCGCAGGCGGCCGGGGTGATCCATGGCGATTTCGAACGCGGCTTCATCCGCGCCGAGACCGTGGCCTACGAGGATTACGTGACGCTGGGCGGCGAGGCCAAGGCCCGCGACGCCGGCAAGCTGCGCGTCGAGGGCAAGACCTATACCGTCAAGGACGGCGACGTCCTGCATTTCCTCTTCAACGCCTGACCCGGGTCCGGGGCGATGCGACGCCGGCGGCCGGGCCCCGTGCCCCCGCCGGCGTCGCGCTGTCCCGGGGCCCGCCGAGAACGGAGCGCATCGCCGATGGCCGACAGAGATTTCGAACCGCGCCACCTTGAGACGCTGGACCGCGACCTGGGGCGGATCAACGCGCTGGAACAGGGCGCCGCCCGGATCGGCCGTCCGGTGGCCGGCAAGGGCGCGGCCTTCCTCTTCATCGCCGCCGCGGCGCTGTTCGCGGCGCTGCTGCTGGGCGGCAGCGGCCATGGGCTGGTGATCGTCGTGGCCTCCGCCTTCGGTGCCTACATGGCGCTGAATATCGGCGCCAATGACGTCGCCAACAACATGGGTCCGGCGGTTGGGGCGAATGCGCTGACCATGGGCGGCGCGATCGCCATCGCCGCGGTCTTCGAGACGGCGGGCGCGCTGCTGGCAGGGGGAGACGTGGTCTCCACCATCGCCAAGGGCATCATCGCGCCCGAAAGCCTGGGCTCGGTGGATGTCTTCGTCTGGGCGATGATGGCGGCGCTTCTGTCCTCGGCGCTGTGGGTGAACCTGGCGACCTGGATCGGCGCGCCGGTCTCCACCACCCATTCGGTGGTCGGCGGTGTGCTGGGCGCGGGCATCGCGGCGGCGGGGTTCGGCGCGGTCAGCTGGGGCAAGATCGGCGCCATCGCGGCAAGCTGGGTGATCTCTCCGCTCCTTGGCGGGGTGATCGCGGCCGGCTTCCTGTGGTTCATCAAGGCGCAGATCATCTATCGCGACGACAAGATCGCCGCCGCGCGCCGCTGGGTGCCGGTGCTGGTCGGCATCATGGGCGGCACCTTCGCCGCCTATCTGTCGATGAAGGGGCTCAAGCACGTGCTGTCGATCGGCTTCGGCACCGCGCTGCTGATCGGGCTGGCCCTGGGCCTTGCGATCTGGCTGGTGATGATCCCGGTCGTGCGCCGCCAGTCGCGCGGGCTGGAGAACCGCTCGAGATCGCTCAAGGTGCTGTTCGGCATCCCGCTGATCGTCTCCGCCGCGCTTCTGAGCTTTGCCCATGGGGCCAATGACGTCGCCAATGCGATCGGGCCGCTGGCGGCGGTGGTGCAGGCGGTGCAGACCGGCAGTTTCGGCGAGACCTTCGCCATTCCCCTGTGGGTCATGCTGATCGGCGCCTTCGGGATCTCCTTCGGGCTGTTCCTGTTCGGGCCGCGCCTGATCAAGGTGGTGGGCAGCGAGATCACCAAGCTGAACCCGATGCGCGCCTATTGCGTGGCGCTCTCCGCGGCGATCACCGTGATCGTCGCCAGCTGGTTCGGCCTGCCGGTCAGTTCCACCCATATCGCGGTCGGCGCGGTGTTCGGCGTGGGGTTCTTCCGCGAATGGGATGCGGAACGGCGCTATCGCGCGGCGCGCCACGCCGCCCCCGAACGCCCGGTGGTCCCGGGCGAGGAACGCCGCCGCCGCAAGCTGGTCCGCCGCGCGCATGTCCTGACCATCGGGGCGGCCTGGATCGTCACCGTCCCAGCCGCCGCATTGCTTTCGGCCGCGATCTTCCTGCTGATCGGCGCCGTCACCTGACCCGCCGCGCCGGAGCGGCGGCGGTGCAGGGAGGCGGTGGTCGCAGCAGGGCGGCTGTCCCCGGGCGCCGCGATCGTGACCGCCCCCAGGGCGGCCTGGCGCATTTGGGTTCGAACGCCGTGTCTGCGCCCTGCCGTTTCTCGTCCTCTCGCTCCGAGCAGCCGGGTCAGACTGGCGAGGTTGGTGGCGGCCAGTGTGAGGATGAATCGAAAGCGCATCCGCTCAACCCCGCGATAGACGTTCCGGGCCTTGCCGCCCCCGGTTTTGGACCAGCCGAAAGCCTCCTCGATGCGTCTGCGGTGCTTGAACGGCAGGGCGTACCCCTCGTGCCGGGTCATTCCGGCGTCGATTGCCGAGCATCGGGATTTCTGCGCGACATGTGGCGTGACGCAGGTCTGGCGCAGGTCGTCGACGAACTCGGCCGCGTCGAACTCCTTGTCGGCGCCCAGCATCAGCTGTCGGGTCAATCCGGGGGATTGTGGATGGATCATGTCGAGGGCGGCGCGCCGTTCGGCATGGCCATATGCCCGTGCCAGGTCGCCCAGCACGATCAGGCCCGCGCGGTTCTCCATCAGGGCATGCCCCGTGAATCACGATATCGCGCCGGTGCCCGGGGATTTCCTGTAACGCCGGGCATCCGGATCGCTGGTCGAGGCATGGGTGGCATTGGACCGCTTCTCGCCCCGGAAATCGACGTCGGCATTGCGGCTCTGGCGGCGGGGGCGGGAGATCGGCTTTTCAGATGCGGGCGGTTCGGTGTGATCTTCGGTGGCAGCATCGGGTTCTGGCGGGCCGCCCGGATCGTCGTCGGGCGGCGTGTCGGCGGCCTTGGGCCGGAAGCTTGTCATCGAGGCCCAGGCCTTCACGAGGGTGCCATCGACCGAGAAATGGTCATGCGACAAGAGCGGCGCGACCTCGCGATGCGCCAAGATCGCAGCCATCAGACTGCGCGACATCTCTGTGTTCAGCAGCCGGTCGCGGTTCTTGCTGAACACCGCAGGCACCCAGACCGGATCGTCGATCCCAAGGCCGCCGAACCAGCGGAACAGGAGGTTATGCTGGATCTGTTCCATCAACTGCCGCTTGGAGCGGATCGGGAACAGGGTCTGGATCAGGCTGGCCCGGATCAACCGCTCCGGCGCGATCGAGGGGCGGCAAGAATCGAGTTGGAGTTGGTCAAGGTCCTCATCTAGGCCGGCCAGCGCATCGGCCACGACCTGCCGGGTCTTCCGCAACGGATCCCGCGTGGGGATGCACTCATCAAGGTCGACATAGCTGAACAGAGACCCGCTCTTCTCGTCCGTTCCCCGCGTGATCACCTCGGATGCCGTCCTGCCGGAGGTGAATCATGTTCTGCAATCAACGTCGAAGACGGACTAATGCAGCAGGCTGCTAGACTCAGGACCCATTGAATTTGCTGGTCGAGCGTGCTTCACCGCTCGAAAACGAGCGGTGACCATGTCTGGTCTTTTCTGGTCGAGCGATGCGCAGATGGCGCGTCTTGAGCCTTGCTTTCCGAAGTCGCACGGCAAGCCCCCGGTCGATGACCGGCGGGTTCTGCGCGGGGGTGAAGAGGATCGGAAAACGATCCAGTGAATCGTTTTCCCGACAAACCTTCATAAATTGCAAAGGTTTGCGGTGGCGCGACTGAGCTACTCCCCATCGGTTGGACAGTTTCTGACGCGATTTAAGCTCTTCTCTGCCCCTGCTGGTCGGTTTCGATTTGGTTGAAGTAGACCACGGCTGGCGGCTGCCCGCCATGGGCAGCGTGGGGCCGCTGGTGATTGTAGAAGGTGATCCACCGGCCAACGTCCGCCTTGGCCTGAGAGCCGGTCTCCCAGGCGTGCAGATAGACGCACTCATACTTCAGGAACCGCCAGAGGCGCTCAATGAAGATGTTGGCGAGGCCGCGCCCCTTGCCGTCCATCCGCTGCCGACAGGCGATTGCATGCAATCGCCGAGAGGGAGATCCGGGCTCCTATCCGTTTCAGCCGGTCGGTCCAGGCGAAGGACGTGAACTGCGAGCCTTGGTCACGGTTCATGATCTCGGGCGAGCCGAAGCGGTGGACCGCCTCATTCATTCATTCGACGCAGAAGTCCGCCTCCAGCGTGTTCGAGATGCGCCAGGCCAGCACCTTGCGGGTGAACCAGTCCATGACGGCGACCAGATAGAGAAAGCCCCGTCGCATCGGCAGGTAGGTGATGTCGGCGCACCAGACCTGGTTGGGCCGATCGACCCGCAGGCCACCCAGCAGGTAGGGGTAGGTCTTGTGCCCCTTGGCCGGCTTGCTCGTGTTGGGCTTCTGGTAGATCGGCATCAAGCGCATGAGCCGCATCAGCCGCCGGATGCGCTTCACGTTCACGGCGTGGCCCTCGTTCCGCAGGTGCCAGGTCATCTGTTGGACGCCATAGAACGGGGTTTCCAGGAATTGTCGGTCGATCAGCCGCATGAGCGTCAGGTTCATCTCGGTCTCGCCCAACGGTGCGTGGTAGAACGACGACCGAGAGATCGACAGCAGGCGGCATTGCGCCCCGACCGAGAGCGTGGGGTGAGAGCGTTCGATCATCCCGCGCCTCACTTGCCGGTCCAGGGCTTGAGCTTTCGTGACAAAAAATCGTTGGCGACGGCCAGCTCTCCGATCTTGGCATGCAGCGACCGCACCGTCTGCTCGTCGACCTCGGCCTTCTTTTTCCCGCCGAGTTCGAAGATGTCCGAGGCCCCCTCGAGCAGCGCCTTCTTCCATTGATGGATCATCGTTGGATGCACGCCGTATTCCGCCGCCAGCTCCGACACGGTGCGCTTGCCCTTCACGGCCTCCAGCGCCACACGAGCCTTGAAGCCCGCGTCATGGTTCCTGCGTTTCGACATGTTCTGATCTCCGCAGTCTCGGAGACCAGCAGAAGTAAGATCGTAGCTTACGTCACTCTCCGATTTTCGGGGAGGTGCTCAGATGATTTCAATGGGCTGATACAATGTTAAATTGAAAAGCGCCACATAACGCTAAAACATCTCGACATCGGAGCGGTGAGTGGTGTCGTCCTCTCTTGAAAATAGAAGATCGAGGCATTCTTTCATTTTTATTTTTTTTGATAAGCTTTGCTGAAAAAAAACTGAATCTGATATTTCAGATATTTTATAAATTTCAACTATGCAAGATAGGTCATCGAGTGCCTGATTTAGCCTGTCTAGTTTTTGAATGCACTGGACAACATCAGATGATATAATCATCCCCTCGGGAATAATTTGTGAAATTGATGTCTGGATCTGATTGCAGTCTTTTGATAGTGTTTTTAAATATGATTTAACCTCATTATGTGAATCAAATTTTTGGCGTTGTTCATTGAACAGGATCCTCTTTTGATTGCTGAACATTCTACAACCTACCAACAACTGATTCTATGCAGGTCCTTAAATCATTTGGTTGAAATGGCTTCTTTATGAAATTGTTCATTCCTAATTTTTTTCCGTTTTCTATTATTTGCCGCTCTGCGCGACCTGTTATAAGTATAAATCCAATCATTTTTGTTTTGTTGTTGGTTCGCAGTGCGTGAAGTAATTGTAACCCGTCCATCTTTGGCATATTGAAGTCTGAAATTATAAGGTGAACAGGTGATCTTTCTAGAAGTTGCAACGCCGTCGGCCCGTCAGGTGCATGCGCCACGGATTTTATGCCAAAACCCTCCAGCGCTTGCACAAGGAGCCCCCTGGAGGTTGACATGTCGTCCACGACCATTACGCGAATCTGATCTCTTAGTGCCATGGCGTTACCTTGATTCTCTGAATTCAGACTGCCGATATGTTGTTATTCCAGTTGGAGAAAAATTGAATCGTTCAGGGCTGTTCATCCTTTCTGAATGACCAATGAAAATCCATCCAGATTTTTTTATTACCCTTTGAAATCTCTGCCAAAGTAATTCTTGAGTATTTTCGTCGAAATATATAACAACGTTTCTGCAAAAAATAACATCAAACTTCAATTTAAATGGCCATTCCTTCAGCAGGTTAAGAACCCGAAAGGTTGGAATACGTCGTATGTTTTCTTTCACCTCGTAGTTGTCTCCTTCATTATCAAAGTGCTTTAATAATATGTTTTCTGGAATTCCTTTAATTTGATTTTTTGAATACTTGGCTTTTTTTGCAAAACTGATAATGTTCGGGTCTATGTCTGTCGCTAGGAATTTTATGTCGTGCTTTTCAAAGTCAGGGAATTCATTGTGCATACTAAATATCAGTGAGTATATTTCTTGACCGCTAGAGCAACCAGCTGACCAAATCCTGATGGGCTCTCCACTTCTTGCTTTTTCTTTCAGAGCCGGTATTACTTCTTTCTTAAAAGTTTCGTAGTGATGTTGTTCCCGAAAGAAGTGGCTCACATTTGTTGTTAGGGAGGAGATTAAATGCGGAAGTTCACTATCAAGTTGATCTGATTTTAGTATGGATAAGTAATCTTTTATATTTTTGATATTTAGAGTTTTCATTCTCTTGTTCAGTCTGGAAGCAATCATTGAAGTCTTGCTTTCTGACAAAACCAATCCCGCTTCTCTATGGGCTAGTTCGGAAATGTAGGTGAACTGCTCGCGGGTCAGAGCTGGAGGTTGAGAGTGTGTCATGTCAGGCCGCTAAGCCTTCCTTGTTTGGCATAACAGCTTCCAGGTTCAGGACTCTGATCATCCGGCCTTCATAGATTGTAAGTGCTCTGATGAACGTTCTGGAAACGTCGGCAGCGAGCTCTGGTGGTGACTGCATCTCACCCAAAGGAATGGAGAGAATGTCGGAAACGGCATTCACAAGGAGGCCGAGTGTCTGACCGTCAACGTGAACGACGATGATCACGTTTCTATTACTATCCTCTCCCGAGGGAAGGCCCAGTCTGGAGGCAAGATCAACGATTGGAAGCACTGTGCCTCTCAAGTTGATGACACCGCGTACAAAACTAGGCGCATGAGGGAGAGGCGTGGCTTTCGCCCATCCCCTGATCTCGCGGACAGACATGATGTCCACGGAGTATTCCTGTTCGCCCACGCGGAAAGACAAAAGCTCGATTTCGCCAACTTCGGATTTAGTATCGTCGTCGTTCATGCTCATCCCACTTCCAGAAGGCTGGTGTTTTTCGGGCAGGTTCTACCGCTCGCATTTGCGGTGATGTCGATAGGGTCCAAAATCAAAGCAATCTGACCATCGCCCAGGATTGTGGCCGCAGCCACCCCTGGGACATGTCCATAGCTGTCTTGCAGGCCTTTGATGACGACTTGACGCTGATCGTGTATCGAATCCACGACGAGGGCGGCGCGGCTGCCGTCTTCATGGGCGATCAGAAGTATGATACCGCCGCAATAATTTTCCAGTGGCTCGCGATATCCAAGTTCGGTTCCCAAATCGAGAAGCGGGACGAACTCCCCCCTGATCTGGACGACGTTGGTTTCAGGTCCCAAAGCCCGAATATCCCCTTCCGTCAGCGTCAGGGTTTCGACAATTGCGTTCAGCGGTACCACGAGTGTCTCGTTGGCCACATGGACCACCATACCGTCGAGGACGGCAAGGGTGAGGGGCAGGCTGATGGAGAAGGTCGTGCCCTTGCCCTGTTCGGAATTGATTGCGATCCTCCCGCCGAGGCCCTGAATGGAACTTTTCACGACGTCCATTCCGACCCCGCGCCCGGAGAGGCTGGAGACTTCGCTGGCCGTCGAAAATCCCGGAAGAAACAGTAGATTGTCGATCTCTGAGTCGGTAAGGCTGCTATCTTCCGGAACAAGCCCCTTTTTTATCGCGACGGAAAGCACCTTTTCTCGGTTGATGCCTCCGCCGTCATCGGAAACTTCAATCACCACGCGTCCCGAGCGGTGCCCGGCGGAGAGCGTCACAAGTCCCTCGGGCGGTTTGCCGGAAGCCAGACGCGTTTCCGTCTTCTCCAACCCGTGATCCACGGCATTCCGGATCATATGGGTGAGTGGGTCAGCAAGCCTCTCGATAACCGTCTTGTCCACCTCGGTTGTTTCGCCATCGGTTTTCAGACGGACGGTCTTTCCGATCGCGGCGGAGGACTCCCTGACGATGCGGGACATCCGCTGGAAGAGGGATTTGACGGGCTGTGCCCGGATCATCATGACGCTGTCCTGGATGTCCCGGGTCAGCTGCATGAATTCCTCAAGTCCGTTGACGACCGGGGAATTCGGGGGCAGGCCGGCCTCGGTCACACTCTGGGAAAGCATGGCCTGGTTGATCACCAACTCTCCCACGAGATTGACGAGCCGGTCGATGCGTTCGAGATCGACCCGGACCGTCGCATTGGCGGCGGCATTGGCGCTGGCAGCGGAAGCGGGCTTGGCGGCTGCCTTGACGGGAACATTACGCTCTGCAGAAGCAGCAGGCGCGTCCTGTGCTTCGGCCTTCTCGTCCCCTGCATTAAAAGACGGCGGCGGCGCCGCCTGTGCAGGCGTCTCCTCTGCCGTGTCGTCATCCGCGTTCAGGGCCGAAAAATCCGGCATGGGCGGCAGGTCCCCGGCCGCCACGCCGTCTTCCAGCGTGACCTCTGAAATCTCCAATTCGCAGAGCCCTTCCACGAATTCGAAGACCTCTTCGACCTCGGGGCGATTGGCCTCGCTCTGAAGGGTCAGCTCCCACCATAGATGCGTGGCTTTCGTCCCCAGCTCGTCGAGATCGGGCACGTCGTCATGATGCAGGGTCGTGGCAACATCGCCAAGCTGGCCCAGGGCACGCAGCACGTAGAGGGGTTCATTGCCGAGGGCATAGAGTTTCTCGTCGGGTTTGAAGACAATCCGGTAGCCGGGCCGTGCGGAGGTCGCCGACTCCTCCTCGTCGAGATCCGGAAGGTCGAGGGAGATCGACAGGCCCGTGGGCTGGAATTCTTCTGCGCTGATCTCTTCCTCTTCCTCGCCGGCGATGGCCTGAAGGGCGGCAAGGGTGCGCGAGATCGCCTCCTCGTCCACCGGGGTCTCGTCCCGGGCGGCCCTGACCAGGTCGGACAGGATATCGCCGCAGGAGAAGAAAAGCAGGATCGCGTCGTGGTCGGGGTGGTAGTTTCCCGAACGGACCTCGTCCAGGACCGTTTCGAAGCTGTGCGCGAACTTGACGAGATCGTCGAGGCCGAAGGCCCCGGCACCCCCCTTGATCGAATGGACAGCCCGGAACACGGAATTGATCGTGTCGGGATCGGCGCTGCCATCCTCCATGGACTGGAGGCCTTCCTGTGCGGCTTCGAGCAATTCCTCGCATTCGATGAAGAAGGAGGCGCGGATTTCCGCCATGGGATCATTGGAATCGGACATGTTCCCGCGCCCTCCTATCCGGCGACCATGTGAAGCGCCCGCACCAGCTTTCCGGGATCGAAGGGCTTGACGATCCAGCCGGTCGCCCCGGCATCGCGGGCGCGCTGCTTCAGTTCGGAGGCGCTTTCCGTGGTCAGGACGAGGATCGGAACGCCGTTGTGACGCTCCTGCTGGCGCACGGCGTCGATGAAACCGAACCCGTCCAGCCGCGGCATGTTGATGTCGGTGATGATGGCATCCGGTTCCAGTCCTTCGAGAACCTCGAGACCATGCACCCCGTCCTCGGCGAGATGGGTCTCGAATCCCGCGCCGGTCAGGGCGAGACGGAGCATGTCGCGCATCGTTCGGCTGTCGTCCACGGCCAGGACGGTCAATGTCATTGCTCGGCCTCTGCTTTGCTGAAATACGATAACTCGAGCCCAAGCATCTGCAGATGCTCGGAAAATTTTTCCGACGGATCGCGCAGGGAAAGAATATGCCCGTCGCGGGTCCAGGAATTCGCGGCCGCGATCAGCAACTGCAGCCCGGAGGCGCCGAGATGGCTGACCTGCGAGGCGTCCAGCGCGAGATCCTCGCCCCGGGCTTCCTTCACTTCGGCATAAAGTGCCTCGACGGCAGGATGGTCTATGCGGGCGGGAAGAGCGATTTCCCTGGTCATCGGCCCGCCGCCCGACGTCTGATCCTCGATACACGCAATCTAGGCCTCCCCTGATCCGGTTGACGGATCAGGCTTAGGGCGCGGGGCGTTAAGATCAGATTAGCGTCAGCGCGTTGCGGCGCCCTGGCGGGCGTAAAGGGCGCATCCGTCCAGCGCGGCGAAGTCATCCTGCATCGCCGAAACCGGAATTTGCGCGAGAAAATCCGAGAATCGTCCCTTGTCCCGCAGCCCCTCGTCGAATCCCAGCGCGGCGAAGAAGGGCTGCAGGGCCCGGGCCATGCCGCCGATGAAGACGATTCCCCCGAAGGGAAGATGAACCAGGGCAAGGTCTCCGGCCACGCGGCCCAGCGTGCCCACCATCAGCTGCAGGAAACGGGATTCGGGTCCGCCCGGAGCTTCGGCCGCGCGCAGCAGGATCTGAGCGGGATCGGCCGGGGCGCTGCCGGTCAGCAGCTGGTAGCACAGCGGAAAGCCGCGGCCCGACAGGAGGTCCTCCACCGAGGCGAAGCCGTGATGGCGCCGCAATTCGGCCGCGAGCCGCGCGCCGTCCTCGTTCCAGACCGGCAGGGTGACATGGCCGCATTCCGAAGGCGTCACCATCAGTCCCTGCGGCTGCCGGTAGACGGGGGCGGCATTGAAACCGGTGCCGACGCCGATCACCAGCCGCGTTTCCTCGGGATCCGCGGCAAGGGTGCCGTAACGTTCCAGGACGGGGGCCGTCGCGACCAGGTCCAGCGCATGGCCCTGGGCGGAAAGGTCGTTCAGCACCAGGCCGGTCGCGGCCCCCGTCACGCGGCACAGCTCCTCCTGGGAAACGATCCAGTCGCGATTGGTCAGCCGCCCGATCCCGTGGCGCACCGGGCCGGCCACGGCAACGCAGACCTTCTCGGGCGGGGGCAGAAGGTGATCCGCAAGATACACGGCCAGCACATCGCCGAGCGAGGCGAATTCGGCATTGCGATAGCGGCTGATCCGGCTGCGGTCGACCGGCCCGGCCCCGGCCAGGCCGACCCGCGTGTTGGTTCCGCCGACATCTGCTACGAGGATGGTCACGTCGCTGCCCCCTGAAGAAAAGCCTTCCGCGGGTGATAGGGGGCTTCGGCCGATCTGGCCAGTGGGGCAAATACCGCAGGCGGGGCGCTGCCGCTCTGGCCTCCGGCCGGGGTCATGGCGCGGGCACCGGCCCGCAGGAGCCGCCCTCGACCAGGTCCGGCGCCAGCGCGACGTCCTGCGGCGGGCGGGCGGGGTCCTCGATCCGGTCGATCAGCAGCCCGGCCAGCACCCGCCCGGCCTCCTGCGCCGATGTCCGTGTGACGGTCAGCCGCGGCGGGTCGCCGTTGGGAAACGTCGTCAGGGCATCGTCATGGGCAAGCAGGGAGATGTCCCCGGGCACGCGCAGCCCTGCCTCCAGGATCGCGCGGAGCGCCCCCAGCGCGACCGGCATGGACCCCGCCACAAGCGCGGTGGGGCGCGCGGCGGCGGCACATAGACGGCGGGCCGCCGCGTGGCCGGATGGCTCCGTGAGGCCGCCGGGCAGGGCCCATTCCCGGGCGGGCGCCAGGCCCCGGGCCGCCATCGCCGCCAGGTATCCCGCCTCCCGGGCGCGCGTGTCGCACAGCTCCGCCGGACCGTTCAGCAGCGCGATCCTGCGATGGCCGAGCATGGCCAGGTGCAGGGTCGCCCGTTCCGCCGCCGCGCGGTGATCCGGCCCCACCCGGTCGTATCCTGCCGCCGGGCGGTCATCCCGCCCGAATTGCCCGAAGACCAGGCCCAGCCCCGCCAGAATCGCGGGGCGCGGATCGGCGCGGCGCGGCGCATGGATCACCACCGCGTCGACCGCATGCCGGCGCGCCAGCCAGCGATAGTGATCCGCCTCCTGCGCGGGATCCGCGAAGGAGAGGTGCAGCGCATAGCCGCGCCTCGACTGCACCGCGCCGGCCCCTGCGAGGAAATCGCCCATGGCCGGATCGGCGAAGCCGGAGCCCGGCGCGGCGCAGATCACGTGGCCGATCGCCATGGCGCGTCCGGTGGCCAGGCTGCGGGCGCGCGGATCGGGCAGGTAGCCATGGTGCCGCGCCGCGTCGATCACGCGACTGCGGGTGCGTTCGCTGACCTCCGGATAGCCGTTCAGCGCGCGGCTGACCGTGGTCTGCGACAGGCCCAGAAGCAGCGCGAGCTGCTTGAGTGAAACCGTCATCTTCGCGTTCTCCTCCCCGGGAGCGCGGGGGGAGCGGCGCGATGCGGACGCGATCTCCCCCTTTCTTCGGGACGTGAACCAATTCCCGTTCCGTGTCAGGCGCCGTTTGACATGCGGGGCCTTTTGCCTAACTCTTGACCCATTCAAGGCGTCTTGGAAAGCCTTGCACAGGCGCGGCACGAGGGAGCGACAGGGGTTGCAGCCGCGCGGAACCGACTTGGGAGGGTCGCCGAATGACACGCTATGCCGGCAGGAGCGCGCTTGCGCTGATCTGCCTGTCATCCATCGCATGCGCCCAGGACCTGCCTTTCGCGCCGGGCGAGGGCGGGTTCAACTGGGACAGCTACGAGGCGCTGAAGCAGCGGGATCTTTCGGGGCAGGTCGTCACGATCGCGGGTCCCTGGACCGGCGAGGACCGCGATCTGGTCGAAAGCGTCATCGCCTATTTCGAGGCGGCCACCGGCGCGGATGTGCGCTATTCGGGCTCCGACAGCTTCGAGCAGCAGATCGTCATCGACACTGCCGCCGGATCGCCGCCCAACATCGCGATCTTTCCGCAGCCGGGCCTGGCGGCCGACCTTGCCGCCAAGGGGCTGCTGGCGCCGCTCTCGCAGCAGGACGCCGCCTGGATCGCCGAGAATTACGCCGCGGGCGACAGCTGGGTCGACCTGGCCACATTCGAGGGCCCCGACGGTCCGGCGCTTTACGGCATGTTCTACAAGGTCGATGTGAAATCGCTGGTCTGGTACGTGCCCGAGAATTTCGAGGATCTGGGGATCGAGCCGCCGCAGACCATGGAGGAGCTGAAGGCGCTGACCGGGACCATCGCCGAGGAGGGCGAGACGCCCTGGTGCATCGGCCTGGGGGCAGGCGGCGCGACGGGCTGGCCGGCGACCGACTGGGTGGAGGATCTGATGCTGCGCACGCAGCCGCCGGAGGTTTATGACCAGTGGGTGTCGAACGAGATCCCCTTCGACGATCCGGCTGTGATCGGCGCGATAGAGGAATTCGGCTGGTTCGCGCGCAATGACACCCATGTGGCAGGCGGCGCCGGGGCGGTGGCCTCCACCGATTTCCGCGACAGCCCAAAGGGGCTCTTCTCGGCACCGCCGCAATGCTACCTGCATCACCAGGCCTCCTTCATCCCGACCTTCTTTCCCGAGGGCACGGTGATCGGCGAGGATGTCGATTTCTTCTATTTCCCCGCCTATGAGGGCAGGGATCTGGGCCGTCCGGTGCTGGGTGCGGGGACGCTGTGGTCGATCACCGAGGACAGCGAGGCGACGCGGGCCTTCATGGCCTTCCTGCAGAGCCCGATCGCCCATGAGGTCTGGATGGCGCAGACCGGGTTCCTCACGCCCTTCAAGGGGGTCGATACCGGGCTCTATGGCGATCCGACCCTGAAGAAGATGGGCGACATCCTGCTGGGCGCGGACACGTTCCGCTTCGACGGATCGGATCTGATGCCCGGGGCGATCGGGGCGGGCGTGTTCTGGACCGGCATGGTCGACTATGCCGGGGGCGCACCCGCCGCAGAGGTGGCCGCCGCGATCCAGGCCACCTGGGACGGCATCCAGTAACCGGCCGAAAGGCCCCGGCTCAAGGCCGGGGCGGGACCGCGCATCCGGGGAGACCTCCATGGGCCAGATCCTTTACGCCAGCGTCACGATCATTGCCGGGGTCCTGTTATGCGTCGCCTATTTCTGGGGCACGAACGCGGCGCTGGACCGGCTGCTGCCGATGCGCGGACCGCGCGCCTCGGCAAATGTGCGGCGCGCCAATGCGATCCGGCCCTGGCTGTTCCTGGGGCCGTCGATGGTCATCCTGGGACTGTATCTGGTCTACCCGGTCTTCAACTCGCTCTGGCTGTCGCTGCATGATGCGAGCGGGCGGGACTTCGTGGGGCTGGGCAACTATGTCTGGCTGTTCGGCGATGCGAAGTTCCTGGAAAGCGTCCGCAACAACATGCTGTGGCTGGTCTTCGTGCCCGCCGCGGCCACCTTCCTGGGGCTGGTCGCGGCATCGCTGACCGACCGGATCGCCTGGGGCAGCTTGGCCAAGTCGCTGATCTTCATGCCGATGGCGATCAGCTTCGTCGGCGCCGCGGTGATCTGGAAATTCGTCTACGACTACCGCGCCGCGGGCCAGGAGCAGATCGGGCTGCTGAACGCCGCCGTCACCGCCCTGGGCGGCGATCCGGTCGCCTGGATCACCGTGCCTTTCTGGAACAATTTCCTGCTGATGATCATCCTCGTCTGGATCCAGACCGGATTCGCCATGGTGATCCTCTCGGCCGCGCTGCGCGGGATCCCGGAGGAGACGGTGGAGGCGGCGATCCTCGACGGCGCCAATCCCTTCCAGGTCTTCTGGCGCATCAAGATCCCGCAGATCCGGGGCACGATCGCGGTGGTCTGGACGACCATCACCATCCTGGTGCTGAAGATCTTCGACATCGTCTTCGCCATGACCAACGGCCAGTGGGGGACGCAGGTGCTGGCCAACATGATGTATGACTGGTCCTTCCGCGCGGGCGATTTCGGCCGCGGATCGGCCATCGCGATCATCCTGATGCTGGCCGTCGCGCCGATCATGGTCTGGAACATCCGCAACGCGCGCAGGGAGAACCGCTGATGGAGGGGATTGCCGGGCAGAAGGCCTCGCTGACCTGGGCGGTGCATATCGCCGTCGCCGCGCTGGTCATCCTGTGGACCGTGCCGACCTTCGGGCTTCTGGTCTCGTCCTTCCGCGACAAGGACCAGCTGGCGATGACCGGCTGGTGGACCTCGCTCTCGGCCTCGGAACAGACGCTGGCGGCGCGCACGGAGGGGCCCGATGCCCAAATCCGCGAGGGCGATTTGTGGGTGGTGCGCGGGAACCTCTTCGCCCCGGCCGGACCGGGGCAGGTCGCCTCCTGGGGCGCCTCGTCGCGCGAACCGGCGGCCTTCGCCCCGGGCGAGACCGCCGATCTGGGGGATGGCGAGGCGCTGCGGGTGGAGGAGAACGGCGATTACGAACTGAGCGCCAGTGCCGAAATGACCGGCAGCCGCGGCCAGCGCGTCTATGTCCAGTCGATGGAGCCGCCGGTCTTCACGCTGGACAATTACCGCAGCGTGATCGGCGCCGAAGGCATCGGCCGCGCCTTCCTGAACACCTTCACGGTGACCATCCCCGCAACGGTCATCCCGATCCTCGTGGCGGCCTTCGCCGCCTATGCGCTGGCCTGGATGCAGTTTCCCGGCCGCGCGATCCTGGTCGCCTGCGTCGTGGGACTGCTTGTGGTGCCGCTGCAGCTGTCGCTGATACCGTTGCTGCGATTCCACAATGCGATCGGGCTGGGAAAAGGCTATTTCGGCATCTGGTTGGCGCATACCGGCTTCGGCCTGCCGCTGGCGATCTACCTGTTGCGCAATTACATGAGCGGGCTGCCCAAGGACATCATCGAGGGCGCGCGCGTCGACGGCGCCACGGATTTCCAGATCTTCCGCCGGATCGTGCTGCCGCTGAGCTTTCCGGCCCTGGCCAGCTTCGCCATCTTCCAGTTTCTGTGGACCTGGAACGACCTGCTGGTGGCCAAGGTCTTTCTGGGCACCTCCGACAGCCAGCTGGTGATGACCGGGCGCATCGTCGAGCTTCTGGGGTCGCGCGGGGGGAACTGGGAAATCCTGACAGCCGCGGCATTCCTGTCAATCGCGGTCCCGTTGGTGGTCTTCTTCGCCATGCAGAAATACCTTGTCCGCGGGCTGCTTGCCGGCTCGGTGAAGTAACGACAGGAGAGCGTAGCGATGGCGACCAATCTTCCGGTGGCAACCGGCCAGAGCATCGACAAGGACTGGTGGCGCGGCGCGGTGATCTACCAGATCTATCCCCGCAGCTTCCAGGACAGCAATGGCGACGGGGTCGGCGACCTTCTCGGCATCGCGCAGCGGATGCCGCATGTCGCCTCGCTGGGGGTCGACGCGGTCTGGATCTCGCCCTTCTTCCCGTCGCCGATGAAGGATTTCGGCTATGACGTGTCGCATTACTGCGACGTGGATCCCCTGTTCGGCACGCTGGCGGATTTCGATGCGCTGGTCGAAAGCGCGCATGAGAACGGGGTGAAGGTCATCATCGACCTGGTGCTCAGCCATACCTCGGACCAGAATCCCTGGTTCATCGAAAGCCGGGCGAGCCGCACCAATCCCCATGCCGACTGGTATGTCTGGGCCGATCCGAAACCCGACGGCACGGCGCCGAACAACTGGCTGTCCTTCTTCGGCGGCTCGGCCTGGCAGTGGGATGCCCGGCGCTGCCAGTACTACCTGCACAATTTCCTAGCCTCGCAGCCGGACCTCAACATGCACAATCCCGAGGTGCAGGAGGCGATCCTGGACATGGCCCGGTTCTGGCTGGATCGCGGCGTCGACGGGTTCCGGCTCGACACGATCAACTTCTATTTCCACGACCCGGAACTGCGCGACAACCCGCCTCTGGAGCCCGGCGACCGCAACGACATCTTCGCGCCCGCGGTCAATCCCTACAATTACCAGCGCCACGTCTACGACAAGAACCGCCCCGAGAACCTGGACTTCCTGGCGCGGCTGCGCGCGCTGCTGGACACCTACCCGGCCGCCACGCTGGTCGGAGAGGTGGGCGAGGCGCAGGGCGCGATGGAATTGCTGGGGGAATACACGCAGGGCAACGAGAGGGTGCATATGTGCTATGCGTTCGAATTCCTCTCGGGAGAATTTCCCTCGGCGGACCGCGTCGCCGACATCATGGATCTCGTGGACCGCGTCGCCGGGCAGGGCTGGGCCTGCTGGGCCTTCTCCAACCATGACGTGGACCGCCATGTCAGCCGCTGGGGGCTCAACCACGCGGCCTCGCGGGCCTATGCGCTGCTCTTGATGTGCCTGCGCGGATCGGTCTGCATCTACCAGGGCGAGGAACTCGGCCTGCCGCAATCCGATGTGCCCTTCGAGGCGCTGCAGGATCCCTATGGCAAGGAATTCTGGCCGGAATTCAAGGGACGCGACGGGTGCCGCACGCCGTTTCCCTGGGATGGCAAGCTGCAGAATGCCGGGTTTTCGCCGGTCCTGCCCTGGCTGCCGGTCCCCTATGAGCATCACGGCTATGCCGTGGCCGAGCAGGAGCTCGATCCCGGCGCGCTGCTGCACCATTACCGCCGGGTGATCCAGCTGCGCCACGACCATCCCGCGCTGCGCAACGGCAAGCAGTCGAAGCTGCATGTCGAGGGCAATGTGGTGATCTTCGAGCGCGAGCAGAATGACGAACGCCTGTTCCTGGCCTTCAACCTCTCCGACGATCCCGCCGATCTGGCGGTGCCGAAAGGGGACTGGCAGGCGCTGGGGCAGGATGTGAACGGCGCCATCCCGCTGGAGGGCTGGCTGCATCTGGGGCCCTGGCAGCCCTGCATCCTGGCCGCCATCTGAGCGGCGCGACAAGGGGAAGGCGATGGCCGATCTGAAGCTCACCGATGTGTCCAAGTCCTATGGCGCGGTCGAGGTGCTGCGCAATATCGACCTTGATATCCGCAAGGGCGAACTGGTCGTCTTCGTCGGTCCGTCGGGCTGCGGAAAATCCACGCTGCTGCGGATGATCGCCGGGCTGGAGAAGATCAGCGGCGGCAGGCTGGAGATCGGGGGGCAGGTCATGAATGACGTGCCCCCCGCGCAGCGCGGCATCGCCATGGTCTTCCAGTCCTATGCGCTCTATCCGCATATGACCGTGCGCGACAACATGAGCTTTTCATTGCAACTAGCTGGAAAATCGAAAAAAGAGATCCGTGCCGCCGTGGAGGAGGCGGCGCGCAAGCTGCAGCTGGAAGCCTATCTCGACCGCTTGCCCAAGGCCCTGTCCGGCGGGCAGCGCCAGCGCGTCGCGATCGGCCGCGCGATCGTGCGCGACCCGTTGATCTATCTCTTCGATGAACCGCTTTCCAATCTGGACGCGGCCCTGCGCGTGGCCACCCGCATCGAGATCGCCCAGCTCAAGGCCTCGATGCCCGACAGCACGATGATCTACGTCACCCATGACCAGGTGGAGGCGATGACCCTGGCCGACCGGATCGTGGTTCTGGCGGGGGGCGGCATCGCCCAGGTGGGGGCGCCGCTGGATCTGTATGAACGCCCGGCGAATACCTTCGTGGCCCAGTTCATCGGCTCTCCGGCGATGAACCTGTTCGAGGCGGAGATCGCGGGCACGGGCGACACCACGCGGTTGCGCCTTGCAACCGGCGTCGAGATCCTGGCCGCAATTCCCAGCCCGGCCGAGCTGGCCGGGGCGCAGGTCCAGTACGGGATCCGTCCCGAGGACCTGGTCATCGCCCGGGGCGACGCGATGCCCTTCATCGAGTTCCGCACCGATATCGTGGAAAAGCTGGGCGACACCACAGTGCTTTACAGCCGCGATCCGTCCCAGAATGACGGGCAGATGATCGCCAAGCATCCCGGCATCGTCGAGGTCGCCTCGGGAGACGTGCTGCAGATGACCGCCGCGCCGCAGAAGATCCACCTGTTTCACAAGGGCCGGTCGCTTCTGCATCGCTGAGCGCCACCCGGGGGTTGCATGCTGCAACTGCGGGGATTGCCCGTGATCGCGGCGAAAGCGCGATTATCCGGTTGCCCCGGTCCCGGGTCCGTGCAAGAGGGACGTGCCAAACGCAAGCTCCAGGAGACCGAGCATGGAGATTCGTGAGGCACTGACCTTCGACGATGTTCTGCTGCAACCCGCCGCCAGTTCTGTGCTGCCTTCCGAGGCGGACACGACGACCTTGGTGACCAAGGCGATCCGGCTGAACGTGCCGCTGCTGAGTTCCGCCATGGACACGGTGACCGAGGCGCGCATGGCCATCGCCATGGCCCAGTCCGGCGGGATGGGGGTGATCCACCGGAACCTGTCGCTGGCCGAACAGGCCGACGCGGTCCGCAGCGTCAAGCGCTTCGAAAGCGGCATTGTCTACAAGCCCGTCACCCTGTCGCCCGACCAGACGCTGGCCGATGCCAACGCGCTTTGCGACCGCTACAAGGTCACAGGCTTTCCGGTCGTCGATGCCGAGGGCCGCGTCGTGGGGATCGTGACCAATCGCGACATGCGCTTCGCCGAGGATCCGCGCACGCCGGTCCATGCGATGATGACCTCCGAGAACCTCGCCATGCTGCGCGAACCGGCCGATCTGGAAACCGCCAAGAGCCTGATGAAGGCGCGGCGGATCGAGAAGCTGCTGGTGGTCGACGGCGCGGGCAAGCTGACCGGGCTGCTGACGCTGAAGGACACCGAGAAGGCGGTCCTGAACCCCCATGCCTGCAAGGACGAGCTGGGGCGGCTGCGCGTCGCCGCCGCGACCACGGTGGGCGATGCCGGATTCGAACGCGCCGAGGCGCTGATCGATGCGGGGGTGGACATGGTCGTGGTGGACACGGCCCATGGTCATTCCAGTGCCGTCGCCGACGTCGTCCGGCGCATCAAGGCGCTGCCGGGCGATGTCCAGGTCATGGCAGGCAACGTCGCCACGGCCGGGGCGACGCGGGCCCTGATCGATGCGGGGGCCGATGCGATCAAGGTCGGGATCGGTCCGGGATCGATCTGCACCACGCGGATCGTCGCCGGGGTGGGCGTGCCGCAGCTGACGGCAATCATGGATTGCGCGGCGGCGGCTGCGGAATCCGGCACGCCGATCATTGCCGACGGGGGCATCAAGTTCTCGGGCGATTTCGCCAAGGCGATCGCCGCCGGGGCCTCCTGCGCCATGGTCGGCAGCATGATCGCGGGGACCGATGAAAGCCCGGGCGAGCTGATCCTCTACCAGGGCCGCAGCTTCAAGTCCTATCGCGGCATGGGCAGCCTGGGCGCGATGGCCCGCGGATCGGCCGACCGGTATTTCCAGAAGGATGCCGCCTCGGACAAGCTGGTCCCCGAGGGGATCGAGGGGCAGGTGCCCTACAAGGGCCCGGCCGGGGTGGTCATTCACCAGCTGGTCGGCGGCCTGCGCGCGGCCATGGGCTATACCGGTTCGGCCACCGTCGACGAGATGCGCCGCAACTGCAGTTTCGTGCGCATCACCGGGGCCGGGCTCAAGGAGAGCCATGTCCATGATGTGCAGATCACGCGCGAAAGCCCCAACTACCGGATCGGATGATCCGTCTCTGACGCCCCCGGCAACGCGCTTTGCCGGGGGCGTTTCCGACTGTTGCGACACAGGGACGGTCAGGGTGGTCCGCATCTTCGCGAAAGGGCGCAGGCCTGTCCCGCTTGCGGCCTCCTGCCACCGGGGGCGGCGGGCGTGACGGAACGGCGCGATGATGCAGGGGGGCTTGCCCCTGGCCGTCTCCGCCTCAGCCGGTTTCCCTGGCGTTCCTCCTGCCGATGCGCGCGGCGGCGCGGCCCGGTGGCTGCATCCCGGCCGGAGCGGACTGGCCGGGATCTCGCAGGAATGGCGCGGGATGGGCGATGGCGCGGGCGATCTCCGCGCCCGAGCGCAGGAGTTTCCAGCGGGACGGCGCGGTGATGTAGAGCGGCTCCCAGGCGGGATCGAACATTGCCTTGAACCGGGCCAGTCCCATGCCGCCGCTGCGTCCGGCCAGGCGGCGCTGCAAGCGCAGCAGCGCGCTGCCGGGATCCGCCCCGGCGGGATCGGTGCCATCGCCCTGGAAAGGGGCGGCTGCCAGGGAAAGGCGCGGCACGCCCATGGCCCGCGCCTCCAGCAGGGCGGCATGGATCAGGCCATGCGCCGTCCCCTCCGCGGCACCGGGGGACGGGCGCATCAGGTCCAGCGTCCATTCTCCCGCGGACACGTGGAAACTGGCAAACCCCTGCAGCTCCGTGCCCTTCCAGGCTAGGAAGACCCGCTGATGCGCCAGAAGCGCCGGGTGGAACCGGCCCATGGAAAAGCCGCGCTCGCCGCCATGGGCCTGCGACCAGGCGGCGTTTATGCGCGCCATCTGGGGCAGCGGCAGGGCGCAGGGCGTCGCGGCGGAGGTGAAATCCACGCCGTCCCGTCCGGCCTGGCGCAGCTTGCGGCGCAGCTGGCGGCGCGGGCGGGTGGCGATGTCGTAGCGGGCCGGGTCGAGCCAGGCTTCCCGCGCCACCAGCAGGACCTGATGGCCGCGCCTCCGTGCCGTCACGGCCAGCCGCGCGCCGCATTTGTAATGGCAGGGGCTCAGCCCGCGATCCCGGGCCAGCCGGGCGAAGGCATCGGCGACCTCCGCGGCGGCATCGGCGGGGAAGGGGTCGCGGATCATGACCAGAGAATGCCCGGCCTGTCCGATCACCGCCCCGGCACCGCTGGCGTCCGACCACAGCAGGCCAAGCCCCGGCTGGCGCGCCAGATGCGCCTCTGCCATCCTCGCCCGGGACAGCGCGCGTCCCGGGCCGGTCCCCGGACCGTCCAGATCGGCGCCGCGCCGCCATTCCAGATCGATCGCGCCGCTGCGGGGCCGGATCAGGGCGGGCCAGGCCAGGGCGACCGCCGCCGCCATCGCGGGCAGGGCGAAATAGACCAGCCGGTAGCCGGTGATCGCCGCGATCAGCAGCGTGGGATCCGTGGCCGGCAGAAGCGTCAGCATCGTCAGCTCGAACGCCCCGAGCCCGGCGGGCGTGCCCGAAAGCAGACCGGCGCCCAGCGACAGGAGGAAGACCGGCAGGAGGAGATGGAACGGCACCATCGCCGCGGCGTCCAGCAGCACATGGATGATCGCCGCCGCCGCAATCAGGTCGATCGCGGCATAGAGCGTCAGCCCGGCCAGGGCCCGCAGCCCGATGCCCGTCGCGCGCAGCCTGCGGCGCAGGCGGCGGGCGATCCCCCGGGGCCACAGCGCGAACACCGCGCCCGTGACGGTCAGCGCCCAGAACAGGGCGCGCAAGGTCCGGGACAGCTGGGGGTCAAGTTCCGGATGCACCATCAGCGCCGCCATGGTCAGCCAGCCCCAGATGCCGAGGAACACCGCCGCCATGAGGGTCGACAGGATCAGGGCCCGCCCCGGCCCGAGCCCCGGCATCAGCCGCCAGCGCGCCGCCGCGCCGGTCAGGATGCCCGCGCCCAGCGTCTGGGATATCGCCATGGAGGCCATGCCCGCGCGCCGCGCCAGGCGCTGGCCGACGCCGCTATGGATCATGCGATGGGCGATGGCGTCGAACCGACCCAGCGCCCAGTAGCCCAGGGCCGACAGCGCCGCCGCCTGGAGCCATTCCGCCGCCGGGATCGCGCCGAGCGCCAGGCGCAGGGCGGCGGGGTCGACCGCCATCAGCCGGTCGCCGAAGGCCAGCAGCAGCGCGATCGTGACAACCGGCGGCACCAGCGCCCGCAGCAGCGCGCGCGGCACCGCGATCCGGCCCCGGCCGGCCCCTGTCGTGATCGGCGGCATGGCCGTCCCCCTGTTCAGCACCCGGGGGGACCTTAGGACGGGGCGGCAAAGGAAACCCTAATGCAGCCCGGATCGCCGGGCCGGGCCGGAGGAGCGGATCACACCCCGGCGGCCAGTTCGGCGCGGGCCTCGGCAAAGCAGTCGACCATCATCTCCCTGATGCGGGCATCATCGGTCAGATCGCCCAGATCCTCGCGCAGCTTGTGGAAGACGGCCAGATGGCGCGGGTCGTTGATATCCGCGCGCAGCACCTCCAGGACATAGGCGTCCAGCGCATCCTTCTCCTTGCCCAGAAGTCCCCCGGCCCAGCGGGCCAGCGCGCGGTCCCGTCGCGCGATTGCCTTGAAGGCCATTTCCTCGCTTCGCACGAACATGGTCTCGAAGGCGCGCTCGCGGTCGTCGAATGTGGTCATCTGCTCCTCCCCTGGTTGTATCCATGACCATATTCAGCAAGCTAAATGGGTTTCGCAAGGGCGTTTCCCGCATCCTTGCGGCTTTGCCGGGCTTGCCGTATATGACGCGCAACCGGCGCCGGATGCGCGCCTCTCTCCCAGCTGGATTACGCATATGGCACGACGCAAGAAAGTCTATGAAGGAAAGGCCAAGATCCTCTACGAGGGTCCGGAGCCGGGCACGCTGGTGCAGTACTTCAAGGACGATGCCACCGCCTTCAACGCCCAGAAGAAGGACGTGATCGAGGGCAAGGGCGTCCTGAACAACCGCCTGTCGGAATTCTTCATGGACGGGCTGGCCGCGATCGGCGTGCCGACCCATTTCATCCGCCGCATCAACATGCGCGAACAGCTGATCCGCGCCGTCGAGATCATTCCGCTGGAAGTGATCGTCCGCAACCGTGCGGCCGGCAGCCTGGCCAAGCGGCTGGGCCTGGAGGAAGGCACGGCGCTGCCGCGTCCGATCGTGGAATTCTGCTACAAGGATGACGGGCTGGGCGATCCGCTGGTCACCGAGGAGCATATCATCGCCTTCGGCTGGGCCTCGCAGCAGGACCTGGACGACATGATCGCGCTGGCGCTGCGGGTGAACGACTTCCTGTCGGGCGTCATGCATGGCGTGGGCATCAAGCTGATCGATTTCAAGATCGAGATCGGCCGTGTCTGGGACGGCGATTACCAGCGCTTGATCGTCGCCGACGAGATCAGCCCCGACAGCTGCCGGCTGTGGGACGTCAAGACCGGCCAGAAGCTGGACAAGGACGTGTTCCGCCAGGATCTCGGCAGCCTGACGGATGCCTATTCCGAAGTGGCCAAGCGCCTGGGCGTCCTGCCCGTGCAGGCCACGCCGATCAAGCCGACGCTGATCAATTGAAAGCCGGGAGGCGGGACGGTCGTGCCGTTCCGCCGGAAAGCCGCAGAGGGCTGACAGGCTCTACGGGCTAGTTTGCGCGGGCGGGCAGGGCTGCCTGTCCCGCGATGACAAGGACAAGGGACGACTATGAAAGCACGGGTTATGGTGATGCTGCGCAACGGTGTGCTCGATCCGCAGGGCGAGGCGGTGCGCGCGGCGCTTGGGAACCTTGGCTTCGAGGGCGTCGGCGGCGTCCGCCAGGGCAAGCTGATCGAGCTGGACCTGGCCGAGACCGATCCGGAGGCGGCGCGCCACAGCGTGACGGCGATGTGCGAGAAGCTGCTCGCCAATACCGTGATCGAAAGCTACCAGATCGAGATCCTGTGATGCGCGCTGCTGTCATCGTCTTTCCCGGATCGAACTGCGACCGCGACATGGCGGTGGCCCTGCGCGAGGTCACCGGCGCCGAGACCGCGATGGTCTGGCACGGCGATAGCGGGCTGCCGGACAATATCGACATCGTCGGCATTCCCGGCGGGTTCTCCTTCGGCGATTACCTGCGTTGCGGCGCCATCGCGGCCAATTCCCCGATCTGCCGCGCGGTGGTGGATTTCGCCGCGAAGGGGGGCGCGGTGCTGGGCGTCTGCAACGGGTTCCAGGTGCTGACCGAGACCGGGCTGCTGCCCGGGGCGCTGATGCGCAACGCGAACCTGAAATTCATCTGCAAGCCGGTGGAGCTGGTGGTGGAGACGGCGGACAGCCTGTTCACCTCGGGATACGAGAAGGGCCAGCGGATCGAGATCCCGGTGGCGCATCACGACGGCAATTACCGCGCCGATGCCGAGCTGCGGGCGCAGCTGGAGGCAGAAGACCGCATCGCCTTCCGCTATGGCACGGATATCAACGGCGCTGACGACCGCATCGCCGGCGTGCTGTCGGAAAACCGCCGGGTGCTGGGGCTGATGCCCCATCCCGAGCGCGCCGTGGATCCGCTGCATGGCGGCACGGACGGGGTGGCGATGTTCCGTTCCCTGGCCGCCTCGCTGGTCTCGGCCTGATCGCCGCGCGCGGGGCTCCGCCGACAGGCCGGATCCCCGCATCGGCGCGCTTGGAATTCCCGTGGCCCGCCCCTAGGTTCCCCGCGTGAGAAACAGACAGGACAGGCCTCGCCCAGCTTTGGGCCCGAACCGCACCTGGGCATTGCGCGCGGCAGTGCTGGGGCTTTTCCTTGCGGCCATGGGGCTGATCTGGGTCACCAACCAGATCCTCAGCCAGCGCTTCTCGGAGTCCAGCCGCGCGCGGTCCGATGTCCGCCTGGCGCTTTACAGCGGCAACCTGATGGGCGAACTGGAACGCCAGGAGGTCGTGCCGCTGCTGCTGTCGCGCGATCCGGTGCTGCTGGGGGCGCTGGCCTCCAAGGAATTCACCCAGACATCGCAGCTGCTGATCCGCTACCGCGAGGAGATCGGCGCGGCAAGGCTGCTGCTGCTGGACGCGTCGGGGCGGGTCGTGGCCTCCTCGGACCGGGCCAATCTCGGGGAGAACCAGCGGTCCTCGGCCTATTTCATCGACGCGCTGCGCTCCGGCGACACGATCTATACCGCGGTCCAGACGGAAACCGGCGGCTCCGCCTTCTTCTACAGCCGCAAGATCGTCCAATCGGGCGATACGATGGGCGTGATCGCGGTGGAGGTCGACCTGAAGAAGTTCCTCCCCCGCTGGGCCTGGCTGTCGGATTCGGTCTTCGTGCTGGACAGTTCCGGGCGGGCGGTGCTGTCGACTGCGCCGCGCTGGACCGGCCTGAAGGAAACCGACTTCCTCGCCACGTCCATCGGCGGGGCGCAGGGCGTGCTGCGCAGCTTTGCGGGCGCCTCGGGGGACGGCTATGTCAATGGCGAGCCGATGATGCGGCAGGAGACGCGCGTGCCCTTCCAGGGCTGGCGCCTGGTCTCCTACACGTCCTTCGCGCAGGTGCGCGAACGGGTGGCGGCGGTGCTGGCGATGGAGGTGATGGGATTCGCCATCGTCCTGGCGCTGCTGTTCTTTCTGGTCTCGCAATCCTCCAATCGCCGCTCGGCCCGGCTGGCGCGGGAATCCGACCGGCTGCGGCGGCTGAACCAGAGGCTGCAGGCCGAGATCGCCGAGCGCGAGAAGGCCGAACGCAACCTGCAGGTGGCCGAACAGTCGCTGGCGCAATCCTCCAAGATGGCGGCGCTGGGGGAAATGTCGGCGGCGATCAGCCACGAGCTGAACCAGCCGCTGGCGGCGATGAAGACCTACCTGGCCGGCGCCAGGCTGCTGATGCAGCGCCAGCGCATCGAGGAGGCGCTGTCCTCCTTCCACCGCATCAACGGGCTGATCGACCGGATGGGCTCGATCACCCGCCAGCTCAAGGCCCATGCGCGCAAGGAGGCGGACGAGCTGTTCGAGGTCGACCTGCGCGACTGCGTCACCTCGGTGATGGACATCATGGCCCCGCAGCTGTCGCGCAGCCCGGCCCGGGTCAGCCGCGCGGTGCCCGACCACCCGGTGCTGGTCATGGCCGATCCGGTGCGCATCGAGCAGGTCCTGGTCAACCTGCTGCGCAACGCGCTGGACGCCACCCAGGGCGTCGAGGAGCCGATGGTCGACATCGTCCTCAGCCAGGGCGAGGTCGCGACCCTGTCGGTGCGCGACAACGGCACCGGGATCAGCGATTTGCAGAACCTGTTCGAGCCCTTCTACACGACCAAGCCGCCGGGCGAGGGCGTCGGGCTGGGACTGGCGATCTCGTCCACCATCGTGAAATCCTTCGGCGGCCGCCTGACCGCGCGGAACGGATCGGGCGGTGGCGCGATATTCAAGATGGATCTGCCGCTTGCCGGCGGATCCGCGACACAGCAATCACCAACAAGGTCCGGCCAACCGGACGATACCGCGGCGGAGTAGCGAATGAGCAAGCAGGTCATCAAGGTCGCCATTGTCGATGACGAGGCGGATATGCGCCAGTCCATCAGCCAGTGGCTGAGCCTGTCGGGCTTCGAGACGGAGACCTTTCCCAGCGCCGTGGACGCGCTGGCGGTTCTGCGCAACGGCTGGCCGGGGGTGGTCGTCTCGGACATCAAGATGCCCGGCATGGATGGCATGACCTTCCTGAAACGGCTGATGCATGTCGATAGCGGCCTGCCCGTCATCATGATCACCGGCCATGGCGATGTGCCCATGGCGGTGGAGGCGATGCGCATCGGCGCGATGGATTTCATGGAGAAACCCTTCGACCCCGAGCGGCTGACCGAGCTGGTGCGCAAGGGCGTCGAGGCGCGCCGCGCCAACCTGGACAACCGCGCGCTGCGCGAGGAGCTGTCGGATGGCAGCGCGCCGGTCGGCCAGCTGGCGGGCAATTGCGCCGAGATGGTGCAGCTGCGCGAGGATATCCTGGATTTCGGCCAGTCCCCCCTGCCGGTCCTCATCGAGGGCGAGACCGGCACCGGCAAGACGCTGGTGGCGCGCGCGCTGCACGCGGTGGGCCCGCGCGCGGCCAAGCCGCTGCAGCGGTTCTTCTGCGCCTCGATCTCGCCTGCGCAGCAGGCGGCGGCGCTGTTCGGCGACGAGGCGGCGGCCGCGCCGGGGCTTCTGGCGGAAACGCGCGGCGGCACGCTGATCCTGGAGGATGTCGAGGCGCTGGATGCCGATGCGCAGGTGCGGCTGGTCTCGTGGCTGGATGCCGAGGACGAGGCCACCGCGCCCCGGATCATCGCGATTTCCAACCTCCAGGACATGAGCGAGCCGCTGGATGCGCGGCTGCGCCCGGACCTGTTCCACCGGCTCAGCTGCCACCGGCTGGGCCTGCCGCCGCTCAGGGCGCGCGGCGACGACATCCTGACGCTGTTCAACATGATGATGCGCCGCGCCGCCGAGGAATATGGCTGCGACGTCCCCGATCTTTCGGCGCAGGATGCCGCGCAGCTGATGCAGGCGCCCTGGCCCGGGAACCTGCGGCAGCTGTCGAACATGGCCGATCGTGCCGTGCTGCAGGCGCGCCGCGAGAAGGGCACGCTGACCTCGCTCCTGATGGCTGATAACGAGGCGCTGACCCCGGCCATGACCCAGGAGGGCAAGCCGCTGAAGGAATATGTCGAGTCGTTCGAGAAGATGCTGATCGACAATACCATGCGCCGTCACCGCGGCTCCGTCTCGAAGGTGATGGAGGAGCTTTGCGTCCCGCGCCGGACGCTGAACGAGAAGATGCAGAAATACGGGCTGGCCCGCTCCGATTACATCGGCTGACGCGCAAGGATGCGGGATTCGCCGGATGCGGCGGATCCTGCGTAAATTGCCATTGTCATTCCAGCGAAGTGCAGTTTAAGTGAGATACCGGGCTGTGTCCCGATGCTAGATTTCCCTGGAAGCCCCCCGGCGCCCGATGCGGTGCAGGGTACGCGCCAGTCGAAACCCCCGATTTGCGGGGACCCAAACGCCCGCATCGGCCTGGACCGACGGGCCAAGAACCGGCCCCGCAACGGGGCCAAGGATGAAACGCGATGGAACCGGATCGGTTGAGGGCAGGGCAGGCTTGGGCGAATACGCCGCTTGACCCGATGACCCGATCCACCGCTCCGGCCATTGCTTCTACAGCACATAACGCCCGTGCGCCGTCCAGGCGTCAGAGCCTCCGGCATCCGGGCGGTGACAAGAGACATAATGGCAAAGAAAATGCTCATCGATGCCACGCACCCGGAAGAGACCCGGGTCGTCGTGGTCGACGGCAGCAAGGTCGAGGAATTCGACTTTGAGTCCGAGAACAAGCGCCAGCTGGCTGGCAACATCTACCTGGCAAAAGTCACGCGCGTAGAGCCGTCGCTTCAGGCCGCCTTCGTCGATTACGGCGGGAACCGCCACGGTTTCCTTGCCTTCTCGGAGATCCACCCGGATTACTACCAGATCCCGGTGGCCGATCGCGAGGCGCTGATGGCCGAGGAACGGGCCTATGCGGAATCGCTGAAGGATCGCGAGGACGAGGATGGCGAAGGCGAGCGCAAGTCGCGCCGCCGCACCCGCAGCAAGTCCCGCGACGGCGAGGAGGCCAAGCCCGCCAAGACCCGGAAGGTGTCGCGTTCGGGCCGGACCCGCGATCGTGCGCCTTCGGGCATGGACGTGGTGGATCTCGCCCCCGAGGAGGATCCGCTCCTGTCGCCGGTCGGCGATGATGCGGGCGAAAGCGGAATGGACGTGGCCGGGGGCGATGCGCCCGTGCGCGAAGGCGCGACGCCCGAGGCACCCGCCGCGGCGCCTGTGGAAATCCCGATCCGCCCCGCGGCCGATGCATCCGAAGAGGATCCGAAGGCCGGGGACGCGACCGCGCCGGATGACGGCTCCGATGAGGCGGAGACCTCTTCCGACGACACGCCGCCCAGCTACATGGCCGCGGCCGGTCCCGCCGATTACGTCACCTCGCAGGAGCCCGCGTCCCGCGGGGCCGGCGATGATGCCGATCATTCCGAAGTGCCCGTCCACGAGAACGAGCCCGAGGAAGCCGAGCAGGACGACACGATCGAGGATGTCGAGACCGACGACATCGAGGACGAGGTCGAGGAGGCGCGCCGTCCGCGCAATTCCAAGCCGCGTCCGCGCCGCTACAAGATCCAGGAAGTCATCAAGGTCCGGCAGATCATGCTGGTCCAGGTGGTCAAGGAGGAACGCGGCAACAAGGGTGCGGCGCTGACGACCTACCTGTCGCTGGCCGGGCGCTACTGCGTGCTGATGCCGAACACCGCGCGCGGCGGCGGGATTTCCCGCAAGATCACCCAGGCGGCCGACCGCAAGAAGCTCAAGCAGATCGCGACCGAACTGGACGTGCCGGAAGGCGCGGGGCTCATCATCCGCACCGCGGGGGCCAACCGCACCAAGGCCGAGATCAAGCGCGACTACGAATACCTGCAGCGGCTGTGGGAGCAGATCCGCCAGCTGGCGCTGAAATCCTTCGCCCCGGCGAATATCTACCAGGAAGGCGACTTGATCAAACGCTCGATCCGCGACCTCTATAACCGCGAGATCGAGGAGGTTCTGGTCGAGGGCGAGGCGGGATACCGCAACGCCAAGGACTTCATGAAGATGATCATGCCGTCCCACGCCAAGAACGTGAAGCAGTATACCGACCCGCTGCCGCTGTTCGCGCGCCACCAGGTGGAAAGCTATCTCGACGGGATGTTCAACCCGGTCGTGCGGCTGAAATCCGGCGGCTACATCGTCATCGGCGTCACCGAGGCGCTGGTCGCCATCGACGTGAACTCCGGCAAGGCGACGAAGGAAGGCTCGATCGAGCAGACCGCGCTGAACACGAACCTGGAGGCTGCCGAAGAGGTGGCGCGCCAGCTGCGCCTGCGCGACCTCGCGGGCCTGATCGTGATCGACTTCATCGACATGGAAGAGCGCAAGAACAACGCCGCCGTCGAGAAGCGCTTCAAGGACCGTCTGAAAACCGACCGGGCCCGGATCCAGGTGGGCCGCATCTCGGGCTTCGGCCTGATGGAGATGTCGCGCCAGCGCCTGCGCCCCGGCATGATCGAGGCGACGACCCAGCCCTGTCCGCACTGCCACGGCACCGGATTGATCCGGTCGGATGACAGCCTGGCGCTGTCGATCCTGCGCCAGATCGAGGAAGAGGGCGTGCGCCGCCGGTCGCGCGAGGTCCTGGTGAAATGCCCGGTGGGCATCGCCAATTACCTGATGAACAACAAGCGGGTGCATATCGCCAATATCGAGATGCGCTATGGCCTGTCGGTGCGCATCGAATCCGATCCTGCGCTGGTCAGCCCCGATTTCGTGATGGAGCGGTTCAAGACCGCCACCCGCACGGTTCCGGTCGCGGCCGCGCCGGTCATCTCGGTCGACACGTCGGACCTGCCCGATCTGGAGATCGAGGAAGAGGCCGAGGCCGCCGAGGCCGAGGAAGCCGCAGTGGCCGCGCCCGATCCTGCGCCCGAAAGCGAGGATGACCAGCCCAAGCGCCGCCGCCGCCGCCGTCGCCGCCGCAAGGGCGGGCCGAATGGCGACGAGGCCGGATACGACGCGGAAAACGGTGCCGACGAGGACGAGGACGCGTCCGCTTCCCCCGAAGAGGGCGAGGACGGCGGGTCCGAGGACGAGACCGGCGAGGGCGACGACCAGCCCAAGCGGCGGCGCCGCCGCCGTGGCGGTCGCGGCCGCAAGCGGCCCGGAGACGAGGCGGAGACCACCGCAGCGCCCGAACCCGCAACCGCCGAACCCGCGCCGGTCGCTGCCGATGCCGGCACTCCGTCCGACGCGGCCCCCGCGCCCGCGGAGGAGATGACGGCGCCTGCGGCAGATGTGCCGACGGAGGCTGCGGCATCTTCGGACGCGGCGCCTGTCGCGCAGGAGCCCGAGATCGAGCCGGAAACCCCGCTTGCGGATGTGGAGGACGAGCCGGTGGCGCTGCTGCCGGAATCGGCCGAAGCGGAGCCCGAACAGGCCGCGAAGCCGGTGCCGGAGACCCCGGTGGAGACCGTCGCCGAGGCCGCCCCCGCGGCAGCGCCGGAAGAGGCCGCCCCGGCCGCTGCGCCGGAGGCACAGCCGGAAGAGGCCGCCGCCCCGGCACCGGCCCCTGAACAGGAGCCGGAGCCGGGCGCCGAAACGGAGGCGGAGACCGACGCGGCGAAGCCGAAGCGCCGCGGATGGTGGTCGGTCGGCTGACCGATCCGGCAAGGAAATCATGACGAAAGGGCCGTGGCGGCGACGCTGCGGCCCTTTGCGCATCTGCCGCCCGGCTCAGTCGGCGCGCGTCTTGCGCAGGTACAGGCGCAGCCCGTCGGGGCCTTCCTCGTGCCCGAGATAGTCATGTCCCGCCCCGGCGCAGAAATGCGGCAGATCGATCAGCGCCATCGGGTCATCGGCCCGCAGGCACAGCACGGCGCCCGCGGCGAGATCCTGCAGCCGCTTGCGGGCCCGCAGCACCGGCAGGGGACAGCGCAGCCCGCGGGCATCGACGGTCAGGTCGGGATCGGGATAGCGTGTCATGCGCATGGCCTTCCTGTCGGGGTCGCTGCGGGACATGTCTGCACGGGGCCCCGCCTGCCGCATGATCCGCATGGCATGCGGGCAACGCCACGCCAATGTGACGCGCCATCGCGTGACCTCCGGGCGGTTTCCCCCTAGAGCTTGGCCATGTTCGGAATCGAGATCATCGACGCGGCGCTCCTGCCCGCCATATTCGCCTCGGCGCTTGCCGGGATGGTGTCCTTCCTGTCGCCCTGCGTGCTGCCCATCGTGCCGCCCTACCTGGCCTACATGTCCGGCGTGTCGGTCGGCGAATTCGGCCGGGCGCGGGGACGTGTCGTCCTGGCGGCGCTGTTCTTCGTGCTGGGCCTGTCGACGGTCTTCCTGTTCCTGGGCTTCACGGCCTCGGCCTTCGGTGCCTTCTTCCTGCAGAACCAGCAGGCCTTTTCCATGCTGGCCGGGGCGCTGGTCATGATTTTCGGCCTGCATTTCCTCGGCATCCTGCGGCTGCCCTTCCTCAACCGCGAATTGCGGGTGGAGGCGGGCGACCGCGGCGGGTCGGCCATGGGGGCCTATGTGCTGGGCCTGGCCTTCGCCTTCGGCTGGACACCCTGCATCGGTCCGCAGCTGGGGGCGATCCTGTCCCTGGCCGCATCAGAGGCCTCCATCGCGCGCGGCACCGTCCTTCTGGGCGTCTATGCGCTGGGGCTGGGCGTGCCCTTCCTGCTGGTCGCGGCCTTCCTCGGCCCGCAGAGCCGGGTGCTGGTCTGGATGAAACGGCACATGGCCCAGATCGAGCGGATCATGGGCCTGCTGCTGTGGACGGTCGGGCTGATGATGCTGACCGGTCAGTTCAGCGCCTTTTCCTACTGGCTGCTGGAACGGTTTCCGGCGCTGGCGACCCTGGGCTGACCCGGGTCCGACCCTGGGCCGGGGATCACTCCCCGGCGCCCAGGCGTTCTCTCAGCAAGGCGGCAAGCGCGTCGTCGCGCTCCATCGCCTCGGGAAACCGGAACCGGTTCTTCTTCCAGCCGGTGGAACAGGCGCGGCAATGGGCCAGCCGGAACTTTCCCTGCATGGTGAAGAGGTTCTGGCTGATCCCGCCGATCTGGTGCACCGCCCAGCCGAAGGCGCGGCTCATCGCGCCGCGCGGGGTCATGCACCATTTCCGGTTGCATTTCTTGTCGGGCACGGCACGCCAGACATGGGCCTGCTGGGGCGCGGGGCCCTCCGTCGTCTCGGCCGGGTAGACCCAGGACCCCTGGATCGTGACCATGCCCAGCGGATGGCGCGCGGCCATGTCGAAGACGGAGGCGCCTTCAGGGCCCAGCACCAGCTCGTCGATATCGATCGACAGGACCGCGCGCGCGCGGTCCAGCGCGTCGCGCCGCGCGAGGTTCAGCATCGCCGACTGGAAGAAGCGCGGGCTGACATCGAAACGGCCGGACTTGTCGGCCGGACCATAGGGGAAGGGGGCGGAATAGATGACCGCCCGTTTCAGCCCGGTGCCCTTCACCGACGCCGCCAGCTCCTCCAGCGTGTAATCGGTCGATCCGTTGTCGAAGAGGACCATCGCCTCGGCCCGGTGCCCGGCCGCGTGGAACCGCGCCCAGTTGGCGATCCAGTCCAGGCGGTTGTTCTTCGAGACGGCAACCAGCGCGTTCAGCCCGGCGAAATCCTCCGCCAGTCCGTCGCGCACTTCCAGGGCCACGGTCTCCCCGGCGATCTGCAGGCTCAGGCTGCCGCGCGGCGCCTTCAGGAAGACCTGCTCGCAACGCAGCCAGGTCACCCGGCGCATCGGTCCCACCGGGGCCCCGTCCAGGCGCAGCCCGTTCCGGAACGGTTCCCACAGGTTGAGGAACCGCGGCGCGGTGAACAGGAACCCGCCCTCGCGGTCCAGATAGACGCAGTCATAGATCACCGTGCGGTCGTCGTATTCCTCGAGGTAATAGGCGCTCTGCCGCTCCGGCGGCCGGGTCGGATCGCGGCGCAGCGCCGAGGTTTCGGGCAGGCGGTACCCGGCAATGGGCACCACGGTCACGATCGGATCAGTCATTGGGGAACCATCTGCGGAAGAACTCGGCCAGCGCGGGATCCTCGCGGGTCGCTGCGGGCAGCTCGAAGCGTTTCGATTTCCATCCCGTGGAGGTGCCGCGGCAATGCAACAGCTCCAGATCCGGGGTGGCGCCGACCAGCCGCACGAAGCGGCCGCCGACATGATGCACCGCCCAGCCGAAGCGGCCCAGCATCCCGCCGGGAACTGCGCACCATTTCTGGTTGCAGCGCTGGTTCGGGACCTCGCGATGGGTATGGGCGGATTGCGGCGCGGGCAGGGGCGTGCCCGGTGGTGGCAGGACCCAGCTTCCGTGGATCTTGACCATCGTGTGACGTCGCGCCACCGCGCGATCGAAGACCGAGGCGCCGCCTTTGCTGCGGATGATCTCGTCGGGGTCGACATTCAGCACCGCGCGCGCCCGGGACAGGATCTCGCGCCGCGCGAGATTCAGGAGCGCCGGCTGTAGGAAGCGCGGATTGGTGCGGTCCTTCCTGGATTTCAGCGGCGGCCCGAAGGAGAAGGGCACGCGATAGACCGCCAGCGCCTCGAGCCCGGGCACCGCGGCAAGCCGCCCGGCCAGCGCCTCGGCCGTATAGGTGACCGAGCCGTTGTCGAAGATCAGCACGCCCTGCAACCCGTGGGCGCGGATGTGATAGTCGACCGAAGCGGCGATCCAGTCGGGATCGTTGTCGCGGTTCAGCACCACCATGCAGTTCAGCCCGGCGAACATCTCTGCCCGGCTCTCGCGCACGGGCAGCGGGTGGCGGGTGCCGTCCAGCACCAGCTCCGGGGCCTGCACCCGGCGCCGCAGCGTCATCAGCTCGGCCTGCGGGGTCTGCCAGTGGCGCAGTCCCCGGCCGACCGGCCGCCCGCCATCGTGGAGCCCCCGGCGCAGCCGCGCGCGCAGGTTGTAGAGCGGCGGCGCGGTCAGAAGCAGATGCCCCGATCCCGGCAGCCGCACCGCGTCATAGAACAGCGTGCGGCGGTCGTAGCGCTCGAGATAGAGCGCGCTGCGCTCGGCCTCGGGAAAGTTGTAGTCGCGCCGGAGCGGCAGGTCCTCGGGCAGGGTAAAGCCCTGAAGCGTCTCGACATGCAGCCGGGTCATGCGCGCGCCCCGGAAAAATGCGTCTGCATCAGCGCCTCCAGTTCGGGGTCGCGGGCCATCTGGCCGGGCGCCTTGAACCGGCCGCCCTTCCAGCCGGTGGAGGTGCCGCGGCAATGCACGAAGGCCAGGTCGTCGCGCGCGGGCAGGAGCCGGAACAGCTCGCCGCCGACATGGTGCACGAACCAGCCTGCGCGGCTGAGCCCCTTGCCGGGAACCGCGCACCATTTGGGATTGGAGGGGCGTTCGCCGGTCGCGCGCCAGACATGGAACCGGTGAGCGCAGGGGGCGGGATCCTCCGGGCCGGGATAGGCCCAGCTGCCGGGCAGGCGCAGCGCCCCGAGGCGGCTGGCACGGGTGGCCTCGAAGACGGTCTGCCCCCCGCGTTTCAGCACGATCTCGTCGATATCGGCATTGAGCACGGCCCCGGCCTTTCGCAGCAGGTCGGTCCGCGCCAGGTTCATCAGCGCGGGCTGCAGGAATTTGGGCCGCACTTCCAGCCCCTTGCCGGAATCGCGCGGGCCGTAGGGATAGTCGGCGACCAGCACGGCGCTGGCGCGCATCCCCGGGATGGCGGCAATGGTCTCGGCCAGGTCCTGCGGCCTGTAGGCGGTGGAGCCGTTGTCGAAGATCACCGCCGCCTCCAGCCCGTGCACCCGGCACAGATAGGCCAGCCACTCCCGGATCCAGCGCAGGTCGTTGTCGCGGTTCATCGTCACCACCGCATCCAGACCGGCGAAGCGGTCGGCCAGATCGGCCCGGGGCGCAATCTGCCAGCCGCCCGGCCAGTCCAGGGAAACGGTGCCGCGCGGGGCGCGAATGCGCACCTGTTCGTATTTCGCCGACCATTGACGCGACAGGCCGCGCACCGGCGCGCCGTCAAGCCGCAGCCGGTCGCGGAATTCCTGCCAGAGATTGAGAAAGCGCGGGGCGGTGAACAGGTATTCCCCCCGGTCCTCGTGATAGACGCAGTCGTAGAACAGCGTCCGCCGGTCGTAGCGCTCCAGGTAATGGTCCGTGCGGCGCGCGGGCTTGCGCACATGGCGGCGCCGCAAGTCGGAGGGGTCGGGCAGCACCGCGCCGGCAAGACGGAGGCAGAGAGGATCGGACATGCAGGGGTTCCCGACAGCTTCGCCTTCGGGGTTCACCAAGTTTCGGCCGCTCTTGCAAGGGCGTTATTTCGCGGCACGCTCGCGATAGTGGCGCAGAATGAACAGCCGCAGCGCCGAGGCGAGCCCCATCTGGTTGCCCCGGCCTTCATCGATCTCCGCGGCCAGCGCGTTCACCGCCTGGCGGCGCTCGGCCGCGATCTCCTGGAAGGCGGACCAGAAATCATCCTCCAGCGACACGCTGGTGCGGTGCCCCTTCAGGGTCAGGGATCGTTTCTTGGGGCGGCTACTCATGACCGGGGAACTCCTTGACGGCATCTGCGCGGCGCCTCGATTCCGGGCCCGGGCAGGGGATTGAAAACATTTCGCATCGGGTCCGCATCATCGGCCGGGGTCGTTGCACGCCCTGCCGGGACCAATTCTTCGGTCGCGCGGGCGGAATGAGAACCATTTCCCCGCGGATGTGTTCCTGCGACGACCCTCGTCGCGCCCGGCGGGCGCCGCGCGCTCAGGGTGTCCCGACGTCAACTCGTTCCGCCGGACGGTGGTCTTCTAGTACGATATTGTCCCGTCTTTTAAGAGAAAGCCGTAAGGTTGGTTAAGATGTTACTAAATACAAATGAATTTTATATGCAACCCCGGATTGTGGTCGCGCAGCGCGGCAAGTCGGGCCCGCGGGCCAGGCTCATCCGGCATCGTCCGGGGTGCCGGGGGCGCGGCGCGACGTGTCGTCGGCGCCGCTTGCGGGCGCCTCGCGCCTGTGTCCCTCCAGCTTCCGGCCTTCGCGAAGCCCGGCCTCGCGGGCCTGCAGCTTCTCGGCCTTGCTGCGCCCGAACTTGACCGCATTGGCATCGGCGCGGTTGCGGGCTTCCTCGCGGCGGCGGGTCTTGCGGAACTTGGAAAGGCTGATGGGCTTGTCGGTCATGGCGGTCTCCGGGGCTGTCCCGCTGAGGATAGCACGAAACGCGAAGGGGCGCGGCATCGCGGCCGCGCCCCCTGCATGGTGCCTGCGAAAGGATCAGCCCTTGGGGCCGATCATGTCCTCCGGGCGCACGATCCGGTCGAAGGTCTCCTCGTCGACGAAGCCGAGCGCGATGGCCTCTTCCTTCAGCGTGGTGCCGTTCTTGTGCGCGGTCTTGGCGACCTTGGTGGCGTTGTCATAGCCGATGGTCGGCGCCAGCGCCGTCACCAGCATCAGCGATTCCTTCATCAGCTTCTCGATCCGCGCCGTGTTGGCCTGGGTGCCGACGACCATGTTGTCGGTGAAGGCCGAGGCGCTGTCGCCCAAGAGCTGCATCGACTGCAGGACGTTGTAGGACATCATCGGGTTGTAGACGTTCAGCTCGAAATGCCCCTGGCTGCCGGCGAAGCCCACGGCGGCGTCATTGCCCATGACATGGGCGCAGACCATGGTCAGCGCCTCCGCCTGGGTCGGGTTGACCTTGCCCGGCATGATCGAGGAGCCCGGCTCGTTCTCCGGCAGGATCAGCTCGCCCAGACCCGAACGCGGGCCGGACCCCAGCAGGCGCATGTCATTGGCGATCTTGAACAGCGACGCCGCAACCGTCTTCAGCGCGCCCGAGAACATGACCATCGCGTCATGCGCGGCCAGGGCCTCGAACTTGTTGGGGGCGGTGACGAAGGGCAGGCCGGTGATCTCGGCCATGTTCTTGGCGACCATCTCGGCCCAGCCCTTGCGGGTGTTCAGCCCGGTGCCGACGGCGGTGCCGCCCTGGGCCAGCTCGTAGATGTCGCCCAGGCAGGCCTCGACGCGCTCGATGCCCTTCTTCACCTGGTGGGTGTAGCCGCCGAACTCCTGGCCCAGCGTCAGCGGCGTCGCATCCTGGGTATGGGTCCGGCCGATCTTGATGATGTCCTTGAACTCGACCGACTTGGCCTCCAGCGCGTCATGCAGCTTGCGCAGTCCCGGCAGCAGCACGTCGCGGGCCTGCATCGCGATGGCGACATGCATCGCGGTGGGGAAGGTGTCGTTCGAGGACTGGCCCATGTTGCAGTGATCGTTGGGATGGACCGGCTTCTTCGAGCCCATCTCGCCGCCCAGCATCTCGATCGCGCGGTTGGAGATGACTTCATTGGCGTTCATGTTCGATTGCGTGCCCGAGCCGGTCTGCCAGACGACCAGCGGGAAGTTGTCGTCGAACCGGCCCTCGATCACCTCGCCCGCGGCGGCGATGATCGCATCGGCGGTCGCGGCCTCCATGGCGCCCAGTTCCTTGTTGGCCATGGCGCAGGCCTGCTTGACCACGCCCAGGGCCCGGATCACCGGGACCGGCTGCTTCTCCCAGCCGATGGGGAAGTTCATGATGGACCGCTGGGTCTGGGCACCCCAGTACTTGTCGGCGGGAACTTCGAGCGGACCGAAGCTGTCGGTCTCGGTACGGGTCGCGGTCATGAGACATCCTCCGTTTCATGCGTTGCCACGGGCAATAGCGTTGCATGCAGCCGTATGCAATCTTCTCGCGCACACAGGGCGGCGCATTCGCGCGGGATGTGTCCGTGGGGGATGCGCCGGGGCCATTGGATGGGGCCGGGGGGGGGGCGGGGCGCAGCCGTCGCGCGCCCCGCGGGGCATCACTTGCGGAAACTGTCGAGGTTCACGACCTCGGCATCGCCGCGGGGCGCGGCCTCGGGCTCGGGATCGACATCCTCCGCCATCGGGGCCCCGTCCTCCTCGGCATCCTCTTCCTCGGTCTCCATTTCCGTGGTCTCGAAGCGCAGGCCGAATTCGACCGACGGGTCCACGAAGGTCCGGATCGCGGTATAGGGAATGGCCAGCTCTTCGGGCTGATCGCCGAAATTCAGCGTGATGCGGAACCCGTCCTCCTCGACGACCAGGTTGTCGTACCAGTGCTGGATGACGATGGTCATTTCCGAAGGGTAGAGGTCCATTAGCCATTCGGCCACCTCGACCCCGTCGCATTTGGTGTCGAAGGTGATGAAGAAATGATGTTCCCCCGGCAGGCCGTGCTCGGCGACATCGCCGAGGACCTGGCGGATCAGGCCGCGCATCGCGCGGTGCATCATGTTTCCGTAATCGATGGTGCGGGCCATGGTGTCTCTCGCTTTCTTACCCGTCTAACCGATTGCCGCGGCGAATGGAAAGGGGAGGTTCGCGCGAATTGCCGCAAGATCAGGTTAACATCTGGGCGCTGGCCGCGATTGCCGCCGAAATGGCGAGGACCGGGCCGATCGGAACGTTCCGCACCAGCATGAGGAAGCCTGCGAGAAATGCAAGCGCCACGGCAAGCGGCCGCAGCCCCGCCGGGTCGGGCAGCAGGACCGAGACCGGGCCCGCCTGCCAGGTCAGCGTCGCGTCGAACAGCACGTGGATGGCGAACCAGACGGACAGGTTCAGGATCACGCCCACCACGGCGGCGGTGATCGCGCCCAGGGCGCCCGCGATGCGCGGACGGCCCGAGATCCATTCCAGGAAGGGGGCCCCGGCGAAGATCCACAGGAAGCACGGCACGAAGGTGACCCACAGCGCCATCGCCCCGGCCGCCGCCGCCAGGCCCCAGCCGCCGAGATTGCCCCCGGCCAGCATTGCGACGAACTGCGTCACCAGGATCAGCGGCCCGGGGGTGGTCTCGGCCAGGCCGAACCCGTCCATCATCTGCGCGGCGGTGATCCAGCCGTGATCCTGCACCACCTCCTGCGCCATATAGGCCAGCACCGCATAGGCGCCGCCGAAGGTGACGACGGCGAGTTTCGAGAAGAACAGCGCGATCTGCCAGAGAAAGCTCCAGCCCATCGCCCAGGCAAGAAGCACCGGCGCGGCCCAGAGCCCGCCCCAGATCGCCACGGTGCGCAGCGTCCGCGCCCCGGCCGCCGGGGGGGACGGGCGGTGCTCGCCGGGGCTGGCCAGGGCGCCCCAGGCCGCCGCGCCCGCCACGATCAGCGGAAAGGGCAGGCCGAAGGCGAAGATCGCCAGGAAGGCCAACCCCGCCAGGACCCGGCGATCGGCCGCGCCCAGCGCCTTTCGTCCCAGCCGGATCAGCGCCTGCAGCACGATCGCCAGGACCGCGGCCTGGATGCCCAGGAACAGGCCCTCCACCACCGGCAGCGATCCCCAGGCCAGGTAGGCCAGCGCCAGCGCCGCCATCACCGCCGCGCCGGGCAGCACGAACAGCCCGCCGCCGATCAGCCCGCCCTGCCAGCCCTTCAGCCGCCAGCCCGCATAGGTCGCCAGCTGCATCGCCTCGGGCCCGGGCAGCAGCATGCAGAAACTCAGCGAGGACAGGAACTGCGCCTCGTCCAGCCAGCCGCGGTCTTCCACCAATTCGCGATGCATCACCGCGATCTGCGCGGCCGGGCCGCCGAAGGAGTGGATCCCGATCCGCCAGAACACCCTGGCCAGTTCGCCATATGTCGTCATCGCGCTGCCCCTCCGCCCGGCAGGGACGTGATGCACCCGGCCCCGCCCGCGCGATACTGCGCCAAGCGACGCGGGGGCTCAGAGGCCGGGGCCGCGCGGGCCTTCGGGCGTCTCTGCGGCAAGCGGCCAGTAGAAATCCGGGGGCAGCCCGGCATCGGCGCGCTTCTCCTCGTTGAAGGGCGGCTTCAGCGCGCCGTGGAAATATTTCCGCACCAGCGCGTGGAAGGTCTCCTTGGGATCCAGGTCATGGCGCCCGCAGAGGAAGTTGAACCATTTCGAGCCATAGGCGACATGGCCCACCTCCTCGGCATAGATCACCTCCAGCGCCTCGACCGCCGAGGGGACGCCCGCCTTGCGGAAGATCTCGATCATGCCGGGCGTCACGTCCAGGCCGCGCGCCTCAAGCACCATCGGCACGACCGAGAGGCGGCCCATGAAATCCTCCGCCGTATCCTCGGCGGCGCGCCACATCCCGGCATGGGCGGGCAGGTCGCCATAGGCGCTGCCCATCTCGGCCAGGCAGCCGCTGACCAGCCGGAAATGCATGGATTCCTCGTCCGCCGATTTCACCCAGTCGTCGTAATAGCCCAGCGGCATCGGCACATGGGCAAAGCGCGCGATGATGTCCCAATGCAGGTCGACCGCGTTCAATTCGATATGCGCCACCGCATGCAAGAGCGCCCTGCGCCCCGCCTCGCTGCCCGGGCGGCGCCGGGGCACCTCGCGCGGGGGCAGCAATTCGGGACGCGCGGGCCGGGCCGGGCGCAGCGGCG
>NZ_JACVXA010000037.1 GCF_014903745.1 Mangrovicoccus algicola | reverse complement strand
CCGCCCGATGCGGCCGGGCGCGTCGCGCGGACCGGGCCGAACCCGGTTGCGGCCGCCGCCGCGGGGCTCTTCGCGCTGGCCGGGCGGATCCGCAACCGCGCCCAGCACCCCGATCCGGATGCGCTGCGCCGCGCCGTCACCGCGCAGATCCGCGCCTTCGAGGAGGAGGCGGTCCAATCCGGGGTCGACCAGAAGACCGTGCGCGTGGCGCGCTACGCGATCTGCGCGACGCTGGATGACGTGGTGCTGAACACGCCCTGGGCGGCGGAGTCCTCCTGGGCGCAGCAGAGCCTGGTCGCCAGCTTCCACCGCGAGACGGTGGGCGGCGACCGGTTCTACGACCTTCTGGCGCGGCTGGAGCAGGAGCCCGGGAAGAACCTGCACCTGCTGGAATTCCTGTATCTCTGCCTCGCGCTCGGCTTCGAGGGGCGGCTGCGGGTGGAGCCGTCGGGACGCGACCGCCATGCTGAGATCCGCCTGGGCCTGGCGCGGATCATCGCCACGCAGCGCGGCCTGCCAGATCCCGACCTGTCGCCGCATTGGAGCGGGCTGCAGCGGCCCCACCGCCCGCTTTCGGCATGGAAACCGGTCTGGATCGCGGCCGGGGGGCTGGTGGCGGTTCTGCTGGCGGGGTTCCTGACGCTGGGCTACCTGCTGTCGCTGTCGAGCCGCGGGATTGCCGGGCAGCTGGCCGTGCTGGACCCGCCGGGGGTGGTTCAGCTGGACCGCCCCGCCCCCGCGGCGCTGCCGCTGCCCGATGACACGCGGCAGCTGGAACAGGTGCAGGGCTTCCTGACCGAGGCGATCGCGGCGGGGCTGGTCAGCGTCTTCCAGGATGCCAACACGATCACCGTGCGCTTTGCGGGGGCGAACATGTTCGCCTCTGCCTCCGACCGGCTGGAGCCGCAATTCGAGGCGCCGCTGGCGGCGGTGGCGCAGGCGCTGGACGACAGCACGCAGGGCCCGGTGCTGATCGCCGGGCATTCCGACAGCGATCCGATCCGCACCGCGCGGTTTCCCGACAACATGGCGCTGTCGCTGGCGCGCGCGGAGGCGGTGCGGGCGCGGCTGGCGGGGCTGGTGGACGATCCCGCGCGGCTGAGCGCCGAGGGGCGTTCGGATGCCGAGCCCATCGCCGACAATGCCACGCGCGCGGGCAAGGCGCAGAACCGGCGCATCGAGATCATCCTGCTGCGCGATGCCATCCTGAGCGGAGGGACTTCCCCATGAAACCGATCCTGCGCGCGCTCGGCTCCGGGCCGGGGCTGCTGATCCTGGTGGCGCTGGTCTTCTCGGCGGCGATCTGGACGGTCGGGCCGCTGCTGGCCATCGCCGAGGCGCGGCCGCTGACGACGGTGACGGGACGGCTGACGGGGCTGGCGCTGCTGTGGCTGGCGGTGCTGCTGGCGATCCTGGTGATGGTCCTGCTGCGCCAGAAGCGCGAGACCGCCATCGTCGAGGAGGTCACCGCGATCCCCGAGACCCCGGCCGCGCCCGACGGCTATGCTGCCGAGGACCTGGCCGAGATGCAGGGCAAGCTGCGGCGCGCGCTGAAGGTGCTGCGCGGCGCAAAGGGCGGGCGCAAGCGGCTCTATGACCTGCCCTGGTACGTGATCATCGGCCCGCCCGGCGCGGGCAAGACCACCGCCATCGCCAATTCGCGGCTGAACTTCCCGCTGGAGGATGAATTCGGCAAGGCGGCGCTGGCGGGGGTGGGCGGCACGCGCAACTGCGACTGGTGGTTCACCGACCAGGCGGTGCTGATCGACACGGCCGGGCGCTATACCACCCAGGACAGCGACGCGGCCTCGGACAACGCGGCCTGGCTGGGATTCCTGGCGATGCTGAAGCGCCAGCGCCCCCGCCAGCCGGTCAATGGCGCATTGGTGGCGGTCAGCCTTGCCGATCTGGCCAACCAGGACGAGACCAGCCGCCGCGCCCATGCCCAGGCGATCCGCCGCCGGCTGCATGAATTGCGCAGCAATCTCGGCATCCGCTTCCCGGTCTATGTGCTCTTCACCAAGGCCGACCTGATCGCGGGCTTCGCCGAGAGCTTCGAGGGGCTGGGCCGCGAGGCGCTGGCACAGGTCTGGGGCGCGACGCTGCCGCTGGCCGATCCGCGCGACAAGACCCCGGCGGCCGAGCGCGTCGCGGGCGAATTCGACGCGCTGGTGGAGCGGCTGAACGCGCAGCTGATCGGCCGTCTGCAGGGCGAGCCCGATCCGGGCCGCCGCGCCCTTGTCGCGGCCTTTCCGGCGCAGGTCGCCTCGCTGAAGCCGCTGGCGGGGGATTTCCTCGACGAGCTGTTCCGGGAAAACAGCTACGAGCACCGCCAGATGCTGCGCGGGGTCTATTTCACCTCCGGCACGCAGGAAGGCACGCCGATCGACCGGCTGATGCAGGGCATGGCGCAGAGCTTCGGCATCGGGCGGCAGGCGGTCGGCTCGGGGCAGGGGGCGGGTCGGTCCTATTTCCTGACGGGGCTTTTCCGCGACGTGATCTTCCCCGAGGCCGGGCTGGTCAGCGCCGATGACCGCGCCGAGCGGCGCTATCGCTGGAGCCGCGGGCTGGCCGTGGCGGCGGCGGTCCTGGTGGCGGCGGGGCTGGGGACGCTGTGGGCGCGCAGCTACCTGGGCAACCGCGCGCTGCTGGAGGAGACCGCCACCCGCATCGCGGCCTATCGCGGCTGCATCGAGGGCGCGGGGGCGGGTGCCGTCCCGGCGGAGGCGGCGGCGATGGCGCAGGCCGCGGGCTGTCTCGCCGAGGGGCTGCCGCAGGGCCCGGTGGGCGACAGCGACCTGCTGCCGGTGCTGCCCGTGCTGGCGCTGGCCGAGGGCTTGCCGGGGCAGGACACGGCCGCGCCGGTGCCTGCCGGGCTGGGCTGGGGGCTGTACCAGGGATATGCGCTCGGCAATCAGGGGCGGCTGGCCTATCGCGCGGCGCTCAACCGGCATTTCCTGCCGCGGATCCTGCTGGGGCTGGAACGGCAGATGGCGCGGTCGGTCAATGATCCGGATTTCCTCTATGATGCGCTCAAGACCTACCTGATGCTGGGGCAGCTGGGGCCTATGGACCGCGAACATGTCCGCGCCTGGCTGGGCGATGACTGGCAGCGCGCCTTCCCCGGCGCCTCCTTCGAGGCGGAGCGCGCGGCGCTGGCGCGCCATCTCGACGCGCTCCTGTCCCAGCCGATGGACCGGATCGACCTCAACAGCGACCTCGTCGCGCAGGTGCAGGGCGTGCTGACCGAACTGCCGCTGGCGGCGCGGGTCTATAGCGGCATCCTGGCCAGCGAGGCGGCGCGCGCGCTGCCGGGGTTCCGGCTGACCGATATCGGCGGACCGCGGATCGCGGCGGCGATGATCCGGCCCTCGGGGCGGGCGCTGAACGATCCGGTGCCGGGCATCTTCACCCGCCGCGGGTTCCACGAGGTGGTCCTCGGCGAGGCGGTGAATGTTGCCGCGCGGGTGCAGGCGGAAAGCTGGGTGCTGGGCGCCACCGCCGAGGAGAGCCAGTCGGAGGCGGCGCTGGTGGCGCTGTCGCGCGACGTGCTCGACCAGTATTTCGGCGATTACAAGCTGGCCTATGACCAGCTTCTGGCGGATATTGACATCGTCCCGATCGAGACCCTGTCGCGGGCCGTGGAGGTGACGCAGATCCTGTCCGGTCCGTCCTCGCCCATCGTCAACATCCTGACCGCCGTAGCGGCCGAGACGCGGCTGGCCGAGCCCCTGCCCGCGGCGCAGCCCGCGGTCGCGGCGGCGCTGGAGGCGGCGGGCGCCGCCGCCGAACGGGTGGCCGGGCGCGCCGCCGCCTTGCGGCTGGGCACCGACAGCCGCATCTTTCTCGAGGAGGTGCAGAAGACCCGGCCGCCAGGGCCGGACGGCGCCCCGCCGCCGCCGGGCAGCTATGTCCAGGAGGAATTCGCCTGGCTGCATGCACTGGTCGCCGCGCCGGACGGCCAGTCCTCGGAACTCGACGGGCTGATCGCTCTGCTGGGGGCGGTCTATGACGATCTCAACCGGCTGAGCATCGCGGGCGGGGTGTCCGACCTGGCGGGCAACAGCCGCGCGCTGGCGGATTTCCGGGCCGCCGCCGGGCGGCTGGACGGGCCGATGAAACGCTGGGCGGCCCAGATCGCGGTCGGCTCGGGCGGGGTCGCGGCCGGTGGCACGCGCGCCGCGATCAGCGCCAAGTGGCAGGCCGAGGTCCTGCCGGTCTGCCGCCAGGTGACGGGTAACACCTATCCCTTCACCCGCGGGGCCCGCACCGATGTGCCGCTGCAGGATTTTGCCCGGCTCTTCGCCCCCGGCGGCCTGATCGACGGCTTCTTCACCGAAACGCTTGCCCCCTTCGTAGATACCGCCACCAATCCCTGGAGCTGGAAGACGGTCAATGGCGAGGATCTGGGCATCTCGGATGCGGTGCTGCTGGAGCTGCAGCACGCCGCGGCGATCCGCGAGGCGTTTTTCGGCGGCGGCACCGCGCAGCCGCAGATCCGGTTCCAGCTGACCCCGCAGGCGCTGGATCCCGAGGCGCGCAGCGTCGCCTGGGAGATCGACGGGCAGGGCGTCGCCTTTTCCCAGGGCGACAGCCCGCGCCCGGCCGCCATTTCCTGGCCCGGGACCGTCGGGCTGAGCCAGGTGGTGCTGGAGCGGCCGAAACGCAACTCGGTCAACGACCTGGTGCAGACCGGCCCCTGGGCGCTGTTCCGGCTGCTGGACCAGGGCGTGCTGAGCGGCACGACCGCGGCGGACCGGACCCGCGTGACCTTCAATATCGGCGGGCGGCTGGCGATCTTCGAGATCCAGGCGGGATCGCTGGCCAATCCCTTCGCGCTGCCGAGCCTCGGCCGCTTCTCCTGCCCGCAGAGCTTCTGATGGCGGGGGGATGGGGGGCCTGCGGCAAGATCCCGGCGCTGGGGGATTTCCTGCGCTTCGGCCTGCCGCCGGGGCTGGTGCGGGCCTGGGACGGCTGGCTTGCCGCGGCGATGGAGGAGGCCGCGGCAGAGCTGGGTCCGGGATGGGACGCGGCCTACATGTCGGCGCCGATATGGCGGTTCACCCTGCCTGCGGGACTGGTCTGGGACCAGGCGGTGACGGGGGTGCTGATGCCCTCGATCGACCGCGTGGGGCGGCGCTTTCCGCTGGCGCTGATGACGGTGCTGCAGGGCCCGCGGGCGCTCCTGCCGGCGGTGCATTTGGGCGACGGCACCCCTTTCGCGGCCCTGGAGGCGGCGGCGCTGGACATGCTGGGGGACGATGCGGACCGCGCTGCGCTGGAGGCGCGGCTGGCAGGCCTCCCGGCCCCGGCGGCTCCGGCCGGTCTGCAGCTGGCGCATGGCGTCGGGGCGGAGGTCGCGGCGGCGCGGCAGGACGACCTGGCCGCGGGGCTGGCCTGCGCTCTGACCTTGCGTCAGGACCCGTCCCCCGGCTACTGGTCCTGCATCGGCGCGGATGGGCGCGCCCGTCTGTGGCTGCTGCCGGGGATGCCGCGGGCAGAGACGGCCGCCCGGCTGTTCGCGGCGGGGCGGGACGCGGATCCGGCAGGCCAGGGGGAGGCGCGGCATGACGGTCTTCAGGCATAGCGCGGCCACCCATGTGGGCTGCGTGCGCAAGCTGAACGAGGATGCGATCCTGGCGCTGCCCGCGCACCGGATCTGGGCCGTGGCCGACGGGATGGGCGGGCATGAGGGCGGCGATTTCGCAAGCCGCGCGGTCACGGACGCCATCGCGGCGCTGCCCGTCGACCTGGCGCCCGCCGGGATGATGGCGGGGCTGCGCGACGCGATCCTGTCCGCCCATGAGTGCATTCTGGCCGAGAGCGACCGCCGCGCCCGCGGTCCGATCGGCGCGACGGTGGTGGCGCTGATCCTGTCCGAGGACCATTTCGCGGCCTTCTGGGCCGGGGACAGCCGGCTCTACAGTTTCCGGGCGGGACAGCTGGACATGCTCAGCACCGATCATTCCATGGTGGCCGAACTGGTCGCCGCGGGCGGGCTGAGCTGGGAGGAGGCCGAACAGCTGCCCCATGCCAATGTCATCACGCGGGCCGTCGGCGTCGGCGCGGCGCTGGATCTGGACAAGATCCGCGGCCGCCTGGCGCCCGGCGAGCGGTTCCTGCTGTGCAGCGACGGGCTGACCCGGCATGTCGGCGGGCCCGAACTGGCCGGGATCCTCGGCGCCGCGCCGCTGGAACACGCCGCCGACGCGCTGGTGGCGCGCGCGCTGGCGGCGGGAGGCAGCGACAATGTCTCGGCCATCGTGGTCGAGGTGGCGGGGTAGGCGATGCGCGTGGTTCCGATCCTGATCGGCGCGATCCTGGTGCTGGCCCTCGGGCTGGCGGGGCTGCTGCTGCTGCCGCATCTGCCGCGCGGCGGCGGCGCGCCCGGCGGCGGCACCATCGACAGCGGCGCGCGGATCGACATCGAGCGGATGCGGTTCCAGATCGAGAGCCAGCAGGAGCGCATCGATGCGCTGGAGGACCGGCTGCGCCAGCTGGAGGAAAGCCGCGCCCGCCCCGCCGCGCCCGCCCTTCCGGCGGCGCCGCTTCCGCCGGGGACGGCCGGGTTCGGGCGGGAGGGCCCGAACCCGATCCTCGATGCCTATGCGCGGGTCGTGCTGATCGCCGACCGGCTGAACGTCAACAAGGGCATCACGGTCGCAACCCCGTCCTTCCTGGTGGATTTCCTCGGCCGGCCGCGCGAGCGGCTGAGCGACGATTGCGAGGAGATGACCAACCCGGCCCTGCGCGACCGGCTGCGCCTGGAGGAGGTCGGCCCGATCCGGGTGCGGATGCTGGACCCGGCGATCCAGAGCCTGCGCCGTGTCTTTGCCCGGATCGAGGCGTCGGATCCCGATCTCTACGGGCTGATCGCCTCCTCCGGGTCGCTCTGCGTGCGCCAGATCCGCGGCACGATCGGGCGGGTCTCCACCCATGCCTTCGGGCTGGCGGTGGATCTCAACATCGCCGGACAGCTGGACAATTTCGCCGACGGGCGCACGCAGCTGGGGCTGATCCTGATCGCGGACTACTTCCACGAGGAAGGCTGGGTCTGGGGGGCCGGGTTCCGGCGCGAAGACAGCATGCATTTCGAGGTCAGCCGCCAGCAGCTGCTGGCCTGGCGGGAGGAAGGGCTGATCTGATCCCCGGCATGCCGGTCCGGTCAAATGCGAAACACTGCCCCCGCCGCGGTTATGTTTTTGTTAGGGCGCGATCCCTATCCCTGAGCCCTGCATCCCTGGGGGTGGCGCATGCGCGGAAGACAGCCGCATGCAGTCGCAGAAGGCGTGGGTTTCCGAAAGGAAGTTGGGTCAACGGCGCCAAAGGTGCCAAAGATTGAGGGAAAAATGTCTAGCATTCTCACGAACACCAGCTCGATGGTGGCACTTCAGACCCTGAAGAGCATCAATATGGGTCTCGAGAGGACCCAGGGCGAAATCGCGACCGGCAAGAGCATCTCGACGGCCAAGGACAACTCGGCGATCTGGGCCATTTCCAAGGTGATGGAATCGGATGTGAACGGGTTCAAGGCGATCTCGGACAGCCTGTCGCTGGGCGAGTCCACCGTCGCGGTCGCCCAGACGGCAGCCGAAACCATCACGGACCTCCTCGGCCAGATCAAGGAGAAGCTGGTCGCCGCCCAGGGCGACAACGTCGACCGCACCAAGCTCAACAACGACATCACGGCGCTGAAGGAACAGATCTCCTCGGTCGTCGGCGCGGCCCAGTTCAACGGGCTGAACCTGGTGGACGGCTCCACCGCGACGACGAATGTCCTGTCCTCCATCGACCGCGACAGCGCCGGTGCGGTCACCGCCTCCTATATCTCGGTCTCCGGCCAGGATCTGAATTCCGGAGGGTATACCGCGAATACCGCCTTCACCGCGGGGACGGCCAGCGTCGTCTCGGCGGCAGGGGACACGTTCGTGATGTCGCTGGACAATACCGCGGGCGCGGACGAGATCGTGATCAACGATCCCGGCACCTATGCGGCCGGGGACAGCGTGTCGATCAACATCGGCAGCTACACGGCCAGCTATACCTTCAGCGCGACGGATCTTGCCGCGGGCAACACCCCGGCCGATATCGCCGCGACCAATCTGAAGGCCCAGATCGAAGGCTTCGGCATCGCGGGGCTGTCGGTGGCCTATGACAGCGCGAATGTCGGCGAACTTGCCTTCTCCAATACCGGTTCGGTCGATCTGTCGGTGACGGGTCAGTTCCAGAATGCCGGCTCCGGCGGGCTGGGTCAGCTGGCAACGATCGACGCGACCAATGCGGGGACGCTTGCCGCGCAGATGGTGACCCTGGAATCGCTGATCTCCACGGCGATCGACGCGGCGGCCTCCTTCGGCTCGGACGGATCGCAGATCGCGACCCAGTCCAGTTTCGTGTCCAAGCTGACGGATTCGATGCGTGCAGGCATCGGGGCCATGGTGGATGCGGATATGGAAGAGGCTTCGGCGCGGCTGCAGGCCCTTCAGGTCCAGCAGCAGCTTGGCATCCAGGCGCTTTCCATCGCCAACCAGGCGCCACAGAATGTGTTAGCATTGTTCCGCTAAGTCATGACGGGGGTGCCGGCATCCGGCACCCCCGGTTTCGAAACGCGAGTGAATGAAGGCTGGCTTGGTAGGAATTGGCTTTGAACGCGCATCAGCTTGCCCAGAAGGCATATATGACCCAGACGCAGTCCATCCGGACGCCGCGCGGGGTCGAGTACGAAGTATTCGGGCGGATAACCCGCAGGATAAAGACGGCGGCGGGGCTCGGGCGGGCGGAGTTCCCATCCCTTGTCGGGGCGCTTCACGACAACCGCCGCTTCTGGACGATGCTGGCGCTGGATGTCGCAAGTCCGGAAAACGAACTTCCCGATGAAATCCGCTCCCGGATACTTTACCTGAACGAGTTCGTGCAAACCTATACCAGCAGCGTGCTGAAGGGGCGCGCGGAACCTGCCGCGCTGATCGACATCAATACGGCGATCATGCGGGGACTGAGAGGACAGGAAAAGACGTCATGACAGGCTTGGTGCTGAAACTCGGTCCTAGGGAACGTATCCTGATAAACGGGGCGGTGATCGAGAACGGGGAACGCCGAAGCCGGATCAACATCATCACCCCCAATGCCAATATCCTGAGGCTGCGGGATGCGATCCATCCCGACGAGGCCAATACGCCGGTGCGCCGGGTCTGCTATCTGGCCCAGCTGGTTCTGTCCGGCGATGCCTGCCCCGAGGAGGTCCAGCCGCAGATCCTGCGCGGGGTCGAGCAGCTGAGCCAGGTCTTTCTCGACCCTGACAGCCGGAACCTTCTGAACCAGGTGACGCAGGTCCTGCAGCAGATGAATTACTATCAGGCCCTGAAGGCTCTGCGGGCGCTGCTGCCGCGGGAGGAGAGGCTGATGATGGGCTCGTGCTGATTTGCAGGGCAGATCCCGGCGGGATGTGGGGGGATGCTGGCGAAGGATTGGGATCGGAAATTATTTTCTTGTTTGAATATCCCCTCGCAAGATACAAATATCGGGATATTTCATTGGAGCGATAGATAAATTCATGCCCCGTTTCATCGGCGTACTGAGCCTGGCGGACCGGTTTCCACGGATCCCCGGTGATGCAAGCAATAGCGACAGTTACCCCCTCCCGGCGCGGCTCCGCGAAATCCCTGCTGGCGACCATGCGCTGACGGATGCGCAGGGGCGGGCGGATCCGGCCCTGACCGCGGCTTTTCTGAAGGCTGCGCAGGAACTTGCGGCGGAAGGCGCGGTCGCGATCACCTCCTCCTGCGGGTTTCTCGCGACGGCCCAGCAGGAGATCGCCGCGGCCGTCCCGGTTCCGGTCCTTCTCTCGCCACTGAGCATGGTGCATACGGCGCGGCAGCTTGGCGGAGGGCGTCCGGTGGGCATCCTGACGGGACGGAGCGGCTTCCCGGGGCCGGCCACCCTGGCCGCGGCCGACATTTCTCCCGATCAGGTCCGGATTGAGGCGCTGGAGACGGAGCCCGCCTTTGCCCGGACCTTCCTGTGCAATGGCGCGGACTGGCGGGCCGACATAGATCCTGCCGCGATAGAGGCGGCCGTCCTGGCCGCTGCCGGACGCCTCCTGGACCGCGCGCCCGAGACCGGCGCCTTCCTTCTGGAGCATGGGAGCCTTCCGCCCTATGCCGCGGCGCTCAGGCGCGAGACCGGCCGCCCGGTTCTGTCCATACTCGACGCGATGCCGATGCTGGTCGGCAAATGCGCCTGAGGAACCGGGACCTGCGCGATTGAAGGACCGTGCTGACGAAAGCGGCCCGGATCAGGGGGCGGCATTTCTTCGCGTGATCCGGGCATGTCCCGGCAGGCCGGGATCTTGGCGGCGCAGGGCAATCCCCCGCGCATCAACCAGAGCCGAGGCATCGCATCGATCAGCCCGGCGGTTCGCAGGGGTGACGGGATGATCCCGTCCTACTCCTTTGGCGGCGGGCGCAATGCCGAAATGATGGAACGCAGCGGACGCGTGGCGCGCCAGGACGTGCTTGCCTCCATTTCATGGATCCAGTTTTCCAGCATCAGCCGCTGTTCCTCGGCATGGGCATGCTGTTCGGCCCGTCTGCGCTCGAGGTTTTCCATCTCGGCGGCCATCCGTGCCTTGACCTGCTCGATCTCGTCCCTGGCCTTGTCCAGCGCTTCGGACAGATGCGCCTGCTCGTCCTGGCCTGCGGCAATCTGGGAGCGGATGCGGTCCGCTTCTCCCTGGGCGGCGGCCAGCTCGGCCTGCAGGGCGCGGCGTTGCGCGATCTGCTCGACGAGTTCGGTCTCCCGGCGGCGCAGGGTCGATTTCAGCTGATTGCGTTCGCCCTGGCCAAGCTCCGCATCTTCCCGCAGCCGCTCGAGTTCGCGCGTGACCTGCGACAGCTCTTCCCGGGCGGTATCGATCTGCCGGTCCCGTTCCTCAAGCCGGGCAGCCAGCGCAACCGTCGGATCCGGTGCGGGGTTCTGCGCCTGGGCAAGTCGCCGTTTCAGCTGTGCCGCGGCATCGCGGGACATTCCCGTCAGCAGCCGGGAGGTCCGCGCCAGCTTCTCCTCGGCCCGCTCGGCATTCCTCAGGGCTTCGGCAAGCTTCTGCTCCAGCTCCTGCCGATGTTCGGCATCGCCTGACAGCTCGCGCCGCAGATCGTCGCGTTCATGCTCCCTCTGGGCCAGTGCGCTGCGCAGGGTGGCCGCCTCGTCCAGCGCGGCCTGTTTCGCATCCCGGGTTTCCGCATAGCGCATTTCAAGCTTTTCGATTTCGGCGTGAAGCGCCTGCATCGTCTCCTGGCTTGCGGCCGCCTCGGCCGCCGCCTTGCCCCGCAGCGCGGAAGCCTCCTCGGCGTGAAGGCGGGCCTCCTCCGCATGGGCGCGGGCCTCGCTGCGGGCCTCGGCCTCCGCGGCGCGGCTGCGCGCCAGCTCGGCTTCCAGCTCGGCAAGCTTCTGCTGCAAGGCCTCGGCCGCGCCGTCCGTCACTAGCTCTGGCGTGATTTCTGCAGGCGGGGTCAGGTCTGTTTCCGGCTCGGGCCGGATGGCGGTCAACTCGTTCACGGTCGCAAACTCTTCACCATGTTCCAGCCACTGTTCGAAAATGTCCAATGCCCGCGCGTATCCGGAGGGCATGGAAGCGGGATCGCCTTCGCCAGCCGGGCGTCGTTCGGCCAGGAATGCGGCAATCTGCGGGGCCGCGCTCTTGGCCGATTTCGGCCAGCGCAGATCGAAACGGCGCCCGATCTGCGCGACCATGTCGGGGAGACGGCCGCCCAGGGCATCGACGGGCACGAACACGCGCGGCACGCCGCGGCTGAGTTGCTCGATCCGCAGGACCGCATCCAGCTGGTCTCCGTCCCCGGCGCCCAGGGCCACGGCCAGCAGAGGCGTGCGGCCGCAGGTCTCGGCCGCGCTGAGCATCGCCGGCAGAAGCGCGGCGGCACGGGGCACCGCGACGAGGGCGATCCTGGATTTTCCGAGAGCCGTGCCGAGCGCATCGGCCAGCGGCGCGACGGGAGGCCCGTCCTCCTGGACGGGCGGCGGCGGCTCGAGCCCCGTTTCCGCCTGCGCCTCGCCCTGCGGGAACGGGGCTTCGGCCTCTTTCGCCCCCAGCCGGGTCAGCACGCCGGACAGGGTGGCCTGCGCCTCCGGGCCACTTCCCAGAACGAAGATGACTTTCCTGCTGGTTCCGGACACGCGCGACTTGGACCGGGATGTGCGCCTTTTTGCAGTTGCCGTCGCCATGAAATACTCCTCAGGCAGACTTGGCGGTGGTTTGGTTCAGCTTTGCAACCTGCCGCCGCAGCTGGCGGACGGTGGTTTCCAGTTCGGTGACCCGTCGCGCCTGCTGCAGCGTGAGGGTCATCAGATGTTCGAGCACGCGATTGCGGAAGGCCTCCACATCCGGCGCGGCATGTTCCTTCTGCTTGTCCTGGCGGATATCCACGCCGTATATGCTGCTGATCTCGTCGAAAAGCGCGCTTTGCCCCGCGACCATGTCGCTGGTCGCCCCGTAATCAAACATGTCGGAGACGAGTTTCTCCAGATCGGGCGAGGCCGACAATTCGACATTACCGGTGATCCTGTCGAATTCCGTCGGCAGAACGGGACCGCCCACGGTTTCGTTGAACACCGCGCGGATCGCGTTCTCGGCGGGGTCCTTGCGCTCCAGCGTGTTCTTTTCCGGCGGCGGCAGGAAAAGCGACAGAAGGTCGGAGAAATCCGAAACCACGTCCATCCCGCGTTTCAGATGGCGCAGTTCGATGATGTCCAGGTGATCCTTCGCCCATAGCCGCAGCCCCGAATAGGTGGCCAGCATGGCGGGCGTCGCCTTCTGATAGCTGGGCACCGGCCCGGGCATGGTCTTGTGATACAGCGCCCACTGGTTATAGGCGGAGGGCAGCCAGCTATACGGATCACGGGCATAGATCACCAGCTTGACCGTGCATTTCTTCTTCAATTCCTGAAGAAACGGCGAGAATTGGGTGACGTATCCGTACATCGATTCATTGGAAATGATGAACCTGTCATTCCCGGTCTTCTCGGAGAGCGCCTTCAGCGCGAGATGGTAGTTCTCGGCATGGGTCTTCATCTGCTCCGGCGAGGAGGCGAAGAACCTGTCCTGCCCGGCATAGCCGGCGAATTCGGGATCGAGCAGGTTGAACCAGAGCCCCAGATATTGGACGCCGATCTTCGCCAGCTCCTCCTGGTTGGCGCCCAGGACCTGCTGGATCGACGAGGTTCCGGTTTTTCCCATCCCGATGTGAAAGATGACTTCCATGGTCTTCAAATCCTCTGCTCGTCCGGCTTGCTCACGAAGATCGCCTTCAGGCCCTGCTTTGCGGTGACGGCGGGCCAGAGCCGTTCGATCATGTGGAATTCGGTGCCGTCATTGGCGATCGGCTCGTTGGGCCAGGGATAGTCCGGTCCGAAGAGCGCATTCATTTCGTCGATTACGGGGCGACGCACCCAGAACATGTTGCCCACCGGGAAGACCAGCGGGTTGGGCGGCAGGGGCCCGGGCAGCTTGCCGTCGAATTTCGAGATCAGCCGCCGCGAGGCGTTCCAGGCGACGAAATGCGGCTCGAACGGGGCGACCAGGCCGGCCCCCGCCTCGCCGATCTCGGCCAGCGCCGAGGAGAGCGTCTGCGAGTCCCCCAGCAGGATGCGCATCAGGAAGCGCCGCCAGATGTCGCCGCCCGTCGCCGAGGTCAGCGATTTCTTCTGGTGGATGTGACACCAGACCTCGTCCTCGGGATAGTCCTCGGGCGAGGAGAACAGCTCCATGAAGGGCAGGATGTCCCGGCCGCGATTGGACACGAGCCGGATCTCGGGGGTCAGCCCCTCGGCCTGCATGATCTCGGTGATCTCGCGGCCCTTCTGGGCGGTGTCGGTGGTGACGACGATGCGCCGCGCATGGCGATAGGCGACATGGCGTTTCAGATCCTCGGCGATCTCGTCGGTGTAATAGGCGTGGATATGCATCGAGAAGGGGGGAACCTCCTCGGGCCCGGCCGGCGCATAGGGCACGATCCGGCATTCCTTGTGGATCCAGTTGTCGGAGGCGGCCAGGACCTGCGCCGCCTCGCGCGGGTCGCGCCACAGCATCCTGCGGCCATAGCGAAGGATCTTCTGGCGTTCGCGGACCCGCAGCGCCCGGTCGTCTTCATCCTTGGTATAGAGGATCGGCAGGTCGATCTCGGTCGCGCCGCTGACGAAATAGGTCTGCGCGCCCAGCCGTTCCTCGAGCGCGTCGCGGATCGCCCCGAACAGCTTGGGCATGATCACCTGGGGCACCGGCTCGGGCGAGGTCTCCTTGCGCGGCAGCGCCGTCAGCGCATCCACCGCGGCGGCGGGGTTGCCGTATTCGACCTCGGTGTAGTGGCCGGATGTCTTGTAGAGGTCATCGGAGAAGCCGGTCGCGTTCTCGAAGGTCACGACGCGGCAGCCGCGCAGCGTCGCATCGAAGACCACATTGGGCAGCGGGTCCAGGCGCGAGGACAGGAACATCGCGTCGGAGGCCTTGAGCACGTCGAAGTAATGCGGGCCCGCAGGCAGGAAGAACAGGTTGCCCCCCGGGCGGTCGGCCCCGGCCTGGCGCAGGTGGAAATCGAACCAGACGCCGAAGCCGATATCCTCGATGTTCTGGCCGTCGCCGATCCACAGGAACACGGTGTCGGGGTCTCGCGCGGCGGCGATCTGGGCGGCCATCACGAAGATGTCGGTGCCCTTGCGCCACTGGATATGGCCAGCCCCGCAGACCAGGCGCACCTTGCTCAGGTCGCGCCCCAGGATCTCGGACAGGTTGCGCCGGGCGCGGAGAAAATCCGCCTGGTCGACGCGTCCGAAGACATCGGGGCGCTGCGGCACGATCACGGTGTCGCGCGTCATGTCGAATTCGATGTCCTTCAGCCGTCCGGCCCAGGAATCCCGGACGATCTCGGAGGAATAGATGACCAGATCGGCAAACAGCCCGATCAGGGTCGAGGTCCAGACAGGGAAGGAATAATCCGCGAATTCATGCAGGTATGCGGTGAAGGGGATGTCGCGCGAGACCAGCGGCGCCACGAAAAGCGCGCATTCCACCGAATTGAGGATGGCGAATTCGATGCTCTCGAAGGCCGGGCCGGAAAGATAGGGGAAGTCGATCTGCGGATGCGGCGAGATCACCACCTCGCAGGCATGTTCCAGGAACTGGTCCATCAGCTCGCCGCCGCGCAACGCGGCGATCACGACATTGTAGTCCTTGGCCGCCTCGCGCAGCAGGTCGCGCCCGACGATCGGCGCGCCGGTGCGCGACATTTCATGCACGGCGATCATGCAGGTCGGCAGGTCCCGGCGGAAGGGTTTCTTGCCGGTCTTGTGGTTGCGCCGCACATCGGCCAGCGTGCGCCGCCCCTTTTCGTGAAACCCGTAGCGCAGGTAGTGATGCAGCGGATCCATGCCCGCGGCGACGATGTCGGGATGCCACTTGAGGTAGCCCTTCATCGAGAAGTTCGAGACCAGCGCATCCACCGGCTCGCCCAGCTGGATCAGTTCGCAGGCGAGCTTGTGCGCGTCGGGCTCGCCCGCCTCGATCGCCGCAAGGAGATCCGGTTCGGTGACCAGCGCCTGCAGCGCGACATCGATGGCGGGCTGCTGGGCATGGTGGATGTCGTAGAAGGTGGCAAGCCGGTCCTCGGCGCCCTCGCGGCTGCGATAGTGCCGGAGCAGCGCTTCGGGGTCGCTGCCCAGGTCCGGGCGCAGGGCGGCGTATATCTCGGGGTCATAGCGGAAGTCCGGCCGATGATCGAGAACGTTCGCCATGGCGGCATATTTGCGCCAGATTTCGTCCAGCATGGTCCTACCCCTCGAAGCCGGAAGACAGCAGATCCGCGAATTGCCGGTCGGTCAGCCCTTCGCAGCGGATCGTATCGGCAAAGACCGGCAGCAACGGGCCGGAGGCCGTGATCTCGTCGATCTGAAGCCAGATCAGGCGGTCCTCGTCATCGAAACCGGTGCTGACCGGCGTGTTCGCGACCGGCAACGTATCTGCGGCCCGGGCCTCGATCACGCTCTCGTCGAAGGCCATGACCAGAGGCTCGATCCGGCGGCCCAGCCGGTAGCGCAGGAACCGGATGGCCGAACAGAAAAGCTCGGCCGCGCTGCCGGGAACCTGAAGGTAATCCACCACCGCGACATCGGCATCCGCCTGGCGGTCATGCATCTCGCCGGAGGCATCGAAAAGCAGGCAGGGCGACAGATCGGGCCAAAGATCCCTAATCTTTTCAGAAACTTGAGGGGATCCGGTTATCCTCGGGGAAAGAATCAGCATTTCAACAGTTTACTACCAAGTCCAGATACAGGGCGGTGATCATACGCGTCGACTAAGGAAAGTATTAGTCAAGCCGCCGCGGCCGGTCCAACAAATTAGGTGGATGAATCAGCGCACCCCCCTTGCCGTCCGGGAAACCGGCCTAGCCTGCTGTCACAGAAGTTTCCGCAGCGCGGCAATCCGGATGGGCCACAGCGCATCCAGCGCCGCGGGAAGGCTGGGATGCGTACCGGCCAGCCACTCGCCCACAGCCGACCCCATGCCCTGAAGCGCCCAGCCCGCCAGTTCCTGGGCGATCTCCGGTGCCATGCCCGGCGGCCTGGCCTGCAGGCAGGCGGCCAGATCCGCAGTCAGGTCGCGCATGTGCTGGTCGAGGATCGCGCGGACCTTGCCGCTTTCGGTCATGACGGGTCCCAGGTGGCGGATCACCTCCTCGGACCAGCCCAGATGCTTGGCATGGGCGTCGAGGAACTTCTTGAGATCGTCGCCGACAGTCCCGGTTCCGTCGCGCAGGTTTCGGCAATCCTCCTCGGAAAAACCCGGCGGATGGCCGACGGAAGCGGATTCCTTGTTCGTATAGTAGTTGAAGAACGTCCGCGGGCTGATGCCCACAGCCTCGGCAATGGCCTCCGTCGTCACGCGTTCAAGCCCGCGTTCCGCCGCCAGCCGCAGGGTTGCCAGCTGGATCTCGCGCGCGGTCTCGCGGCGTCGCCTCTCTCTTAACGGAACTGTCATCACGCTCTTGTTGCAGATTGTGCAGAATTTGCACTAAGGGCATTTTAACGGGACTCGTCAAGGGTGACAGGTATGAGAATTTCGATGCGTAAGGCGGCAGCCGCCCTTGTGCTGGCCCTGGGCGCGACCGGGGCGGCGGCACAGCAGCAGCCTCAGGGCGACGCGCCGCCGGCGGAGGTCGGGGTCGTCACGCTGTCCCGGCAGGACGTGCCGCGGGTCGTGACCATCCCGGGCCGGGCCGTGGCCTATCAATCGGTGGAGGTGCGCCCGCGCGTGGACGGCGTGATCGAGGAGATCCTGTACAGTCCCGGCCGTCCGCTGAATGTGGGCGACCCGCTGTTCCGCATAGATGATGCCAGCTATCGCGCGCAGGTCGCGGCCGATGAGGCGGAGCTGGCCACGGCCGAGGCCAATCTGCCGGTGGCGGAATCCGATTACAACCGGGCGCAGCAGCTCGCCGGACGCGGGTATACCGAGGCGGAGGTGGAAAGCGCCCGTGCCGCGCTGGCGGAGGCCCGCGCGACGCTGGATGCGGCGCAGGCGGCGCTGGATTTCTCGCGCACGCAGCTGGGATGGACGACGATCACCAGCCCGATCGACGGGCGCGCGGAGGTGGCGGCGACCTCGGTCGGCAATCTTGTCTCGGCCGCGCAGTCCGATGCGCTGACCACGATCGTGCGGACCGATCCGATCTATGTCGACATGGTGGAGCCCTCCGCGCGCAGGCTGTCCGTGCGCCAGCAGATCGAATCTGGCCAGCTGACCATGAACGGCGATCTTGCCGCGACCCTGACGCTGGAAAACGGTACCGTCTATCACGGCAGCGGCACGCTGGTGACGCCGGGAAATACCGTTTCCACCACGACCGGCACGTTCAGCATGCGGTTCTCCTTCGAGAATCCCGATCACGTGATCCTGCCCGGCATGTTCCTTCGCGGCGATATCACCATCGGCACGATCCGCGCCTTTCTGGTGCCGCAACGCGCCGCGAGCCGTGACAATTCCGGATTGCTGACCGTCTATCTCGCGGCCGAAGACGGCACCGCGCAGCAGGTGACGCTGCGCGACGAGGGCAGCCATGACAATGCCTGGATCGTCACCGAGGGGCTGGAGGATGGCGACCGGCTGATCGTCGACGGGCTGAAATCCCTGCAGGACGGCCAGGAGGTCCGGCCCGTCGCGGTCACGATCGACGAGGACGGCGTGACCCGCGATGCCGCCCCGGCGGCGGAGGGCGATGACGGCAGCGCCGCGGATGCCGATGCGGCGGCGGAAGACTGATCCATGGCCAGTTTCTTCATCCATCGCCCGGTCTTCGCCTGGGTTCTCGCCATCGTCGTGATGCTGGCAGGCGGTTTCGGCCTCGTCTCGCTGCCGATCTCGCAATATCCCGAGATCGCGCCCACCACCGTGCGCATCAGCGCCAGCTATACCGGGGCCTCCGCGGAGACCGTGGAGAACTCGGTGACAACCGTCATCGAGGACGGCATGACCGGCCTCGACGGGCTGATCTACATGACCTCCAGCTCCTCGGAGGGCTCGGCCCGCGTGTCGCTGACCTTCGATGACAGCGTCGATCCGGACATGGCGCAGGTGCAGGTGCAGAACAAGCTGCAGCTGGTGCAGTCCTCCCTGCCGAGCTCGGTCACGTCGCAGGGGGTCAGCGTCACGCGCTCCACCTCCTCGATCCTGCTGGTGGGGGCGCTGGTCTCGGCGGACGGGCGCTATTCCTCGCTGGAGCTGGGCGACATCCTCAGTTCCACCATCGAGGATCCGGTGCAGCGCACCGAGGGGGTCGGGTCGATCAATTCCTTCGGGTCGCCCTATGCGATGCGCATCTGGCTCAATCCCGACCGGCTGTTCCAGTACCAGCTGACCCCGGCCGACGTCACCTCGGCGGTGAGCGAACAGAACACCAATGTGACGGTCGGCAATCTGGGCGACCAGCCGGTGACGAAGGGCCAGCAATTCACCGTTTCGCTCTCGGCGCAGTCACAGCTGGGCTCGATCGAGGATTTCCAGCGCATCCTGCTGAAGACCAACGAGGACGGATCGGCCGTCTATCTGGCCGATGTCGCCACGGTGGAGCTGGGCCAGGAGGATTACGGCGCCTCGAGCCGCTATGACGGGCAGCCCGCGGCCGGGTTCGGCGTGAACCTCGCCACCGGGGCGAATGCGGTCGAGACGGCCGAACGGGTGCGCGCGGTGCTCGACGGGCTGGCCGGGTCGCTGCCCGGCGGCGTCACGATCGAGTATCCCTATGACACCTCGCCCTTCGTCGAGGAGTCGATCGCCCAAGTCTATCACACGCTCTTCGAGGCGATCGCCCTGGTGTTCCTGGTGATCCTGCTGTTCCTGCAGAGCTGGCGCGCGACGATCATCCCGACCATCGCCGTGCCGGTCGTCCTGCTGGGCACGTTCGGCGTGCTTGCCGCCTTCGGCATGTCGATCAACACGCTCAGCATGTTCGCGCTGGTCCTGGCCATCGGCCTGCTGGTCGACGATGCCATCGTCGTGGTGGAGAATGTCGAGCGGGTGATGGAGGAAGAGGGGCTTGGCCCGGTCGAGGCCACCGAGAAGTCGATGGGCGAAATCTCCTCGGCGCTGGTGGGCATCGTCATGGTCCTGTCGGCGGTGTTCCTGCCCATGGCCTTCATGTCCGGTTCCACCGGGGTGATCTACCGGCAGTTCTCGGTCACGATCATCTCGGCCATGGTGCTGTCGCTTTTCGTGGCGCTGATCCTGACCCCGGCCATGTGCGCGTCCTTGCTGAAACCGTCCCACGGGGCGCCGAAATTCGCGCCGCTGCGATGGTTCAATGCCGGGCTGGACCGGCTCACCGGCGGCTATGGCGGGGCGGTGGCGCGGCTGGGGCGGCGGCCCTTCCGCATGCTGATCCTGCTGGCGGCGGCAGGATGGGGCGCCTGGGCGGTTTACGAACGCGTGCCCTCCTCCTTCCTTCCGACCGAGGATCAGGGGGTGCTGATGGCGATGATCACGCTGCCCGACAGCGCCACGGCCCAGCAGACCGAAGATGCCGTCGCCCAGCTGGAACGCTACATGCTGACCGAACAGGCCGATGCGGTGGATGCGGTCTTTGCCGCGGTGGGCTTCTCCTTCGGGGGCTCGGGCCAGAACAACGCCATGATGTTCGTCAAGCTCAAGCCCTACGAGGACCGCCCCGGCATCGGCGCGGCGGATGTGATGAATGCCGCCAATGGACGGTTCCTCAACAGCCGCCTGGGCCAGGTCTTCTTCCTGCAGCCCCCGGCCATTCCCGGCATGGGCAACACCTCGGGCTTCTCGATGTACCTGGTCGATCAGCGCGGCAATGGCCAGGAGGCGCTGAAGGCGGCTGCCGACCAGCTGGTCGCGGATGCGACGGCGGACGGGCGCGTGGTTTCGCTGCGCGGCAATGACGACAATGCCACGCCGACGCTGAAACTGACCATCGACCAGCAGAAGGCAGAGGCGCTTGGCGTGTCGCTGTCGGATATCAACAGCCTGCTGGCCACGGTCTTCGCGGGATCCTATGTCAACGACTTCCCGCTGGGCAACGACCTGCGCGAGGTCATCGTGCAGGGTGGCGCCGCCTGGCGGATGCAGCCGGAGGATATCGACCGCTGGCATATCCGAAACGACGGCGACGAGATGGTGCCGCTGGCGGCGGTGATCTCGCGCAGCTGGGATACGGAAATGCCCAATCTCGCCCGCTATGGCGGCACGCGCGCGCTGGAGATCTCGGGATCGCCCGCGGCGGGTGTCAGTTCCGGCGACGCGATGAATGTCATGGAAGAGCTGACCGCCGGCCTCGACGGCGGCTACGGCTCCGCCTGGACGGGGCTCAGCTACCAGGAAAGGCTGTCGGGCAACCAGGAGCCGATCCTCTACACGCTCTCGGCCCTCGTCGTTTTCCTTTGCCTCGCGGCGCTTTACGAAAGCTGGACGGTGCCTTTCGCGGTCATGCTGTCGGTGCCGGTCGGCATCCTCGGCGCGCTGGTCTTCACCTGGATCTTCGGCCAGTCGAACGACGTCTATTTCAAGGTCGGGCTGCTGACCACGATCGGGCTCGCCGCGCGCAACGCCATCCTCATCGTCGAATTCGCCGAAACGCTGCGCAAGCAGGGCGGCGCGCTGCTGGAATCGACGGTGACCGCCGCGCGCCAGAGGCTGCGGCCGATCCTGATGACCTCGCTGGCCTTCGGCTTCGGCATCCTGCCGCTGGTGCTGGCCTCGGGCGCGGGGGCCAATGCCCAGAAATCCATCGGCACGGGGATGCTGGGCGGCATCCTTTTCTCCGCCGTGATCGGGATCGTCATGGTCCCCGTCTTCTATGTCGCCGTGCTGAAGGGCGTGGCCATGCTGCGCCGCCGTCCCCAGGAGGTTTCCCAGTGAGATATGTATCGGTCCTTGTCCTTCTGGCCGTGGCGGGCTGTGCCGTCGGCCCGGATTACCAGCGCCCAGAAGCCGCGCTGGCCACCCGCTTCGCCGATGGCGATGCCCAAGGCATCGGCCAGGTCGCGCAGGAAGCCTGGTGGGGGGCGTATCGCGACCCGATGCTGAGCGCGCTGGTCTCCCGCGGGCTGGCGCAGAACCTCGACGTGATGGCGGCCACCGAGGCGATCCGCGAGGCGGAGGCCAACCTGCGCGCCACCGGCGTCAATGCCGCCGCGTCCGGGTCGCTTGACGGATCGCGGACCCGGCAGGGGGGCGAGGCGATCGACGGCATCCAGACGGTCGACACCGCGGAACTGGGCGCGTCTTTCGTGATCGACCTCTTCGGCGGAATCCGGCGCGACCGCGAAAGCGCCGCCGCCTCGCTGGCCGCGGCCCGGGCCGAGGTGGAAACCACGCGCCTGGCCTGGTTGGCCGAGCTGATCGCCGCCTATTCCAATGCCCGCTACTACCAGGAGGCGCTGGCCCTGGCGCGCGACACGATTTCCGCCCGCGAAGAGACGGTGGAAATCACCCGCACCCAGTTCCAGGCCGGGGCGGCGACGGAATACGAGGTGGCCGAGGCGGAGGCGCTGCTATCCAATGCCCGCGCGGCGGTGCCGCAATACATGGCGCTGTTCGAATCCAACACCTACGCGATCGCCAGCCTCCTGAACGAATCTGCCGCGCCGCTGATGTCGCAGATGCAGAAGGGCGCGCCCCAATTGCGCACCCCCGCAGGCGAAAGAACCGGGGTGCCCGCCGATCTGCTGCGCAACCGTCCCGATGTGCGCAGCGCCGAATCCGACCTGGCCTCGGCGGTGGCCGAGGTCGGCGTGGCGGAGGCCGATCTGTATCCGTCGCTGTCGCTGACCGGCTCGGTCGGCCGGGCCTCGGGCGTCGACAGCTGGTCCTTCGGCCCCTACCTGTCCCTGCCGGTGTTCAACCAGGGTGCGTTGCGCGCGACCCGCGACGCCCGGATCTCGGCCGCGAAACAGGCGGAAATCGCCTGGCGCGCCTCTGTCACCGAGGCGGTGGAGGATGTGCAGGTGGCGCGGTCGAACCTGCTGCGCTATCGCCAGCGCGCCGCGGCCCTGGGCCAGGCGGCCCGGGATTACGAACGTGCGCTTGATCTGGCGCAGGAGAATTACCGCAACGGCGCGATCACGCTGCTCGACCTTCTCGATACCGACCGCAACACCGCCTCGGCGCGCATCAGCGCGGCTTCGGCGGTCAATGACGCCGCGCAGGCCTGGGCGACGCTGAAGATCGCCACCGGGGCGGGCGCCGCCGTCGGCGGCAGCGGCTGATCCTCGCAGCGGTCGCGGCTCTTGCCCCGGCGGCCGCGCCGCAGTAGCGCTTGTCCCCAGGACATGTGAGAGGACGGACATGGCGCTTCTGAGGCCATCCGGCGGGCGCAAGACCGGCACTTTTGCCGTACTCGGGCTCGGCCTTTTCGGAACCACCGTGGCGCGCGAGCTGATGCGCTTCGGGAACTATGTCATCGGTGTCGACCAGGACGAGGCGCGGGTCTCGGCCATCGCGGACGAGCTGAGCCGCGCGGTGATCATCGACGTGCGCGACGACGAGGCCCTGCGCGAGGCGGGGATCGGCGATTGCGAGACCGCGCTGGTGGCCATGGGCGAGGATCTCGAATCCAGCATCATCGCGGCGATCAATCTCAAGACCATGGGGGTTCCCAGGGTCTGGGCGAAGGCGTCCTCCAAGACCCATCACCGGATCCTGTCGAAGCTGAAGGTGGATCGCATCATCCATCCCGAGGTCGAGGTCGGCCAGCATATCGCCCAAGTCCTGCATAACCCGATCGTCCGCGACTATGTCAGCCTCGGCAACGGGTTCCACGTTGTGAATTTCAAGGTGCCCGAGAAGCTCGACGGCGTGGCGCTGAGCGCGCTGAAACATGCCGATTACGACCTGCGCTGCGTGGGGGCGATGCGCGGCACGGAATTCCTGGGATTCGACGGACAGGCCTGCACGCTGCGCAAGGATGATCTTCTGATCCTCCTGGGCCGTCGCGCCGACCTGCGCAGCTTTGCCGCGAGCCTGCCATGGCCCTGAACCGCCACAGCGTTCCGGCGCTGTCGCGAAGGCTGACCCAGTCGCCGCCTGCGACGCTCGCGACCCTTTACCTGTGCTTCATCCTGTCCGGCGCATTGCTGCTGAAACTGCCCCTGTGTCACGACGGGTCGCTGAACTGGGCCGATGCGATCTTCACCTCGGTTTCCGCGGTGACCGTGACCGGACTGGCCGTGGTCGATACCGGTTCGGTGTTCACGGTCGCGGGCCAGATGGTGATCCTGCTCCTGATCCAGCTCGGGGGGCTGGGCCTGATGGCCTTCGCCGTGCTTCTCCTGGTGGTCCTGGGCGTGCCCGTCGGGCTTCCGCACAAGATGCTGCTGCGCGAGGAACTGAACCAGTCCTCCTATGGCGAGCTGGGCACGATCGTCTGGCTTGTCTTCTGGGTGGCCGCCATTTCCGAACTGGTCGGCACGCTTTTGCTGGGCTTTGTCTTCGTTCCGGAATTCGGCCCGGCCCGGGGATTGTGGATGGCGCTGTTTCACAGCGTCTCGGCCTTCAACAACGCGGGTTTCGCGCTGTTTCCCGACAGCCTGATGCGCTACGTGGCCGATCCGGTCGTCAATCTCGTCATACCGCTGCTGATCCTGTCGGGGGGGCTGGGCTTCATCGTCCTGGGCGATCTGGCCGAGCAGAGGCGGTGGCAGCGCCTGACCCTGCATTCCAAGCTCATGCTGTCGGGCACGCTCGTGCTGGTGCTGCTGGCCTGGGGGCTGTTCGCGCTTCTGGAATGGAGCAATCCCGGTACGCTGGGTGGATTGGAGCATCCCCTGGCGCGGATCGGCGCGGCCTGGTTCCAGGCGGTCAGCCCCCGCACGGCGGGGTTCAACACGGTTGATACGGGTCAGCTGCATGACAGTACCATGCTGTTGACCATGGCGCTGATGGTGATCGGCGGCGGGTCCACCTCCACGGCCGGGGGGATCAAGGTGACCACGGTCTGCGTGCTTCTGATCGCCACCGTCGCCTTTTTCCGCCGCGAAACGGTGATGCGGGCCTTCGGGCGAAGCTTCGGTCCCGAGGACGTCTTCAAGGTGATGGCGCTGGCGACCGTCTCCGCCATCACGATGATGACCGCCCTCTTCGTGATTTCCATTTCCCATGACGGAGAACTGGCCGATCTCGCCTTCGAGGTGGTCTCGGCCTTCGGTACCGTCGGCCTGTCGCGCGGCGCGACCGGCGATCTCGACGGATTGGGCCGGATCGTGGTGATGATATTGATGTTCCTCGGCCGGGTCGGCCCGCTGACCCTGGGTTTCTTCCTGGCGACCCGCGGGCAGCCGCGGCTGCGCTATCCACGTGGGCGCGTCTATCTGGGCTAGCGGCGCACGGCGCTGCGCGACGCGCGCCCTCGAAACCTCCGCGTCTTGAAGTTATTCTATTCGCCAGGTGCTGTGCGGCCCGCTGAGCCAGATGCGTTCGCGGGATTTCGGACCGGGCGGCAAGCTGCAGCGCCTGACGAAGATTGACCCGAGATGGCGAACCGGAAACGCTCTTCAGCAGGGGTCAAGGCGAAGGTGGCCCTCGAGGCCATCCGCGAGGAACCGGCGACGGCCGAGAAGGCATAGAGTTGAACGGCGACTGCCATCGGTCCGAGAGAGCCGTTCAACGATGTCCATCCCACCATGATCAGCGGCTGGAAACGGAGGGCGATCGACAACATGGCGATCGGCGCTCGGGCGGCATCCGAGCCGCTGATATTGGCTGCCGAGATCGAGAAGCTGCACGCCAGGATCGGCCATCTGGTGATCGAGCGGGATGCTCCGCAGCGCTTTCGCGGCCCCGCGGGGGCCACGGTCGCTGCTTCGATGTCGGAGGCCTCGAGTCTCATTCCCGGCACTGGAGTTCGATCGCGGTGAAGAAGGATCATCCCGGCCTCAGCGTGCGGCGGCAGCGCAGCCTGCTGTCGCTGGCCCGATCGAACCTCGACTACCAGCCGCGCGGCGAAAGCGCGGAGACCCTCGCCTTCATGGCGATCATCGACCGCCAGTTCCCGGAAACCCCGTGCTACGGCGCGCGCCAGCCTCCCGGGACATTGCTGCGCAATGCCCTGCCGGTCAGCGGATGGCCCGCCACATGCGAAGGGAAGGGCATAAATGCGGGCGGCATCGCGACAGGCGGCGAATGCGGCTGGTGCCGATCTTCCGGGAGGCGAAGACCAGCAGGAAACACCCGGCGCACAAGATATATCCTTATCTTCTGAGAGACTTGCCCATCATCCGGCCGAACCAGGTCTGATGTGCAGGCATTACGTATATTCCAATGCGGCGCATTCGCCATCGGGCTCGGACCGGTGGCGCCTCGATGGCTCATTCCTCTACCTCGTGACCGTCATGGACCGGCACAGCCGGAAGGTGCCGGGCTGGCGGCTTTTCAACCGCATGGATGCGCATTTCGCGACGATTGATCCCCCGGATCAATCGCTGGACGCTCGAACTCTGCGCCGAGGCACTGAAGGAGGCGCTGGCGAAATGCGGCACGCCGGAGATATTCAACTCCGATCAAGGATCGCACTTCACCAGCACCGGCTTCACCGGCGTGCTGCTGGATACGGAGGCGAGGATCTCGATGGACGGCCGGGGCGCTGGATCGACAACCGGATGATCAAGCGTCCGTGGCGCTCGCTGAAATACGAGTGCGTCTCCCTGAACGCCTTCGGGACCGGCTCGGAGACCCGCACCGGGGCCGGCTTTTGGATCAGCTACCATAACGAAAGACGCCCGCATTCATCGCACGGGCTGCTGAGGCCGGACGAGGCCTATGGACCCCGGAGCCCGAACCTGAAGATCGCCGCCTGAACTGAGACCCGCGCTATAGCTTAGTCCGGCGGTAAACTGGTTGAAAAACCGGGACCACCTCTTGGATCCGGGTGCAGATCCCGTATCGGCGCTCCGGTCAGCGTCTGAACCTCCCGATGGAGTGCACCGGCATTCGTTTCCGCGGCGACGGCGAATGGCTTTCGCGCAAGCATGGTCCGACGCGCAGACGCAAATGGCGCAAGGTGCATCTTGCGATGGCCATTGCCACTGGCGATATTTGCACGGTCGAATTCACCTCGAGCAGGCACGGCGACAGACCGGTCCTGCCGGAGCTGCTGCCGCAGATCCCGACGGGAGAACAGATCGAAACAGTCACGGCCGATGGAACCTTTGACAGCCACCGCTGTCATGCCGCGATCCTCTAGCATAGCATTTGTCAGAACCGATCATACCGATCCGTCGCAATGGCCGAGCCTTGAAGCCTGACGGCCCCGCCGCGATCCCACGAAACGAAATCTTGCGAGCGACGCGATGTCTGGGCCGCTCAATCTGGAAGAAATGGACCGGCTATCACGCCCGAAGTCGGGTTGAGGCCCAGGTGAACCGCCTCAAGCTCCTTGGCGACCGGATCATGTCACGAGACCCCGACCGCCAGACCGCCGAGATCCAGATCCGCATCGCCATCATGAACCGCTGTTCGATCCTTGGGAGAGCCAAGATCAAAGCCGGCCCTGAGGCCAGCGGGAAAAGGAGCAGAGCTGCCTGACGTAAAATTAACCAACAAGGCCGTTCCTCAAAATTACTCGACCCGTTTCCGAAGCTCTCGACTGTCTGACAAGATCGATTCGAATTCTTGCCAAACTGTTGGAGGTTCTACAGAATGAGTTTCTGTCTCTTCAATTTCGGGCGGCAACAAAACGGTTGGTGGTGCAGGTGTTCTCCGCAAGTTAGAAAATGTATCCTGTTTCGACTTTCGAAGGATGTGAAGCACTTCTGATTTGACGGTTTCAGGCGCTAATTTTATCGCTTCATCTAGGTTAATACTTTTGGCGACGGCTAGAAGATCTCCTGGTGACGCTGTTGCCAAAAATTCCGCCCAAAACTTTTCGGAAATTGCGCTAATGTCATCTCCGTTGGATTGGCTGGATTGATTTAATTGATTGATATACTTGAGGGCGCCTTCCCAATTTCTATCGTTTTGAAATCCGTCTATAATAGAATTGTGGAATTCCATATCCTGCGTCGTTGTCGGGGTGACTCTCAATATTCCTTCGGCGTCTAATCTGGTTTTTGACCACGTGAATTCTTCAAGATTTTTTTTCGCTTGGGCCTGAGTGGGGGTGTTCTCACTTTTTTGCGTCCCTGCGCTCCAGACCCCGAATGCCAAATCGGTATCCGGCTCCAGAGTGTTGGCGGTCGATTTTCTATTGTGTATATCTTCTAACGCTTCAATGAGTTTAATGTTATTTTTTTCAAGTCGGTCGAGTAGCAGTTGTGTTAGTTTGCTTCCAATTTTATCTGGAAGTTTTTGAATATACATCACCATATCCGCAGAAACATCTTCATGGCTGATGGGGCCTTCTTTTGATGTTATTTTTAAAAGATATTGGGCCTGCGAGTTGCAGAGGGAAAGCTTGGGGAGGACATTGAGTGATGTATTTTCTTCTTCGGACAGTATTGCTTTGATGTCAGATATCAAAATCGTTGGAAGATGTTCGAAAAATTGATCTTTGAGAGATTCCACTTCGTCAAGCAGCATGTTGCCGAGTAGGTAGATAGCCATGTCTGTTAAGCCATCTGGGGAGTAATCTAGATTTTCTTGCAGTGCAGAAAATGCTGGAAGAGGAGATTCAAAAAATAATTCATTACTTGAATGCGGTGTCAGTGAAAGAATTCTTTTCTCCCGAATTGTTCCGCATGATGTATCGTTTGTGGATAACGGGCTGTTTCCAGGGCCACGGGAGGTGATGTACTGTTCCAGAGTCCCATTCTTGCTGACGCTGTCAGGGATGTTCAATTCGAGATTTGTGCCTCCTGAAGGGGATAGAGAGCTTTCTTCAGTCGATACGGATTTTAAAACCTGTCTCACCCCATATCCGATATCTGCGATATTTATAGAGTTTGATGGAAGTCCGAGGTCACTGTTAGCCTTGCCGTAAGTTTCTGGATCCGTGATTTTTTCGTGCATCGGCAATATATCGGAGCGGGTTGGCCTGTATATTAAATGCTCTTTTATTGTGTGTTTTGTGTCGTTCTCTCTTGGCTCTGGCAGGGTTGCAGTGAGGGTGATGGAGATATTTGATATGTGTTTGCTAATCTTGGATAGTGAGAGTGAGCAATGGCAGGTAGGTTCAAATAAAATTTCCTGCTGAGAAATTGATACTTTGATGTTTGGAATGCTGGCAGCTGCGGATTGGAAGGCAAGCAGGTCTTCTGGCCTTGTTTCGGAGTTTAGCGGTATGATGAATTCTTCGGAGTCGAGATGAGGTGAAAGATTCACATTTTCAGCATGGTATAGAAGCGCCTGGCGTCCATCTTGGGAGGCCACGAGCATCAAAGGTTGCGACCAGCAGGTCGATCCAGAGAGAAGAAGAACGATAGTTGTAGGGAGCAGTTTCGCTTTCATTCAGCGGCCTGCTTGGTGGATTTCAGGGCTTCTTCCAGTGCGGAGAAATCCGGGCGGAGTGATCCGGGTATGTTTTGACGGCCGACCTCTATGCAGATGTTCGTGGAATGCCTGTACAGGTTGGCAATCAACACCTCGCGAATGATCTTATAGAAGAATGCCTCGTCTTCCATCACGGCCTTGACCCGCGTCGCGAAGGGGCCGACAAAGCCATAGGCAAGAAAAACCCCCAGAAACGTACCCACCAGCGCGCCGCCAATCATTTTCCCGAGAATTTCCGGAGGCTGGTCGATTGATCCCATGGTCTTGATGACCCCCAGAACCGCAGCCACGATACCAAGGGCGGGCAGGCCATCCGCCACCATCTGCAAGGCATGGGAGGAGTGCTGAGCATGCTCCTCCAGGGCGGATATCCTCTTTTCAAGGATTTCCTCGACCTGATGGGGGTCATCGTAGTTCATCGAGGCAGCACGCATGGTGTCGCAGATGAGTTCGATCGCATTCTTGTCTTTCACGATTTGTGGATATTTTGAAAAAATACTTGATTCGCTTGGGTTTTCGATATGTTCCTCCAGTGCGACAGGGTTTTGCCGCGCCAGCCGAAGGATTTCGAAAAGCAGGCACAGCAGTTCCTGGTAATGGTCGGATTTCCATTTCGGACCTGAAAACACTTTCTTGATATCCGCCAGCGTGTGTTTTGCGGCGGCGCCATCATTCGAGATGAGGAAGGCGCCGATGGCGGCTCCCCCGATCATCATCATCTCGAAGGGGAGCGCCTTGATGATCAAACCCATTTTTCCGCCGGCCAGCATGTAGCCGCCGAAGACCATTGCGAAAATGACGACAATGCCGATGATTGCGATCACGGGCTGTTCCTATCTGGCATTCTTGCCGGCGATGATGGCGGATATGGCGTAGGAGGTTTCCGAAGGCAGCAGGGCGAGGATCTGCGACGCCTGTGCCGGATCCATGCGGGTGATGAACCCGGAGGCAAGGGAAGGATCCATCATCTCGAAGATCCGGGCAGCTTCCTTGGGACGCATGCTCTCATAGAGGGTCAACATCTTGGCGATATCTGCCTCGGCTGCCTGCTTGGCGATGCCCAGCATGCGCTGAAGCCGGTCCTCGGCTTCCTTCAGTTCTTCCAGCTTGGCGTCGATGGCGGTCTCCTGCTCCTGCAGCAGGGCGGTGCGCTCCTCAAGCGCGGCTTGTTGTTCGGCGACCCTGTCGCGCGCCGCCTTCAGGTCTTCCAGCAGCGCGTCGATCTCTGCGGCGTTCTCCATCTGGCGGATTTCATCCGCGTAGAGCCGTTCCGCCTCCTGGCGGTAGTCCACCTGCGCCGTGGCGGAAGTGAGCATGAGGGTGAGGGAGGCCGTCAGCAGCGCGGCGCCAAGCCCGCCCGCGACCAGATCGACGCTAACCCGCTTCATGATTCCGGGCCTCCCGCGGATTGGAGCGATCGACATGCGCGAAACGGACGAATTCCGGTTGATCCGCGCGGGACAACTCATGCGGGCGGCCGGCCATTTCCGGGCGTTCGGCCAGCTGCAGCGCGGCGATCCTGGTCTCCAGCCGACGTTCCACCGTCTCCGCCCGCGTGATCGAGGCCCCCATGGTTTGCTGTGCCGCCTTGGCCTTTGCCCCGATCATCGCCAGGTCGCGACGCAGCTCTTCTGCCTGGACGTTCAGGAAGGCGATGCGCGCGCCCATCCCGGTCTCGATCTGGGTGAGACGGCGGAGCTTCAGCATGACCCTGGCATTGATCGCCAGCAGGATCAGTATGCCAAGGGAAAGAGAGATTTCGGCGATGCTCAACATGGTCATCCTATCAGGAATTTCGAAATCAGCAGGTCGTAGACGACTTCCTCGCCCAGCACGAGCTGCACGCGCCGCAGCATCTGCAGCCGGAATTTCAGGAGCGCCGTCGGCTCGCTGAGCTCCTGCGGCTCGACCGAGCGCAGATAGGTGTTCAGCACGTCCATGACCCGCGGCATGCCGCCCTGCACGGTTTCCCGGCTTGCGACGGGGATTTCCAGATATCCCTCGAATCGCAGCTGCTTGTTTCCGGTCCGGGGGCCCAGGGAGATCAGCAATGGTTCCATCGGCAGGAATTCCGTCTCGGTTCCCGCATCGGTCGCGCCGGCCTCTTCCCCGGACTGCGCGGCATGGTCCTCCGTCGCGGGCGCGGGCGGCGTGCCGAGCATCAGCAAGGAGGCGCCGAAGCTGCCCGCGCCCAGCACGGCAGCCAGCGCGATGGCGGGCATCACGAGGCTTTTCTTCTTCGGCGGGCTGTCTTCGGGCGTTTCGTCCATGGCGGGGCTCGGCTGTGAAGGGACAGCCCCGATGCTAGACCGGCAGGCCTAAGCAAACATTAAATGCCCCCGTAGAACGCCGCCCCCGCACAGGAGGTCACGGCTCCGGCGAAGGGGCCTCCAGGGCGGCCAGGCGGTCCTCCAGCGCGCGGATCCGGAGCGACTGGGCCGCGACGATGTCGACCAGGCTGCCCAGGACCGCGTCGCTGAGCGCGCCCGGGCGAAGTTCGGGCGGGTCCGGAACGGGGTCGTCGAGAAGGTCGATGCCGAACCGGCTGCCGATGTCGCGCATCAGCGGGGCGGCGCCGGTGCGGACCTTCTCCAGCTGCGGATAGTCGAAGAGAAACCGGAACTTGCCCGAGAGGCTGGGGGGCAGGCTCCCCGTGCGCGGCGCGGCCATCATGTCCTCGTAGAGCCCCGGGAGGCAGGGCCCCGGCACGCGGTTGTTGAAGGCGGCGCGCAGGATCTGCTCTGCCTCCGGACGGCGGGCCTGCCGCCTCTGGTCCGATCCTTTCAGCGTCAGTCCGGTCAGAGCCGCGAAATCCTCGACGATGTCGGTTCCGGTCCGGTAGGGGCGCACCGTCATCCTGTCGCCCAGCAGGGCGTGCCAGTCGGGAAAGCGGGCATATTGCGAGACCAGGCGCCTTCCGGCCTGTTCAAGCGTCTCGACGGGCCCGGCATTGGTCTTGTGCAGCACCCCCCATTGCGCGCAGGCCGAGGGCAGCCAGCTGCCCAGCGGTCTTGCATAGGCGATCACGCTGATGCGCAGCTGCGCCGAGAGCGCCGCGAAGAAGGGCTGCAATTCCCGGAAAAGCGGCAGATAGGCCTCGTTGGACAGCACGACGCGGCCTATGCCGTCGCGGGCGGCGGCCTCCTGCAGGATCGCGGCCATCCGTCCGGCCAGCTCCGCATGCCGCGCCGGGGTCTGCCTCGCGAAGCGCATGAACCCCTCAAGCCCGGCAAAATCCGGATCCAGGAATTCCGTCCACATGCCCAGGTAGCGCGCGGAGTCGGCCGCCAGTTCCGCGCCGCTGTCGCGCAACGCGGCCTGCAGCGCGGAGGTGCCGGTCTTGCCCATCCCGATATGGAAAATCGCCTCGATTTCCGGGGTTCCCGTCATTTCCGCCTCCCTGACATGGACCGGCCCCGCCCGGCGTTTCGCGGACGGGGCCGGTCCATAGGAGCACGGCTGGCGCGGGAGGCAAGGCGCCAGATCGCCCCGCCATCCGGTTGCCCGGTCAGGTCGCCGGAGCGGCGGCCTTGCGGCGGCGGGTCATCCGCGCGACGATCACGAAGAAGACCGGCACGAAGAGCACGCCCAGCACCGTCGCCGAGATCGTGCCGCCGAGGACGCCCGAGCCGATCGCCTGGCGCCCGCCGGAGCCTGCCCCGGAGGACAGGACCAGCGGCAGCACGCCCAGCGAGAAGGCCATCGAGGTCATGATGATGGGCCGGAACCGCTGCCGCGCGGCCTCGCGCACCGCCTCGAACAGATCCTCGCCCGCCTCGTAGCGTTCCCGGGCGAATTCCACGATCATGATCGCGTTCTTGCCGGTCAGGCCGATCACCGTCAGCAGGCCCACCTGGAAGAACACGCCATTGTCGAACCCGCCCAGGATGGCGGCGGCGAAGGCCCCGAAGATCCCGATCGGCATGGCCAGGATCACCGCGAAGGGGATCGCCCAGCTTTCATAGAGCGCCGCCAGCGACAGGAAGACCGCGGCCAGCGACAGCGCGTAGAGCAGGGTCGTCTGGTTGCCGGCCTCCACCTCTTCCAGCGACAGGCCGGTCCAGGCGACGTCATAGCCGTCGGGCAGCTGCGCGGCCAGCCTCTCGATCTCGGCCATGGCCTCGCCGGAGGAGACGCCGGGCACGGGTTCGCCCTGGATCTGCATCGAGGGCACGCCGTTGTAGCGCACGACGCCCTGCGGCCCGTAGGTCCAGCTGCCTTCGGCGAAGTTGGAGAAGGGCACGAGCCCGCCCGAGGCGTTGCGCACCCGCCACTGGTCGATATCCGAGGGCGTTGCGCGCGAGTCGGGCTGGCCCTGGACATAGACCTTCTTGATGCGGCCATTGTCGATGAAGTCGTTCACGTAGCTGCCCGCCCAGGCGATGTTCAGCAGGTTGCCGACATCGGTGGCCGAGACCCCCATCGCCCCGGCCTTGCGCCAGTCGATATCCAGGTTGAACTGCGCCGCGTCCTCCAGGCCCGAGGGCCGGACCTGCGTCAGGATCGGGCTCTGCGCGGCCATGCCGAGAAGCTGGTTGCGCGCCTCCAGGAGCTGCTCATGCGTCTGCCCGCCGCGCGCCTGCAGGTAGAAGTCGAAGCCCGTGGCATTGCCCAGCTCGATCACCGAGGGCGGCACGACCGGGAAGACCATGGCGTCCTGAAGGCCCATCATGGCCGGGAAGGCGCGCCCGGCAATCGCCTGGACGCTCTGGTCCGGACGCGTCCGTTCCTCCCAGTCCTTCAGGCGGATGAAGGCCAGGCCCATGTTCTGCCCCGATCCCATGAAGGAGAAGCCGACGACGCCGAACACCGCCTCCACATTCTCGGATTCGCGCTCGAGGAAATAGGTTTCCACCTGCTCGATCACGTCGAGCGTGCGCTCGGCGGTGGCGCCGGTCGGTGCCTGGACCAGCGCGAACATCAGGCCCTGGTCCTCGTCGGGAAGGAAGGCCGTGGGCGTGCGCTGATACATCACCACCACGGCCGCGCCGATCAGCGCATAGACGATCATCACGCGCCAGATGCCGCGCACCAGATAGCCGACGAAATTGCCGTAGCCGTGGTTCAGGCGGTCGAAGTTGCGGTTGAACAGCCCGAAGAAGCCGCGCTTCTTGTGGGGGGTGTTCTTCAGGATGGTGGCGCAGAGCGCGGGCGTCAGGGTCAGCGCGACCAGCACCGACAGCGCCATGGCCGACACGATCGTGACCGAGAACTGCTGGTAGATGACGCCGGTCGATCCGCCGAAGAAGGCCATCGGCACGAACACCGCCGACAGCACCATGGCGATGCCGATCAGCGCGCCGGTGATCTGGTCCATCGACTTGCGCGTCGCCTCCTTGGGCGGCAGCCCCTCCTCATGCATGATGCGTTCGACATTCTCTACGACGACGATCGCGTCATCGACCAAGAGGCCGATCGCCAGCACCATGGCCAGCATGGTCAGCGTGTTGATCGAGAATCCCAGAGCCGCCATCACCCCGAACGTGCCCAGAAGAACGACCGGCACCGCCAGCGTCGGGATGATCGTCGCGCGCAGGTTCTGCAGGAACAGCAGCATCACGAAGAACACCAGGGCGATCGCCTCGATCAGCGTCTTGACCACCTCCTTGATCGAGATCTTCACGAAGGGCGTGGTGTCGTAGGGGATGACGTATTCCATCCCCTCGGGGAAGAAGCGGGCGAATTCCTCGACGCGCTCCTTCACCAGCGTCGCGGTGTCCAGCGCGTTGGCGCCGGGGGCAAGGCTGACGGCGAGGCCGGAAGCGGGGCCGCGGTTGTAGCGCGCGATGGTGGCGTAGCTTTCCGCGCCGATCTCCACCGTCGCGACATCGTCCAGCAGCACCAGCCCGCCATCGGTTTCGGCGCGCAGCACGATCTGGCGGAAATCCTCCGGCGTCGACAGCAGCGACTGCGCCGTGATCGTGGCATTCAGCATCTGGCCGTCGGGGGCGGGGCGGGTGCCGAAGGCCCCGGCCGAGATCTGGGCATTCTCCTCCGACACGGCCGCGACCACGTCCGAGGGGGTCAGCTCATAGGCGGCCAGTTTGGCCGGATCCAGCCAGATGCGCATCGCGTATTGCCCGCCGAAGACCTGGACATTACCCACGCCCTCGACCCGGCTGAGATCATCGAGCAGGTTGGAGACGAGGTAATCCGACAGGTCGGCCTGCTCGAAGGTGCCGTCGGGCGAGACGAGGCCCACCACCATCAGGAACCCCGCCGAGCTTTTCTCCACCGTCACGCCCTGGCGCTGCACGGCCTCGGGCAGCAGCGACGTCGCCTGGCTGAGCTTGTTCTGCACCTGCACCTGCGCGATGTCCGGATCGGTGCCGGTCTCGAAGGTCAGCGTCAGCTGCGCGCTGCCCGCCGAGGTGGAGGAGGAGGCCATGTAGCGCATGCCGTCCAGCCCGGTCATCTGCTGCTCGATGACCTGGGTGACGGTATTGGCGACGGTCTCGGCCGAGGCGCCGGGATAGGTGGCGTTGATCTGGACCGAAGGCGGCGCGATCTGCGGATATTGCGAAATGGGGAGGGTCACGATCGACAGAAAGCCGATCCCCATGATGATGATCGAGATCACCCAGGCGAAGATCGGGCGATCGATGAAGAAGCGGGCCATGGAGGTACTCCGGGAAACTGGGGATCAGGACGGGCGGATCGCCCGGCTCACTCGGCGGCCGCCCCTGCGGGGGCCCCTGCCTCTGCATCGGTTTCTGCCCCGGCCTCTGCCTCTGCCTCGCGTTCCTGCGGGGCGACGGTGGCGCCGGGGGTGGCTTTCTGCAGCCCGGCGACGATCACCCGGTCCCCGGCTTCCAGCCCGGTCTCGACGATCCAGCTGTTGCCGCGATCCTGCAGGATCTCCAGTTCGCGCGTTTCCACGACATTCTCGGCCGTCACGACCATGGCCATGGGGCGGCCGCGGCGGTCGCGCGACACGCCTTCCTGCGGCACCAGGAACACGTCGGGCACGGTCGCGGTCGGCATTTCCACCTGCACGTACATCCCCGGCAGCAGCAGCATGTCGGGGTTGTCGAATGTCAGGCGCAGCACGACGACGCCGGTCTGTTCGTCGACATGGGGCTCCGCCGCGGTCAGCGTGCCGGTCTGTTCGTAGACCGTGCCGTCGGCGAGGCGCAGCTGGACGGTCTGGTCGGCGACGCCGGGCAGGGTGGCATCGCCGCGACGGCGCCAGCGCAGGACATCCGCGGCCGACTGGGTCACGTCGACATAAACCGTGTCGATCTGGCGGATCACGGCCAGCGCGGTGGTCTGCCCGGTCGTCACCAGCGCGCCGGAAGAGACCTCGGACCGGCCGATCTCGCCCGAGAGCCTTGCATGGATGGAGGTGCGGTCAAGTTCGATCTGGGCCGAGGCCAGCTGTGCCTGCGCCACGAGAAGCTGCGCCTCCGCCTGTTCGCGGGCGGTGCGCGCGTCATCCACCGATTGCTGCGTGCCGACGCGGCGGTCGAGAAGCTCGCTGACCCGCGCCTCGTCGCGCTTGGTGGCGTTCAGCGAGGCCTCCGCCGCCGCGACCGAGGCCCGCGCCTGCTTGACCGCCGCCTCGTAAGTCGCCGGGTCGATGCTGTAGAGCAGGTCGCCCTGCTCGACATGGCTGCCTTCGGCGAAATGCCGTTCGGTGATGATCCCGGCGACCTGCGGGCGCACCTCGGCGATGGCCGAGGCCACCACGCGCCCGGGCAGGGTGGAGGTCAGCGTGACGGTCTGCGGCTCCAGCGTGACCACGGTCACGGGACTCGGCGGCTGCTCGCCCTGCTGCGCCGCGACCGGCTGGGCCAGCGCGCCCAGGGCAAGCGCAAGGGCAGACAGCCCGCGGAAAATTCGGGTGGAACACATTGACGTCACTCCGCGTGGGGAACCTTGCGCGGCTCCGGGACTTGAATTACGAAACTACGGGGTTTCATAAATGTGAAGATTGCCGCTTGGCAAGCCCGGCACGGGCCCGGAAACGGTCCGGGGGCGTGTCACGTTGTCGTGAGGGCGATGAAACGGGCAGGGTGAAGCAACGCGGAGGCGCATGTGATTGCGTGACGGAGGGGATCGGATGCCGGTGGGAGAGGCGAAATGCGGGATGAGGCGGCGGGGTCGGCCTGCGGCGCTGGACCATGAGGCGCGGCGCATGCTTGTCCTGGAGGCGCTCGACCTGGCCTATCGGGAGGGCGGCGCCGCCAGCCTGACCATGGCGGCGGTGGCGCGCCGGGCGGGCATGTCCAAGCGCACCCTCTACGAGATTTTCGCCGATCGCGGCGCCCTGTTCGCCGCCTATTTCGACAAGGTCGGGTGCCAGTTCATCCGCGACCTTCCGCCCGAGGCCGTCCGGCTGCCCTTCGCCGAGCGCATGACGCTGATCCTGGAGCCGCGGGAGGAATGCCCGACCGCGCTGCCGCTCGAGATTTTCCGCTGCATCATCGCCGAGGCGCCGGCCCGGCCGGAAATGGCCCGCGAGTTCATGCAGAAACTGCGCCAGCGCGCGATGGGGATCGTCCAGACGGAGATGGACCGCGCCATCCGCGACGGCGAGATCCGGCAGGTGGATACCGGGCTGGCGGCGGCGATCCTGCTGGACATGATTCACCAGAACCTCGTGGTGCAGCTCATGGAGCCCGGGGCGGAGCAGTCGCTGGAGGATCGTCGCCGCCGGTTCCATGCCGCGCTGGATATCGCGCTCGGAGGGCTCGGCCGCACCGGCGCCCGGCGCAGGCAGGCCGACGCGGTCTCCTGACCGGCCGCGGCCCCGCGGGTCCGGTCAGATCACCACGCCCAGCCCCTCCTCGCCCCAGCTCAGCTGGTCCTCCCGCAGCTCCGTGCGCCACAGCACCAGTTCCGATTTCCACGCGCCCGTTTCCTCGGCGAAGCGCAGGACGGAGTTGCCCCCGGACAGGCGCAGGCCCAGGAACTCGGTTTCCTCCGCGGCCACGGTGATGATGTCGCCCTGCGCCAGGTGGGACAGGTGCTGGCGCCCGAAGCCGGTGCTGCCGGTTGCGAAGTCGAAGACATCCGCCGCGGCGCCCTCGGGGGCAGCCGGTGCAGCGGCGATGATGCAGGTCGTGCCGTCCCAGGAAATCTCCGAGGGGTCCAGCGCATAGCCCTTCAGGGTGATCTCGCTGTTGCGCGCGAGGCCGAATTTCAGGATCGTGTCCCGCTCCGAATGGACGATCTCCAGCGGGGTGGCCTCGCCGTCGGAGGTCGTCACCTCGATGCGGTCCCCGGCGCCGAAATCGCGGATCTGGTCGCGGCCGAAACCGGGTTGCAGCCCGTCCACGTCATGGCCGGTGACCGGATCCAGCAGCCGCGCGGGGTCGGGCAGGGCGCCCGTGCCGTCCTGCAGCCCGGGGGTGACGCCCAGCACGGCCTCCGGCGTGCATTCCGCCGAGGCCACGAAATCCAGCGCCGCCGCCCCCAGCCCGCCGGTCAGCTTCAGCAGGTCGGTCGCCCGGGTGCCGTCGATCATCAGCCACAGGGTGCCGGGCTCGTCCTCGGGGACCTGCAGGCGCAGCCCGTAATCCGCGTCGCCGCCCCTGTCGCCCCCGGCCTTCGCGATCGCCAAGAGCGCCTTCAACTCGATGGACAGAGCACCGCTGTCGTCGCGTATGGCGATTTCGTTGAGTTCGCTGGCCCGCCGCACCGGGTCCAGCAGCCGCGCGACCGCGTGCAGCCCCCAGCCATCCTCGATATTCGCCGCCAGGTCCTGCCCGGCGAAACCCCCGGCGGAGGTGTCGCGCAGATCGGTCAGCTGGCCGCGCAGCACGATCTTCTGGACGCTGTCGCCGAAGATGTAGGTCCGCGCCGCGTCCGCGAGCGACACAGAGACGGTTTCGCGGGTGATCTCCTGGCGCTGGCGGAACGGATCGGTCAGCCCGCCGGGGGCAAAGTCGCGGAAAACTGCCGCCAGCGCGTCGTGTTCCGCCTGCAGCTCCTCCAGGATTGCGGCGGTATCCCCCGACAGGACCTCCGCCGCCTGCCGTGCGAGCGCGCCTTCCAGGCGCAGCACATCCGTCTGCCGCGTGCCGTCGACCAGGATCTCCAGCCATCCGGTCCCCGACAGGTCCGAGGCACCCAGCCGCAGGCCGGTATCGGTGACGCTGCCGATCTCGCCGCCGTCTCGGGCGATGGCCAGAAGCGCCTTCATCTCGGTCGTCAGGCTGCCATCGGCCTCGGTCACCCGCAGGGCGCGGGCCTTGTCGCGCGCGCCGCTGGTCATGTCCGCCATCGCGGCGACATGGATGCCGAAGCCTTCGGCGATGTTCTCCGCCAGGCTGCGCCCGGCAAATCCCTCCGGATCGGCGGTATCGGTCAGCCGCCCCGCGAGACGCAGCTTGGTCACCTCCTCGCCCAGCACCACCGTCGTCGCCTGAGCCGCAAGGTTCAGGCTCTGCTGCGGGCGGCCGGAGTCCACAACGCGCAGGGTCGGGTCATAGCCGCGGCCGAGATCGTAATTCTTGTAGAGCGCCGCCTCGGGCGAGGCCGGGGCGCCGGGGGCCGCGTCCGGATCCGGAAACAGGGCCTCCAGGTCATTGGCGGCCGAGCCCAGATAGGCCAGCGCCTCGGCGGCCAGCCCGCCGGTCAGCGTCACGATGTCGGTGGTCGTCCTGCCATCGACATAGACCGACAGGCGGCTGTCGCCGGGCTGCCAGGCGCCCAGCCGGAGATTGAGATCGGCCGCGCCGTTCACGGCCCCTCCGGCATCGGCGATGGACAGCACGGCGCGGAACTCCTCGGACAGGCTGCCATCCGCCGCGCGGATCTCCAGGATCTGCCCCCCGCGCGGCCCGTCCCGATCGGAAAGGCCGGCGGCCAGCTGCAGGCCCAGCCCCGCCTCGATCATCGCGCCCGGTGCCGCCTCGGACGCCCCGGGCGCGAGGTCGCGCAGGCTTCCGGTCAGGCGCAGGCTGGTGACCGTTTCGTCGATCTCCATCGAACGCGCGGCGTCGTTCAGCCCCAGCACCGCATAGTCGCGCGTCACCGACAGGGCGTTGCGGAACGGGTCCGACTGCGTGGCGGGGGCGAAATTCTGCACCAGCCTGGCGATGCGGTCGATCTGGTCCTGATAGGTGGCGAAGGTCGTGTCGGCCCCGGTATTGGCGATCCGGACATGGTCGAAGGCCAGCCGCGCGATATTGCCCTCGAAGCGCAGGATGTCGGTCTGGTTGCGGCCGTCGACCAGCACCTCCAGCAGCCCCGCGCCGGTCATGTCGAAGCTGCCCAGCCGCAGCCCGTAATCCGTCGCGCTGCCCACCGCGCCGCCGCCCGCGGCGATCGACAGCAGCACCTTCATCCCCTCGGAAAGCGCGCCGCTGCCGTCCAGGAGCGCGATGGCGCTGCCCTTGTCGCGCGCGCCCGAGTCGCGATCGGCGAAGGCCGCCAGGTGAAGGCCAAGCCCGTCGAGGATGTTCTGGCCCGGGGACGCGGCGTGAAACCCGGTCTCCGACAGGTCGCGCAGGTCGGTCAGCCTGCCGGCAATGCGCAGGCTGTCGATGCTGTCATCGACCACCACGGTGGAGGCGGTGGAGCCGATATTGAGCACCTGCTGGCTGCGGCCCGCGCGCGGTTCGTAGACGCGGTCCACCGGATCATAGCCGCGGCCGCGCTCGAAATTCAGATAGGCCTGCGCCGGGTCGGCAAAGAAGGTTCCCGCCTGGGGCAGGGCGGTGGAACCGCCGCCGCCCAGCGGGGCGGGCAGGTCGAACAGGAACAGGTCATTGCCGCCCGCCCCGCTGAGGATGTCGTCGCCCGCCCCGCCGGTGATGGTGTCGTCTCCGGCCGTCCCGGTCAGCGTATCGCCTTGCGCCGTTCCGGTCAGGGTGATCCCCGCCACCGGCGCGGGCCCGGGATCGGGTTCGGGGTCGGGGGCCGGATCGGGGTCGGGGGCCGGATCAGGGTCGGGATCGGGGGCCTGCGCGCCGTAGAGGATGCGGTCCCCCGCGAGGCTCAGCGCCGCCGCGTCCCACTGGATGCCGGTCAGGCAGACCGACGCCGCCGCGCCGCCCGGCGACAGGAAATCGAGATACAGGTCGGCCCCGACCTGGCGATGCCCGGCAAAGCAGTCCGCCGCGCCGGCGCCGCCGGTCAGCACCTCGATCAGGTCGCCTTCGGAGAAATCGATGACCGTGTCGGTGCCCGCGCTGCCCGAGGACAGCGCGATGCGGATCACGTCCTGCCCGGCGCCGCCTTCTAGCGTGTCGTCGCCCGCCCCGCCGATCAGCGTGTCCGCCCCGTCCCCGGCCCGGATCAGGTCATGGCCCGCGCCGCTGCGGATCAGGTTGTCCAGCGCGTTGCCGGTGACGGTGTCGTCGCCCGCGCCCAGGGTCACGTTCTCGATATCGGAGAAGGTGTCGATCACCAGGTTGCCCCTGCGCCCGCCGATATCGGAAATGCCGCCGCGCATCAGGTTGATCCGGGCCGCCGCGGAAAGGTCGGAGAAGTCCAGCGTGTCGGTCCCGGCCGTGTCGTAGATCGTCGCCATCCAGCCCGAAGCCAGCCGCGCCGAGAGCTGCGCCAGCGTTCCGGTCACGTTGGTGCCCGCGCCATAGACGGAATCGCCCTCGTTCACCCCGACATTGCCGCCATAGATGTTGCGGATCGCGATGATGTCGGCGGCATTCAGCGTCCAGGCATAGGCGCGGTCGGCATCCACCGCCGGGTTCTGCGCCTGGTCGAAATAGGACATGACCGACATCTGCCAGCTGTCATTGGCGAAGACCCGGTCGCTCAGCTGGGCGGACCCGTTGTAGCGCCCGGCATGGCCCAGCCCCAGCGCATGGCCGATCTCGTGCAGGAAGGTCTGATAGGTGTATTCGTCGCCGCACAGGTCGTCCCAGTCGGCGCCGATATTGATGCTCATCTGCGTGATGATGCCCTGGCCGCTCCAGCTGCCCGAGGCATAGGCGCTTCCGGCGACGGCGTCGTCCATGACGATGCTGGCGGAGGCCGAGCTGGTTTCCAGGAAGGTGATGCCGGACACCTCGCTCCAGGCCTCCAGCGCGTCGCGGGCGAAGGCCTTGTACTTGGCGCTGAGCCCTGTGAGCTTGACCGTCAGGCTGCCCCCCGCCGCGACGTCGAAGCGATGCGCGATATGGCCGTTATCCTGCCAATAGCCGTCTTGCAGATAGTCGGCCACCTGCGCGGGGGCATAGACGGACAGGCCCGCCGAGACCGACCCGCCGCCGCCGCTTCCCGCGGAGGCCCCGAGGCTGCACTCGCCGGTGAAGACGCGCACGGAACTGCAGATATCGCACATGGCGGGGGCCTCCTTCTTCCGGGCCGAGGGCCGGTCCGGTTCGCGATGCAGGCTAGGAAAGCGGCGCCGCTTAACCAACGCGATGCTGTCTAGGATTGCGAAGGCTCCGCCCGGTCACGGTTTTCCCGACCCTGCCGGAGCGCCGCCGCAGGCCCGGATTCATCCTGCCGCGAAACCGCCGCATTCCCGCCGCGGCATTCGATTCTGCCGCCATGTTTTCGCCATGCGGGCGCCTTTCCTTGCGGACCCGCCGCCATGGCGCGCGCGGGCAAAGAGTTACCAAAGCGTCAAGAGCGGGACATGAAACTGTCACGCTCCAGGCGTAGCGGAGCCTGCAAAGCTAGTTCCTGAAAGGACGTGGGACATGATGAAGACCGCAACCGCGACGCTCGCCTTCGCGCTGACCGCCTCCACCGCGCTTGCCGCGACCGACATCACCTGGTGGCACGGGATGGGCGGCCGCAACGGCGAGGTGATCAACGAGATCTCCCAGCAGTTCAACGACGCGCAGGCCGAGTGCAAGCTGACCCCGATCTCCAAGGGCACCTACGAGGAAGCCCTGTCCTCGGGCATCGCCGCCTTCCGCGCGGGCGAGCAGCCCAACATCCTGCAGGTCTTCGATGCCGGCGCCGCCACGATCATCGCCGCCAAGGGCGCGACCGTCGCCGCGGAGGATCTGATCCTGGGCGCGGGCGAGGCCTTCGACCGCGATGCCTTCATCCCGGGCGTGCGCAACTTCTACGCCGATTCCGAGGGCAAGTTCATCGGCATGCCGTTCAATTCCTCGGCGCCGATCATGTATTACAACACCGCCGCGCTGGAAGAGGCCGGGGTCGAGCCGCCCGAGACCTGGGAAGAGTTCGAGGCGATCGCGCCCAAGCTGAAGGAAGCGGGCTACATCCCGATGACCGCCAGCCAGCTGACCTGGATGATGGTCGAGAACTTCAAGTCGCGCAACAACCAGCAATTCGCCACCAACAACAACGGCTATGACGGCGTCGACGGCACCGAGCTGATCGTCAATGACGACAACACCGTCATGATGTTCGACAAGCTGAAAGCCTGGGCCGATGACGGCTATTACGGTTTCTACGGCGCGGGCTGGGCCGACAACCTCAAGCCCTTCGAGGAAGGCCAGGCGGCGTTCTGGATCGGCTCCTCGGGCAGCTTCGGCGGCCTGCAGAAATCGGCCGATTTCGATTTCGGCGCGGTCTACATGCCCTATTGGGACGCGATCGAGGGCGCGGGCACGCAAAGCTTCATCGGCGGCGCGGCGCTGTTCGCGCTGGCGGGCAAGCCCGAGGCGGAGAATGCCTGCACGGCAAAGTTCTTCACCTTCCTGACCTCGCCGGAAACCCAGGTCTACTATCACCAGAATACCGGCTACGTGCCGATCACCACGGCCGCCTATGACCTGGCCAAGTCGCAGGGCTATTACGACGAGCAGCCGGTGGCCGAGGTCGGCATCCAGCAGCTGATGCTGCCGGGCGGCGACTGGTCCAAGGGCTACCGCCTGGGCTTCTACCCGCAGATCCGCTCGGTGATGGAGCGCGAGTTCAACCGCATCTTCTCCGACGAGGTGACGGTGAAGGACGCGTTCGACACGATCCAGGACGAGGGCAACGCGCTGCTGGCGCGCTTTGCCAAGACCGCCAACTGAGGCGATCCGTTCTGACCATCGGGGGTCCGGGCCGCGGCCCGGACCCCTTGCCTTGCGCCCCCGCGCGCTGCCCCGCAGGACATGACCCGTGACCGACATTCCCCTCGCCGCCACCAGGGACCGCCGCCTGGCCGGACGCCTCGCCGCCTGGTGGCGCGCCGAGCCCGCCAGCCCCGCCAAGCGCGTGCAGTTCGACCGGCCGCTGACGCCGTGGCTCTTCGTGCTGCCGCAGATCGCGGTCGTGGTGATCTTCTTCTACTGGCCGTCCGTGCAGGCGGTGACCTCGTCCTTCTATATCGAGGACCCGTTCGGTTTCGGGTCGACCTTCGTGGGGACGGAGAATTACCGCGACGCGCTGGCCAGCACCGAGTACCGCAACACCGCCCTCTTCACCGCCTTCTTCTGCGCGGTGGTCACGGCGCTGTCGCTGGGGCTGGGGCTGCTGCTGGCGGTGAAGGCCGACAAGGTGATCCGCGGCGCGGAAAGCTACCGGACCCTGCTGATTTCCGTCTATGCGATCGCGCCGCCGGTGGCAGGGCTGATCGGCATGATGATCTTCGACATGCACATGGGGCCGCTGACGCAGGTCGCGGCCTGGTTCGGCTATGACCTGAAGGTGGGGATCGACTACTGGGACACGGCGGTGGCGCTGATCACCATCTCGGTGTGGAAACAGATCCCATACAATTTCATCTTCTTCCTGTCGGGGCTGCAATCGGTCCCCGCCTCTGTGCGCGAGGCGGCGCTGATCGACGCGAAATCGGAATGGCGCCGGTTCCGCGACATCATCCTGCCGCTCCTGGCGCCGACGGCCTTCTTCCTGCTGGTCATCAACATCACCTACACGATGTTCGACACCTTCCCGATCATCGACGTGATCGTGAAGGACAAGCCCGCCAACAACCCGATGACGCTGGTCTACAAGGTCTATCTCGACGGGTTCAAAGGCAATGACATCGGCGGATCCTCGGCGCAGTCGGTGATCCTGATGGTGGTGGTCGCGGCGCTGACGATCGTGCAGTTCCGCTTCCTCGAACGCCGCGTGCATTACGGATAGTCCCATGCAGAAGATCAAGCCGTTCGACCACCTGGTCCTGATCCTGGGATCGCTGTTCCTGTGCCTGCCGGTGGTGCTGGCGCTGATGTCCTCGACCCATGGCGCCGTCGACATCCATTCCAACGGGCTCTACCTGACCCCCGGCACCGAAGGCTGGGAGACCTACAAGAAGGTGCTGACCCATCGCGGCGGCTTCACCGGCGATGTCACCGGGTTGCTGATGCTGGGCAATTCGCTGGTCATGGGGCTGGGATTCGCCGTGGGCAAGATCGTCCTGTCGATGATGGCCGCCTATGCGCTGGTCTATTTCCGCTTCCGCTTCGCCACGATCCTGTTCTGGATGATCTTCTTCACGCTGCTCTTGCCGCTGGAAGTGCGGATCATGCCCTCCTACCAGGTGATGGCGGACCTGCACCTGCTGAACACCTATACCGGGCTGATCCTGCCGCTCCTGGCCTCGGCCACCGGCACGTTCTTCTTCCGCCAGTTCTTCCGCTCGGTGCCCGACGAATTGCTGGAGGCGGCGCGGATCGACGGGGCGGGACCGGTGAAGTTCTTCCTCGACGTGCTGGTGCCGCTGTCGCGGACGATGATGGCGGCGATCTTCATCATCATGTTCATCTATGGCTGGAACCAGTATCTGTGGCCGCTGCTGATGACCACGGATGAAAGTTTCTACACGCTCATGCGGGGGATCAAGTCGATCCTGCAGGTCTGGGTCGGCAGCCAGATCCCCGATTACAACGAAGCCTTCGCCCTTGCGGTGCTGGCCATGATCCCCCCCGTCGCGGTGGTGGTGATCTTCCAGCGCATGTTCATCAAGGGCCTGACCGAAAGCGACAAGTGATGGCAAACCTTTCCCTCAAGGGCGTCGGCAAGACCTATGGCGGCGCCCAGCAGGCGGCCGTGACCGGCATCGACCTGGACATCGCCGATGGCGAATTCATCGTGCTGGTGGGCCCCTCGGGCTGCGGCAAGTCCTCGCTGCTGCGGATGATCGCGGGGCTGGAGACGATCAGCACGGGCGAGGTGGCGATCGGCGGGCGGGTGGTCAACCGGCTGGACCCGGCCGAGCGCGACATCGCCATGGTGTTCCAGAACTACGCGCTCTACCCGCATATGAGCGTGCGCGACAACATGGCCTACGGGCTGAAGAACCGCCGGACGCCGAAGGCCGAGATCGCCCAGCGGGTGGAGGAGGCCGCCCGGATGCTGGAACTGGGCCCCTATCTCGACCGCAAGCCGCGCGCCCTGTCGGGCGGCCAGCGCCAGCGCGTCGCCATGGGCCGCGCCATCGTCCGCCAGCCCGCCGCCTTCCTCTTCGACGAACCGCTGTCCAATCTCGACGCGCGGCTGCGCGTGACCATGCGCATGGAGATCCGCAGGCTGCAGAAACGCCTGGGCACGACCTCGGTCTATGTCACCCATGACCAGCTGGAGGCCATGACCCTGGCCGACCGGCTGGTGGTGCTGAACGGCGGGCGGATCGAACAGATCGGCGCGCCGCTGGAGGTCTATCGCCGCCCCGCCTCCACCTTCGTCGCCTCCTTCATCGGCGCCCCGGCCATGAGCCTGGTGGATGCCCAGATCGAGAACGGGCAGCTGTTGCTGGAGCGCTACCTGCTGGCCCATGTCGGCAATGCCCCCGGGCCGGTCACGCTGGGGCTGCGCGCCGAGGAGCTGCGCATCGGCCCGGCGGGCATCCCGATGAGGGTCGAGCATGTCGAGGAGCTGGGCGCGCAGCGCATCGTCCATGGCATGATCGGCGCGCAGCGGCTCTCGGTCGCCGATGGCAGCGGGGCGCCCCTGTCGGAGACGGTTCTGGTCTCGGTCGACCCCGCGCGGCTGAATCTTTTCGATACGGCGACGGGGCGGCGCAGCGAGTTGCGGCTCACCGCGGCGCAGGCGCCGCTTCCGGTCTGAGAGGATCCCGGCCCGCGCGCCAGTCGCGCGGACTGATCCCCAGGAGGCGGCGGAACATCGTGGCGAAGGCGGCCGGGCTGTCATAGCCCAGCTCCAGCGCGATGGCGGTCACGCCCCGCCCCGCCAGCAGCCGCGGCAGCGCCCAGAGCACGCAGGCCTGCTGGCGCCAGCGCTCGGGCGAGAGCCCGGTCTCGGCGCGGAAATGCCGGGTCAGGCTGCGGCGGCTCATCGCCGCGCGATCCGCCCAGTCCTGCAGGGAAATGCGTGCCGAGGGCGTCTCCAGGAAGGCGCGGCAGAGCCGCAGCAGCCGCGGATCGGCGGGCAGGGGCAGCGCCAGCGGCTGTTCCGGCAGGCGCGGGATCTCGGCGATCAGCAGCTCCATCACCAGGCTTTCGCGGCGGTCGGGGCGGTCGATATCGGCGACATGCCCGGCCTCGACGGTCAGCGCGCGGGCCAGCGCGCTCATCGCCAGGACCCGCGGCCGGTCGGCGGCCAGCCCGGTGGCGCCCGGGCGCAGATAGCTCGAGCGCATGCTGACCGGCCCGGCCATCTCCACCGCATGCACGCAGCCCGCCGGGATCCACAGCGCGCAATCGGGCGGCACCACCCAGCTGCCCTGCGCCGTGCGCACATGCAGCACGCCCGAGACGGCATGCATCAGCTGGTCGCGCGGATGGCTGTGCGGCGCCACGCTGGACCCGGCCGCGTAGTCCGAGGCCAGCGCCACCAGCGGCGCGGCGGCCTGTTCGACCAGCGCGATGCGGTCGTTCAGCAGGGATTGGGCGGGGATCTGTCTGCGCATTCTGGCCCGGTCGCGAAACTCTTTGACCGAACCACGAAGGACGGCAGGTGGCAAGCGCAATAGTCAGGGGGCCGACGGAAGGATGACCCAGATGACCGATGCCACGCTCGATGCCCGCGCCGCCGATCCGGCGCGCACCACCTATGCGATCCTCGCCGCGATCGCGGCGAGCCACCTGCTCAATGACATGATGCAGTCGCTGCTGGCGGCGCTCTACCCGATGCTGAAGGCCGAATTCGCGCTGGATTTCTGGCAGATCGGGCTTCTGACCTTCGTCTTCCAGGTGACCGCCTCGCTGTTGCAGCCGGTGGTGGGCGCGGTCACGGATCGCAGGCCGTTCCCGCGCGCCCTGCCGCTGGCGATGGCTGCCACCATGGCGGGGCTTCTGGTGCTGGCCTTCGCGCCGCGCTACGGGCTTCTGGTCATGGGGGCGGGGATGATCGGCATCGGGTCCTCGGTCTTCCATCCCGAGGCCTCGCGCGTCGCGCGCGCCGCAGCCGGGCGCCGCTTCGGCCTGGCGCAGTCGGTCTTCCAGGTGGGCGGAAATTTCGGCACGGCGCTGGGGCCGCTGCTGGCGGCGGCGGTGGTGCTGCCCCTGGGGCGGTCCTCCGTCGCCTGGTTCGCGCTGGCGGCGCTGGCGGCGATGGCGGTGCTGGGCCGGGTCAGCGCCTGGCATGCGCGCGAGCGTCTGGCGGCGCGGGGGCGGCCCGCGGCACGGGGGTCGGCCCTGCCGCGCGGACGGCTGCGCCTGGCGCTGGGGGTGCTCTTGGTGCTGCTGTTCTCCAAGCAGGTCTACATGGCCTCCATGTCGAGCTATTACACCTTCTTCCTGATCGACCGCTTCGGGCTGGAGACCGGCGCGGCGCAGCGGATGCTGTTCCTGTTCCTGGCTGCCGTGGCCTTCGGCACGGTGATCGGCGGGCCGGTGGGCGACCGGATCGGGCGGCGCACGGTGATCTGGATCTCGATCCTGGGCGTGCTGCCGGTCACGCTGGTCCTGCCCTGGCTGCCGCTTTTCTGGACGGGGGTTGCCTCGGTGGTGATCGGCGTGGTTCTGGCCTCGGCCCTGCCCGCGATCATCGTCTTCGCGCAGGAGCTTCTGCCCCACCGGGTGGGGCTGGCGGCGGGGCTGTTCTATGGCGCGGCTTTCGGCGTGGCCGGGATCGCGGCGGCCGCGCTGGGGCTGATGGCGGATGCGCGGGGGATCGGCTTCGTGTTCCATCTCTGCGCGGCGCTGCCCTTTCTGGGCGTGCTGACCGTGCTGCTGCCGGGACGGGCGGAGATGGGCTGAGGCGGGGCGGGCCCGACCCGGCCGCGGCCGCGCCCGGAGGCCCAGGCCGCGCGGCGTCGGGCCATCCTGCCTGCCCG
>NZ_JACVXA010000036.1 GCF_014903745.1 Mangrovicoccus algicola | reverse complement strand
GGGCGCGGCGGCCAGGGTGCGGCTGACGCGGACGGTCAGGCTGTCATCCTCGGCATATTCGCGCTTGACCTCCAGGTCGCTCAGGTCGTTCTCCCGCAACAGCTTTGCCAGAGCCTCGATAAACGCCACATCGGCGCCGTGCGGATTGTCGGTCATGCGTGCCTCGTCTCGATCCAAACCTGGGGCCAGACTTGACTGCCTGATCACCCGTCTTGGCCCGGTCATATATGGCAGGTTTCCGGCGGTGGAAAGCTTTCCTGCGCAGCTTTGCCGCAGCAGCCCGCCTCCGCGGGCCGGTTTTTCCCCCGATCCGCGGTCTGCGGCGCGTGCTGACGCGAATTTGACCGCGCCGCGCGGCCGGGCCGAGTCGCGGGCGGCCAGAAAGGCTCTGGCCTCCGGCGGGGCTTTGCGCTTGACTGGCGGGGTGCCCCGACGGGGGGCCGCCGACGATCATGGACAGCCTGCATCTGACACCCGATATCCTGCTGCGCGCCTATGCGATGGGCGTCTTCCCGATGGCCGAAAGCCGCGACGACCCCGAGATTTTCTGGGTCGATCCGCGCCGCCGCGGGATCCTGCCGCTTGCGGGGTTCCATGTCTCGCGGTCGCTGGCGCGCCGCATCCGCCGGGCGGAGTTCCAGGTCAGCTTCGACCGCGATTTCGCCGGGGTGCTGTCCGCCTGCGCGGCGCGGGAGGAAACCTGGATCAACGCGGGGATCTTCGAGCTGTACTGCGAATTGCACGCGATGGGCTTCGGCCATTCGATCGAGCTGTGGCAGGACGGGGATCTTGCGGGCGGGGTCTATGGCGTGGCGCTTGGCGGGGCGTTCTTCGGCGAAAGCATGTTCTCGCGCCGCACCGACGCGTCGAAAGTGGCGCTGGTCTACCTGGTGGACCGCCTGCGGGCCCAGGGATTCGCGCTGTTCGACACGCAGTTCGTGACGCCGCATCTGCGCAGCCTCGGGGCCCAGGAAATCCCGCGACGCGACTATCGCAGGCTGCTGTCAGAGGCGCTGGCCCGTCCGGCGCGGTTCGATCCCGACGCGCCGGTGCCCGATCCTCAGCTCGTGCTGCAGCGGATCAGCCAGACGTCATAGCGCATGTGGTCGAGCGCATTGAGCGCGGGCGAGGAGGCGACCATCCAGCCCTCGAAATTGGGCTCCTCGACGCGCTGGTCCTGGATCGTCAGATAGGCATAGGCATCGCCCGAGGGGTTGTCGGCGGGCACCCGGCATTCGGCCACCGTCACCGCCAGGTCGCGATAGATCGCGGTCGCGCCGGCGCGCACCTCGAATTCGGTCAGCTCGCCGGACAGCCGGTCGAGCCCGCGCAGCACGGCGAAGGGTTCGGTCTGAACGGCGATGCGGTCCTGCGCGGGGGCGGCCCCCGGCAGGGCCGCGGCCAGGGCCAGCGCCGCCGCGGAGAGGCTGCGGATCATTCCCCGCCGCCCACGAATTTCATCAGAAGGCTGATCAGGCTGACCGCGCCCTGGGTGTCCAGCACCTCGTCCCCGGCCTCGTAATTATAGGCCGAGCCGCCGGGCAGGATCTCGACGAAATTGCCGCCCAGCAGGCCCTCGGAGGAAATCACGATGGCGCTGTCATCGGGCAGCTCGATGCCGTTCTCGATCTGCACGGTGGCCTCGGCGCGGAAGGTTTCGGCGTTCAGGTCCATGCCGGTGACGGCGCCGACCTTCACGCCGGCCATGCGGACATCAGTGCCGACGCCGATTCCCTCGGCCGAGCGGAAGGAGGCGGTCAGCGGATAGCCCGACCCGCCGCCCATGCCCCCGGCCGTGCCGAGCGCATAGAAGAGGAAGGCCGCGGCAACGGCCAGGACGGCGCCGCCCACGGCGACTTCGGTGACATTCTCGGACATGGGTATTCCCTTATTCGGGCGACCAGGCGTCGTAGTCGCTGCGCTGTGCAGGCTGCGGCTGGCGGATGGATCCGGCGGGCGCATAGGCCATCACCGTCCCGGTGAGGTTCTCGACATGCGGCTTTTCCCAGGGCTTGCGCGCCAGGGGGCGTTCGCTGGGCGGTTCGTCCCAAGTGTGATGCAGCCAGCCATGCCAGTCGGGCGACACGCGGCTGGCCTCGGCCTCGCCATTGTAGATGACCCAGCGGCGCGTGCCGTCGGCGGTCTGGTAGAAGACATTGCCCTGATCGTCCTCGCCGACGCGGCGGCCGTGGCGGGAAGTGAAGATCTTGGTGCCGAGCGTTTGCCCGTTCCACCAGGTGACGGCCTGCTTGAGCGTGTCGACGATCGCCATGGGTGCCTCTCTGCGGTCCGCCCTGATCCGGGCCTGGGCTTCTTATAAGGGCGGGGCAGGGGCGCTCGCAAGTGTCGCGCCGGGCGCAGCCCTTCGCGAAACCGTGACGGAAAAAGGTTCCCCAAACGCAAAAGCCGCCCGATGGGCGGCTTCGACGTCTCGTTCGGGTCTGCGATCAGCCCTGGCGTGCCTTGAAGCGACGCTGGGTCTTGTTGATCACGTATACCCGGCCTTTGCGGCGCACAACGCGGCAGTCGCGATGACGCTGCTTCAGCGAGCGGAGCGAGTTCCGGACCTTCATGGCCTTTCTCCTCATTTCGCGGCGCGTCCGCGCCTGGTTGAAGCCAAAGGCCCCCGAAGCGGGGGCCCGTTTTCCGAGGAGGCAATGGTGGGCGGTACAAGGTTCGAACTTGTGACCCCTACGATGTCAACGTAGTGCTCTACCGCTGAGCTAACCGCCCGTTTGCCTGCCGCGTCCCGTCTGCGTCGCGTCCCGTCGGGCCCTGCCTTTCGTTCCGCGCCGCCGCTGTTCCGCGTCGGTGGGGGGCTTCTAATCAGAGTCGCCGGGGGGTGCAAGCCCTTTCGACACGGAAAAGAATCTGACTATAAGGAAAGCCTGAGGAGAGCCGATGCAGACGACCAATTTCGACCTGTTCCTTCCGGAAGCCCCTGTTTCGGGCGCGATTTTCGCCTCTCCCCATTCCGGGCGGCGCTATGGCGAGGCCTTTCTGGACGCCTCGGTTCTCGATTCCCACACCCTGCGCTCCTCCGAGGATGCCTTCGTCGACAAGCTGATCGCGGCGGCGCCGCGGCTGGGCGTGCCGCTTCTGGTGGCGCATACGCCACGGGCCTTCGTCGACCTGAACCGGGCGGCGGACGAGCTGGACCCCGCGCTGATTCTGGGGGTGCGGCGCCAGGCGCATAACCCGCGCGTGACCTCCGGGCTGGGGGTGATTCCCCGGGTCGTGGCCGGGGGACGGCCGATCTATCACGGGCGCATTCCGATGGAGGAGGCGCAGCGGCGTCTCGGCGAGCACTGGCATCCCTATCACCAGGCGCTGCAGGACCTGCTGGCGGCGCAGCGCGCGGCCTTCGGGCGGGCGATCCTCGTGGATTGCCATTCCATGCCGCATGAGGCGATTGAGCATCACTGCACCACGATGGACCGGCTGCCCGATGTCGTGCTGGGCGACCGGTTCGGGGCGTCGGCAGACCCCGACGTGACGGCCGCGATCGAGGCGGTGTTCGAATCCGAGGGTCTGGTGGTGGCGCGCAACTCGCCCTTTGCCGGGGCCTATATTTCCCAGCGCTACGGACGGCCGTCCTCGTCGCAGAGCGTCGTGCAGGTGGAACTGGACCGGTCGCTCTACATGGACGAGCGCACGCTGGTGCCGCATGAGGGATTCGCGCGGATCACCCGGGTGATGACGCGGCTGATCGAGACGGTCTCGGGGATCGCGCGGCCGCAGATGCCGCTGGCCGCCGAATAGGGGCCGCCGATCGGGGGGATGCCGGGGCCCCCCTCGGGGGCCGCGGCGGTCGCGCTGTCGTCTGGCCTCAGGCGGCGTTGACGACGTCCTTGAGGGCCTTCGCGATGGTGACTTTCACCTGGCGGTCGGCTTCTTTCTTGATCTGCTCGCCGGTGGCCGGGTTGCGGACCATGCGCTCGGGGCGTTCGCGGCAGAAGATCTTGCCGACGCCCGGCAGGGTGACGGCGCCGCCCTTGGCGACCTCGGCGGTGATGATCTCGACGATCGCGTCGATGGCGGTCGTCGCGGTCTTCTTGTCGGTCTCCATGGCCTCTGCCACGGCGGCCACGAGCTGGGTCTTGGTCAGCGGTTTGGTCACGGTCATGTTCCTTGTGCCTGTCTGCTTTTGGTTTGGCGCCCACCTTAGAGCCAACGGAATCAGCTACTCAATCGCCTTGCAAAGGTTTTCGTGCCGATCGGCGGATTTGCCCACAGAAATCGTGCCCGAAAGGGGCAGATGGCCTCCGTGAGGACCCGCCGCGGCCGGTTTCCGGGCGGCGGGCCGGTTCGCGCTGTTGCCTTTTGGCAACATTCGGGACCTCTCTCAGAGGAAGGCGGTCTCGTTGAAGCTGCGCAATTTGCGCGAATGGATTCGCTCCAGCGGCATGTCGCGCAGGATTTCCATGGCCCGGATGCCGATCTGCAGGTGCCGCGTGACCTGGGTGTTGTAGAATTCCGAGGCCATGCCGGGCAGCTTCAGCTCGCCATGCAGCGGCTTGTCGGAGACGCACAGAAGCGTGCCGTAGGGCACGCGGAAGCGGAACCCGTTGGCCGCGATCGTCGCCGATTCCATGTCCAGCGCCACCGCCCGGCACTGGCTCAGCCGCTTCACCGGGCCGGACTGGTCGCGCAGCTCCCAGTTACGGTTGTCGATCGTGGCGACGGTGCCGGTGCGCATGATCCGCTTCAGCTCGTAATCCTTCAGCTGCGTGACCTCCTCCACCGCCTGTTCCAGCGAGGTCTGGATCTCGGCCAGCGCGGGGATCGGCACCCAGACCGGCAGGTCGTCATCCAGCACGTGATCCTCGCGCAGATAGGCATGGGCCAGGACGAAATCGCCCAGCCTCTGGGAATTGCGCAGCCCGGCGCAATGGCCGACCATGATCCAGGCATGCGGGCGCAGCACCGCGATATGGTCGGTGGCGGTCTTCGCATTGGACGGCCCCACGCCAATATTGACCAGCGTGATCCCGGCCTGGCCCTCGCGCTTGAGGTGATAGGTCGGCATCTGGGGCATCTTGGCCAGCCGCATCAATTCGCCGTCGGGATCGGTGATCTCGGAATTGCCCGGCCCGACGAAGGACGTGTAGCCCGAGGCCGGATCGGCCAGCGCGGCGCGGGCGATGGTCTCGAACTCCTCCACGTAGAACTGGTAGTTGGTGAACAGCACGTGGTTCTGGAAATGCGCGGGATCGGTCGCCGTGTAATGCGCCAGCCGCGCCAGCGAATAGTCGATGCGCTGCGCGGTGAAGGGGGCGAAGGGGATGGAGCCGTCCTCCATCGTGACCGCATAGCCGTTGACGATGTCGTCATTGGTCGTGGCCAGGTCCGGCACGTCGAAGATGTCGCGCAGCGGGAAATCCAGCGCGCCCTCCTGCGGGACCTTCTGTCCGGCGGCGGCGAAATGGATCGGCATCGGGGTCGTCGACCAGCCGACCTGCACCGGAACGCCGTGATTGCGCAGCAGCAGGCCGATCTGCTGGGTCAGGTAGGTCTCGAACAGGTCGGGGCGGGTGATGGTGGTGGCATAGCGCCCCGGTTCCGTGACATGGCCGAAGCTCAGCCGGCTGTCGGCCGTGGCATAGCTGGTCATCACGGCGCGGATCTCCGGATAGTAGGCGCGGTAGCGCGCCGCACCGCCGCCGCCGGTGATCGCGTCGGCGAATTTTGCGGCCAGGAAATCCCGTGCCTCGTCGTAAAGGGCCCGCAGGCAGGCCACCGCCTCGGCGGCATCGGAAAAGGTGCGGTGCGCCCGGTCGGGGGGCGTCTGCAGGGGAAGGGGCTGGGTCATCGGGTCTCCTGTCGCGGCGCGGGCCGCGCCGGTCCTGGGGTCAGGCTGGCACAGGCGGCGCGGCCGAGACAAGCGCCAAGCCCGCCGCGGCGGCGACCGGATTGCCGCGGCAGGGCGCGCGGCCTCAGGACAGGCCCAGCAGGGTGCCGCCGTAAAGCGCCGCGGTCTCGGCCGGGCGCTGCCGCCACGGGGCCAGAGCTAGCAGCGCGCGGGCGCGCCCGGCGGCATTGCGCCGGTCATGGCGCAGGAAGGCGTCGAGCCGGGCGCGGTTCTGCCCGGTCAGCAGGTGGCGGTTCGCCTCGAGCGCGGCGATATTGGCCTCGAACCAGCCGCGCCATTTGCGGCCGCCGAAATCCCGCGCCCGCCGCATCACGGCCCCGGCGCTGAGATTCTCGCCCTGCACGTTGCCGCCATGCTGGCGGTACTGCATGCAGGGGACGGGATCATAGAGGATGCGCCCGCCCGCGCCCGTCACCAGCAGGTAGCACCACCAGTCGTGATAGGGCACCGCCTGCGGACCGGCTGCGCGCAGGAGCCGGTGCGCGGCAGGATTCATGACGATGGTGTTGCCCGCCACGACATTCTGCACCAGCGCGTTTCCGAAGGCGAAATGCCGGTGCCGCCGCGATGGCCCCAGCGGCCGGAGCGCCGCATCGGTCAGCAGGGTGCGCCCGCAGGCCAGGGCGGGGATGGCCGGGTCCGCCTGTGCCAGAAGCGCCATCGCCCGCTCCAGCTTGTCGGGAAACCAGACATCGTCCTGATCGCTCAGCGCCACATGGCCGGGCGCTTCGGCCGGATCGCAAAGCAGTCCCAGGAAATTCGCGGCAAAGCCGCGCCCCGGTCCCGGGACGATGCGGGGCGGGCGCCCTTCGCGGTCGCGGAAGGCGGCGGCGATGTCGCGGGTGGCGTCGCGCGATCCGTCATCGCCGATCACCAGCCGCCAGTCGCGATGGGTCTGCGCGGTGAAACTGTCCAGCTGGGCCTGCAGATGCGCCGCACCCTGATAGGTGCCGAGCAGGATGGTAAGCGGGGTCATGGGTCGTCCTTGCCGGTTGCGCCATGGTTACGGCGGAATACCGGCATGCGGCAAGGGAGGGAATTGCCCTGAAGTCGCCGGGGGTGTAGCAGTTCATCCAGGAAAAGTGCGGGGGTTTCGATGGCGTATGGTGTCCCGAATCCGCTGCCGCTGGCGTCGCGGCTGCGGAGCATCGCCCGCGAGGAAGGCACGCGGGCCGCGCTGGGGCGCGTGGCGAATTACGGTCGCATCCGGCTGGCGCAGTCCACGGTCGGCAAGGCGGTGGGCTTCGGCGCCGCCGCGCGCTCGATCTATGCGCTGGGCCCCACCTGGCAGCATCTGGCGAAAAACGGCGTGTTCTTCGGCGCTCGGCCGGTCGAGCAGCGCCATCTGGCGGTGATCGCCGAGGCCAGCCTGCCGCAATGCACGCGCTACCGGGTCGAGCAGATGGCGGGTCTGGCACGCAGCTGCGGCATGGGATTTGCCGCGGCCGACCAGCGCGACGAGGCCGAGGCGCTGACCGCGCTGCAGATGGCCAGCCATGTCATGTTCTACCGGCTGGAGCCGGGGGCGCGGACCTGGATGTATCTCTACGAGGCCCGGCGGCTGGGCCTGCCGGTGCTCTACGACCTGGACGACCCGCTGTTCTCGGTGCCCGCCATCACCGGGTCGCGCGTCAGCCTGCCCGAGATCCTGACCCGGCATTTCGCCGATGCGGCGCCGGGCATCCTGGCGGTGATGAGCGCCTGCGACGCGATCAGCGTCAGCACCCCCGCCCTGGTGGAGGCGGTGCGGTCCTTCCTGCCGCGCCCGGTCTTCCTGCGCCGCAACTATGCCGATCAGGGGATGCTGGAACCGGTGACGGGCCCCGCGCCGGTGCCGGGCGGGCCGGGGCTGACGCTGGTCCTGGCCAGCGGCTCGGACGGGCGCTCGGGCGATCTTGCCGTGGCGCGCCCGGCGATCGAGAGGTTCCTGGCCGAGGATCGCGGCCGGCGGCTCATCCTGATCGGTCACGGGCTGGATCACCATGCCGGTCTGGCCCCGGCGGTGGTGCCGCAGGTGACGCAGGTTCCGTTCCTCGATTACCCGGCCTACCTGGCGCAGCTGGCCGAGGCCGATGCGGTGCTGGTACCGCTGGCCGATGATCCCTTCAACCTGTGCAAGAGCGCGGTGCGGGTCTTCGATGCCGCCTCGGCCGGACGCCCGGTGATCGCCAGCCCGTGCGGCGACCTGCCCGCGGCGGTGCGCCATGGCGAGACCGGCTGGCTGGCGGAGGATCTCTCCGGCTGGGAGGCGGCGCTGGCCGATCTGGCCGGCCGCGCGGATCGCGGCCGCAGGCTGGGACATGCCGCGCGCGAGGCCCTGCGGCAGGACTGGGGCGACCCTGCGGCGGCGCGCGTGACGGATGCGGGTCTGACGGAATGGCTGGCAGCGTGACATCGACCCGGTTCCGCCACGTGCTCGTGGTCAATGTCCATTTCGACCCCGACAATTACGGCGGCGCGACCATCGTCGCCCGCGAGGTGGCGCGCCACCTGCGGGGCGCGGGGATGCGGGTCAGCGCGGTGGCGACCATGCAGGCGGAAGAGCTGCCCCCCTATGCGGTGGTGCGCAGCCATCGCGACGGGATCGACACGTTCCGCATCAACATGCCGCCCGGTCCGGCACCCACCGCGCGGTTCTGGGACGACCAGATGACCGCCCGCGTCACGCAGATCGCCGCGCAGGTCGGCGCGGATGTCGCGCATCTGCACTGCCTGCAGGGGCTGGGCGCGGGGCTGATCCCGGGGCTGAAGGCGCAGGGCATTCCGGTGATCCTGTCGATCCACGATTTCTGGTGGCTGTGCCAGCGCCAGTTCATGGTCCAGCCCGACGGGCGCTATTGCGGCCAGGACCCGGTGCGGCTGCGGCAATGCGCGGGCTGCGTGCCGAACCGCCCCCAGCTGGAGGAGCGCAGCAGCAAGCTGTTCGCGGCAGTGCGCCAGGCCGATCTCGTGACATTTCCCAGCGCCTATGCGCACGGGCTGTCGATGCGCTCGGGCCTGCCTGCCCGGCGCAACGTCATCCTGGAAAACGGCATCAACCATCCCGGCCCCGGGTTCTTCGACAACCAGGCCGCGCGGCGGGCCACCTCGCCGGAGCTGACCTTCGGCTTCGTCGGGGGGCCGTCGGCGGTGAAGGGATGGCCGCTGGTGCGGGCCGCCTTCCAGCGCATCGACCGGGCCGATTTCCGCGGCATCGTGGTGGATGGCTCCCTTGACGGAAGCTGGTGGCGCCCCAGCATGTTCCAGGGGATGCGCGGCGAGTGGCAGATCCACCCGCGGTTCGAACAGAGCGCCGGGCTGGACGGGTTCTATGCCTCGATCGACGTGCTGCTGTTCCTGTCGCAATGGCGCGAGACCTTCGGCCTGGTGGTGCGCGAGGCGATCAGCCGCGGCGTGCGGGTGATCCAGACCGAGGGGGGCGGCGCGACGGAGCATCGCGCAGTGTCGCGCAGGCTGCCGATCGGGGCCAGCCCCGAGGAACTGTCCGAGGCGCTGGGGCAGGAGTTGCGTAATCGCGACGCACATCCCGCGCCGGTGCCTTGCCGAAGCTTCGCGGAACAGGCAGAGGAACTGCTGTTGCTGATGGAGACGCTGTGATGGCGCGAGACATTTGCGAGCGGACGGAAAGGAGGTTGCCATGGGGCTGCTGAATGCCTTTGCCAGGACCCCGCGCGTCGTCGGCGCGCTGATGCTGCGCGAAATGGCCACGACCTACGGAAAGTCGCCGGGCGGCTATATCTGGGCGGTGCTGGAGCCGCTGGGCGGGATCCTGATGATGGCGATCTGCTTTTCGCTGTTCATGCGCACCCCGCCGATCGGCGACAATTTCATGCTGTTCTACGCTTCCGGCATTCTTCCCTTTTCCATCTACATGGACCTCTCCAACAAGGTCTCCGGCTCGATTTCCTTCTCGCGCGCGCTGCTGGCCTATCCCAGCGTCACCTTCATGGATGCGATCCTGGCGCGTCTGCTGCTGAATTCGCTGATGCAGTTCCTGGTCTTCTACATCGTGCTGGGGGGGATCGTGCTGGTCTATCAGCCGGACCTGATCCCGGATGCCTCCCAGGTGGCCCTGGCCCTGGCCCTGATCCTGCTGCTGTCCTTCGGCATGGGGACGCTGAACTGCTTTCTCTTCGCCATGTATCCCCTCTACAAGCAGATCTGGTCGATCGCGACGCGGCCGCTCCTGCTGGCCTCGGGGATCTTCTTCACCTACCACTCGCTTCCGCCGATGCTTCAGTCGGTGCTGTGGTACAACCCGATCCTGCAGATCGTCGGGGTGATGCGCGACGGCATCTACTACCAGTATGACGGCGCCTATATCTCCGTGACCTATGTGCTGCTCTTCTCCATCGTCCCCATGCTGCTGGGCCTTTTTTTCCTGAGCCGGTATTATCGTGTTATCCTCTATGAGAAATAACGGGTCCTAGCCTGCGGCACCTGCCAGCGGCAGTGCCGGGGCGTGCGCGATCATGACGTATTGCGGATGCCGACCCGGATATTGCCTAATCCCCACCGCGAAGAACGAGCGTGGTCCAAAGTGAACAATTCCCGATCGACCGAAGGCGGCAGCCAGAGCGAAGCAGGGCCCGCGGGCCGCGAAGACGGCGAGCCCACGCCCGAGGTGATCGCGGGCAAGTCCGCGCCGCGCCGCGCCGCCCGGGACGGCAGGGGCGAGGACAAGGGCCGGGAGGATGACGGCAAGGGCGGCGGCGGAAACGCCCGCCCGGGGGACAGGCAGCGGCGCAGGGAAGGCGACGCGAAGGCAGAGCCCGGCAAGCCGGGCGGGAAGGGCGGAAACCGCCAGCAGCAGGGGCGCGGCCAGCGCCAGGGAAAGGGCGGCGGGGCCGGTGTCCCGGTGCCGGTGGAGGCGCATCCCGTCCCCGCGCGCAAGCCCGATGCCAAGCTGCCCGGATCGCCGAAGGCGGGCGGCGGCGGGGCAGGGCGCCAGCCGCCGCTGAGCCGCGTGCAGATGGGTCCGGTGCCGCGCGCGCGCATGCGCCACCGCCACCGCTACCTGTTCTACACCTTCCTGCTGATGGTGATCCTGCCCGCCGCGGTGGTGTTCTACTACCTGTTCGAGCACGCGCAGGACCGCTACGCCTCCAATACCGCCTTCTTCGTGCATCGCGAGGACACCACTCCCTCGGTGGAGACGGTCTTCGGTCTGTCCAGCCTCGGCGGCAGCTCGACCACGCCGGATGCGGATGTGCTCTACCAGTTCATCCAGTCCCAGCGCATGGTGGAGCTGGCGGACGAGGCGCTGGACCTGCGCGCGCTCTACAGTCCGCCCCATGATGTCGATCCGGTCTTCGCGCTGGCGCCGGACGCCTCGCTGGAGGATCTGATCGATTACTGGGGCCGGATCGTCACCATCGTCTACGAGGCCGATAGCGGCCTGATCAATGTCGAGGTAAAGGCCTTCTCGGCGGAGGATGCGCAGCGCGTCGCGCAGGAGATCCTGGCCGAGAGCGCGCAGCTGATCAACGATCTCAGCCGCATCTCCGAGGATGACGCCATCGCCGAATCCAAGCAGGACCTGGACCTGGCCGAGGAACGTCTGAAGACGGCACGGATCGCGCTGGCCGAATTCCGCGGCAGCAGCCAGTTCGTCGATCCCGCCACCGTCGTGGCCGGGCAGGAGGGTGTTATCTCGGCGCTGGAATCGCGCCTGGCCGAGGAGATGATCGCCCGCGATGCGCTGGTCGGGACGACCACCCGCGCGGACGATCCCCGGCTGGAACGCGCCGACCGGATGATCCAGGCGATCCGCGACCGCATTTCCGAAGAACGCGCCAATGTCGGCAGCGACCAGGCCCCGGCCGTGGGGCGCTACGAGGAACTGCTGGTCGATCGGCAATTCGCCGAGCAGGCCTATACCGCCGCGCTGGGGGCGCATGATGCCGCCATCGCGGAGGCCCGCCGCAAGAGCCGTTACCTGGCGGTCCATATCAAGCCGACGCTCGCCGCCAGTTCGGTCTATCCGCAGCGGATCACGCTGGGTCTGATCTGCACCGCCTTCCTGTTTGCGCTCTGGGGGCTGTGCATGCTGATCATCATGTCGATCCGCGACCGCCGCTGAGAAGGGGACCGGCATGCTCGCCCGTTTCCGCGCCAGCCCCCCGCCACCGGAGGAGCCCGTTGCGCCCGATCCCGGCCCGCCGCGCCCGGCGGGGCCGGGATCGGTGCGCTTCGTCTCCGTGTCCAAGAGCTATCGCACCGGGTTCCGGCAGCGCAAATACGTCATCCGGGACTGCAGCGTGCTGTTCCCCGCGGGCCGCAAGGTGGCGCTTCTGGGCCATAACGGCTCGGGCAAGTCGACGATGATGCGGCTGATCTCGGGGGCGCAGGACTATGATTCCGGCGAGATCATCTGCAATGGCGCCATGTCCTGGCCGATCGGCTTCGCCGGGGCCTTCCACCCCGAGATGACCGGGGCGCAGAATGCCCGTTTCGTCGCCCGGGTGCACGGGATCGACACGGATGCGATGGTCGATTTCGTCCAGGATTTCAGCGAGCTGGGGGATTACCTGGACATGCCCTTCCGGACCTATTCCTCGGGGATGCGGGCGCGCCTGGCCTTCGGCGTCTCGATGGGGGTGCCCTTCGACTGCTATCTCGTGGACGAGGTCACCTCGGTCGGGGACAAGCGGTTCCGCGAGAAATGCGCCGAGACCTTTCACACCCGGCTGAGCCGGGCCAGCGCGATCATGGCGACCCACAGCCTGACGCAGGTGAAGACCATGTGCGACATGGCGGCGGTGCTGCATGCCGGCACGCTGACCCTCTACGATTCCGTCGAGGAAGGCCTGGAGGTGCACAAGGCCAACCAGATGGAGGCCAGCCGGTGACCGCCGGGCCGGTGCTGGTCCTCGGGGCGTCGGGCCGGGTCGGACGGCTGCTGCGGGGCGCCTGGCCCGCCGCGGATCTGCCGCCCGCGCTGTTCCAGTCGCGCAGCCCCGGCGCGGGGATCGGCCTGACGGGGCCGATCGGGCCCGGGCTTCTCGCCGCGCTGCCGGGGCCGCCCGCCGCCGTGCTGGTGCTGTCCGGCGTCACCGGCGGCGACGAGGCGGCGCTTGCGGAGAACACGCGGCTGGCGCTGGCGGGGCTGGATCTTGGCGCGGCTGCGGCGGCGCCCGTGGTGCTGCTGTGCTCCACGGCGGCGGTCTATGCGCCGGGCAGCGCCGACCGTCCCTTCCGCGAAACCGACGGCATGCTGCCGCCGGGCGCCTATGGCCGGGCCAAGCGCGCGATGGAGGCGGCCGCGGCGGACTGGGCCGCAGCGCATCCGGGCGGACCCGCGGTGCTGTGCCTGCGGCTGGCCAATGTCGCGGGGGCGGACATGCTGGGCGAGGCGGTGCGCCGCGCGCGGCCGGAGGCGCCGCTGCGGCTGGACCGTCTTCCCGGAGGCGGCGCTCCGCGGCGCAGCTACCTGTCGCCGATGACCCTGGCACGGGCGGTCTGCGCCATCGCCGCGGCGCCGCCGCGGGACGGGTTCGGGGTGGTCAACCTTGCCGAACCGGGGGGCGAGACGGCCATGGACGCGCTTCTGGCGGCGCTCGCGCAGCAGGGGCACCCCGTGCCCTGGTCGTGGCGCGACGCCGCGCCGGGCGCGCTGGCCTCGCACGCGCTGGACCTGTCGCGCCAGGCGGATCTGTGGCCCGGGCTGGCGACCACCGGGGCCGGGGCGGCTGGGCTGGCCGCCGACTGGCTGCGGGCGGGCGGAGGATGCCCGTGACGCCGGGAAAGCGCGCCTTCGATCTGCTGGTGGCCCTGCTGCTGCTGCCGCTGCTGCTGCCCGTGATCGCGGCGGTCGCGGCGGCCGTGCTGATCCTGGACGGCCGACCGGTCTTCTACCTGTCCGAGCGCATGCGCAGCCCGAGCCGGGGCTTCACGCTGGTCAAGTTCCGCACCATGACGGTCGACCCGGCGCGGGGCGGCGTCACCGGCGGCGACAAGGCCGACCAGATCACCCGTTCGGGGCGCTGGCTGCGGGCGGTGCGGCTGGACGAGCTGCCCCAGATCTGGAACGTGCTGCGCGGCGATATCAGCCTGGTGGGGCCGCGCCCGCCCCTGCGGCGCTATGTGGAGGCCGCCCCGGCGCTCTATGCCGAGGTGCTGGCCTGCCGCCCCGGACTGACCGGGCTGGCGACGCTGCGCTTTCACGGGCACGAGGCGCGGATCCTCGCAAGGTGCCGCAGCGCCCCCGAGACCGAGCGCGTCTATCTGCGCCGCTGTGTGCCCCGAAAGGCACGGCTTGATCTCATCTATCGCCGGAACAGGTCGATCTGCCTGGATATAATGATCCTGGTGCAAACTTTTTGTGCAGTCCTCCCTGGCGGTCGGCCGAAATCATCCTAGCTCCTGACAGGCTCGCGGAGACCGTGCCGCATTGCAGAAACAAGGTGCCAGGGCCGGGGGATAGATGCTACTCAGATATCAGACTTCCCGCAGGCCGGAGGCGGGCAGGGCGCGAAAGCTGAAGCTGTGTCGGGACGGCGGGATGACACCTGGTGTTAAGCAATCTTGTTCCATTGATTTGACAGAAGGGTTCCGTTGTCCTGCAGCGGGAGTTGGCCCGGCGCGGGCACGAGTAACGATGGTAGGCTAGGTTGGACCGGGAAGACCAAAGCATATACGGGCTCGTCAGTGCCCTGACCATGAAGCAGAAGCGCTGGATTCTGGTCGCGCTGGACATTGCCGTCATCCCGCTGGCCCTGCTGCTGGCGAATTTCTTCCGCGCGGGCATCGCCGATCCCGCCGCGGTGGTCTGGGAGAACTGGCAGCTGTCCATCACGTTGATGGTCATCGGTGCCATGCTGTCGCTGTTCCTCGGCCTGCCGCGCATCCGCCTGAACGGGTTCGAGACGAACGGCGTCCACCTGGCCTGTCTCTATGCGGTGCTGATCGCGCTGGTCGGGGCCTCGCTGAACAGCATCGCCGCCCAGGCCCATCCCTGGTCGACCTTCGTCAATTTCGGCCTGATCGTGTTCATCGGTGTCGTGGGGTCGCGCGTGCTGCTGCGGCAGGTGCTGCTGGGCATCCTCAGCCGCAGGCATCCGCGCACGGCGGTGGTCATCTACGGGGCGGGCCGCACGGGCATCCAGCTGGCCAATGCGCTGCGCCATGACGCCTTCCTGGTGCCGGTGGGGTTCGTGGATGACAACCCGGCGCTGCGCCGGGTCTATGTCTCGGGCATGCCGGTCTGGTCGCCGATAGACCTGCCCCGCGTGATCCGCGAGAAGAGCGTGACCAAGGTCCTGCTGGCGATGCCGTCGCTCTCGGCGGTGAAGCGCTCGCGCATCCATCGCCAGCTCGACCCGCTCGGCGTGGACGTGCAGGCGCTCCCCTCCTTCGCGCAGCTCACCGGAGAGGAGCCCCTCCCGGCCAAGCTGGCCCCGGTCAGCCCCTCGGATTTCCTGCAGCGCAAGTCCTTCCAGAGCGACATGTCCCTGGCCCGCCCGACCTTCGCGGGGCGCACCGTGATGGTCACGGGGGCGGGGGGATCCATCGGGTCGGAACTGTGCCGCCAGCTTCTCGCGCTGAGGCCGAGGCGGCTGGTGATGGTGGATTCCAGTGAACTGGCGCTCTACAGCATCGACATGGAGCTGCGCGGCATCAATACCGGGGTGGAACTGGTGCCGGTGCTGGGATCGGTGACCGACGAGTCGCTCTGCCGCGCGGTGATGGTCGGCAACGGCGTGGAGATCCTCCTTCACGCGGCGGCCTACAAGCACGTGCCGCTGGTGGAGACCAACCCCCTTGCAGGTCTGCGCAACAACGTGCTGGGCACCAAGGCGCTGGCCGAGGCGGCGCGCGATGCCGGGGTGGAACGGTTCATTCTCGTCTCCTCCGACAAGGCGGTGCGCCCGGCCAATGTCATGGGCGCCTCCAAGCGGCTGTCGGAGCTGATCGTCCAGGACATGGCCACCCGGCCCGGGCCGCTCTTTTCGATGGTGCGCTTCGGCAATGTGCTGGGATCCTCGGGGTCGGTGATCCCGCTGTTCCAGGACCAGATCGCCAATGGCGGGCCGGTGACGCTGACCCATGAGGCAGTGACGCGCTACTTCATGACCATCGACGAGGCGGCGCGGCTGCTTTTGATCTCCTGCGCGCTGACCTCGGGCGGGGATGTCTTCGTGCTGGACATGGGCAAGCCGGTCGCGATCATCGACCTCGCGCGGCAGATGATCGAGGCGGCCGGCTATACCGTGCGCGACGCGGCCCATCCCGAGGGCGAGATCGAGATCGTCGTGACCGGCCTGCGTCCCGGCGAGAAGCTGCACGAGGAACTGCTGATCGGCGAGGGCCGGATGCTGACCGAGCATGCCAAGATCACCCGGGCCCGCGAATCCAGCCTGTCGGAGATCGAGGTCGCCACCTTCCTGCGGGACCTGCGCGACGCGATCGAGACCAATGACACGGAGGCCGCGCGTGCCGTGCTGTCGCGCTGGGTCGAGGGGTCGATGGGCAGCACCAGCCAGCGCCACGCCTGACCCTGCTGCGCCATGTCGCGGATGGCGTGGGAAAAATGGCACAGCCGGCTCTTCTGAGCCATGCCACGTCCTGCCGGTAGTTGAAGTGCGAAGGGGGGCAGGGGACAGTCGGCCCCAGAATAGGGTGGTTGGATCGTGACCGGCAGCACAGCGTTCAGAATGAGTACCGGAACCGGCGTATCGGTTCTGTCCCTTCTCCTGGCCGGAACGGCCGGTGCCCAGCAATTCGACGTGACGTCCTGGCCGACCACGAGCCTCTACAACGTGCCCGGCCTGGTGGAGATGCCGAGCGCCTTCGCCCGGCCCGATGGCGAGCTGTCCTTCACGGTCGCCAATTTCGCGGGAATGAGCCGCTACCAGTTCTCGGCCCAGATCAGCCCGCGCCTCTTCGGCGGGTTCCGCTATACCGAGATCGAGGATTTCGACTCCGCCGGGTTCAGCACCTATTACGACCGCAGCTTCGATCTGCGATTCACCGCGATCCGCGAAGGCGCCTTCCTGCCCGAGGTCACGCTGGGCCTGCAGGATTTCATCGGCACCGGCATCTACAGCGCCGAATACCTGGTCGCCTCCAAGCACCTGGGCAACCGGGTGGAGGTCTCCGCCGGGCTGGGCTGGGGCCGGCTGGCGGGCAATTCCGTCCTGTCGGGCTTCGGCGATCGCCCCGATCTGACGCCGGAGGAGGTGGACGAGGGCGGGGAGGCCAATCTCGACACGCTGTTCCGCGGCGAGATCGGCGGTTTTGCCGGGCTGCAATACCGGGTGACCGACAATGTCGTGCTGAAGGCCGAGTATTCCAGCGACCATTACGATCTGGAATCCGAGACGCTGGGCATCTTCGACCGCGACTCCGCCTTCAATTTCGGCGCGACCTACCAGACCGAGAACGGCACCGAATTCTCGGCATACTACCTGTATGGTTCGGAATTCGGCGTCCAGCTGACCTTCAACTTCAATCCCGACCGTCCGCCCATCGGGGGGACGCTGGACGGCGCGCCCTTCCCGATCACGCCGCGCCCCGCGCGCAGCACGGATCCGCAGGCCTATGCCACCGGCTGGAGCGCGAGCGCCGAAGGGCGCAGCCGCGTGGAGGCGCAGCTGCGCGAGACCCTTCTGCTGGAGCGGCTGGAGATGGAGGCGCTGCGGCTGGCGCCCGATCACGCGGTGCTCTACCTGCGCAATTCCGGCTACGAGGCCGAGCCGCAGGCGCTCGGCCGGGCGGCGCGGGTGATGGCGGCGACCCTGCCCGCCTCGGTCGAGGTCTTCACCATCGTGCCGATGAGCGCGGGGATGACCCTGCCGGGCTTCACCTTCCGCCGCAGCGACCTGGAGCGCAACGAGATCGCCCCCGACGGCGCGGAGCGCATGCTGGCCGCCGCGACGGTGACGGGCACGCCTGCCGCCTTTTCCCGCGGCGAGGGCATCAGCGACTTCTACCCGCGCACCGACCTGCTGCTTGCGCCCTACATGCGCACCAGCCTGTTCGACCCGGCCAACCCGTTCCGCGCCGATGTCGGGCTGCGTTTCGGGGCGGCGGCGGAACTGGCGCGCGGCGTGGTGGTCTCGGGCTCGATCACCAAGAAACTCGTGGGCAATCTCGACGAGAACGACCACGAGTCCGACAGCGTCCTGCCGCATGTCCGGTCCGATTTCCCCCTTTACGACAAGGAGGGCGATCCCGGCATCGACACGCTGCAGGGGGCCTATTACTTCCGCCCGGGCCAGGATCTGTACGGGCGCATGACGGCGGGCTATCTGGAACAGATGTTCGCGGGCGTCTCCTCGGAACTGCTCTGGGCGCCCTATGACACGCCCTTCGCCTTCGGGGCCGAGCTGAACTATGTCAGGCAGCGCGATTACGACGGCGGGCTGGACCTGCTGGATTACGATGTCGTCACCGGCCATGCCTCGGTCTATTACCGCTACGAGAACTACCTGGCGCAGGTGGATGTCGGCCGCTACCTGGCAGGGGATGACGGGGCGACCTTCAAGCTGGAGCGGGTCTACGGCAATGGCTGGAAGGTCGGCGCCTTCGCCACCTTCACCGATGTCTCCAGCGACGAATTCGGCGAAGGCTCCTTCGACAAGGGCATCACGCTGACCATTCCGCTGTCCTGGTTCACGGGCCGGTCGAATGTCAACGTGCCGGAATTCACCATGCGTCCGCTGCAGCGGGATGGCGGCGCGCGGCTGAATGTGGATGGCCGGCTCTACGATCTGGTCGATCACGGCCGGCAGGAGCGGGTCGAGGATCAGTGGGGACGGTTCTGGCGATGACGGTGATGCGGCGGCTTGGCCTGGCGACCCTTCTGGCGGGACTTCTCTCCGCCTGCACGAACGCGCCTGTCGATACCTCGATCAACAGCGTGCTGCTCAGTTCGCTGCGCACGATCGGCAGCAGCCTGACCCCGGCGGAGCCCCAGCCGCGGCCGGTGGTCTCGCGCGCGCAGGTGGAACAGGCGGATGTGCCCCTGATCCTGATCGACGTGGAGATCAGCGGCGACCAGGCGACCGCCATCCGTTTCGGCCAGAACCGCAACGCGGATACCTGGATCACGCTGAACGGCGTGACGGTGACGCTGAAGGAGGGGGCGCTGTTCTCCACCCGCGGTCTGGGACCTGACCTGCTGAGCGCCACGACCGACGGGCTGGAACAGGCCCTGCCCGCGCGCCGTGCCGCGCGCTACGGGCGCGACCTGCGCTATATCGCCGGCGATGAGAGCATCCGCCGCGAGCGGTTCTTCTGCGAGCTCGTGCCGGAAGGGGCGGAGGCGCGGGTGGTGCTGCAGATGCGGCATTCCACGACGCGGATGCGCGAAAGCTGCTATGAGCTGGAAGGCCCCCGCAATTTCACCAATCTCTACTGGGTCGGCAGCGACGGGATGGTCTGGGACAGCCGCCAATGGGTGGGCGAGACGGTGGGATATCTGCGGATCCAGCGCCTGCATCGCTGAGCCGCGGGATCACGGCGCGGCGAAGCGCGCCTCCAGCGCCCGCGCGGCCTCCTGCCAGCCCCAGGGGGCGTTGGCCACCCACAGCCCGCTTCCGGTCATTCCGTGGCCCGGCCGCGCCGGGGGGAAGCGCACATTGCTGGTCGCCGCCTCGGCGCCCATCTCGGACAGTTTCGCCGCCAGCGGCAGATGCGCCCCCGACTCCAGCAGCGGATACCACAGCATGATGACCCCGACCGGCCATTTGCGCCGGATCTTGGCCACCAGGTCGGGAATGGCGGTCCATTCGGTCTTCACCTCGTAGGAGGGGTCGATCAGGATCAGGCCGCGCCGCGGGTCGGGCGGGGTCAGCGACAGGGCCAGCTGCGGCCCGTCCGCCTCGTGGATCTCTGCCCAGCTGATCGCCCGGCGCAGCGCCGCGGCCTCCTGCGGGTGGCGTTCCGCCAGGATCAGCCGGTCGGTGTCGCGCAGATGCGTCGCCGCGATCATCGGCGATCCGGGATAGGCCGCGGCGCCGCCCAGCTCGCGCGCATCCGCCAGGGCCCGGGCATAGGGATGATCCGGCGGGAACCAGCCTTCCATCCGCCCGATCCCGGCCGCAGCCTCGCCGGTCTTGCGCGCTTCCGCCCCGGACAGGTCGTAAAGCGCCCGTCCGGCATGGGTTTCCAGATAGGTGAGCGGCTTGGGCTTGCGGCCCAGATATTCCAGCGCCACCGCCAGCAGCGCGTGCTTGTGGACATCGGCCGCGTTTCCGGCGTGATAGGCGTGCTGATAGGAAAGCATGCCTCCCCTTAGCGCGCGGCCCCGGTGCTGCCAAGCGGAACCGGCGCCGCCGTCCAACGTCATCGTGAGCCGTCTTGACCTTGCGTGATCCCGGCGCTGCGCCATGTTGCGGGATGTTCCTTCGGCAATTCGCGAGGCCCGCATGCTTTCCTCTCTCCGTCTTCCCGCCGCCCTCTCCGCCGTTCTGGGGTTCTCCGCCTGTGCCGGGGCGCAGTCCTTCAATGACGCCCCGCCCAATGCGGTCGGCCAGGAACCGGCCTTTGCCGGACAGACCCGCGCACCGGAACTGGCGGCGGAGCCGGCGCTGCGCCGGGCCGTGGTGGCCGAGGGGCTGGAGCATCCATGGGGGATGGCGGCGCTGCCCGGGGGCGGCTGGCTGGTGAGCGAGCGGCCCGGACGGCTGCGGATCATCGGGGCGGATGGTGCGGTCTCGGACCCGGTGGCGGGGCTTCCGGCAGTGGATGCGCGGCGCCAGGGCGGGTTGCTGGACGTCGCCATCCGCGAGGATTTCGCCGCCACGCGCCGGGTCTGGTGGAGCTATGCCGAACCGCGCGGCGACGGCCGCAACAGCACCAGCGTCGCCTCGGGGCGCCTGTCGGCGGATGGCACGCGGATGGAGGATGTCCGGGTGATCTTCCGCCAGGATCCGGCCTGGGAGTCGACCGCGCATTTCGGCGGGCGGCTGGTCTTCGACAGGCAGGGGATGCTTTTCGTCACGACCGGCGAACGGTCGGTCGCGGCGGCGCGCGGCCTGGCCCAGGATGTCTCGGCCCAGCTGGGCAAGGTCATCCGCATCGCGCCCGATGGCGGTCCGGCGCCGGGCAATCCGCGGATCGAGGGCGGCGCGCCGGGCGTCTGGTCCTGGGGACATCGCAACCTGCAGGCCGCGGCGATCGGGCCGGACGGGGCGCTCTGGACGGTCGAGCACGGCCCGCGCGGCGGCGACGAGCTGAACCGTCCCGAGGCGGGGAAGAACTATGGCTGGCCGGTGATCTCCTACGGGGTGAACTATAACGGCACCGCGGTCGGGCAGGGCGAGACGGCGCGCGCGGGGATGGAGCAGCCCGTCTATTACTGGGATCCGGTCATCGCCCCCTCGGGGATGGCCTTCTACGAGGGCGGCATGTTTCCCGGCTGGCAGGGCGATCTGCTGATCGGGGGGCTGCGCGGACAGGCGCTGGTGCGGCTGGTGCTGGAGGACGGGCGCGTCACGGGCGAGGCGCGCTACCTGCAGGGCATGGCGCGCATCCGGGATGTCGAGCTGGCCCCCGACGGGGCGGTGATGATCCTGACCGATGCGGAAGACGGCGCCCTGATCCGCCTGACGCCGGAATGAGCCGTCGCCCCGCGGGAATTGGCAAGAATGATTGACCAGATGCAGGAAAGGGGGATAGGGCTCGTGACCAGCGACTGGTAAGGGGGCCCGCGCCGCGGGAGGAGCACATGCGTCTGAGCGATTGCCACAATTTTCACGACTTCCGGCGGCTGGCCAGGCAGCGCCTGCCGGGGCCCATCTTCAACTATATCGACGGGGCTGCGGATGACGAAGTCACCTACCGGCGCAACAGCGAAAGCTTCGATAGCTGCGATCTGGTGCCCTCGGTCCTCGCAGGCGTGCAGGATGTCGACCTGTCGGTGACGGTGATGGGGCAGAAGCTGGCCCTGCCGATCTATTGTTCGCCCACCGCGCTGCAGCGGCTGTTCCATCACGACGGCGAACGCGCCGTGGCGGCGGCCGCCTCGAAATTCGGCACGATGTTCGGGGTCTCCTCGCTGGGCACCACCTCCATGGCCGAGCTGCGCAGGCAGTATTCCACGCCGCAATGCTACCAGTTCTATTTCCACAAGGATCGCGGGCTGAACCGGGCGATGATGCAGACGGCCAAGGAGTCGGGCATCGACGTGATGATGCTGACCGTGGACAGCATCACCGGCGGCAACCGCGAACGCGACCTGCGCACCGGCTTTTCCATCCCCTTCCGCCTGACCCCCGCGGGCATGGCGCAATTCGCGATGAAGCCGGCCTGGGGGATCAACTACCTCACCCACGAGAAGTTCAGCCTGCCGCAGCTGGACGCGCATATCGACATGGGCGGGGACAGCCTGTCGATCGGGCGCTACTTCACCGAGATGCTCGACCCCTCGATGACCTGGGACGACGTGGCGGAGATGGTGCGCGACTGGGGCGGCCAGTTCTGCCTGAAGGGCATCATGTCGGTCGCGGATGCGAAGCGCGCGGTCGAGATCGGCTGCACCGGGATCGTGCTGTCCAACCATGGGGGGCGACAGCTAGACGGCTCGCGCGCGCCCTTCGACCAGCTCAAGGAAATCGTCGACGCGGTGGGCGACCAGATCGACGTGATCATGGATTCGGGCATCCAGCGCGGCACGCATGTGCTGAAGGCGCTGAGCCTGGGCGCCAAGGCCGTGGGCGGCGGACGGTTCTACCTCTATCCGCTGGCCGCTGCCGGTCAGCCCGGCGTGGAGCGCGCGCTCGGCCAGATGCAGGCGGAGCTGATCCGCGGCATGCGGCTGATGGGGGCGCGGTCGGTGGCCGACCTGTCGCCCGAGAACTTGCGCTTCCGCTGAGCTGCGCGCGCCCGCCCTCCCGGCCCCGTGCCGCGGTTCTGCCACAGCGGCAGAACCGCGGCATTTTTCGTTTTGCGGCTGCGCGAAACCCGGCTATGGCGCTGGCATCCGTTGACCCGAGCCGAAGGAGGGCCTCCATGATCGCGACCAAGCGCATGCTGCGTGCCTATTCCGCATGGCGACAGGTTTCCGGTGTCAAGGGCATGACCCGACAGGCCTTTACCGCCTGATCCGGCCCCGCCCCTGACCTTCCCGATCAGTTTCCGGACCTTCCGGCCGGCGTGATGCGCCCGGTCAGGCGGTTGCGTGCCTGATCCTTCCCTTCTTCCCGAACCCAATGAAAGGCCCGCCGCCGTGCGATCACGGGCGGGGACATGTCATGACCATTATGAAACAGACCATTCCCGGCACCCCCATGCCGCTTTCCGTCGCCATCGATGCGCTGGTGGCCGAATACGGCTCCGGCCGCTTCGTCCTTGCCGCGCTGGTCGGCTGCCTGCGCGCGCCCGCGCTCCGGCGCAGGCTCGAGGAGATGCCCGACCACCTGCGGCGGGATATCGGCCTGCCGGTCGGCCGCGGGCCGCTCCGGCGGGGGGAGCGCAGCCGGTGATCCCGGGGGCGGGCCGGTGCGCCCGGCCCGCCCCCATCCGCGCGATCCCGCCGGAAGGTGCGGCAAAACGGATCTGCCGCCTTTCCTCCGCGCCCGACTCGGCCCATCGTCTGGAGGTGGACTGCAGAAGGAGGCGAAAATGCCCGAGATACATCCCGATATCGTGGCGCAGGTGATCCTGCTGGCGCGCGAGGCCGAGGATAGCGGGTCATCCACCGCACGTGCCGAACTCTCCGCGTTCATCGCCGGGCTGACCGAGGATGACGCGCTGGCCCTGGTCGCCATCGCATGGATCGGCCGCGAAAGCTTCGCCCCCGAGGAATGGGACGAGGCCCTGTCCACCGCGCGGGACGAGGCGCGGTCGCCGACCGAAAGCTATCTGGCGGGACTGCCGCAGCTTGCCGGATATCTGGAAGACGGGCTGGAAGCCCTGGGCATCTCGGCCGGGGAGGCCGAGGAGGACCTGATGTGATCCAGCCGGGCGGCATTGACCAAGCCGCAAGGTTTCCGTCCTAGCCTGCCCGGGCGCCCCCGCAGGCGCGGCAACCGGAGGGATCGGCAGCGTGGTGGCGCAACAGATCGACCGCATCTATGCGCTGGCCTATATCGGGCTGGCGATCGGATTTCCGCTGTTGTTCCTGCTGTACTGGCGGGCCCTGTTCTACGCGCGCGTCATCGGCAATGCCGGCGGATTCGCGGAATACAGGGCGGCGCTGCAGGCGCGGGCCGACAGCGATCCGGTGGCGCGCATGTCCCTGGGGTTCCTGAAATCCGCCAATCTGTTCTTCCTGTTCTACTGGCTTTCCGCGGTCACCGTGATCGGCAGCCACTGGATGCGCGGCTGGTGGAGCGGATGAGGCGCGCGCCCGGCATGAAACCCGCACCCGTATATGAAATATATGCGATCCCGGGCATGGATCGTCTTGACGGGTGCCGGGTGAGTCGGGCTATCGTGCCTGCGACAACCTGACAGGGCTGGATGCAGCATTCTGCCCTCTGGCAGGCGGCAGGTTCGGAGGACGGTGAATGAAGAAAGTCTGGGCCTTTCTCTGTGTCGTCGGGTTCACCGGCTTCTGGGCCTATGGCCTGGCGATTCTGGCCGCCCTGTTCGGGGAAAAGATTTTTTCACCCATGGAACTCGTTATCAGTCTTGCAGGAGCGGCGCTTGGGCTTTACGCAAGATACAGGTTGAAACGGCATACGCCCTCCATGCATGGCCGCCGCGCTGCTGCGCGGGTCAGGATGGAACGGGAGTATTTGGAGAGTGCGAGGGGCTGATGCCCATCCGGGCCAGGCCCGCCAATCCGCACCTTCATAGACGGTCGGCCGCATTCGCAGGGGAGGGGAGGCCCCTGCGATGCGGCTGACCTCGAACACCGCGCTCTGGCCGGGAGGGGAGGCCCGGCCAGAGCTTTTTCATGCCCGTCAGGATCAGTAGGGCTGCGGATGCGCCTTGTGCACCGCGGCGATGTCGGCGAGGCAATCGTCGCTCAGCGTCACGCCATCCGCCGCCAGGCACTGCTCCAGCTGCGGCAGGGAGGTCGCGCCGATGATCGCGGCGCCCATGAAGGGACGCGACAGGCAGAAGGCCAGCGCCATGTGCACGGGGTCCAGACCGTGCCTGCGGGCGATTTCCGCATAGGCCGCCTCCGCCTCCAGCGCCCGCGGGGTCAGGCGGCCGCCCAGATCGGGGTTGCGCGTCGCGCGGCTGCCCTCGGGGATCGCGCCATCGCGGTACTTTCCGGTCAGCAGCCCCGTCGCCAGGGGCGAATAGGCCAGGAGCGGGATCTGCTCGTTGATCGAGGCCTCGGCCGCATCCGTGTCGAATTCGCGGTAGAGCAGGGAGTACTCGTTCTGGATGGTCGCCATGCGGGGCAGGCCCGCCTCGTCGGCGAGGCGCGTCCAGGTGGCCATCCCCCAGGCGCTTTCATTCGACAGGCCGACATGGCGCAGCTTGCCCTCGCGGATCAGGCGGTCCAGTTCCGCCAGCACGTCCTGCATATGCGCCACCGTCTCGTTGCGGTTCTGCGCGGAGGGATCATAGCGCCAGTTCTGGCGGAAGGCGTAGGAGCCGCGATTGGGCCAGTGCAGCTGGTAGATGTCGATGACATCGGTCTTCAGCCGCCGCAGCGAGGCCTCCACCGCCTTGCGGATCTCGGGTCCGCTGATCGGGGCGCCGCCGCGCGCCTTGCCGCCCTGGCCGCCGATCTTGGTGGCCAGAACCCAGTCATCGCGGCGGCCGGTGCGGGCGAACCAGTTGCCGATGATCTCTTCCGTGTCGCCGACGGTCTCTTCCAGAACCGGCGCGACGGGATACATCTCGGCCGTGTCCATGAAATTGATGCCGCGATCGGCGGCCATGTCGATCTGGGCATGGCCCTCGGCCTCGGTGTTCTGGCTGCCCCAGGTCATGGTGCCGAGGCAGAGCTCGGTCACCAGCAGCCCGGTTTGTCCAAGCGGGATCTTCTTCATGTCGTCTCTCCGGATTGGTCCGGTCCTTGGCTAAAGCGCGGTCGGCGCCTGCGCAAGGCCGGGCGGTTCCGGAAGGGACGGGCGCCCTCAGGCGGTCGCGGCGGGCGCGCGATCCAGCATCCGCGCCAGTTCGTCCTTCAGCGCGACGCGGGCCCGGCGCAGCCGCAGCGCCTCGACATCGCACATCGGCTGCAGGTTGCAGTCGACCCGGTGCAGGATGTCGTTGATCTCGGTATAGTCTTCCGTCAGGCGCGCGACATGGGCATCGCTCTGGCGCAGGCGGCGCAGCGCCTCGATCCGGTCGGGAAATTCCTCGGCCAGGGCATGGGGGACATGGGTCATGGTCGGTCTCCTCGCTGGGGTGCGCGACCAGACTGCACCTGCTCGGGGCGGCCCGCCTTGACCGGGATCAAGTCGTCCGTGCGGCCCTGCGCCCGAGCATGTGTTCGCGCCAGGCGATGAAGGAGACCGCGCCGACGATCACCCCGCCGCCGATCAGCACGAAGGGATCGACCGGTTCGCCGAAGACCACCAGGCCGAGGATCACCGACCAGACCAGCTGCAGGAAGGTGACGGGCTGGGTCACGGCCACCGGCGCGGCGCGGAATGCCAGGGTCATCAGGTAATGGCCCAGATTGGCGAAGCCCGCCGCCAGGGCCAGCAGGCCCAGCACGGGCCAGGAGGGCGTCACCCAGTCGGCCAGGGCGAGCGGCGCCAGGATCGGCGTGACCGCCAGGCTCATCCAGGCGACGACCAGCCCGGCGGGGAACCGCGCTGCCAGGGTCTTGCCGATCACGTAGGACGTGCCCAGGCTGACCGCGGCGAGGATCATCGCCAGATGGCCGGGTTCCAGCGTGCGGAATCCGGGCCGCAGCAGGATCAGAGCGCCGATCAGCGCCACGATGACCGCCGCGATGCGCCGTGCCGCCAGCCGTTCGCCCAGGAACAGCGCCGCACCGACCGTGACGCAGACCGGCGAGAGATAGTTGATGGCGGTGACCTCGGCGATCGGGATGCGCGCGATGGCGAAGAACCAGGCGCAGATCGCCACCGAATGGACCGCGCCGCGCAGCAGGAACAGCCTCAGGTCGCGTCCGCGCGGCCAATGCGCCCGGATCTGCCCCGCCAGCGGCAGAAGGAAGACCAGCCCGAAGGCGAAGCGCAGGAAGGCCCCCTCGGCCACGGGCAGGGCGCTGCCGACCGATTTCATCGCGGCGATGAAACAGACGAAGGCCAGGCCCGACAGCGCCATCCAGCCCATGCCCGCCAGCGGATTCTGTCCCGGGCGTGCGGGCGGATGCGGCAGCGTGTCAGGCAAGCACCACCACCAGGACGGTCAGCACCGCCATCACGACAAGCGCGGCCGCCGCGATCATGCCGCTGGCGCGGGGGTCCCTGGGATCGCTCATGCCAGGACCGGGGCGGCGGCCCGCCCGGCGCGCAGGTTGCGCGCCAGCAGGTCCATCGCGGCCATGCGCACCGCGACGCCCATCTCCACCTGCTCGCGGATCACGGAGCGGGTCAGGTCGTCGGCGATCAGCCCGTCGATCTCCACCCCGCGATTCATCGGGCCGGGATGCATGACGATGGCGTCGGGCCTGGCATAGCCCAGCTTCTCGGCATCCAGTCCGAAGCGGTGGAAATATTCCCGCTCGGACGGGATGAAGCCGCCATCCATCCGCTCGCGCTGAAGCCGCAGCATCATCACCACGTCGCAATCGGCCAGGCCTTCGCGCATGTCGTGATAGATCTCGACGCCCCAGTCGGCGACGCCCGCGGGCATCAGCGTGGGCGGCCCGACCAGGCGCACGCGGTTCTCCATCTTGTGCAGCAGGAGGATGTTCGAGCGCGCCACGCGGCTATGGGCGATGTCGCCGCAGATGGCGATGTTCAGCCGGTGCAGCCGCCCCTTGGCGCGGCGGATGGTCAGCGCATCCAGAAGCGCCTGGGTCGGGTGTTCGTGCCGGCCGTCCCCGGCATTGAGCACCGCGCAGTTCACCTTCTCCGACAGCAGGTCCACCGCGCCCGAATGCGGGTGGCGCACCACCAGCAGGTCGGGATGCATCGCGTTCAGCGTCACCGCCGTGTCGATCAGCGTCTCGCCCTTCTTGACCGAGGAGGTCTGCATCGACATCGACATCACGTCCGCCCCCAGCCGCTTGCCCGCCAGCTCGAAGCTGGATTGCGTGCGGGTGGAGTTCTCGAAGAACATGTTGACCTGGGTCATCCCGGCCAGCGCGTCGCCATGCTTGTTCTCGCGCCGGTTCATCTCGGCATAGCGGTCGGCCAGGTCCAGCACGGTGCCGATCTCTTCGGGGTGAAGCGGCTCGATGCCGAGCAGGTGCTTGTGGCGGAAGGTCATGGAAGGTCCTCGCAGGCGATGCTTGGCCCCGTTCTAGCTGTGCGCCCCGCCGGTGCCAAGGTGGCGCCGCGCCCGGCTGGATCAGGGGCGCTGGCGCCACATGTCGACATGCGGAATGCCCGCATCGTCGTATTCCGGCCCCTCCTCGGTGAAGCCCAGGTTGCGGTAGAATCCGATCGCCGCGACCTGCGAGGAGAGCTTGATGCGCTGGATGTCGGGCGCGGCGCCGATGGCGTCGAGCGCGGCGAACATCAGCTGCGCGCCCAGCCCGGTGCCGCGATAGGTGTCCAGGACGCAGACCCTCTCGATCTTGGCGATCTCGGACTCCTCGCCGGTGATCCGCCAGCGCAGGGTTCCCGCCGGGTTCCCGTCCTGGCGCGCGATCAGGTGCCGGGCCGCGCCGTCCAGCCCGTCCCATTCCAGTTCGGGCGGCACGTTCTGTTCCTCGACGAAGACGGCCTGGCGCAGCGCACGGATGTCGTCCATGTCGCGGGCGGTGGTGGCTTCGGTGATGGTCATTCGTCGAAATACTCCGTCAGGATGCGGGAATAGACGGCCTTGAGCCGGTCGATCTGGGCGATCTCCACGCGTTCGTCCACCTGGTGCATGCGGTGCCCGACCAGGCCGAATTCGACGACCGGGCAGTGATCCTTGACGAAACGCGCATCCGAGGTGCCGCCCGAGGTGGACATCACCGGCGTGACGCCGGTCTCGGCCGTCACCGCGCGGGCCACCAGGTCCACCAGCGGGCCGGGCGGGGTCAGGAAGCTCTCGCCCGAAAGCGAGGTGGTCATGTCGAAGCCGATGCCGGTCTCTGCCGCCACCTGCGCCATCTGCTGCGACAGCCAGCCGGTCAGCCCGGCGCCGTCATGCAGGTCGTTGAAGCGGATATTGACCGTCGCGCGGCACTGGGCGGGGATCACGTTGGTCGCGGGATTGCCGGTGTCGAAGGTCGTCACCGCCAGGGTCGAGGGGTCGAAATGGGCGCTGCCCGCATCCAGCCGGGCCGAGGCCAGCCGGTCCACCAGCTTCGCCATCGCCGCCACGGGGTTCGCGGCCTTGTGCGGATAGGCGACATGGCCCTGGACGCCGGTGGCGGTGAAGAAGGCGCTGAGCGAGCCGCGCCGCCCGATCTTCATCATCTCGCCGAAACTCTCGGGGCAGGTGGGTTCGCCCACCAGGCAGGCGGTCATCGCCTCGCCCGCCTGCTGCATCCAGTCGAGGATCGCGACCGTGCCGTCGCGGGCCGGGCCTTCCTCGTCGCCGGTGATCGCCAGGATCACCGCGCCATCGGGCGGCGTCGCGGTGACGAAATCGATGGCCGCCGCGGCAAAGGCGGCGACGCCCGATTTCATGTCGGTGGCGCCGCGGCCATAGAGCCAGCCTTCCGCCTCCTCCGCGCCGAACGGGTCCATGGTCCAGGCGCCCGCATCGCCCACCGGCACCACGTCGGTATGGCCGTTGAAGCCGAAGGTTCTGGCATGCCCCCTGTCGCCCCAGCGGGCAAAGAGGTTGGGGGTACCGTTGCGGTCGATGCGGATGCAGGTGAACCCGGCGGCGGTCAGTTCCGCGCTCAGCAGGTCCAGCGCGCCGCCCTCCTCGGGGGTGACGGAGGGGCAGCGGATCAGGCGGCGGGTCAGCGCGACGGGATCGGTGGTCATCGGCGGTCTCCTTCGCCAAGGGACCTAACGCGCCGGGCAGGGGGGCGCAATCCGCCCCCCGGGGTCACTCGTCCTCGTCCTCGCCGAAGAAGGGGGTCATCTGGGCGACGATCACGGCATTCTCGGCCAGGGCGCGATCCATCAGGTCGCTCTCTTCGGGGTCGATCTCGTGGCCGGTCGCCTCGCGTTCCTGCCGCGTGCCGTAGCCGGTGACATCCAGCGGCGCCAGGTCGGCCTGTTTCAGCACGGCGACGGTTTCGCGCACCGCCTCGGCCTCGTCGACGCCCGACGAATAGCACATCAGCGCCGCGCCGGTCGCGCCCTCGGGCAGCCCGTCCCCGGCCTTGCGGCCGAGCTGGACGAGAAGGGTATAGACCTGCTGGGGTTTCTTTTCCTTGGACATGGCCGCCAGATGCGCGGGAATGGCTGCGGCGTCAAGCGGGTTGTGGGAGGCAGGGCGCGGGGGCAGGGTGGCGGTGATTTGAGCGGAGCGGCCGCATGGCGGAGTTTACCGACGAGGCAAGCATTGAGGCCTGGCTGAAGGACCAGCCGCATCAGGTGGCGATTCACCTAGCGGCGCGGTCGGCTCTCAGGGCGTTGCCGGGGCTGGGGTTCGTAAAGCCGGACGTGCTTCCAGAATGCGTTCTGCCAGTTTTGCGCGCGACATTGACCTCGGCAACGGCGGCGGCATGTTCCAGAGCAATTGGGGAGGATATCAAGCGCGCTGCTCATAGTTCTGCGCTGGGAGCCAACAATGCTGCGCGCTTTCTGGCGGCAGCCGCAACAGGCGGGGGACCATCGGAAGTTAGCGGGATCAGTGCAGCTCTTGCCGGCGCTGCCGCCGCAGATGTTCCGCTATCGGGGGAGGTCCATTCAGCAGCTGTTGCCGCGTCGTTGTCGGGGTCGGAGGCGGCTCTTTCCGCGGAGATGACGCCTGCTATGGTTGCAGATTTGCGACGGCACGGAGGCGGAGCTTCCTCGCTTTGGCCAGATCGGGCCGAACCAACTGACCGCCTGCAAGGCCGGATCAGGCTGTTTGAGTTTTTCGCGACCGATGATGCAATCTGGGGTTTCTGGAAACGCTGGTACCTCGCGGTCCTCGCCGGAGACTGGACGGATTGGGACCTTTGCCGCCAAGTCGCCCTGATCCCGGACGAGGTTTGGCAGGAAGGTCCGGCAGCGGTGGCCGAGGCTATCCAACGACTGATTGGTGACAGAACACCTCTCAACGGTGAGGCCGCGCGGCGACAGGCAGAAATCCTGCGCAATGAGAGGCAATCTGCGAGCCTTTGTGCCGAAGGACTTGCGCGATATCTTGACGGGGTCATCCAAGCCACGAAGCGGATACGCAATGATGGCTTGCCGGAGCCCTTCGAGCCTATCGAGGCGCTGGCGATCCGGCTGTTCAAGCTATCGCAGGACGTCCTGTCCGAGGGACCGGAAAGCGATCCGGCGCTTGCGAAGCTGCTTCAGGGGTCAGCCGCTGATGTTGCCGGTTTGGTCAGGAAGCTCCGCGAAGCCGAAGCGGAACTCGCCCGGCTGCGGACGGAGTTGGACAAGGCAAGAGACGATATCGCGCTGAAGAACCGTTTGCTGGAAGCGGGGTTCAAGAATCCCAAAATCGACTGGTTGCGGGATTTCGTCTTGCCCGCATCCGCTGCGGCAGCCGGAACCGTGGCTCCGATCTACCTGCCACAGCTCTTCGGAGCGATCGGCTCGGGCGCGAGCTATCTTCTGGGGCCGGACATCAAGGAATTGGTTGCCGCCCTGTCGCAGTGCTACGCGGACTTCGTGCGCCCGGAGGTCGTGCCGGATCTGCCTCTGCCCGCTACGGTTCCGGCGGCGGTTGAAGCATAGCGGGAAGGGGCGCGCCCGAGCCTGGGAGGGCGGGGGCTCGGGGCGAGCTTTGTTGGGCGCTGCCAGATGACCAGGCGCAGGTGCTGGACGACAGGCCGAAAGCGCCCTCCCGGGGGGAGGGTCGGGCGCGGCCCGGGCTTGCGCCCGTGCCAAGGTCTGGACAGTTGATCCGCGCATGGAAGCGGGCTAGCGAAGGCCTAGATCTGGCCGAGGCCAACCCGGAAAGGACAGGACATGACGGATACTCCCACGGCGGCGATGCTGGTGATCGGGGACGAGATCCTCTCGGGGCGCACGCGCGATTCCAACATGCATTTCCTGGCCGGGGAGCTGACCCGCCACAACATCCCGCTGATGGAGGTCCGCGTCATCCCCGACATCGCCGCCACCATCACCGCCGCGGTGACGGCGCTGTCGGAGGCCCACACCTATGTCTTCACCTCCGGCGGGATCGGCCCCACCCATGACGACATCACCGCCGATGCCGTCGCCGCCGCCTTCGGCGCGCATATCGGCGTGCGCGACGATGCCCGCGCGATCCTCGAGGCGCATTACGCCAATCGCGGCACGACGATCAACGAGGCGCGGCTGCGCATGGCGCGCATTCCCGAGGGTGCGGCGCTGATCGACAATCCGGTCTCGGCGGCGCCGGGCTTCATCCTGGGCAATGTCCATGTCATGGCGGGCGTGCCCGCCGTCTTCGAGGCGATGGTCGCCTCGGTCCTGCCGGGGCTGACCGGGGGCGCGCCGCTGCTGAGCCAGTCGGTGACGCTCTACATGCCCGAGGGCGAGATCGCCGGACCGCTGGGCGCGCTGGCGCGGGATTTCCCGGACCTGTCGATGGGCAGCTACCCGTTCCAGCGCGACGGGGCCTTCGGCGCCCAGATCGTCGTGCGCGGCACGGATGGTCCGCGCATCGACGCGGCCATGGCGCGGCTGGGCGAGGTGCTGCCGCAGGTGGGCAAGTGAGCCTGCCCGACGCGGAGCGGATGCGCCGGGCGCTGGCCGCGACATGGCCCGCCGCGGAGGAGGTCGCGATGGGCCCCTTCATGCTGCGCCGCTCGGCCGGCGGAGGGCAGCGCGTCACGGCGGCCCGCGCCCTGCCGGGGGCGGAGGGGCTGGCCGCCGCGCTGCCGCGGGCCGTGGCGCAGATGCAGGCCTGGGGGCAGAGGCCGGTTTTCCAGATCCTGCCGGACACACCGGGGCTGGATGCGCTGCTGGAAGGCGGGGGCTGGGCGGTGGGGGATCCGACCATCGTCCATGCCGCGCCGCTCTCGGCCTTCGGCGGGATCGCGACGCCGCCGCTCTCGACCTTCGCGCATTGGCCGCCCCTGGCGATCCAGGAGGAAATCTGGGGGCTCGGCGGGATCGGGCGCGACCGGCTTGCCGTGATGGCGCGGGTCGCGGGGCCGCATGTGTCGCTGCTGGCGCGCGATGGCGACCGGCCGGCCGGGACCGCCTTCGTCGCCATGGACGGGCCGGTCGCGATGATCCACGCCATGGAGATCAGCCCCGCCTTGCGCCGTCGCGGCAATGCCGCGCGCCTGCTGGCCCGGGCCGCGGCCTGGGCGGCCGGCCGGGGCGGAGAGGTCCTGGCCCTGGCTGTCACGGAGGCGAATGCCGGGGCGCGGGCGCTCTATGCGGGGCTGGGGATGCGCCCGGTGCTGCGCTATCACTACCGGGTGCCGGCGCCGTGATCCGGGCGATCCTGGCCGCGGCCCTGATGGCCGCCCCGGCCCTCGCGCAGGCGCCCGCCGCGGCCGTCGCCACCGGAACGCGCGAGGATCCGCCGGGACGCTACAGCCTGCCGGTGGGGGTCTTCGACGGCACCGCCGTGCCGCTGCGTGCCGTGCAGGGCGTGCGGCGGCTGGCGGCGTGGCGCCGCCCGCTTGACGGGCAGGCCAGCGTTGCAGGCGTGTTCGAGGGGCTGCGCGCCGAGGCAGCGGCCGGGGGCGGGCGCATCCTCTTCGACTGTGCCACGGAGGACTGCGGCGGATTCGATTTCCGCCGTGCGCTGGAGCTGCTGCCGCCGCCCGAGATGTATCTGGACCTGGCCGAGTTCCATGCCTTCGCGGTCGAGACCGGCAGCGGCGCGGAAACCGGGCTGCGGCTGGTGCTGGTCAGCCGCACCGGCAGCGACGTGGTCTGGCAGGAAAGCGTGATCCGGCCCGAACCGGTGGCCCCCCGGCCCGTCGCGGTCCCGGCGCAGGTCCCGGCCGAGCCGGGGGCGGGGGCGCCCGCGCCGGTCGCGGATATCGCGCAGGCGCTGGACGGGAAGGGCATGGCCGTGCTGGACGGCCTGGATTTCGCGACCGGCTCTGCCGACCTGCCGGAGCCCGTGCCCGCCAGCGTCTCTCAGCTGGCGGCCTGGATGACGGCGCATCCCCGGGCCCGTGCGACCGTGGTCGGCCATAGCGATGCCAGCGGCGACGCGGCGGCCAACCAGGCGCTGTCGCGCCAGCGCGCCGAATCCGTGCGCCGCTATCTGGTGGAGCGGCTGGGCCTGGCCGGCGCCCGGCTGGAGGCGGCCGGGGTCGGCGCGCTGGCGCCGCGGGCCAGCAACGCCACCCCCGAGGGGCGGCGGCTGAACCGGCGGGTGGAGGTCGTGATCGCCGCCGAGTGAGCGGCGGGCTCAGGCGATCGCGCGGTCGAATTCGATCGGCTGGGAGTCGCGGTAATGCTCCGTGAGGAACTGCACGAAGCTGCGGACCCGCGGCAGGCTGCCCTGGCTGGGGGCATGGGCGATATAGAGCGGGGCGGTCTGGGTCGGCAGCGACGGCATCGCCGGCAGCAGCTCTCCGCTCTCGAGCGCATCGGCCACCAGGAAATCCGGCAGGAAGGCGATGCCCATATCCGCCATCGCGCTGTCTTTCAGGCAGGCCGCGCTGTTGCTGGCCAGGCGTCCGCGGGCGCGCAGCACGCGCTGCTCGCCGCTGGCGGAGGTCAGGGTCCAGGACGGGTCGCCGCCCGTGTCCAGCTGGTGCAGCAGCCGGTGCTGGGCCAGATCCTCGATCCGCGCGACGCGGCCATGGCGTTCGAGATAGCGCGGGCTGGCCACCAGGATGCGGGTCACGGTATCGAGCCGGTAGCTGCGCAGCGCATTGTCGGGCCGCGATCCCAGCTGCACCGACAGGTCGATATCGCTGCGGGTGGCCTCGGCGAGGTCATGATCGAGGACCAGGTTGACATCGACGCCCTGGTTGAGCGCGAGGTATTCCGAGACGAGCGGCGCCAGAACGCAGGCCCCGTAATCGGAAGGGGCGAGGATCTGCAGCGTGCCGGTCGGTTCCGCCTGCATGCCCTGCACGGCGGCATCGGCCTGCAGCGCCGCGCTCAGGACGCTGCGGGCCCGGTCGTAATAGACCAGCCCGATATCGGTCGGGTCGACCCGGCGCGTGGTGCGGTTCAGCAACCGCGTGCCCAGCCGCGTCTCCAGGGACGAGACATGCTTGGAAACCGCAGATTTCGAAATTCCGAGCTTCTGCGCCGCCCCGGTGAATCCACCCTGATCCACCACGGCCGCAAAGGCCTCCATCTCAGACAGTCTGTCCATTCGTCACTCCAACCATTCCGGCCATGCCGGATTTACTGTCAGGGTACTCATACATTTGAGCAAAAATGTTCGCATGTTTCTACATTATTTCCAAGCGTCTGCCCGGGTACTGGTTAACGTTGAAACTATCGAACGATATGATCCCTCCGGCAACAATTATTCATTTTGTCAGCGGATTCACGCGTATCATCGGTATAGTCCAGTGAACTTCCGGGGAGATAGCGCGCTCCGCCGGGATGCCACATGACAAATTCGTCAGATGACCAATGCCAGGCGATAGGCCTGGTCTATGGCGCGTTTCGCATCGATCCCCGCGGCCTGCTGCGCCCCGCCGATGACATGGGTTCCCCCGGGGCAGAGGCGTTCCGCCAGGGCGGCCAGCGCGTTTTCGGGATCCTGTCCCGCGCAGAGCACGACCTGATCCGCCGGGTAGCAATGCGTGCCGCCATCCCGGCGATAGTGCAGCCCGGCCGCATCGATGCGCAGGTATTCCACCCCGGCCTCCATCCTCACGCCGCGGTTCCTCAGCGTGCTGCGATGGATCCAGCCCGTGGTCTTGCCCAGCCCTCGCCCGAACTTGCCCGGGCGGCGCTGGAACATGGCCACCTCGCGCGGGGGCGGGGCCGGGCGCGGCCCCTCGGGCGCCAGCCCGCCGGGATCGGTCCCGGGGTCGCCGATGCCCCATTCGCGGCGCCAGGCCGCCGGATCCTCGGCCGGGCTTTCGCCGGGGGCATGGGCCAGGAACTCCGCCACGTCGAAGCCGATGCCGCCGCCGCCGATCACCGCGACGCGCGCTCCGGGCGCGACCCGGCCGCCCAGCAGATCGGCATAGCTGGGCGCGGTCTCGGCCCCCGGAATGCCCGGATCGCGCGGCCGCACGCCGGTGGCCAGGATGATCGAGTCCCGCCCCGCCAGCTCCGGCTCCCCGGCGCGGCAGTTCAGGCGCAGATCGACGGAGGAGGCCGCCAGTTCGGTCTCGAACCACTCCAGCAGGCCGCGGAACTCCTCCTTGCCGGGGATGCGGGCGGCAAGCTGCAGCTGCCCGCCGATCCGCGGGGCGGCCTCGAACAGCGTCACGCGATGGCCGCGGCGCGCCGCCTCCAGCGCGGCGGTCATCCCGGCAGGCCCGGCGCCGATGACGGCGATGTCCTTGGCCGCCTCCGCCGGGGCGGGGACCAGCACGGTTTCGTGGCAGGCGCGCGGATTGACCAGGCAGCTGGTCAGCTTCATCGCGAATGTATGGTCCAGGCAGGCCTGGTTGCAGGCGATGCAAGGCGCGATGTGGCGCGCCCGCCCGGCTGCCGCCTTGGCGACGAAATCGGGATCGGCGAGGAAGGGGCGGGCCATCGACACCATGTCGGCGCTGCCATCCGCGAGGATCCCTTCGGCGATCTCCGGCGTGTTGATCCGGTTGGAGGCGACGACCGGCACGCCCACCTCCCCCATCAGCCGCCGCGTCACCCAGGCGAAGGCCCCGCGCGGCACCGAGGTGGCGATGGTCGGCACCCGCGCCTCGTGCCAGCCGATGCCGGTATTGAGGATGGAGGCCCCCGCCGCCTCCACAGCCCGCGCCAGCGCCACCACCTCGTCCCACAGCGCGCCCTCGGGCACGAGGTCGATCATCGACAGGCGGTAGATCAGGATGAAATCCGGCCCCGTCGCGGCGCGGACCCGGCGCACCACCTCCACCGGCAGGCGCATGCGGTTCTCATGGCTGCCGCCCCAGCCATCTTCGCGCCGGTTGGTGCGGGCGGCGAGGAACTGGTTGAGGAAATAGCCCTCGGACCCCATGATCTCGACGCCGTCATAGCCAGCCTCGCGGGCGCGGGCGGCGGCGGCGGCGATATCGGCGATCTGCTTCTCGATCCCGGCCTCGTCCAGCGCGACCGGCCGGAAGGGCGAGATCGGCGCGCGCAGGGCGGACGGGGCGACGGCGGCCTCGCTGAAGGCATAGCGTCCGGCATGCAGGATCTGCGCCGCGATCAGCCCGCCCGCGTCATGGACCTGCGCCGTGACCTCGCGGTGATGGCGCACATCCTCGGCGCCGGTCAGCCCCGCCGCCCCGGGCAGGACCGCGCCCTCGGCATTGGGGGCCAGCCCGCCGGTCACCATCAGCCCGGCACCGCCGCGGGCCCGCGCGGCATAGAAGGCGCCGACGCGTCCCCAGTCGCCGGTTTCCTCCAGCCCGGTATGCATGGAGCCCATCAGCACCCGGTTGGGCAGACGGACATGGCCCAGATCGAGCGGGGCGAGAAGATGCGGATAGGGCGTCATGGCAGGTCCTCCTGCCGGGAGGGAATACCGGCGGAAGGGGCCTGTCCAGTGCGGCGCCGCCGGAACGCGGCGTCACGGGGGCGGGCCGGACCCGCCCCGGCAGGGTCACATCGCGACGCTGCGGGCGATGCCGGGGATCAGGATGTCGCGCAGGGCGATGATGCCGATGAACACGACCAGCGGCGCCAGATCCAGCGCCCCGGTATCGGGCAGGATGCGCCGCACCGGCCGGTAGAGCGGATCCAGCAGGCGGTTCAGCCCGTCCCAGATCTGGTAGACCAGCGGCTGGCCCAGGTTCAGGACGTTGAAATTGATCAGCCAGCTCATGATGATATGGACGATCATGATGAAGAAGACGACGCTGAGGATCAGGTCGGCAAGCTGCAGGATCATCATCATGGGCGGGGGACTCCTTGGATTGGCGCTTGGACAAGCACCTAGGGGTTCGAGGTGAAAAGAACAAGAACGGACGCCATGTCCGGCTTGACGCGGGCGCGGTGGCCGGGCCCCTTGGGCGCAGCCGAACAGGGGGTCAGGCATGTATCCGTTCATCCGCATGGCGGTCGATCTGTGGGTCTTCCGCAAGGCGCCGCCGCTTTCGCCGCTGGAGCCGCACAGCACCACGCATCACGTCTGGCCCTGGGACCTGGACATCTTCCTCGAACTGAACAACGGCCGCACGCTGACCCTGTATGACGTGGCCCGGGTGGTGCAGGCGCGGCGCGCCGGGCTGTGGGAGACGCTGAAGCGCGAAGGCTGGGGCATGACCGTGGCGGGGCTGTCGGTGCGCTATCGCCGCCGGGTGCGGGTGTTCCAGAAGGTGGAGTCGCGGGTGCGGCTGGTGGCCTGGGACGCGCGGTTCTTCTATCTCGACCAGTCGATGTGGCGGAAGGGCGAGTGCACCTCGCAGATCCTCGTGCGCATCGCCGTCACCGGCGAGGCGGGGATCGTTCCGACCGACCGGGTGCTGGATGCGATGGCCTATCGCGGGCGCAAGCCGGAGGCGCCCGACTGGGTGCAGGCCTGGATCGAGGCCGAGGCCGCGCGGCCCTGGCCGCCGCAATAGCGACTCGCTTGGCGCCGCGGGGGGCGCATGCTAACTGTGGTGGCATGACGATCCAGGACCGCAATATCAGCCCCGCCCCCATAAGGCAGCTCGACGAGGCGGCGATCAATCGCATCGCCGCGGGCGAGGTGGTGGAACGCCCGGCCTCGGCGGTGAAGGAACTGGTGGAGAACGCGATCGATGCCGGGGCTGCCCGGATCGCGGTGGATATCGCCGAGGGCGGCAAGGTGCTGATCCGCGTCACGGATGACGGCCACGGGATCGCGGAGGCCGACCTGCCGCTGGCGCTGGCGCGGCACGCGACCTCCAAGATCGACGGGACGGATCTGCTGAACATCCACAGCTTCGGCTTCCGCGGCGAGGCGCTGCCCTCGCTGGGCGCGGTCGGGCGGCTGACGGTGACCAGCCGCGCGGCGGGGGCGGCGGCGGCCGCGGCGATCTCGGTCGAGGGCGGCGCGATCGCTCCGCCGCGCCCCGCCGCTCTGACCCGCGGCACGGTGGTGGAGCTGCGCGACCTGTTCTACGCCACGCCCGCGCGGCTGAAATTCCTGCGCAGCACGCGGGCCGAGGCGCAGGCCATCGCCGACACGATCCGCCGCCTCGCCATGGCCGAGCCGGGCATCGGATTCACCCTGCGCGACCTGCGCGACGGCGATGCCCGCACGGTGCTGCGGCTGGATGCCGAGACCGGCGACCTCTTCGACGCGATGCGGGCGCGGCTATCGCGGATACTGGGCGCCGAATTCGCCGAGAACGCCATTCCCCTGGAGGCCGAGCGCGAGGGCGTGCGCCTGACCGGCTATGCCGCGCTGCCGACCTATGCGCGCGGCTCCTCGCAGGCGCAGTACCTCTTCGTCAACGGCCGCCCGGTGCGCGACAAGCTGCTGAGCGGCGCGCTGAGGGCCGCCTATATGGACGTGCTGCCCTCCGGGCGCTATCCGGCGGCGGTGCTTTTCGTCGATCTTCCCCCGGTGGAGGTCGATGTGAACGTCCATCCCGCCAAGGCGGAGGTGCGGTTCCGCGATGCGGGCACGGTGCGCGGGCTGATCGTCTCGGGGCTGCGCCATGCGCTGGCGGCGGAGGGGCATCGCGCCTCCTCGACCGTTTCGGGGGCGATGCTGGGCGCCTTCCGCCCGCAGGAACCCACCGCCGACGGGCGGCCGCGCATCTACCAGATGGACCGGCCCTCGCCGCAGGCGCGCGCCGCCGCCTGGACTGCGCAGGCGCCCGCCGCCCCCGCGCCGGCGCCGATGGCTGGGTTCGACGAGCCCTCGGCGCGCTATGCGCCCCCTGATCCTCCCGCCGCGCCGGCGGATCCCGCCCCGGACGCGCATCCGCTGGGCGCCGCCCGTGCGCAGATCCACGAGAATTACATCATCGCCCAGACCGCCGAGGGGATCGTGATCGTCGACCAGCATGCCGCGCATGAGCGGCTGGTCTACGAGGAGCTGAAGGCCCGCGCCGCCACCCGGTCGGTTCCCGCGCAGGCGCTGCTGATCCCGGACATCGTGACCCTGCCCGCAGGGGGGGCGGAGACGCTCCTGGAGATCGCGGAAGACCTGGCGGGGCTGGGCCTCGTCATCGAGCCTTTCGGTCCGGACACGGTGGCGGTGCGCGAGACCCCTGCGATCCTCGGCCAGGTCGATGCCGCCCGGTTGCTGCGCGACATCTGGGACGAGCTGGAGGGCACCGGCGGCGATGCGCTGAAGGCGCGGATCGACGCGGTGCTGTCGCGCATGTCCTGCCATGGCTCGATCCGCTCGGGACGGCAGATGCAGCCACAGGAGATGAACGCGCTGCTGCGGCAGATGGAGGCGACGCCGCTCTCGGGCCAGTGCAATCACGGCCGACCGACCTATGTGACGCTGCGCCTCGCCGATATCGAACGGCTCTTCGGGCGCACATGACCCCGGCCGATCTTCCCTTCGATCCCGCCGATCCGCGTCTGTGGATCGGGCTCGGCGCCTGCCTGGCGCTGGCGGTGCTGGTCTATGGCGCGCGCGCCTCGGCGCGGGTGGCGCGCCAATCCGAGGCGCTGGCCCAGAGCTTGGCCCAGGTCGGCAGCCGCGTTCAGGGTCTGGGCGAGGCGCAGCAGCGGCTGGCCGGCGGGCTGACCCATGTCGCCGAGGCGCAGGCGGCGTCGCAGGCCGCGATGCTGGCCAGCGTCGAACGACGGCTGGAGGAGGTCACCAAGTCGATGGGCGACACGCTGCACGGCCAGGCGACCCGCACCGCGCGGTCGCTGGGCGATCTGCAGCAGCGGCTGGAGGCGATCGACAAGGCGCAGGCCAATATCGAGAAGCTCTCGGGAGACGTGCTGGGCCTGCAGGACATCCTGTCGAACAAGCAGACCCGCGGCGCCTTCGGCGAGATCCAGCTTCATGACATCGTCGCCAAGGCGCTGCCCTCGGACAGCTATACCATGCAGGCGACGCTGTCGAACGGGCGGCGGGCGGATTGCCTGATCCACCTGCCGAACCCGCCGGGACCGATCGTCATCGATTCGAAATTCCCGCTGGAGGCCTATGAGGCGCTGCGGGCCGCGGGCGATGACCGCGCCCGCGCCGCGGCGCTGCGCGACATGCGCACCGCGGTGCGCAGCCATCTGCGCGCGATCGCCGAGAAGTACATCATCGAGGGCGAGACCGCCGACGGGGCCCTGATGTTCCTGCCCTCCGAGGCGGTCTATGCGGAATTGCATGCCGGGTTTCCCGACCTGATCCGCGAGGGATTCGCGATGCGGGTCTGGACGGTGTCGCCGACCACCTGCATGGCGACGCTGAACACCATGCGCGCGGTGCTGAAGGACGTGCGCATGCGCGAACAGGCGGGGCATGTGCGCAGGGAACTGGCGCTTCTGGCGCGCGATGTCGAACGGCTGGGCGACCGGGTGGGCAATCTCGACCGGCATTTCGGCCAGGCCGCCAAGGACCTGTCCGAGATCCGCATCAGCGCCGAGAAGGCCGGGCGGCGGGCGCAGCGGCTCGACAATTTCGACTTCGAGGAGCTGGGGCCCGCCGGGTCGGCATCGGCGGGGGCACGCGCGGCCGAAGGACTGCCTCTGGCGGAGTGACGCGCGGCGCGCTATCTTGCGCCGCAGCAGTCCAACAAAAAATACAGGCAGTGGAAACCATGCGGATTTATCCGGCAGTTGCGGCCCTTGCGGGCCTTCTTTTCGCATCCCAGGCCATGGCGGCCGAAGTCGTTCTCGGCCTCGGCCAGAGCAATCCCGGCTCGGACCGGCATGACCGCGATCTCAGCGTCTCGGCGGATATCCGGTCGAACACGCTGGCCGAACTGGGGCCCGTGGGGCTGCGCGCGGGCGGCGGGGCCGTGGCGGACGGCATCGACGAGCTCTGGGTCGGGGCAGGGGTCACGGCCGAGGTGCCGCTGGCCGGGTCCTGGTTCGTCGAGGGCAGCCTGATGCCCGGCTATTACGATTTCACCGACGGGGTGAACACCAAGGACGACCTGGCGATGCGCACCCGGCTGGGGCTGGGCGTGCGGCTGGGGACGGGCGATGCGGTCTCGCTGGCGCTGGACAACAAGGCCGATTCCGACGGCGACTGGAAATCCCGGCCCGAGCGGCTGGGCATCCAGTACCACCATTCCTTCGGCGGCTACTGACATCGTCCCGCGCAAATGGAAAAGGCCCCCGTCCGGGGGCCTTTTGTCGTCCGAGGGCGGGGTCTCAGAGCTTTTCGGTCAGCGCGGGCACGGCCTCGAAGAGGTCGGCGACCAGGCCGTAATCGGCGATCTGGAAGATCGGGGCTTCTTCGTCCTTGTTGATCGCGACGATGACCTTGGAGTCCTTCATCCCGGCAAGGTGCTGGATCGCCCCGGAAATCCCGCAGGCGATATACAGTTCGGGGGCGACGACCTTGCCGGTCTGCCCCACCTGCCAGTCATTGGGCGCATAGCCCGAATCGACCGCCGCGCGGGAGGCGCCCACAGCCGCGCCCAGCTTGTCGGCAAGGGCCCCGATGATGGCGAAGCTCTCTTCCGAGCCGAGCCCGCGCCCGCCCGAGACGACGATCTTCGCCGAAGTCAGATCCGGCCTGTCCGAAGCCGCCAGGCGGTCCTCCACCCAGTCCGAAAGGCCGGTCGCGCCGGGCACGGCGACGGTTTCGACCGCGCAGGCGGCCTGCGTCCCGGCCGCCTCGAAGCCGGTCGTGCGGATCGTGGCCACCTTCTTGGCATCGCCCGATTTCACCGTCTGCACGGCATTGCCCGCATAGACCGGACGTTCGAACGTGTCGGCGTCGATCACCGCGGAGACGTCGGAAATCACCATCACGTCCAGCAGCGCCGCGACCCGCGGCAGGATGTTCTTGGCATCCGTCGTGGCCGGGGCAAGGATATGGTCATACGACTCCGCCAGGCTCGCGATCAGCTGCGCGGTGTCTTCCGCCAGCCTGTGGCCCAGGGATGCGTCCTCGGCCACGAGAACCTTGGAGGCACCCGCCAGCGTCGCGGCCGCTTCGCCCGCAGCGGCGGCCGAGGCCCCGGCACACAGCACCGTCACCTCGCCCAGCTTCGCCGCGGCGGTCATCGCCTTGGCGGTCGCGTCAAGCTGCAGCTCGCCGCCGGTCACTTCCGCAAGAAGGAGAACAGCCATCAGACCAGCCCTTTTTCCTTGAGTTTCGCCACCAGCTCGTCGACCGAGCCCACCATTTCGCCCGCCGCGCGCGCCGCCGGTTCGGCGGTCTTGACTACCGTCAGGCGCGGCGCGACATCGACGCCCAGATCGGCGGCGGTCTTCACGTCCAGCGGCTTCTTTTTCGCCTTCATGATGTTGGGAAGGCTGGCATAGCGCGGCTCGTTCAGGCGCAGATCGACCGTGACGATCGCCGGGAGCCTGACCTTGATGGTCTGCAGCCCGCCATCCACCTCGCGCGTCACGGTCGCGGCATCGCCCTCGACCGAAAGTTCGGAGGCGAAGGTCGCCTGGCTCCAGCCCAGCAGCGCCGAGAGCATCTGCCCGGTGGCGTTCATGTCGTTGTCGATCGCCTGCTTGCCCGCGATCACCAGCTGCGGCTGCTCCTCCCCGACGATCTTCGCGAGGATCTTGGCGACGGCGAGCGGCTCGATATCGGTATGGACGTCATCGGCGGCCTCGACGAGGATCGCCCGGTCGGCGCCCATGGCCAGCGCGGTGCGCAGCGTTTCCTGCGCCTGCTTCACGCCGATGGACACCACGACCACCTCGGTCGCCACGCCCTTCTCCTTCAGCCGGATCGCCTCCTCGACGGCGATCTCGTCGAACGGGTTCATCGACATCTTGACGTTGGCAAGATCGACCCCGCTCCCGTCCGCCTTCACGCGGACCTTCACATTGTAATCGATCACCCGCTTAACGGGCACGAGGATCTTCATCGGCCTTCTCCTGTTCTCCGCCCCCGGTCGGACCCGGGCGTGTCGCAAACCTGTTATAGGGCAGGGCACGCGAGAAACAGGGAAAATTCATCGCGCCAGCCCCGCAAAACGTCACGTCCGGGCTGTGGGCGCGGCGGCCGCGCGCGGGGAAGGCCGGCGGCGGTTTGCTCAGCGATTGGCGCCCGGCACCCACAGCACATCGCCTGCACCGTTGTCATTGGCCGCCCGCGCGGCGACGAAGAACCAGTCGGAGAGACGGTTGAGATAGCGCAGGGCGTGCGGGTTGACCTCTTCCTCGCGGGCCAGCCGCGCGGTCAGCCGCTCGGCGCGGCGGGCCAGGGTCCGGCACTGGTGCAGATGCGCGGCCAGCGCCGAGCCGCCGGGCAGGACGAAGGAGCGCAGCGGCGCCAGATCCGCATTCATCGCGTCGATTTCGGCTTCCAGCCGCCCGGTCTGGGCGCCGGTCACGCGCAGGGGGGGATGCGCGGCCTCCGCGTCCCGCTCCATGCCGGGACGGCACAGGTCGGCGCCCAGGTCGAACAGGTCGTTCTGGATCGCGGCCAGCCGCGCGGCGATCTCTCCCGCCGCATGCAGCCGCGCCAGCCCGATCGCGGCATTGGTTTCATCGACCGTGCCATAAGTCTCGACGCGCAGGGCATGTTTCGGCACGCGTTCGCCGCTGCCAAGCGCGGTGTCCCCGTCATCGCCGCCGCGGGTATAGATCCGGTTGAGAACGACCATCAGCCGCCGATGCCTCCCCTGATTGCCACGAAAAGCAGGATCAGCGCCACCGCCACGGCCTGGGCCGCCAGGCGATAGCGCATCAGGCGGTTGCCGTGGCGCCGGTTGAACGCGCCGCCGCGGGCGAAGCCGCCGATGCCGATCATCAGCACGATCAGCACCAGAAGACAGGCGCCGCCTGCCAGAAGGAATAGCGGATCCTGCGCCATGCGAACCTCCCTGCACGTTCCGGTGACATAGCCCCGCGAGGCGGCTTTGCGAAGGAAAACCGGGCGGCAGAATGCAAAAAAGGCGGGCCAAGCCCGCCTTCATTCCCGGCCGGGCCGCCTCCGGCCCGGTCCGTGATGCGCCCTGCTCAGGCCGCGGCCGCGCGCTTCTGGCGGAAGCTCAGCTCGCGCATCAGCGCCTTGGCGGCAAGGGTCATCCCGGAATTGTTCAGCTCTTCGATCCGGCGCTCGAGTTCTTCGTCGCTCATCGGCATGGGCGTGTCCTTTCTTCTTCTTGGGCCGGGACAAATGAAAAACGCGCTCCGGGCACTGGCGAGGGCCTGCCGGGGAACGGGTCTGTCCTGGCTGATATGGAACCGGGGGAAATGCAGCTCTGGCCGCAGGGCCCCGGCGACCCGAAGGGACACGCGGCATGCGCGACCGGGCGGGTCTCTGTGGCGCCTATATAGGGTCCGAGTCGGTCTCCTGACAACCCCTGCGGCCGAATTTGCCCGCCGGGACCGGGACCCGGACCGCGCTAGAGCCCCAGGAACCGCTTCAGGTTCACGGCCATGTCGGCCAGGTCGCCGGCGCGTGCCATGCCGTGTTCCGGCGCCGGCATGCGCCCGCCGGGGGCCGAGAGCGCGCGGACCAGCCGTCTCAGCCGCCAGCGATGGATCCCCAGCAGCGCCTGCAGCGGGTCGGCGACCAGCCCGGCAAAGGTGGAGACCAGCGCGAAGCAGCTCATCAGCGCCACGACGCAGATCGCGATCAGCTGCGCATCCGGGCGCGGCGGAAAGACCCCGTACCACCAGGCGCCCAGCATGCCCCCCAGCGGAAAGGCGGCAATGGCGGCGGATTGGGCGATGATCCCGGCGATCAGCGGTGCCAGCGAGATGACGCCGGGGGTGAGCGTCTTGAAGGCGGCGCCGGTGCCCAGCGTGCCGGCCGTGGCGGTCATCTCGCCCGTGGCGGCGCGGATCTCGGCATAGCTGCGCAGCGCGGCCTCCTCGGGCAGCAGGCCCAGCGGCGCCAGCAATTCGTCGCGCAGCCGGCGGTCGATCTCGCGCGCCACGGCGGTGGGAAAGGCCAGCCGGATCCGGCCCAGCCCCTCGCCCGCGCGGCGCGCGCCCAGCCGGTGCAGCAGCCAGATCGTCACGCGCACGACGAAGGCCAGCCCGGCCAGCAGCACGTTGGCGGGCGCCCGCAGAAGGTCCCAGCCAAGCGCGTGGCGGTGCAGGGACAGCGTGCCGCGCAGGCCGAAATTGCGGCGGATGAAGGCGCGGATCTGCGCCTCCGCCTCGGGAGACAGCGCCGCGGCAGGAGAAGACTCGGGTCTGGACATGACCGGCATCATAGCAGGCCCCCGCCGCCAGGCGAGAGGGCGCGGCAGGGCCGGGCACCGCTCGGCGGGTTTCCCTCCGGCGCGGATTTGGGCTGGCGAGCGGCGATGCGCTCATATATTGGGCAAAACACGGTGGGGCCGAGGGACGGGGCGATCCTCTCTGTCGCTTTGCCTCAATTGTATAAACAAAAGGGAAGGCCGTCCCGCGGCCGACGGATACCGAACAGGACAGCCCCGAGGGGGCGCACAGGGAGCAAGGACATGCGTAGACAGATTTTCGCGGTTATGGCCGGGGCGGCTCTGACCCTTGGTTCCGCACTGGCGGCGCAGGCGCAGGATGCGCTGGCGCGGGTGATGGAGGCCGGGGTCCTTAAGGTCGGCACCGAGACCGCCTTCGCGCCCTTCGACTATATCGATGCGGGCACGCATACCGGCCTGAATGTCGAGGTCTTCGAGGAGATCGCCAAGGAGATGGGCGTCGATCTGGAATGGATCACGCTGGACTGGACGGGCGTCCTGCCGGGGCTGGAAGCCGGGCGGTTCGACGTGGTCGCAGGCCCCGCGACCATCACCAAGGAGCGCATGGCGCGCTATCGCTTCTCCTCGCCGGTCGCCGAGGCCACCGTGGCGCTTCTGGCCTGCGCGAAATGCGAGATCGAGACCCCCGAGGATATCGCGGGCAAGCCCGTCGGATCGGGCACCGGCACCGCGCAGCTGGCACAGCTGCAGGCCTTTGCCGAGACGCTGGAGACCCCGCCGACCGACATCAAGGAGTACGTCTCCTTCAATGAATCCTATGCCGACCTGGCGGCCGGGCGGATCGAGGCGGTGGCCAATTCCCTGCCCAACATCGCCTTCGTCGCCAGCCAGCGCCCCGAGGTCTTCAAGGTCGTGAAGCCCGCCTTCGGCACGCCGACCTATTTCGGCTATCCCGGCCGGATCGAGCCCGAATATGCCAGCCTGATGGACAAGATCGACGAGATCCTTCTGGCGATGAAGGAGGATGGCCGCATGGCCGAGCTGCAGCAGAAATGGTTCGGCACCACCTTCGACATGCCCGACTACGTGACCGAGCCGAATATCTGATCCACCGACGCGGCGCGGCGGGGGGCTCCTTCTCTCTCCCCTCCGCCGCGCTGCACCTTCCGCGGACCCTTTCATGACCTGGCAACTCTTCGAACTGCTGCTGCAGGCCTCGCTGATGACGATCTTCGTCAGCGCCGCCTCGATCAGCCTGGGCCTGGCCTTCGCCATCGGGCTGTCCGCGATGCGCATGTCGGGGCTGGCGCCGCTGGTCTGGTTCGCGCGGATCTTCATCTCCTTCTTCCGCGGCGTGCCGCTGCTGGTGCAGCTGCTGCTGATCTTCAACCTGCTGCCGGCCATCGGACTCAGCCTCTCCAGCCTGGCCACCGCGCTGATCGGCCTGTCGCTGTGCACCGCCGCCTACCAGGCGGAGAACCTGCGCGGCGGGTTCGAGGGCGTCCCGCGCGGGCTGATCGAGTCGGCCGAGATGGCCGGGCTGTCGCCGGTCCAGAGCTTCGTCTGGATCCGCACGCCGATCGCGCTGCGCCTGACCTTCCCGGCGCTGGTCAACGAGGCGATCCTGATCCTCAAGGCGTCGTCGCTGGTTTCCGTCGTCGGCATGATCGAGCTGACCAAGATGGCGCAGAACCTCGCCGCCTCCACCTACATGCCGCTGCCGATCTTTGCCTCTGCCGGGCTGATCTACCTGGCGATCAACTGGATCGTCGCCATTGCCGGGCGCCGCGCCGAGGCGGCCCTGCCGGGACTGCCAGCCAAATGAGCTTCGATTTCGCCGTCATCCTCGCCAAGGGCCCCGCCATTCTCGCCGGGCTGGGCGTCACCGTCCTGATCTGGATCGCCGGCACGCTGCTGGGGGCGGTGCTGGGCTTTCTCGTCGCCACCGCGCGCCGCTATGGCGGACGGCTGGCCGATCTGGTCCTGTCCGTCCCGGTCGAGGTGCTGCGCGGCACGCCCTTCCTGGTGCAGATCTTCCTTCTGTATTTCGGCGGCCCCTATATCGGGCTGCGCCTCGATCCGGTCGCGGCCGGGCTGCTGGGCCTCACGCTGTACGGGGCCGCCTATTACGCCGAGATCTTCCGCGCCGGGTTCCAGTCGGTGCCGCCGGGCCATTCCGAGGCGGCGCAATGCGTGGGGCTGACCCGGTTCCAGACCATCCTGCACGTGCAGCTGCCCGAGATGGCGCTGCTGGTGCTGCCGCCTTCCATGAACATGGCGGTGATCCTCCTGAAGGAAACCGCGCTGCTGTCGCTGATCACCGTTCCCGAGATGACCATGACCGTGCAGGCCATCGGCTCGCAGCAATATGCCTTCGTCGAGGCGCTTGTCGTGCTGGCGCTGGTCTACTGGGCGCTCGTGGAATTCGCCAATCTCCTGGGCCGCCTCGCCGAGCGCCGCCTCTCTGCCTATAGTGCCTGACATGACCCAGCCTGCCATTTCCGTCCGCAACGTGTCGAAGCGCTTCGGCGAGACGCTGGTCCTGAGGGACATCAACCTGGAAGTGCCGCGCGGCCAGGTCTCCTGCCTGATCGGTCCCTCGGGCTCCGGCAAGTCGACGCTGCTGCGCTGCATGGCCTTTCTCGAGGAAGCCACCGCCGGCACGATCGAGATCGAGGGCGAAGCCCTGGGGGTGTTCGAGAAGGACGGCAAGCGCCGCCGCCAGACCCCGGCCGAGCTGCGCCGCACGCGCTCGAAGATCGGCATGGTGTTCCAGCAGTTCAATCTCTGGCCGCACATGACGGCGCTCGGCAATGTGTCGATGGCGCTGCGCCGGGTGCGCGGGCTGTCGCGCAAGGCCGCCGAGGACCGCGCCATGGCGCAGCTGGTCAAGGTCGGGCTGGAAGAACGCGCCGGGCATTATCCCAGCCAGCTCTCCGGCGGCCAGCAGCAGCGCGTCGCCATCGCCCGCGCCCTGGCGCTGGACCCGACCATCATGCTGTTCGACGAACCGACCTCGGCGCTGGACCCGGAACTGACCGGCGAGGTGCTGAACGTGATGCGCACGCTGGCCGACGAGGGCATGACCATGGTCGTCGTCACCCACGAGATCGGCTTTGCCGCCTCGGTCGGCAACCGCGTCTGCTTCCTCGATCACGGGCAGCTCTTGTTCCACGACACGCCCGAAACGGTCTTTGCCGCGCCGCGCCATCCGCGGCTGGAGCAGTTCCTCGATACCTATTTGGATCGCGGGGCGCAGATGCTGCGGTGATGGACCAGGCGCCCGGACCCGCAAAGTCGCTGCACGACACCATCCTGGGCGAGATCGAGGCGCGCATCCTGTCGGGGGAGTGGCCGCCGGGCCACCAGGTGCCCTCGGAACTGGAGCTGAGCGAAAGCTACGGCTGTTCGCGGATGACGGTGAACAAGGTGATGACCCAGCTGGCGCAGGCCGGGCTGATCCGCCGCCGCCGCCGCGTGGGCTCGGTCGTCCTGCCGCAGAAGGACCATGTGTCGATCCTGGAAATCCACGATGTCCGCGACGATGTCGAGGCCGCCGGCGGGCGCTACAGCCACCGCATCCTCGCCCGCGACACGCAGGGTCTGGGCGCGGAGGAGGCGGCGCGCTACGGGCTGGCCGAGGGGGCGGCGGCGCTGCGGGTGCTGTGCCTGCACCGTTCGGATGACCGGCCCTTCGCGCTGGAGGACCGGCTGATCTTTCTCGACAGCGTGCCCGAGGCGGCCGGGGAACCTTTCGCCGCGGCGGCGCCGGGGCTGTGGCTGGTCGATCACGTGCCCTGGAGCGCGGCGGAGAACCAGATCGCCGCCGTCGCGGCCGGGGCCGAGGAGGCGGCGCGGCTGGAGCTTGCCGAGGGCGCGCCCTGCCTGGCCATTTCGCGGCGCACCTGGAAGCAGGGCGCACCGGTGACGGCGGTGCGGTTCCTCTATCCCGGCGGGCTGCACCGGCTGACGGCCCGGTTCACCCCCCGGGCGGGCGGATGACGCGGCTGCCGCATTTCCGCGCGATGGAAGCCTTCGAGGCGCTGGGGCGCACGGGATCGGTCGCGGGGGCGGCGGCGGATCTGGGGGTCAGCCCCGGCGCGGTCAGCCAGCAGCTGAAGCGGCTGGAGGCGCATCTGGGCGTGACCCTGGCCGAACGGCAGGGAAGGGGGCTGGAACTGACCGATCTGGGGCGGCTCTACCATGCCGAGCTGAGCCGGGGCATGGCCGTGCTGGCCGGGGCGCAGGACGTGGTGCACGGGGCCCGCGCCGCCGCGCCGCTGGTCGTGTCGGGCCTGCCGACGCCCACGGCCAAATGGCTGGGGCGCAGCCTGTACGACTGGACGCTTGAGGCACCGGACCTGCCGGTGCGCCTGACCGCCGGAGAGGCGGAGCCCGGCGCCGAGGCCGCCGCCTTCCGCATGACCTTCGGCCCGCCGCCCGCCGAGGGCCGCCATGCGGCCCTGTTCACCGATCTCGCGGTCCCCGCCTGCGCGCCTGCCCTGGCCGCGGGGCTGGAGGATCCGGCCGGACTTCTGGCATTGCCGCGGCTCGACATCGTCTGGGGGCCGCGCTTTGCCGGGCTGTCGCCGCCCAGCTGGGCGGGCTGGGCGGCGGCGCAGGAGCTGGAACTGCCCGCCGCGCCGGTTCCGATGATGAGCTTCGCGCTGACGGCCACCGCCATCGATGCCGCGGCTGCCGGGCAGGGGGTGGTGCTGGGGCAGCTGTCGATGATGGAGGAGGAACTGGCGCGCGGGGCGCTGGTCATCCCCTTCCGCCTGCCGCTGCGCCTGGCCGCGCCCTACCGGCTGGTCTGGGGCGCCGCGGCGCTGGCCCATCCCGGCGGCGCCCGGCTGCGCGACTGGCTGATCGCCCGCGGCCGTCGCCAGCAGG
>NZ_JACVXA010000035.1 GCF_014903745.1 Mangrovicoccus algicola | reverse complement strand
ACCGGGGCGGCGGCAACCGGCGGCGGCGCGTCGGGCGTCGCGGCCGGCGCGGGGGACGTGACCGGCGGCGGCGGTGGCGGCGGCTCGGCGGTGACGATTTCCGTCTCCACCTCCGGCGGGGTTTCCCATTCGGCCACCATCGCGGCCAGGGTCGCATTCGCGCCTTCCAGCGACACGGCGGCATCGCCGCCGACCCCGCCGGTCTCGGCGCCGCCCTCCCGCCAGGGCATGTCGGCGAAGATCGCCAGATGGGCGATCAGCGCCAGTGCGGTGCATCCGGTCAGTTCGGCCAGCGTGCGGCGGTTCATCTCACGGCCGTCACGATCTCTGCCCGGCGGATCCCCGCCTCCGGCAGTTTCGCCATCAGGGCGGCAAGTTTCGGGGCGGGCAGGCCGGCATCGACCCGGATCTGCAGCGGCGCAGGGGCCGCGCAGGGCTCGGGGCAGGGCGGCATCGCCGCCTTCAGCGCGGCCAGCACCTCATCGCCGCCGGCATGTTCGCGGAACCCGTAGCGGCCTTCGGCATCCACGTGCAGGACCATCTCGCCCTCGGGGCGGGCATCGCTTTCCGAGGCGGGGGGATCCACCTCGAACGGGGCGGGCGGGGCGATCTGCGCCGTCATCAGGAAGAAGATCAGCAGCAGGAAGACCACGTTGATCATCGGGATGATGCTCTCGGCGGGCTGCCGTTTCTGGGGCTGGGCAAGGCGCATCGGCTATTCCACCAGCACCAGGTTGGCATAGCCCGCGCGGCCGAGCAGCTCCATCACCTCGACGAGGCGCTGGACATCGGCCTCTTCGCCGGCGCGCAGCACGACCGGGTCCGCCGGGGTCTCGGTCAGCTCGGCCAGGGCGGCGGGCAGGGCCGCGGGCTCCAGCGCGCGGCCGTTCAGGGCCAGGCCGTCAGGCTCCACCTGCACCAGCCGCGGCGGGCCGGACCAGCCGCTGCCGCCACCGCCCAGGCCCAGCGGGATCTGCATGTCCATGCCGAAGCGGGAGGCCAGCATGAAGAACACCAGCAGCAGGAACACCACGTCGATCATCGGCGTGAGGCTGGGGCGGCGGCTGCGCCGCCTCGTGGTCAGCGACATGCTCATTCGGCGGCGGCCCGGAATTGCGCGGCACGGGCGGCGGCGCTGTCGCGGCCGAGGAAGACGCGCGTGCCGATATCCTCGAAATCATGGGCAAGCCGGTCGCAGACGCTTTCCAGCCAGCTCAGCGCCATGGTGGCGGGGATCGCCACCGCCATGCCCGCCGCGGTGGTCAGCAGAGCCTCCCAGATGCCGCCGGCCAGCATCGAGGGATCCGCGCGCGAGCCGGCTTCCTGCAGCGCCTGGAAGGCCGAGATCATGCCGATCACGGTGCCCAGAAGACCCAGCAGCGGCGCGATCGTGGCGATCAGTTCCAGCAGCTTCAGCCCCGAGCGCGCCTCGGCCAGCAGGCCGCGGGCCACGCGCTCCATCTCCGCCTCGGCATCGTCGTCGGAATAATGGTCGCGGGCAATGGAATCATAGGCCGTCACCAGCAGGCGCGCGCGGGCCGAGCTGCGTCCGGCGACCAGCGCCCTGGCCTGCAGCGTGTCGCCCTGGTGCCAGGCGGCGAGGCTTTTCTCGCTGCGCCGCTTTGCCGACCAGGCGCCCATCGCCGAAAGCCGCAGGACGCGCCACAGGATCACCGCCACCGTCAGCACCGACAGGATGGCGATGGCCCAGACCACGGCGCCGCCCTGGTTGAGGAAATCCAGCGCCTGCGCGGCCGGGTCGCCGGCCCAGCCGGGCAGCTGCGCCAGCGCCTGGTCGACCGGCCCGTCGGGAAGCGCAGGCGCCTCGGGCGCCGGCAGGCCGGTCTCGGCGGCGGGGATGTCGGTGGCGGGCTGCTCCGCAGTCGCTGCACCGGGCGCGGCAGTCTCGGGCGCGGCGGCACCGGGCTCGGCAGCCTCGGGCGGCGTTCCGGCCTCGGAGGGGGCCGTCGGCAGCTCCGGCGATGCCGGTGCGGACGGGGTCGCGACGGAATCCGCATCGCCGGGCGTTGCTGCTTCGGGCATGGCGGCAGCGGGCGCTTCGGCCGGCGCCGCCTCCGGCGCGGCCCCGGTCGCGGAGGGTGCCGCGGTTCCGGTCCCGGGCGGTGTGTCCGGGGCCTCCGACAGCTGTGCCATTTGCAGGAGGTCGGGACCTTCGGGCTGCTGGGTCGGGGTCGGGTCCATGGTATACTCCGGTCTGTCCGTACCCGCGCGGGTCGCGGACCCGGATCTGACACGGCACGGCATGATGGCTTACTGACCGGGATGGCGGCGACGCGCGGGCGTCATGGCTCTCTCCGGCTGATCGGAGGCGCAGGCCGCCCCCCGTTTCGCGAGCACCTTACCTAAATAGTCGGAATAACGTCAAGACGCGGGGCCGCAGCGCAGCAATCTGCCGGCGGGGTCACAGGTAGCCGGCGCTGCGGAAGCTCAGCTCGACCGATCGGCCGATGATGAGATGATCGTGGAGCGTGATGCCGAGAACCTCCGCGGCCTGCTGGATCCTGACGGTCATGGAGATGTCCGCCTCCGAGGGCGTGGGATCTCCCGAGGGGTGGTTATGCACGAGGATCAGGGCGGAGGCGTTGAGTTCCAGCCCCCGCTTGACCACTTCGCGCGGATAGACGGGCACATGGTCCACCGTGCCGCGGGCCTGTTCCTCGTCGGCGATCAGCACGTTCCTGCGGTCGAGGTAAAGCACGCGGAACTGCTCCGTCTCCAGATGCGACATGGTGGTGTGGCAATAGTCCAGCAGCGCATCCCAGGAACTGACGACGCGGCGCTTCATCACCTTGGCGCGGGCCAGCCGGTGGCTTGCCGCCTCGACGATCTTGAGTTCCACGACCACGGATTCGCCGACGCCGCGCACCGCCATCAGCCGTTCCTTCGGCGCGGTCAGCACCCGGGCGAAATCGCCGAACGTGTCCATCAGGCGCCGTGCCACGGGTTTCACGTCGCAGCGCGGAATGGCGCGGAACAGGATCAGCTCCAGCATCTCGTAATCGGGCATCGCCTGCGCGCCGCCTTCCATGAATCGCTGCCGCAGGCGCTGGCGGTGATCCTTGATGTAGGAAGGCAGCTTGCCGCCGCGCGAACCGGTGACGAAAAGTTCCTGCCCCTCGAACAGGGGCAGCATCGGTTCGCGGAATTCGGGCGGCTCGGACATGCCACCGGTCTGCCGCGGACTTGCTGAATTTTAGGTTAATCAACCATGACGAAAAGCGGGGAGGCCGGGTTTCCCGGCCTCCGTTCAGCCCTTCATGCTGTCCCAGAAGTTGCGGACGGAATCGAAGAAGCTGTTGGCCTGCGGGTTGTTGTCCTCGCTCAGCCGCTCGAACTCCCGCAGCAGGTCCTTCTGCTTGGAGGTCAGGTTGACCGGGGTCTCCACCACCATCTCGATGAACATGTCGCCGGCCGCACCGCCGCGCAGGGCGGGCATGCCCTTGCCGCGCAGGCGCATCTGCCGGCCTGACTGGCTGCCGGCGGGGACCTTCACCCGCGAGCGCCCGCCATCGATGGTCGGCACCTCGATATCCCCGCCAAGCGCGGCGGTGATCATCGAGACCGGCACGCGGCAGGCCAGGTTGGTGCCCTCGCGCAGGAAGATCGGGTGATCGGCCACTTCGATGAAGATGTAGAGATCGCCGGTCGGACCGCCGCGCAGCCCTGCCTCGCCCTCGCCGGCCAGACGGATGCGGGTCCCGGTCTCCACCCCTGCGGGGATGTTGACCGAGAGGGCCTTCTCCTTCTCCACCCGGCCCTGGCCGTGGCAGGCCTTGCAGGGATTCTTGATGATCTGGCCGACGCCGCCGCAGGTCGGGCAGGAACGTTCGACGGTGAAGAACCCCTGCTGCGCGCGGACCTTGCCCATGCCGTTGCAGGTCGGGCAGTTGACCGGCTCGGCGCCGCCCTCGGCCCCGGTGCCGCTGCACACGCCGCAGGGCACGGCCGTGGGCACGGTGATGGTCTTCTGCAGCCCGCGATAGGCATCCTCCAGCGAGACGCGCAGGTTGTAGCGCAGGTCCGCGCCGCGCACGGCGCGCTGCCTGCGGCCGCCGCCGCCGCCGCGCTGCTGGCCCATGAAATCGCCGAACAGGTCGTCGAACACGTCGGAGAAGGCGGAGGCGAAATCGGCATTGCCCGCCCCCGGACCGCCCGGACGGCCCCCGCCCCCGCCCATCCCGCCTTCGAAGGCGGCATGGCCGAACCGGTCATAGGCGGCCTTCTTGTCGGCATCCTTCAGGACCTCGTAGGCCTCGTTCGCTTCCTTGAAGCGGGCCTCCGAGTCGGGGTTGTCGGCATTGCGGTCGGGGTGATGTTCCTTGGCCTTCTTGCGATAGGCCTTCTTGATCTCCTCCGCGGAGGCCCCCCGGGCGACCCCCAGGACATCGTAGTAATCTCGTTTCGCCATGGGCTTCTATCCCTCTCGAAAACGCGCGGAACCGGCCCGGCGGGCCGGACCGGTTCCAGGAAGAAGGATGGCGGCTTAGGACCGCTTGTCCTCGCCGAGATCCTCGAAATCGGCATCGACGATATCCTCGTCGGATGCGTCACGCTCGGTGCCGGAGGCTTCGGGGTCGAAATCGGCCTCGCCTTCCTTGCCATCCGCCTGCTGGGCGCGATAGATCGCCTCGCCGAGCTTCATGGAGGCCTCGGTCACGTTCTGGATGCCCGAGCGGATCTTGCCGGCATCCCCGGAGCCCATGACATCCTCCAGCGCGCTGATCGCCAGCTCGATCGCCTCGACCGTGGTCGGGTCGACCTTGTCGGAATGCTCTTCCAGCGACCGCTTGGTCGAATGGATGAGGCTCTCGGCCTGGTTGGTGGCCTCGACCAGGTCCTTGCGGGACTTGTCGGCCTCGGCATTCGCCTCGGCGTCGCGCACCATCTGCTCGATCTCGTCATCCGACAGGCCGCCGGAGGCCTGGATGGTGATCTTCTGCTCCTTGCCGGTGCCCTTGTCCTTCGCCGTCACGTGCACGATGCCGTTGGCGTCGATGTCGAAGGTCACCTCGATCTGGGGCAGGCCGCGCGGGGCCGGCGGGATGTTCTCCAGGTTGAACTGGCCGAGCATCTTGTTGTCGGCCGCCATTTCGCGCTCGCCCTGGAAGACCCGGATCGTCACCGCGTTCTGGTTGTCCTCGGCGGTGGAGAAGATCTGCGACTTCTTGGTCGGGATGGTCGTGTTGCGGTCGATCAGCCGGGTGAAGACGCCGCCCAAGGTCTCGATGCCCAGCGACAGCGGCGTGACGTCCAGAAGGACCACGTCCTTCACGTCGCCCTGCAGAACGCCGGCCTGGATCGCGGCGCCCATGGCCACGACCTCGTCGGGGTTCACGCCCTTGTGCGGCTCCTTGCCGAAGAACTTGGTCACTTCCTCGATGACCCTCGGCATGCGGGTCATGCCGCCGACCAGGACGACCTCGTCGATATCGGAGGTCGACAGACCGGCATCCTTGAGCGCCGCCTGGCAAGGCTTCATCGAGTTCTTGATCAGGTCGCCGACCAGCGATTCCAGCTTGGCGCGGGTCAGTTTCATGACCATGTGCAGCGGCTGGCCGCCATTGGGCGACATCGAGATGAACGGCTGGTTGATCTCGGTCTGCTGGCTGGAGGAAAGCTCGATCTTGGCCTTCTCGGCGGCTTCCTTCAGCCGCTGCAGCGCCATCTTGTCCTTGGTCAGGTCGACGCCGTGCTCTTTCTTGAACTCGTCGGCCAGGTACTGGACGATGCGCATGTCGAAGTCCTCGCCGCCGAGGAACGTGTCCCCGTTGGTCGATTTCACCTCGAACAGGCCGTCATCGATTTCCAGGATGGTGACGTCGAAGGTGCCGCCGCCGAGGTCATAGACCGCGATCGTCTTGCTTTCCTTCTTGTCCAGGCCATAGGCCAGCGCGGCCGCGGTCGGCTCGTTGATGATCCGCAGCACTTCGAGGCCCGCGATCTTGCCGGCATCCTTGGTCGCCTGGCGCTGCGCGTCGTTGAAATAGGCCGGGACGGTGATGACCGCCTGGGTCACCTGCTCGCCGAGATAGGACTCGGCGGTTTCCTTCATCTTCTGCAGGATGAAGGCGGAAATCTGGGAGGGCGAGTACTTGTCGCCGCGCGCTTCCACCCAGGCGTCGCCATTGCCGCCGTCGATGATGGAATAGGGGACGATGTTCTTGTCCTTGGTGACCTCGGCATCCGTCACGCGGCGCCCGATCAGGCGCTTCACGGCGAAGATGGTCGCTTCCGGATTGGTGACCGCCTGGCGCTTGGCCGGCTGGCCGACGAGACGTTCGCTTTCGGTGAAAGCGACGATCGAGGGGGTCGTCCGCGCCCCTTCCGCATTCTCGATCACGCGGGCCTGGGAGCCGTCCATGATGGCCACGCAGGAATTGGTGGTCCCCAGGTCGATACCGATGACTTTAGCCATGCTGTCTTACCTCTTCTCTGGCGATGTGCGGGGCTGGCCCGTCAAGGCGCCGATCCCCGATCCCTGATAGTTCCGGCCCCCGTGCCCGGATATTGGTCACGCAACCGTGCATCGGGGGTCGATTGACGGGTATATAGGGAGGTGTCCCTGATGCTGCAAGCGATCTGCCCGACAGGATTCTGCATCACCCGGGCGCGGTAAAGGGAGGGTTTCATGGAACTCGGCGATGTGGGGATTTTCACTGCCGCGCTGGATCGCGCCGCGCAAGAGGCGATGGTCGCGGCGGTGCGGCAGGTCGTGGCGGAGGCGCCGCTTTTCCATCCCGAGACGGCGCGGGGCCGACAGATGTCGGTGCGCATGACCTCCTGCGGGGCATGGGGCTGGGTCAGCGACCGGCGCGGCTACCGCTATGAACGCTGTCATCCGGCGACGGGGCGGCCCTGGCCGGCCATCCCGGAATCCGTGATGGATCTTTGGCGCCGCTTTGCCGGGGCGGGGGCGCGCGATCCCGAGAGCTGCCTGGTGAATTTCTACGGCGAGGGCGCGCGGATGGGGCTGCACCAGGACCGCGACGAGGCCGATTTCACCCAGCCGGTCGTCAGCCTGAGCCTCGGCGATGACGGGCTGTTCCGGGTGGGCGGATCCGGCCCCGGCGGGCCGACGCGCTCGGTCTGGCTGAAATCGGGCGATGTCGCGGTCCTGGCCGGTCCCGGCCGGCTGGCGCGTCACGGGGTGGACCGGATCCGCTTCGGCTCCTCGGGGCTGCTGGCGCAGGGCGGGCGGCTGAACCTGACGCTGCGGGTGGTGAGCTAGCCGCGCGGGGTCACGGCGCCGATAGCGCGCAGCAGCCCAGCCGCAGATGCACCGCACCCGCGGTTTCGGCCAGGGACAGCACCGCCGAAAGCCCGAAATGCCGGTCGCTCATCCCGTCGGAGCAGGCCTCGTTGCGCACCGCCAGGTGGCCGCGCAGCTCCTCGCCGACGAAGGTCCACAGGCGGGTATGCCCCCCCGGTCCCGTGGCCGCGTCCGATCCGGTGATCTGAAGCGGCGCCTCGGGATGCTCGGGGCGCTCGAACTCGGCGAAGAAGGCCGATGGCATGTTCAGCCCCCAGAAGGGTTCGGTGCCGTAGCAGCGCATCGGCAGGCCTTCGTCGGCAGGCGGCTGCAGCCGGGTCAGCCCGGCGGCGGGCAGCCAGGCCACCCCGGCGCCGCGCCCGGCCTCGGCCCACAGTCCATCCTCGGAAAAGCCGAGTATCTCCAGGTCCTTGCCGGCCTGGGCGAGACCGGCCTCGGGGGCCGCGGCATCCGGCGCGGCACGCAGCACTGTCTCGGCCGCGAGCCGATGGCGGGCCGGCAGCCGCCCTTCCGCGCGGGCGGGCGGGAAGATGAAGGCCGACGCCAGCGCCAGCAGGAACACACAGAGGGTCTTGGTCATGGCACGGGTCCGGGGATCTGCCGGCAGCTGCCGGGCCGGGTCACCATAGCCGCAGCGCGCGGGGCTGGCCATCCGCGGCGCGCCGCGACCAGTCGTCCCTGTCGTGCCTGCCGCCTTGCCGCCGCGGCGCATCCGCGGCTAGCTTCGCCGAAACGAACAGGCCTGTGCATGTGGAGAGTGACGGATATGGATTACGGCAAGCTTGAAGTGGTGATGCGCAGGCTCGCGCTGGAAGCGGGCGAGATCATCATGGGGATCTATGGCGAGGATGATTTCTCGGTCGAGGCCAAGGATGACGACAGCCCGGTGACCAAGGCCGACAAGGCGGCGGATGCGCATATCTCGGCCGGTCTGCGCGCGGCCTTCCCCGACGTGCTGCTGGTCACCGAGGAGCAGGCCGCCACCCATGGAGAGTCGGCCGCCAGCTTCCTGATCGTCGACCCGCTGGACGGCACCAAGGAATTCATCAAGCGCCGCGGCGATTTCACCGTGAACATCGCCTATGTCGAAGACGGCATCCCGGTGCGCGGCGTGGTCTATGCGCCGGCGAAGGACCGGCTGTTCTACACGCGCGCCGACGGCCAGTCCGTGGAGGAGGCCGATGCCCGGCTCGACGCCGCGGGCACGGTCGTCACCATGTCCGTCTCGGCTCCCGACACCGGGGCGCTGCGGGTGGTGGCGTCGAAATCGCATCGCGACCAGGCCACCGACGACTATATCGGCAAGTACAGCGTCGATGACATGAAGAGCGCGGGATCCTCGCTGAAATTCTGCCTGGTGGCGACCGGCGAGGCGGATCTGTATCCGCGGCTGGGCCGCACGATGGAATGGGACACGGCGGCGGGCCATGCCGTCCTGGCCGGGGCCGGGGGCGAGGTCGTGCGCTTTGACGATCACACGCCGCTGCGTTATGGCAAGGCGGATTACGCCAACCCGTTCTTCATCGCTTACGCGCCGGGGATCGAACTTCAGCAGGCCTGAATGACCTCCATCATCATCATCCCGGCGCGCTATGCGTCGACCCGCTATCCCGGAAAACCCCTGGTCGAGCTCAGGGATGCAGACGGGGTGGCGAAAAGCCTGATCCGGCGGTCCTGGGACGCCGCCATGGCGGTCCGGGGCGTCGACCGTGTCGTCGTCGCCACCGATGACGACCGGATCCGCACCCATGCGGAGGCTTTCGGGGCCGAGGTGGTGATGACCTCCGAATCCTGCCGCAACGGCACGGAACGCTGCGCCGAGGCGCTGGCGGTGCTGGGCGGCGGCTACGACATCGTCGTGAACCTGCAGGGCGATGCGCCGCTGACCCCGGCCTGGTTCGTCGAGGACCTGATCGCGGGGCTTTCGGATACGCCCGCGGCCGAGGTGGCCACGCCGGTGCTGCGCTGCGACGGCGCGGCGCTGGCCGGGTTCCGCGAGGACCGCAAGGCCGGGCGCGTCGGCGGCACCACGGCGGTGTTCCGCGCCGACCGCATGGCGCTGTACTTCTCCAAGGAAGTGATTCCCTATTCCGATGCGGTGCCGACGGACGGGCCGGAGACCCCGGTTTTCCACCATGTCGGCGTCTATGCCTACCGCCCCGCGGCGCTGGAAGCCTATGGCCGCCTGCCGGTCGGGACGCTGGAAACGCTGGAGGGGCTGGAGCAGCTGCGCTTCATGGAGAACGGCCATCCGGTCCTGTGCGTCGAGGTGGAGGCCCGCGGCCGCCAGTTCTGGGAGCTGAACAATCCCTCGGATGTGGCGCGAATCGAGGCGATGCTGGCGGCGCAGCCCGGCGCATGATAGAATTCCGGCAGCCTCCTGCCGAATTAGCGGCAGTCTGGGGGGCCGGACCGCAAAGGAGTTGTCTCCCGCCGGGAGTTCTTTCACGATAATTTCAGTGGGGACGGAACGAACAGCCGATACCGGCGTTCCCGTCCGGAGTGCGTAAATTGAAGAGCAAGGGCAAGGTCATGAAACACAAGGTAACCAAAGCCATTTTCCCTGTTGCCGGGATGGGGACGCGGTTCCTGCCCGCCACCAAGTCGATCCCCAAGGAAATCATGACGCTGGTCGATCAGCCGCTGATCCAGTACGCGATCGACGAGGCCCGCGATGCGGGGATCGAGGAATTCATCTTCGTGACCTCGCGCGGGAAGTCCGCGCTGGAGGATTATTTCGACGGCGCGCCCCAGCTTGAGGCGACGCTCCAGCGCAAGGGCAAGACCGCGCTTCTGGACCAGCTCAAGCGCACGGACATGGAAAGCGGTGCCATCGCCTATGTCCGCCAGCGCGAGGCCCTGGGCCTGGGCCATGCGGTCTGGTGCGCGCGGCGCCTGATCGGCGGCGAGCCCTTCGCCGTGATCCTGCCCGATGACGTCATCAAGTCCGACAAGTCCTGCCTGGCGCAGATGGTCGAGGCCTATGAGGAAGTCGGCGGCAACATGGTCGCCGCGATGGAAGTCCCGATGGACAAGATCTCGTCCTACGGCACGCTCGCCATCAAGGAGGACATGGGCCACATGGTGAAGGTTTCCGGCATGGTCGAGAAGCCCAAGCAGGAAGAGGCCCCTTCCAACCTGGCGGTGATCGGCCGCTACATTCTCGATCCCTCCGTGCTGAACAATCTCGACGAGATGAAGATCGGCGCGGGCGGAGAGATCCAGCTGACCGACGCGATCGCCGAGGAGATCGAGGGCAGCGGCGTCTATGGCTACCGCTTCCGCGGGGAGCGCTACGATTGCGGCTCCAAGGCGGGGTATCTGCAGGCGACCGTGGCCTTCGGGATGGAACGCGACGACCTGCGCGACGAATTCACGTCCTTCCTGCAGGATTTCGTGGGCGAACGCCTCGCCGCCGAGTGACAGGCGCCGCCGCCGCGACCCGCTGATCCGGGCGCCGTCCTTCGGGGCGGCGCCTTTTTCGTGTGGGGTACCGTTGCGCGGCCGCGCGGAACCCGGCCGGGACCGTCCCGTCGGGGCTCAGGCCGCCTTGGTGTTCTGCAGGTCCGTCAGGATGGTATAGAGCGTGTCGGGGTCGTCATTGGCGCGAAGCTTGGCGCAGGTCGAGCTGTTGCGCATGATCCGCGACACGGCCGCCAGCGCCTTCAGATGCGCGACGCCGCAATCGTCCGGGGCAAAAAGCGCGAAGACCAGGTCCACCGGCTGGCGGTCGATGGAATCGAAGGGCAGCGGACGTTCCAGCCGCAGGAACACGCCCGAGACCTTGCTGAGCGTGCCCAGGCGGGCATGGGGGAGGGCGACACCCTCTCCCACGCCGGTTGGACCGATGGATTCGCGATCCTGAAGCGCTTCCACAGCGTCATCGGCACTGATGCCGTAACAATCGGCGGCAATTTCCGCCAGTTCCTGCAGCAGCCGCTTCTTGCTGGTCATCCCGCCGATGGATTTCACCGCGGCAGGTGTCAGTAGGGAGGCTAGTTCCATCTATCCACTTTCTCGCGCGCTGCGCGATCGTTCACACCGTGTTGCTGGGATCGATCCAGCCGATGTTGCCATCGTCCCGGCGATACACCACGTTCACTCCGCTCGTGCCCTCGTTGCGAAACACCAGGATCGGCGCGCCGACGAGTTCCATCTGCATGACCGCCTCTCCGACCGAAATGGAGGGGATGCGCGTCTCCATCTCGGCGATGATAACGGGCTGAAGCGAGCTGGGTTCCTCGAGATCCTCGCCATCCGCTTCGGCGGCGATCACATACGACGAAGCCCCGAAAGCTTCAACCGGCTCCGCGCGCTTGACATGATGATCCTTCAGGCGGCGCTTGTAGCGGCGCAGCTGCTTGTCGAGCTTTTCCAGGCAGGCCTCGAAGGCGCCGTAGATCTCGGTGCCCTTGGCCTTGGCCTGCGATGTCAGTCCGGTGGAGAGATGCACCGTCGCCTCGCACACGAATTCATGCGCGTCACGGGAGAAGGTCAGGATCGCCTCGGTGGGACGCTGCGAGTACTTGGTCATGACCTCGTCGAGCGCCTCCTCGACATGGGTCTGAAGCGCGTCACCGACGTCGATCTGCTTCCCGCTGATTTGGTATCTCATAACACCTCCTTATGCTCGGGGCTGTGAACCGGCCGGGTCCGTCACGTGCAGGACCGGGGGGCCGGGGATTGGGCTGCGCCTGAGGGAGCGGGCATCCGCTGCGACCTCGATACAGGCGCCGGAAGACGACAGGAGGACATAGGCATCGTCGAACATGCAGCCATTTGGCTCCACCTCACCTTTGTCTGTCAACTCTATCCGCGCATCGAGGTTCCCGGCAAGTTTCTTCGCCGGGGCCGGACAGGCGGGCAGCCCGCCGCCCGCCTGAGGGTCAGGACATGCGGAATCCCTGCCCCAGATAGACCTTGCGGACATTCTCGTTGGCGATGACATCCTCGGCGGAGCCGCTCATCAGCACCTTGCCCTCGTGCAGGATATAGGCGCGGTCGACGATCTGCAGCGTCTCGTGGACATTGTGATCGGTGATCAGCACCCCGATTCCCCGGGTCTTCAGATCGGCGACCAGCGCGCGGATGTCGCCCACCGCGATCGGATCGACCCCGGCAAAGGGTTCGTCCATCAGCACGTAGCGGGGATTGGCCGCGAGGCATCGGGCGATTTCCACCCGGCGCCTTTCGCCGCCCGACAGCGCCAGCGCCCGCGAGCGGCGCAGATGCGTGACCGAGAATTCCGACAGCAGCTCCTCCAGCCGCTCGCGCCTGGTATGCGGGTCGGGCTCCGAGATCTCGAGGATCGCCAGGATGTTGTCCTCGACCGACAGGCCGCGGAAGATCGAGACTTCCTGCGGCAGGTAGCCGATGCCCAGCTTGGCGCGGCGGTACATGGGCAGGGTGGTGACGTCGCGCCCTTCCAGCCGCACCTCGCCGCCCTCGGCATGGATCAGCCCGGCAATGGCGTAGAAGGTCGTGGTCTTGCCCGAGCCGTTGGGCCCCAGCAGGGCGACAACCTCGCCGCGGTCCAGCTCCAGCGACACGTCGCGGATGACGGGGCGCTTGCGATAGCTCTTGCGCAGGCCGCGGACCTGAAGACCGCCGGCCGGGATTTCGGGATCGGGGCCGGTCATTGCCCGGCGCTCTCCGGGGCGGTGCCGGGGGTGATGACGGTGCGCACCCGGCCCTCCATGCGGCCGGTTCCCGTGGCCAGGTCGATCACCAGCCGCGTCCCGTTCAGCGTGTTCGGCCCCTGGGTCAGCAGCACGTCGCCGGTCATCACGACTTCCTCGGTGACGGGGGAATAGACGGCTTCCTCCGCCTCGGCCGCCTCGTCGGGCGTGACCATGGTGACGCCGCCGGTGGCGGTGATGCGGTCCACGTCCTCGCCCAGGCTGCCATCGGGCAGACGCGCATATTCGACCAGGATGCGCGGCGCGGCCAGCCGCATCTCTCCCTGCACCACCAGCACGTCGCCGGTGAACAGCGCGGTGCCCGCGGTCTGGTCCAGTTCCAGCTGGTCGGAGGTGACCTCGACCGGCGCGTCGCGGTCGGTCTCGGCAACGCCGCCAAGGCTCACGCCCGTCCCCTGCGACAGGGCGGCCCCGGGCAGGGCCTGCGCCGCCGCCAGCATCAGGGTCAGGATCAGGGACTGTCTCATTCGGCTTCGGCCTCCGTCGCTTGGGGGCGATATATCAGGTGTACCCCGTCCGTGAACAGCGCAACCGTGCCCCGTCCGCCGCCCTTCTCGGCGGTGACGGTCAGCCCCCCGGCCTCGATCCGGCCGGCGGGGCCGTCGGCCTCGACCGGGCCGAGGCTCTGCATGTGGGTCAGGTTGGTGCGCAGCCGCACGCCCGGCATGGTGGCGACGTAGCCTTCGGAGGCGGTGATCCGCACCCCGCCTTCCAGCACCGCGCTGCGGTCGCCCTGGTCGAGCCGCCCCTCGGGCGCCTCCAGATCCAGGATCGTGCCGTCGGGCCGCGCCAGCCGCGCCCTCAGCTGCCGTCCATGGGCCACGCCCTCCCTGTCGGGATCGGGCGTGACCTTGTCCGCCTGCAGCCGCAGCTCGGCGCCGTCCTCGGTCAGCGTGGCATAGGTCGGGCTTCCCAGGCGCTCCTCGCGGGCGAGTTCGCCCATCTCGGCCTCGGTCCAGGGCAGCGGCTCGCCCTGCTGGCCGCCGCGCGACAGCAGGAAGAGCGTGGAGAGCAGGCCGAGCGCGACCAGCGGCAGGACGAGTTTGACGATGGCGATAGCGCGCGAATAGGCGTTATCGAATCGTGCCACAATCAGACGACCCCGGCGCGCAGGCAGTCATGGATGGTGACGATGCCGCGGGCGATGCGCGGGCCGCCGGGATCGACCGCGAAGAGGCTGGTGATCTTCAGCCGGTCCATCAGCGCCACGGCCTTCTCGGCCAGTTCGTCGGGGCCGATCGTCTTGGGGTCGCGGGTCATCACGTCGCCGGCGGTCTTGTCCAGCAGGTTCACCAGGTTCCGCCGCAGGTCGCCATCGGTGATGATCCCGGCCAGCAGCCCCGATTCGGACAGCACGCCGACCACGCCGAAGCCCTTCTGGCTCATGACGATCAGCGCCTCGCCCATCGACGTGTCCATGCCCACCAGGGGCAGTTCGTCGCCGCCATGCATCAGGTCGGAGACCTTCGACAGCTGGGCGCCGAGCTTGCCGCCGGGATGGAACTGGCGGAAATGCTCGGGCGTGAACTGGCGGTGCTCCATCAGCGCGACGGCAAGCGCATCGCCGAGCGCCAGGGTCATGGTGGTCGAGGTGGTCGGCACGATGCCGGTGCCGCAGGCCTCGGGCGCCTTGGGCAGCACCAGCGCGACATCGGCCTGGCGCAGAAGCGTCGAGTCGGGGCGGCTGGCCACGCCGATCAGCGGGATGTTGAAACGCCGGGTATGGGCGATCATGTCCGCCAGTTCCGGGGTTTCGCCGGAATTGGACAGCATCATGACCACATCGCCGGCGGCCAGCATGCCCAGGTCGCCATGGCTGGCCTCGGCGGGATGGACGAAATGCGCGGGCGTGCCGGTGGAGGCCAGGGTCGCGGCGATCTTGCGCGCGATATGCCCCGATTTGCCCATGCCCGAGACGATCACCCGCCCCCTGGCATTGAGGATCAGCCGGACGGAAGCGGCGAAGCTGTCATCCAGCGCCGCGCCCAGAAGGCCGAGTGCCTCGGCCTCGATGGCGATCACGCGGCGGCCGGCGGAAAGGAAGATGTCGGAATCGGTATCGGTCATGGGGATCACGTATGGGCAAAGATGTCGGTATCGGGCCAGCCTTCCAGATCGAGAAGCGCCCGCGTTGGCAGGAAATCGAAGCAGGACTGCGCCAGCCTGGCGCGGCCTTCGCGCGCCAGCCGCAGGTCCAGCGCCTCGCGCAGCCTGTGCAGGTGCAGCACGTCCGAGGCGGCATAGGCGATCTGCGCCTCGCTGAGGGTCCCGGCGCCCCAGTCGCTGGATTGCTGCTGCTTGGAGATATCCTCGCCCAGCAGTTCCGAGACCAGGTTCTTCAGCCCGTGGCGGTCGGTATAGGTCCGCACCAGCCGCGACGCGATCTTGGTGCAATAGACCGGCGCCGCCAGCGCGCCGAAGGCATGATGCATCATCGCGATGTCGAAGCGCCCGTAATGGAACAGTTTCAGCACGGTCGGATCCTTCAGGATCCGCACCAGGTTCGGCGCCGTGGTCTGGCCCCTGGCGACCTGCACCAGATGGGCGGTGCCGTCGCCCGCGGACATCTGCACCACGCAAAGCCGGTCGCGGCCCGGGATCAGCCCCATGCTTTCGCAGTCGATGGCCACGACTGGCCCGAGATCCAGCCCGTCGGGCAGGTCGCCCTGATAGACGTGATGCGGCAAGGGGCTTCCTTTCAAGACGGGTCCAGGAGTCCCGTTATGCCCAGTCATCCGCCGATGTGCTAGGGATCGGGGCGAAAATTCCGTCACTGCGCGACGCGGCGCCGGTTGGATCATGTCGAAAGGGGGGATGGTGCCCAGAAGAGGACTCGAACCTCCACGTCCTTACGGACACTAGCACCTGAAGCTAGCGCGTCTACCAATTCCGCCATCTGGGCCGATGTCGTGAGGGCGGCTTCTAAGGGCCGTTCCGGGGGGTGTCAACACGATATCGCGCGCCCGCGCGAAACTTTTCCGTGCCGCCTGCTCTGCCGCGCGCGGGCGCGGAACAGCCGGTGGCAGGGGGCGTTCGTCATGTGAAAGAGGGGGGGGGGCGACATCGGTCCGGCAGGGTCATTTCCGATCGGTGGGAAATGGTGCCCAGAAGAGGACTCGAACCTCCACGTCCTTGCGGACACTAGCACCTGAAGCTAGCGCGTCTACCAATTCCGCCATCTGGGCCGATGTCGTGAGGGCGGCTTCTAAGCGTGCTGCGCGATGGTGTCAACAGGTCCCCGCGCCTTTCCTTGCGTCATGTGCCCGGAGATTAACCGGGGCTCCATGCGGGTGGGTGCACAAACGCGACCAGTTGCACCTTGTCCGGTCCCCCGGGGCGGGATATTTCCTGAATGGTACCCAGCGGGAGGCAGGCCATGTCGAAACTTGTCACGATCTTCGGCGGATCGGGCTTCGTCGGACGCCATATCGCACGGCGGATGGCCAAGGCGGGCTGGCGCGTGCGCGTGGCGGTGCGGAACCCGAATCTGGCCATGCATGTGAAACCCTACGGGGCAGTCGGCCAGGTCGAACCGGTTTTCTGCAACATCCGCGACGACGGATCGGTGCGCGATGTGCTTGCGGGGGCCGATGCGGTGGTCAATTGCGTGGGCATCCTCGTCGAGTCGGGGCGCAACGGGTTCGAGGCGGTGCAGGCGGAGGGCCCGGGCCGCATCGCCCGGCTTGCCGCGGAGGCGGGGATTTCCCGCATGGTCCAGCTTTCCGCGATCGGCGCGGATGCCGGCAGTCCCAGCGCCTATGCCCGCAGCAAGGCGGCCGGAGAGGCGGCGGTGCTGGCCGCGCTGCCCGGCGCGATGGTCCTGCGTCCCTCGGTGATCTTCGGACCCGGGGACAGTTTCTTCAACCGTTTCGCCGCGATGGCGCAATTCGGACCGGTCCTGCCGATCACCGGCGCCGGGACGCGGTTCCAGCCGGTCTACGTCGATGACGTCGCCGCCGCCGCGGAGCTGTATCTGCTGGACGGTGCCGGGGGCGGGATCTACGAGCTCGGCGGCCCGGAGGTGAAGACCTTCCGCGCGCTGATGCAGGACATGCTGGGCGTGATCCGCAAGCGTCGCTGGGTGCTGGCCCTGCCGCAGCCCGCGGCGCAGACCATGGCCTGGAGCTTCGACATGCTGCAGAAGCTCAGCGGCGGCCTTCTTGTCAACCGGATGCTGACCCGCGACCAGCTCAAATCGCTGGCGCGCGACAATGTCGTGGCGCCGGATGCGCGCGGGTTCGCCGATCTGGGCATTTCCCCGGCGGCGATGGGGGCTGTGCTGCCGGGGTATCTGTGGCGGTTCCGCCCGGACGGGCAATATGCCGTGCTCAAGGACGCGGCCCGCAACCTCAGGACGTGACGCTTCCGGTCTCGGTCAGGGCGGCGGTTTCCTCCGCCTCCCGCGCGATCCTGGCCTCGCGATCCTCGCGGAACCGCTCCAGTTCGGCATTCAGCGCGGCGCCCAGAAGCACCACGTAGATGGTGATGTAGAGGAACATGAGCAGGGCGATCACGGCACCGATCGATCCGTAGACCTGGCTGTAATTGCCGAAATTGCTGAGATAGTAGCTGAAGCCGAAGGTCGCGGCGCCCCAGACGGTGATCGACAGCACCGAACCGGGAGTGAAGAAGCCGGTCATGCGGTGCGGCCGGTTGGGCGCGAAGCGGTAGAGCAGCCAGACGCCGGTGAAGACCAGCCCCAGCGCGATGAACCAGCGCGCGATCTGCAGAAGCAGGCCGTTCACCCAGTTCAGCAGCCCGGCCGGCAGGTTCTGCGCCAGGAAGGGCAGGTTGAGGATCGTGGTGATGATCGGCACGATGACCAGCGCCAGGATCGCCGCCACCGCCACCAGGCTCAGCGCGATGGTCAGCGCGTAGGACAGCGCCATCGCGTGCCAGCCCTTGCGCTGCGGCCCGCGATAGACCGCGTTCAGCCCGCGCACCAGCGCATCGGTGCCCTTGCGCGCGGACCATAGCGCCGCCAGGGTGCTGATCACCGTCGCCCAGCCCAGCGTGCTGCTCGAGGTCAGCACCATCCGGCGCACCTGGCTGTCGATGATCTGGAAGGCCTCGGGCGGCATGAATCGCTGCAGCATCTGCATCTGCGATTCCACGGCGGCCGGATCGGCGATGAACCCCAGCAGGGCGACCACCGCGGCGATGGCCGGGAAGACCGAGAGCATGGAGAAGAACGCGCCGCCCGCGGCGACCAGCGGCAGGTTCGCCTCATCGGTCCGCGTCATGAGGTTCATGGCGAATCGCCATATGGTCTTGATGGTCTCGAGCACGCCGCGCCTTTCCTTGTCACTGCTTCGTGATAGCACGGCGCGGCAGGCCCCTGAAACGACGCAACGAAAATGGCGTCCGGAACGGGCCCGGACGCCTGCATTTCGGTAACGGTCCGGCCTACCGGAAGGAGGCGGTCAGGCTGGTCGCCCCCGTCGCGGCCAGCGCGCCGCCGCTCTCCTGCAGGACGCGAAGCTCGAGGATGTCGCCGCCGGCCACCTCGATCCAGTCGGACCCGGCAGAAAGAATCGCGGGCGCCCCGGCCTGGGCGGGCACGGCGATGTTCAGATCCTTGCCGGGCGTGCCGTTGCGCAGCACCTGCATCCGCCGCAGCCCCCCGCCGCCGGCCGTGAATTCCACCGTCGCCCGCAGCCGGATCCGGGTGATTGCCCGGTTCTGCGGGATGATGATCCGCGTCGGCGTTTCCGTATCCCAGGCCTCTGCGGCAACGGTGTCCGCGCGCTCCAGCGCGCTCCAGCCGAGGGTTTGCCAGGCATTGTCGGCAAGGCTCTGGCCCGGCGCCTCCAGCGTCAGGAACAGGCTGTAGGGCTCGCGCAGCGACAGCGCGGCCTTCTCGGTTGCGGCGCTGTCATCGACCTCGGCCGAGACCGAGCCGAGGAAGGCCCCGGGCTCGTAGACCGCCTTGCCGGTCCCCGCACCCTTCTCGAAATAGCTGCTCATCACCGCCAGGCTGGTGACGCGGTTGCGGCGGATCTCGATCCGGTCCGTGACATGTCCCTGCGCGTTGCTGGTATCGACCATGCGGATCCCGACGCGCCGGGTGTCCCCCCCCTCGTGATGCATGTTGTGATCGATGAGGAAATCGATGCAGTGATCCAGGTAGATATCGGCGGGCGGGGCCAGGGAGGTATCGGTATTCGTCTTCTGGAAGAAGGCGTTGCGATGGATCTGGCCAAGGCGCGATCCCTTTATCTTCAGCCCGATGTCGCGATAGTCGAAGAAGCAGTCGGTGATCACCAGCTCGGGTTCGGCGCCGGTGCGGAACCACTCGATCGCCACCTTGCAGGTCGGGCAGCGGACGTTCTCGAACAGGCCGCGCTCTGCTTCGATCGCCCCGGCATCCTGCGGGCCGTCAGGATGGCCGCGGCACAGGACCGGGCGCGCGACGAAATAGAACTGCACGTCGCGGATGATCGGGGCATAGGCCCCGTCGATCACCAGCCCGTCCTCCATGCGCCACAGGATCGAACTGTCGCTCCAGTCGTTCATCTGCTTCACGTTGGGCACGAGCGGACCCGAGATGTGGCAGTTTTCCAGAAGCATCCGCCAGGCGCCTGTGAAATCCAGCCCGCGGGTGAAATGGTCGTCATAGGGGAAGCCCGCGGAGAGATGGGCGTCATAGCCCTGCACCAGCAGGTCGCGCACGATCAGCGAGCAGTTGCGCCGGGATCCGCCGTTCAGCGGCAGCGTCGCCGCCAGCGGGCGGCCATTCACCCGGCCCTCCGCCAGGATGGCGAATTTCTCGAACTGGAAGAAGGGCGCGCGGTTGGGGGCGCTGAACAGCGGCCCGTGCGATACGCTGGCCCCATCGACCACGATGCGGCTGATCTCCGTGCCCATCCCGAAAATGCCGATGCCGAAATTGTCGGCGGGCAGGTTGATGCTCTCGTCAACCGGGCTTTCCAGCGAGAAGATGCCCGGCGGAATCATCACCGTGCCGCCGTTCTTCTCGCGGGCGTAATCGACGAAGTTTCGCAGCGCCGGACCGATATCCGACCCGCGATTGTCGACGATCTTGCCGAAATGCCGCAGATCCACGCTCTGGGCCAGTTCGAACCACTGGCCGTTCGCGGCCTGCCTGCGCATCGGATGGCCGGGCTGGTTCAGCGCCGGAACGTAAAGGGCCGGCGCGGGCATCGCTCCGCCTTCATGGGCCACGACCTGAACCGCGGGCACGGCGCCGTTGACATGGACCCCCGGAATGTCGCTGGCCATCATCGGCCCGACCTCCAGCTCGACGAGGTTCTGCTTGGGGCCCGGCGCGGCGCCGAGTTCGGCCTCGAATTCCGAAGACGTGATTTCCTGGGTCATGGCGGCTCCACCGGTTCTCGATGGGCCGGGAGGCTAGGTCCGGGGGGTAAGCAAGCGCTGACCGTTCCGCGCGCGGTGGTCAGGTTCGCTTAACCCGCTGGCAGGCGGTCACAGCGACAGGGTGCGGTCCCGCAGCCAGGCGACGAAGCCGCGCGGATCGCTTGCCCAGCGGCGGCTCTCCTCGGGCGGCACCGGCTCTCCGACGATGGGGGCCTGCGGCTTGTTCAGCGCGGCCACGACCTCATGGATCAGAAGTCCCTGGCGCAGCGTCGGCGAAAGCTGGTTCGCGACCTGGTACCAGCGGCTGTTCTGCCCGGGAAAGCGCACCGGCAGGACGGTGGCGCCGCTGCGCTGGATCATCTTCGCCGTGAAGGGGTTCCATGCCGCCTCGAGTGCCGGGCCGAACCAGGTCCTGGAGGAGGCCACCACGCCGGAGGGGAACAGCACGATCGCACCGCCCTGGCCCAGATGTTCCATCGCGCGGCGGCGCATCTCCAGGTTCTGCTGAAGCGCATCGGCCTCGTGCGGAAAGGGCACTGGCAGCATGAAGCGGCGCACCTCGTCCACACCGGTCAGAAGCGAGCGCGTCAGGATCTTGTAATCCTGCCGGACGCGCCCGATCAGTTCTGCCAGAACCATGCCGTCGACCAGCCCATGCGGATGGTTGGCGACGACGATCAGCGGCCCGTTCCGCGGGATGCGGTCGATCTGCTCGCGCGGCGTATGCAGCGCGATGCCCATGACATCCAGCGCGCGGCGCCAGAATGCCTGGCCCTCGGGGACGCCGGATCTCTCGAAATCGCGAATCAGCCGCAGCAGCGTGATCTTTCCGGTCAGCCATTCGAGGGACCGGATGGTCTGCGCCTTCACGGGGCTGTCGAACGTGGTCGCGTAGGACAGCTTGCGCTTGTCATACGGCACGTAGTCGGGGCCCTCGGCCGTGGCGTCCTGATAACTCTCAACCACTTGCTGTCCATCCATCCTGTCGGTGCCCGGCGTTCCGGAGGATCAGAAATCTTCCCCGAACCGGTTGGCGACCAGATCTTCCAGGGCCTGGGCCAGCTTCGCGGCGTCCGGTCCGCAGGTTTCGACCTCAATAGTTGTTCCCTTTGAGGCTGCCAACATCAAAAGGCCCATGATGCTGTCGCCCGAGGCGCTGAGTCCCTCGCGGGACACAGTGGCCCTTGCGTCATGGCTTTCGACCACCTCGGCAAGCTTCGCCGAGGCGCGGGCATGGAGCCCCTTCTCGTTAATGATTTCGAGGGTCCGCCGCGTTTGTTGCGGCATGGGCGTGATCGTCAAACGGCGCTCCGTCAAAGCTGTTTATGTATTTCTTGCCGGCCGCCAGCGCGGATTCAACCGCCAGAGCGACCGGCTGGCCGCGCAGTTTCGCCAGCTTTATCAGCATGGGCAGGTTCGCCCCGGCCATGATCTTGCGCTTGTCCTGCATGCAGGCGGGCATGGAGAGGTTGGACGGGGAGCCGCCGAACATGTCGGTGACGACCACGACGCCGTCGCCCTCGTCGACGCGGTTGGCCGCGGCGATGATCTCGGCGATCTTGCCTTCGCGGCTGTCCTCGGCGGCGATCGCCACGGGCACGATCCCGCTCTGGGGCCCCAGAATGTGCTCCATCGCCGAGAGATACTCCCGTGCCAGTCCGCCATGCGCGACAATAACGATGCCTATCAAGCTGCGTCACCCGGTTTTGCAGGGGCGGCCAGCATACCGCGCCGCTCCAGCTCATGATGTCGAATAGACACGCCCCAGCCCTTTGCTGCAAGCGCGGACGCCAATTTTTCTGCAAGTGCAACGGAACGGTGCTGCCCGCCGGTGCAGCCAAATCCCAGCGTCAGGTGGGATTTTCCCTCCTCCAGATAGGCAGGCAGCAGCAGTTCCGCCAGATCCGCGATGCGCGAAAAGAACGGGTCGAAGCGCGGATCTTCGGAGATATAGGTCGCGACGGCCGGGTTCCGGCCATCCAGCGCGCGCAGCTCCGCCGACCAGTAGGGATTGCGCAGGAACCGCACGTCGAAGACCATGTCGATGCCGCGCGGCAGTCCGCGCTTGTAGCTGAAGGAATGCACCGAAAGGGCCAGCCGCTGCGCCGCGGAGCCGCCGAACCAGCGATCCAGCTCGGCGCGCAGCTCGTGCGGTGTCAAATCCGAGGTATCGATCAGGAAATCCGCCCGCGCGCGGATCGGCTCCATCAGATCCAGTTCGCGTTCCACTCCTTCCGCGGCGGTTTCGGCCGGGGCCAGCGGATGGCGGCGGCGGGTCTCGGAATAGCGCCGCACCAGGATATCCGCGCGGGCATCGAGATAGATCAGCTCCAGCCCGACCCCGGCATGGCGGCTCAGCGCTCCGATCATCTCGATCAGCGCGGCGATGCTGAACTCGCGGTTGCGCACATCCAGGCCCAGGACCAGCGGGCGGCCGCCCGGGGCGCCGTCGATCAGCGCGGGAACGAGGCTCAGGGGCAGGTTGTCGACCGTCTCGCAGCCCATGTCCTCCAGGGCCCGTATCGCGGTGGACCGGCCGGCCCCGGAGGGACCGGTGACGAAGATCACGCGGGTCTGGTGCTCCGGTTCCGCAGTGCCTGATCGCGCCGTCATGCCGGATGAATCCCCTGTCCCCGCACATATTGCAGTATCCCTGCGGCAAAATGCACCGAGTCGACCCGGTGTAAAAGGGGCAGGCGGATCCCGAGCAGCAGGATCGCGCCCGGCTCGGGTATCCGTTGCGTTTCGGTGACAGAAAGGTCCACGACCAGCGTCACGGGGGCCGGTCCGACCAGCTCGGCACGGATCAGGCCGATGCCGCGGCATTCGATGGCCGGCGGCAGCGGCGGCGGTGCGGCGGCCATCACCCGGCCGTCGCGCCGCCACAGCGTGGTGACATCATCCGCGACCAGCCCGCCGCCATGGGCCATCAGCTGCAGTGCCAGCGAGGATTTTCCGCTGCCCGAGGGGCCTTGGATCAGCACGGCGCAACCGTCGATCGCGACGGTCGAGGCGTGGCGGGTCTCGGCTGGCTCAGCTTGGCTGGGGGGCATCCTGTCCCTGTCTCAGTCTCAGGCGGTGGCAGAGGGTGGCGCTACCTCTCCCGGCGGAGGGCGGGCTGTCAAGCGGAGTGCCGCGGCTGCGGATTTCTGTTTCCCAGAACAGCCCGCCGGCGTCCTGGCGAAGCCGCATCGTCACGTCCTGCCCGTCGGGGATCCGGGCTGCGGTCGCCCATGCCAGCCGGGCGATGGCGGCGGCCCGGGCCGGGTCCGCTGCGGTGCCGGAGGGCAATCCGGCGGCAAGCTCCAGCGTGACCGCGGATCCGCGGGCTTTCAGGGCTGCGGCGGCTGCGGCGAGTTCGCGTGTCAGAAGCGCGGGAAGTCCCGGCGGATATCGCTGGTCGACACTCTCCAGCATGCGCGCCAGTCGGCCGATATCCGACAGCATCTGTTCCAGGATCACGCGTTCGGGCGTGTCGGCGCTGCGTTCCAGCAGGGTTTCCGTCCCCAGCTGCAGGGCTGTCAGGGGACTGCGCAGGTCATGGACCAGCTCGCGCAACCCCGCCGTCCGTGCCGTCAATGCGCGCGAGATCGCGTCGGAAAGGTCAGTCGGCGGGGGGGCGGAACTGTGATCGGGCAAGAGACACCGGCATCTGCGCCCCCGCGTCTGGCGGGGGCCGTTGCGAAACGGACGGGCGGATGTCGCTTCTGCGGCAGGGCCGGGGCGCTGGGATCCGCCGTTCGGGCGGGGCGCCTGCGGCTGCCGGTCCCTTCGGGTCCGGATGCAAGGGGCGAGGCAGGCGGATGACGGACCGCTGCGAATTCAGATCTGGCCGGGCGTTTCCGGCGGCGATGTATAGCGATAGCCGATGCCGTAAAGCGTCTCGATTGCCGAGAAATCCGGATCGACGCCGCGCAGTTTCTTGCGCAGCCGCTTGATGTGGCTGTCGATGGTCCGGTCGTCGACATAGATGTTGTCGTCATAGGCGACATCCATCAGCTGATCGCGCGACTTGACCACCCCGGGCCGCCTTGCCAGGGCGGCCAGCAGCTGGAATTCGGTCACGGTCAGGCTGACCGGTTCCCCGCGCCAGGTGACCAGGTGGCGTTCCGCATCCATGCACAGGATGCCGCGGATCATCTCCGCCGCGGGCTCGGCGGCAGGCGCGGCGGCGGGCGGGGGCGTTCCGTGCCGGCGCGCGCGGCGCAGATTGGCGCGCATGCGTTCTAGCAGAAGGCGCTGGGCGAAGGGCTTGTGCACGTAGTCGTCGGCTCCCAGCCGCAATCCCAGCGCTTCGTCGATCTCGTCGTCGCGACCGGTCACCATGATGATCGGAAAATCCCATGCGGAGCGGGTGCGGCGCACCAGTTCCATGCCGTCCATGCCGGGCATGACCAGATCGATGAGGGCAATGTCGGGGGGGTGGCGTCCGAACCCCTCATAGGCAGCCGCACCGTCGGGATAGGCGTCCACGACATAGCCCTCGGCCTCCAGCATCAGGCGGACGGCATGCAGGATCGACGGATCGTCCTCCACGACGGCGGCGCGGACCTGTGCCGGCGCCCCCTGATGACGTGAAACCGTTCCTGTCGCCGTACCGGCCATGCTGCACCCCACAAACGCGATGATTCGCCATTCCCACCCGCTGTTTTCTACGCCGGGGAGTGCAAACGAAATCCTAACCGGCGCGGGGGTTAATCAAGTTTGCGCAAACATCTATATGGTTGCGCTAACTCGCAAAATCCGTCCTATCCACCCGTTTTTAGCTCATGTTATAGCAGCTTTACGCCACTTCTGCGGCCCGTCACGTACCGTCGAGGGAGCGGCCAGCGCGAAACGCGTTTCACCCGCATTCCGCGGAACTCAGGAGCTACGAGATGGACATCGGACGTGTGAACCCGGCGCAGAAGCTGGAAGATCAGGGCATTGAAGGGCTCGGCAGCGTTTTCTACAACCTGATGGAACCGGCGCTGATCGAGGCCGCGCTGAAACGCGGCGAGGGCGAGCTGGGCCAGGGGGGAACCTTCCTCGTCTCCACCGGCAAGTTCACCGGCCGCTCGCCCAAGGACAAGCACGTCGTCAAGACCGACACCGTGGCCGACACCATCTGGTGGGACGCCAACGCGGAGATGTCGCCCGCGGGCTTCGATGCGCTCCATGCCGACATGCTGGCGCATATGAAGGGGCGGGACATGTTCGTCCAGGACCTGTTCGGCGGCGCCGATCCGGAACACCGGCTGGATGTCCGCATGGTGACGGAACTGGCCTGGCACAACCTGTTCATCCGCCACCTGCTGCGCCGTCCCTCGCGCGAGGAGCTGGACGGGTTCGTCCCGGAATTCACCATCATCAACGTGCCGTCCTTCAAGGCGGATCCGGCGCGGCATGACTGCAAGTCGGAAACCGTGATCGCGCTGAATTTCGACAGGAAGCTGATCCTGATCGGCGGCACCGAATATGCCGGCGAGAACAAGAAGTCGGTCTTCACCCTGCTGAACTACATCCTGCCGGAGAAGGGCGTGATGCCGATGCACTGCTCGGCCAACCATGCCAAGGGCAACCCGGTCGACGCGGCGATCTTCTTCGGCCTGTCGGGCACCGGCAAGACCACGCTTTCGGCCGATCCCGAGCGTGTCCTGATCGGCGATGACGAACATGGCTGGTCCGAGCGCGGCACCTTCAATTTCGAGGGCGGCTGCTATGCCAAGACGATCTCGCTGAGCCCCGAGGCGGAGCCCGAGATCTACGCCACCACCTCGAAATTCGCGACCGTGATCGAGAACATGGTCTATGACCCCGAGACCAAGGCGCTGGATTTCGAGGATGACAGCCTGACGCCGAACATGCGCTGCGCCTATCCGCTGGACTACATCTCCAACGCGTCGGAGACCGGGCTGGGCGGCCATCCCAAGAACATCATCATGCTGACCTGCGACGCCTTCGGGGTGCTGCCGCCGATCGCGCGGCTGACCCCGGCGCAGGCGATGTACCATTTCCTGTCGGGCTTCACCTCGAAGATGGCGGGCACCGAACGCGGCGTGACCGAACCGCAGCCGGTCTTCTCCACCTGCTTCGGCGCGCCTTTCATGCCGCGCCGCCCGGAAGTCTACGGCAACCTCTTGCGCGACAAGATCGCCAAGCACGGGGCGACCTGCTGGCTGGTCAATACCGGCTGGACCGGCGGCGCTTACGGCACCGGCCAGCGAATGCCGATCAAGGCGACCCGCGCGCTTCTGACCGCCGCGCTGGACGGGTCGCTGAACGAGGCGACGTTCCGCAAGGACCCGAATTTCGGCTTCGACGTGCCGGTCACCGTGCCGGGGGTGGATGCGGGGCTTCTTGATCCGCGTTCGACCTGGGCGGACAAGGAGGGCTATGACGCCAATGCCCGCAAGCTGGTGAAAATGTTCTCGGACAATTTCGAGCAGTACCTGGCCCATATCGACGAGGATGTACGCGCCGTCGCCATCGGTTGAGCCGAAGGGCGGGGGAGGCCCCGGGTCAGGCCCGGGGCGGGACGGCGCCGGTCACAGGCCGGCGAGCCCCCGCCGCACCAGGTTGACCCCCGCGACGGCCAGCACGGCCAGCGTGCAGCGGCGGAACAGAACCTCGTCCATCCTGCCCCGCGCCTGCATGCCGATGACCAGCCCGGCCATCGCCGGGACTACCATCGCGGTGCTCAGCGGCAGGGTCTGCGCATTCAGCACGCCCGAACGCAGATGCGCCAGGGTCAGCACGCAGGCCCCGGCGAAATAGACGACGCCCTGCACGCGCACGGATTCCTCCTTCGCCGCGCCGCTGGCCGAGAGATAGGCGACGGTCGGGGGCCCCCAGACACCGGAAAGCCCGCCGATCACCCCGGCGACGGTCCCCACGGCAAGTTCCACGCGGATGCGCAGGTGCGCAGGCACGGTGACCTGTCGGCCGGAAAGCTGCCACAGCGCGAAGCCGGTGATCGCCGTTCCCAGCGCCAGGAACAGCCAGGATTGCGGCAGCACCGAGACCAGCTGGGCAGAGAGCGCAATGAAGACCAGGACGATGGCGATGTAGCGCCAGTAGCGGAGTGCCGCCGCGCGGGCCCGGCCCAGGCCGCCGCCGAAGGCCTGGATCACGTTGGTCACCAGCGTCGGCACGATCAGCAGCGCCAGCGCCAGTTCGCCGGGCAGGAAGGTGGCAAGCCCCGAGATCATCACCATCGGCATCGCGAAGCCGGTGGCCCCCTTCACGAAGGCGGCAAGCACGGTGATGGCCACGGCCGCGGCGGCGGCCCCGGGGCCGGCGGGCCAGAAAGTTGTGAAATCCATGACCTGTCCTTTCCTGCCAAGCCATAGCCGGAACCGCGGCGCGGTGCAGCGCAAAACGGACAGGTCATTTTGTGTCAATTTAGAACATATATTTGAATATATATTGCGCTGCGCCTGCGAAGGCGGTAGATCCGGAGATGGACCAGAGAAGGAGGCGACCGATGCCCCATGACGGACAGGGCCAGCGGCCCGACATGTCCCCGATCCTCCCCGATCTCGCGGCGCTGACCGACGCGGCGCTGCCTGTCGCCGGGTCTGTCCTGGAGCAGGCGCGCGCCGCGCTGGGCGGGCGCGTGACCGAGAATGGCCGCCTGTCGCCGGACTTGCTGGAGCGGGAGCAGGATGCGGCGCATGGCCTTGCCTGGCTGGCCACCTATGTCGAGGCGCTGCGCCAGCTCCGGGCCTGGGCGGGACGGCTGCAGCAGGGCGGTGCCTTCGGCGAGGCCGAGCAGCTGATCCTGCAGATCGGCTTCGGCGAGTACCTGTCGCAGATCGCCGGCGGGATCCCGATGTGGCAGGCAGAGTTCTTCCGGCTGCGGGATCTGGGGATCGCCGCGCCGGAGCTCGGCTCCGGCGCGGCGGGGATCTTGATGGCCGGGGGCAATACCCCCGCGGCGCGGCATCGCCTGCTGGAGCTGGTCCGGGCGCGGGCCGGGCATGCCACGCCCGGCGATTGCGGCCTCGATGCGGAGCTGGACATGATCCGCGAGCAGTTCCGCCGCTACGCGACGGACCGGATCGTCCCCGACGCCCATGACTGGCATCTGAGCGACGCGCTGATCCCCATGGAAATCATCGGCGAGCTTGCCGAAATGGGCGTCTTCGGCCTGACCATCCCCGAGGAATATGGCGGGCTGGGCCTGTCCAAGGCCTCCATGTGCGTCGTCTCCGAGGAATTGTCGCGTGGCTATATCGGGGTGGGCAGTCTCGGCACGCGTTCCGAGATCGCGGCGGAGCTGATCCTCTGCGGCGGCACCGACGAGCAGAAGGCGACATGGCTGCCGCGGCTCGCCTCGGGCGAGACCTTGCCGACGGCGGTCTTCACCGAACCCAATACCGGTTCGGATCTGGGCAGCCTGCGCACCCGCGCGGTGCGGGATGCCCAGGGCGGCTGGCAGGTGACGGGCAGCAAGACCTGGATCACCCATGCCGCCCGCGCGCAGTTGATGACCCTCCTGGCGCGCACCGATCCGGCCAGCGACGATTACAGGGGCCTGTCGATGTTCCTGGCCGAGAAACGTCCCGGCACCGCGGCGGAGCCGTTCCCCGACCCGGGCCTGACCGGCGGCGAGATCGGCGTCCTGGGCTATCGCGGCATGAAGGAATACGAGCTGGGATTCGACGGGTTCCGCGTGGCGGCGGACAACCTGCTGGGCGGGGTGGAGGGGCGCGGCTTCAAGCAGCTGATGGAAACCTTCGAATCCGCGCGCATCCAGACGGCCGCCCGCGCCATCGGCGTGGCGCAGTCGGCGCTGGACGTGTCGCTGCAATACGCGATCGACCGGCGGCAGTTCGGCAAGCCGCTCATCGCCTTTCCGCGTGTGGCCGGCAAGCTTGCCATGATGGTCGTGGAACTGATGATCGCGCGGCAGCTGACCTATCATTCCGCTTGGGAGAAGGATAGCGGCCATCGCTGCGACCTGGAGGCGGGGATGGCCAAGCTCCTGGCGGCGCGCGTGGCCTGGGCCTGTGCCGATAACGGGCTGCAGATCCATGGTGGCAACGGCTTCGCGCTGGAATATCCGATCAGCCGGCTGCTATGCGACGCGAGAATTCTCAACATCTTCGAAGGGGCTGGGGAAATCCAGGCGCAGGTCATCGCGCGCCGCCTGCTGGCCTGATCGGGCGATTCGCAAGACTCTGATAAGAAAATATTTTCTGAAGTCGCTCGCCAGATTGCCCCTTGCGCCCGCGGTCGTCGTCCGGGCGGCGGAGGGCCACGGCGATTCGTTTCTCCCACAGAGCTTTCCACAGGCGCGAATCTTGTCCACAGGGAGCAGGACCTGCCGCCATCCGGCGCGCCGACCCCGCGATGAGAGGATCCGCCATGCCGAGCCCCGTGAAACCCGTCCCCAGTTTCGATCCCGAGCGGCAGCTTTGCGGCGATCCGCGGCTGATCCGGATCGCCGGTGTGGACGAGGTCGGGCGGGGGCCGCTGGCCGGGCCGGTGACGGCGGCGGCGGTGCGGCTGGACCCGGCACGGGTGCCTGCCGGACTGAACGATTCAAAGGCGCTGAACCCGCTGCGGCGCGAGGCGCTGGCGCAGGAAATCCTTGCCACCGCGGATGTCTGCATTGCCCATGCAACTGTCGCGGAAATCGATGAAATCAATATCTTGCAGGCCACGTTCCTGGCGATGCGGCGGGCGGTGGCGGGGTTGGGCGCCGTTCCGGACCGGCTGCTGATCGACGGCAACAAGGTGCCGCCCGGACTGCCCTGCCCGGCGGCGCCCCTGGTCAAGGGGGATGCGAAATCCCTGTCGGTCGCGGCGGCCTCCATCGTCGCCAAGGTGGCGCGTGACGCGATCATGGCGGACCTGGCGCGGGAATGCCCGGGCTATGGCTGGGAGCGGAACGCCGGCTATCCCACGCGCGCGCATGTTGTTGCGCTGAAGTCACTGGGGATAACACCATACCATCGCCGATCCTTTGCCCCCATCCACAAGATATTGTGCGGGGACACAGAATAGAGTCTCGCTCTAACCTGTTGATGAGGAAAAGAAATTGACTGCACTTCGCGGCTGACTCATGTTATCCACAATAACAGCGTGGATAACCGCGCGTCCGCGAGGCAGATCGAACAATGAAAAGAACCAAGACCGAGGGCACGCCGCTGCCGCTCAACCAGATACTGTTGGGTGATTGCGTCGAGATCATGAACCGGATGCCCGAGGCCTCCGTCGACCTGATCTTCGCCGACCCGCCCTACAACCTACAGCTTCGCGGGGATCTTCACCGGCCCGACAATTCCAAGGTCGATGCCGTGGACGATCACTGGGACCGCTTCGACACTTTCGCCGCCTATGACCGGTTCACCCATGACTGGATGAAGGCGGCGCGCCGGGTTCTGAAACCCAATGGCGCGATCTGGGTGATCGGCAGCTATCACAACATCTTCCGCGTCGGCGCCGCGCTGCAGGACCAGGGCTACTGGATCCTCAACGACGTGGTCTGGCGCAAGTCGAACCCGATGCCGAATTTCCGCGGCAAGCGGCTGACCAACGCGCATGAGACGCTGATCTGGGCGTCGAAATCCGAAGGCGCGAAATACACGTTCAACTACGAGGCCGTGAAGGCCATGAATGACGACGTGCAGATGCGGTCCGACTGGGTGATCCCGATCTGCACCGGGCATGAACGGCTCAAGGACGCCACCGGCGCCAAGGCCCATCCGACGCAGAAGCCCGAGGCGCTGCTGCACCGGGTGCTGGTGGCGACGACCAATCCCGGCGATGTCGTGCTGGATCCGTTCTTCGGCACCGGCACGACCGGCGCCGTGGCCAAGCGGCTGGGCCGCGACTTCATCGGCATCGACCGCGAGGCCGCCTATGCCGAGGTCGCCGAGAAGCGCATTGCCAATGTGCGCAAGGCCAATAGCGAAGTGCTGGAAGTCACGAAAGGCAAGCGGGCGGAGCCGCGCGTGCCCTTCGGCCAGCTGGTCGAGCGCGGCATGCTGCAGCCCGGGGAGGTGCTGTTCAGCCCGCGCAACAAGACCGCGAAGGTCCGGGCCGACGGCACGCTCATCGCCTCGGATTGCAAGGGATCCATCCACCAGGTCGGCGCCGCGATGGAGGGCGCGCCCTCCTGCAACGGCTGGACCTACTGGAGCTATCGCCGCGACGGGATCATGGTGCCCATCGACGTGCTGCGCCAGCAGATCCGCGCCGAAATGAAATAACAGGCAAATCGAAAAAACGAGGGACAGACGGGCATCCGCAAAGGGGCCCGCACCATCGCCTGTGACTGCGGGGGCTTCGGCCCCCGTTTTTTTTGGGCCGGCCTCCCCGTCTGTGCCTGCCCGTGGCGCGGGAAATCCGCGCAGCCCCTTGCCAGCGGCGAATTGGTCGACCAATTTGGCGGCCAGAAGCAACCGGACCGGGAAGAGCCGCGATGACCCATATCCTTGCCATTGACCAGGGCACCACCTCCACCCGCGCCATCCTGTTCGGCGCCGACATGGTTCCCGGCGCCATGGCCCAGGAGGAGTTCGCCCAGCATTATCCGGATAACGGCTGGGTGGAGCATGATCCGCGCGAGATCTGGCAGACGGTGCGCCGCACGGTTCCCGCGGCGCTGCAGAAGGCCGGGCGCGCCCCTGCCGATGTCACCGCCATCGGCATCACCAACCAGCGCGAGACCGTCGTGGTCTGGGACCGCGAGACCGGCGAGCCGGTGCATAACGCCATCGTCTGGCAGGACCGGCGCACCGCGCGCTGGTGCCACGAGATGAAGGAGCAGGGGCACGAGGAGCTGGTCACGCAGAAGACCGGGCTCCTGCTCGACCCCTATTTCTCCTCGACCAAGCTGGCCTGGATCCTCGACAATGTCGACGGCGCCCGCGACCGGGCCGAGGCGGGGCGGCTGCTGTTCGGGACGATCGACAGCTACCTGATCTGGAAGCTGACCGGCGGCCGGTCGCATGTCACCGACGCGACCAATGCCTGCCGCACCATGCTTTACGACATCCGCAAGGGCGGCTGGTCGACCTCGCTGTGCGAGCTGCTGCGGATCCCGATGAAGATGCTGCCCGAGGTTCTCGACAGCGCGGCGGAATTCGGCACGACCGACCCGGAGGTCTTCGGCGCCGCGGTGCCGATCCTGGGCGTGGCGGGCGACCAGCAGGCGGCGACGATCGGCCAGGCCTGCTTTGCCCCCGGCATGGCGAAATCGACCTATGGCACGGGGTGTTTCGCGCTCCTGAATACCGGGGCGGAGCCGGTGCAGTCCGCGCACCGGCTGCTGACCACCATCGCCTACCAGTTCGACGGCACGCCCACCTATGCGCTCGAAGGCTCGATCTTCGTCGCGGGCGCGGTGGTGCAGTGGCTGCGCGACGGGCTGAAGATCATCGGCGCCGCCTCCGAGACCCAGCCGCTGGCCGAGACCGCCGATCCGGCGCAGCGGCTGATCCTGGTCCCGGCCTTCACCGGGCTGGGCGCGCCCTACTGGAATTCCGACGTGCGCGGCGCGGTCTTCGGGCTGACGCGCAATTCCGGCCCGGCCGAGATGGCGCGCGCGGCGCTGGAAAGCGTGGGCTTCCAGACCCGCGACCTGATGGAGGCGATGCATGCCGACCTGCCCGACCAGGACAGCGATGCGGTGCTGCGCGTCGATGGCGGCATGGCGGTCAGCGACTGGACGATGCAGTTCCTCGCCGACATCCTGAACCTGCCGGTGGACCGTCCCGAGGTGACCGAGACCACCGCGCTCGGCGCCGCCTGGCTGGCCGGGATGAAGGCCGGGGTCTATCCGGGGCAGGAGGAATTCGCCCGCCACTGGGCGCTGGAGCGGCAGTTCGACCCCGCCATGCCCGAGGAGGAACGCGAGGCGCGCTATGCCGCCTGGAAACGCGCGGTGGCGGCGGTGCAATCCGCATGATTGCACCCTTCGGGCTGCGCCTGCCCGGCGAGATCCGCTTCGGCCGCGGCCGGGCCCGGGATGCGCTGCCCGAACTGGCCGCGATGGCGCCGCGGATCCTCGTCATCCACGGGCGCGATCCCGGGCGCGCGGGCTGGCTGACGGAAGGATTGACGCGGTCGGGGGCGGAGTTCCGTGCGCTCGCGGCCCCGGGCGAACCCGATCTGCCCATGCTGGAGGCGGCCGTGGCCGCGGCGCGCGATTTCGGGGCCGGGGCGGTGGTCGCCTGCGGCGGCGGCGCGGCGCTGGACCTGGGCAAGGCGGTCGCGGCTCTGGCCCCGCAGGCGCATCCGGCGGCGGATTACCTGGAGCTGGTGGGAACGGGCCGCAGGCTGGCGGCGCCCGTCCTGCCCTTCGCGGCCATCCCCACCACGGCCGGGACCGGCGCCGAGGCGACGCGCAATGCGGTCATCGCCGTGCCCGCGCATCGCCGCAAGGTCAGCCTGCGCGACGACCGCATGCTGCCGCGGCTGGCGATCGTCGATCCGTCCCTGACCGATGGCTGCCCGAAATCCGTCACGCTGGCCTCCGGCCTCGATGCGATCGTGCAGGTGATCGAACCCTGGCTCAGCCCGAAGGCCTCGGTCCTCACCGATGCGCTTTGCGAAAAGGCGCTGCCTGCGGGGCTGTCGGCGCTGGCCGTGCTGATGGAGCGCGAGGATGCCGAGGCCCGCGATGCGATGGCCTGGTGCTCGCTGGCCGGGGGGATCGCGCTGTCCAATGCCGCGCTGGGGGCGGTCCACGGGCTCGCGGGGCCGCTGGGCGGGGTCACGGGCGCGGCGCATGGCGCGATCTGCGGGCGGCTCCTGCAGCCGGTGATGGCCATGCACATGCGGGCGGGCCTGCCCGCCCCGGCGGATCGCCGCATCGACCGGGTGGCAAGGCTGATCGGCGAGCGGCTCGGCCTGGGCCTGGCCGGCAGCAACCTGGACCAGTGGATCAGCGGCCACGGCCTGCCGCGGCTGGGGCAGATGGGGCTGGACCCGGGCGATATCGCCGCGGTGGCCGGGGCGGCCGAAGGATCGTCCTCGATGAAGGGCAACCCGGTGGCGCTGAGCCGGGCGCAGCTGGAGAGCATCCTGCACATGGCGATCTAGCCCGGCCGAAGCCGCGGCCCGAGATATAATTTGACAGCCAAAGTAAAGCGTGGTCCCTTCCCGGCGAGGAAAGCGGCCCCGGGGAGGGGCTGCGCGTAGGGAGGATATCGCGTGTTTCTCGGAATCGACCTCGGCACGTCCGGGGCGCGGCTCTTGCTTGTCGACGGGGCACAGCGGGTCATCGGCGCGGCAGAGGGGGCGTGCGAGGTTGCGCATCCCCATCCCGGCTGGAGCGAGCAGGCCCCGCAGGACTGGGTGGCGGCCATCCGCGCGGCGCTGGCGCAGCTGAAGGCGGCTCATCCGGCGGAAATCGCCGCGCTGCAGGGCATCGGCTTTTCGGGACAGATGCATGGCGCCGTCCTTCTGGATGCCGCCGGCGAGGTGCTGCGCCCCTGCATCCTGTGGAACGACACGCGGTCCCACCTGGAGGCCGCCGCGCTGGATGCCATGCCGGTGATGCGCGAGGCCTCGGCCAATGTCGTCTTCCCGGGCTTCACCGCGCCGAAGCTGGCCTGGCTCGGCACGCATGAGCCGGAGGTTTTCGACCGCGTGGCGACGGTGCTCCTGCCCAAGGATTACCTGCTGTTCTGGATGACCGGGCGGCGGGTGACCGACATGTCGGACGCGGCCGGGACTTCCTGGCTGGACGTGGCCGCGCGCCGCTGGTCCTTGACCGCGCTGGAGGCGTCGGGGATGCGGCCCGGGCAGATGCCCGATCTTGTCGAGGGCTCCGAGGTGGTCGGCACGCTGCGGCCCGACCTGGCCGCCGATCTGGGCCTGCCCGCGGGGGTGCAGGTCGTCGCCGGCGGGGCGGATAACGCGGTCTCGGCCTGCGGGGTCGGCGCGCTGAAGGCGGGGCAGGGTTTCGTCTCGCTCGGCACTTCTGGCGTGCTGCTGGCGGCGCGCGACGATTTCGGCGCCGATCCGGGCAGCGCGGTGCACAGTTTCTGCCATGCCGTTCCGGGGCGCTGGTACCAGATGGGCGTGATCCTCGCCGCGACCGACAGCCTCAACTGGCTGTCGCGCATCACCGGCCGGTCCCCGGCCGATCTGCTGGGCGGGCTGGGCGCATTGGAGGCGCCGGGCCGCGTCCGTTTCGCCCCCTATCTGTCGGGCGAACGCACCCCGCATAATGACAGCGCGGTCCGCGGCGGGTTCGCCGGGCTCGACATCGCCCATGGGCCGCAGGATCTGGCCCGCGCGGTGATCGAGGGGGTCAGCTTTGCCTTGCGCGACTGCCAGCAGGCGCTGATGGCGACCGGCACGGCGCTGGATCAATGCCTGGCGATCGGCGGCGGCACGCGCTCGCGCTACTGGGTGGAGCTTCTGGCCAGCGTGCTGAACCAGCCGCTCGACCTGCCGGCCAAGGGCGAATTCGGCGCCGCGCTCGGGGCCGCGCGGCTGGCCATCTGCGGCGTGACCGGCGCCGATCCCGACACGGTGATGACCCGGCCCGGGATCGGCGAGACGGTGATGCCGCGGCCCGATCTGATCCCCGCCTATGACGATGCCTATGCCGCCTGGCGCGAGCTCTATCCCAGCCTGAGGGTGCTGAAATGACCAAGGACTTCTTTGCCGGGCTGGAGCCCGTCCGGTTCGAGGGAACCGAAACGTCCAATCCGCTGGCCTTCCGCCATTACAACCCCGACGAGATCGTGCTGGGCAAGCGGATGGAGGATCACCTGCGCTTTGCCGTCGCCTACTGGCACAGCCTGGCCTATGAGGGCGGGGACCCGTTCGGCGGGCCGACCTTCCTGCGGCCCTGGCAGGCGGGCGGCGACATGGCCCATGCCGGGGCCAAGGCCGATGCGGCCTTCGAGATGTTCCGCCTTCTGGGCCAGCCCTATTTCTGTTTCCACGATGCCGATGTCCGCCCCGAGGGCGCGAGCCTTGCGGAGTCCGTCTCCAACCTGGAGCGGATCACCGACATCTTCGCCGCGAAGATGGAGGAAACCGGCACGAAGCTCTTGTGGGGCACGGCCAACATGTTCTCGGCGCGGCGCTGGATGGCCGGGGCCTCGACCAACCCGGACCCGGAGGTCTTCGCCTATGCCGCCACCACGGTGAAGGCGGCGATGGACGCCACCCACCGGCTGGGCGGCGAGAATTACGTGCTCTGGGGCGGGCGCGAGGGCTATGAGACGCTCCTGAATACCGATCTGGGGCAGGAGCTGGACCATATGGGCGCCTTCCTGTCGAAGGTGGTCGAGTACAAGCACAAGATCGGCTTCAAGGGCACGATCCTGGTGGAGCCGAAGCCGCAGGAGCCGTCCAAGCACCAGTATGATTTCGACGCGGCCACCTGCATCGGGTTCCTGCGCAAATACGGGCTGGAGAAGGAGGTGAAGCTGAACCTGGAACAGGGCCATGCGATCCTGGCCGGGCACAGCTTCGAGCACGAGCTGGCGGTGGCGGCCGCCGAGGGGATGCTGGGCTCCATCGACATGAACCGCAACGACTACCAGTCGGGCTGGGACACGGACCAGTTCCCCAATAACGTGCCCGAGGTGGCGCTGGCCTATTACGTCATCCTGCGCGCGGGCGGGCTGGGCAGCGGCGGCACCAATTTCGACGCCCGCATCCGTCGCCAGTCGCTGGACCCCGAGGACCTGATCGCCTCCCATGTCGGGGGCATGGATGTCTGCGCGCGCGGGCTGAAGGCGGCGGCGGCGATGCTGGAGGATGGCGGACTGGAGGCGGCGCTGGCCGACCGCTATGCCGGCTGGCAGGCACCGGAGGCGCAGGCGATGCTGTCGCAGCCGCTGGAGGAGATCGCGGCCGCGGCCCTGGCCCGCGGGTCCGATCCGCAACCGAAATCGGGCCGGCAGGAGATCCTGGAGAATTGGGTCAACCGCTTCGTCTGAGGCCGGGGCGCGGGCCCCGGGAGGCTCCGGGTCGGGCCCGGGGCGGGACGGTGCTGGCGGCGCTGCTCCTCGCCCTGCCTGCCGGGGCGGGGGAATTTCCCGTCTTCGACCCGGCAGAGGTGCGGCTCGGCCAGCTGCTGTTCTACGATCCGGTCCTGTCGGGCAATCGCGAGGTGGCCTGCGCCACCTGCCATCACCCGCGTTTCGGCACGTCCGACGGCGTCAGCCTGGGGCTCGGGGATGGCGGCATCGGGCTGGGCCCGGAGCGGCGCCCGGATCCCGGGAACCTGCCCGAGCAGCGGGTGCCGCGCAACGCGACCGCGCTGTTCAATCTGGGCTTTCCGGAATTCCGGGTGATGTTCCATGACGGGCGGCTGGAGGAAGACCCGGGCCAGCCGGCAGGGATACGCACGCCGCTGGGGGCCGAGATGGTCGCGGGCTTCGACGGCGTTCTGGCGGCGCAGACCATGTTCCCGGTGCTCAGCCCCGACGAGATGGCCGGGCATTACGGCGAGAACGAGGTCTCGACCGCCGTGCGGCAGGGGCTCCTGACCGGGCAGGACGGGGCCTGGGCGCGGATCACGGCGCGGGTGGCGGCGATCCCGGACTATCGCGACGGGTTCGCGGCGATCGGGGCGGAACCGCTGCGCTTCACCGATATCGCCAATGCGCTGGGGGCCTTCATCGCGGTGGAGTGGCGCGCCGATGACAGCCCCTATGACCGGTTTCTCGCGGGCGTTCCGCTGCCGCCGGAGGCGGAGGCGGGCCGGCAGCTTTTCGAGGGAAAGGCGGGCTGCAGCGCCTGCCATTCCGGACGCTTCCAGACCGATCACGGATTCCATGCCATCGCCATGCCGCAGATCGGCCCGGGCAAGGCGGCGCGGTTCGAAAGCGGGTTCCGCGACGAGGGCCGCCAGCGCGTCACCGGCGCGGCGGAGGATGCCTACCGGTTCCGCACGCCGAGCCTGCGCAACGTGACGGCGACCGCCCCCTATGGCCATGACGGCGCCTATGCCTCGCTGGAGGCGGCGATCCGCCACCACCTGGATCCGGTCGGCGCGCTGATGGCCTATGACCTGTCCCGGGCGGTGCTGCCGCCCCTGCCGGGGGCACGCGACCACATGATCCTGACCGACCCGCCGGAGACGGCGCGGATCGCGGCGGCGAATGAACTGGCCCCGGTCGCGCTGAGCGATGCGGAGGTCGCGCAGATCCTCGCCTTCCTCGACAGCCTGAGCGATCCTTCGGCGATCGCCGGGCGGCTGGGCGTCCCCGACAGCGTGCCCAGCGGGCTTGCCGTGCCACGCTGAGCGACCGGAAATTGCGCGCAATGATGCGTCAGGCTTGCGGAACCGCGGCATTTTCGGCAGGAGGCGCCATGAAAGATGGGGATTGACGTGATGGTGAACCGGATCGCCCTGAGCCTGCACCGGGTGACCGGGCTGCTGTGCCAGGGTCTGCTGATATTGATCGTGGCGGGACAGCTGGCGGTGGTGATCCTGCGCTATGTCTTCGGCATCGGCTTCATCGAGCTGCAGGACGCCGTCGCCTATTCCTTTGCCGCGCTGGTGGTGCTGGGCCTGCCGGTGGCCTTTGCCGAGGACGGGCATGTCCGGGTCGACGTGTTCCGCGCGGGCCAGTCGCCGCGCTGGCAGCGGCGTTTCGACATGGCAGGCATCCTTGCGCTGCTGGTGCCGTTCTTCGGGCTGACCTTGTGGTGGGTCTGGCCGGACGTGGCCTTCAGCTGGTCGATCCTGGAAGGCTCGAAGGAGACCGGCGGCCTGCCGGGGTTCTTCATCGTCAAGACCATGCTGCCGGTGGCCTGCGTGCTGATGCTGCTGCAGGGGCTTGCGGCCCTGGCGGTGCGCCATGATTGAACATGCCTGGCTGATCGTCTTCGGCATCTCGCTTCTGGCGGGGATCCTCTCCGGCATTCCGGTCATGCTTGTCCTCGGGGGCATCCCGATCCTGCTGGCCTTCATCGCGGCGCCCTTCGGCGGCTTCGACCTGGGCTATCTGCAGGCCTATCCGCAGCGGGCCTTCGGGGTCATGTCGAATTCGCTGCTGCTGGCGGTGCCGCTTTTCGTGATGATGGGCGTGCTGCTGGAGAAATCCCGCGTCGCCGAGCGGATGCTCATGCAGGTCGGGCGCCTGCTGGGCGGGTCGCCGCGCGCGCTGGTGGCGGCGGTGCTGCTGATTTCCACGCTGATCGCGGCCTCCACCGGCATCATCGGCGCGACGATCGTCATGCTGGGGCTGATCTCGCTGCCGGCGATGCGCCGGGTCGGCGTGCCCGACGGCACGGCCAGCGGCCTGATCTGCGCGGCGGGGACGCTGGGGCAGATCATCCCGCCCTCGATCGTGCTGATCCTGCTGGGCGACCAGGTGGCCAATGCCTATCTCGACGCGCAGCAGCGGGCGGGCAATTTCGCCCCCGACGCCGTGACGGTGGGCGACCTTTTCGCGGGGGCGCTGATCCCCGGCCTGCTGCTGGTGGGGCTGTACGGGATCTATGTCGTGGGCATCCTGTGGAAGCACGAGACCCCCGCCAGCGCCGAACCCCTGCCCGAGTCGCGCCTGTCGGACGTGCTGCGCGAGATCGTGCCGCCGATCCTGCTGATCCTCTCGGTGCTGGGCTCGGTCCTAGCCGGGGTCGCCACGCCGACCGAGGCGGCGGCGATCGGGGTCGCGGGCACCATCCTGATCACCGCTGCGCGGGTGCGCGCGGCGGGCAACGAGGAGGTGATGCCCGGCGTGGTCTCCGAAGAGGCGCTGACCGCGCGTCTCACCCCGGCCTGGCTGCGCCTCGCCATGTCGCTGACCGCCGCGGTGGCCTTCGGGCTGGTGGCGCTTCGCATGGCGGGCGTCGGGCGGGTCGATCTGAGCGCGGAGAATATCGCCCTGGACGGCGGCGCCGCGCTGGCGCTGGGACTGACCGTGCTGCTGGTTCTCGGCCTCGCCGTGGCGGTGATCGCGCTGTGGCGCGCGGGCGTGATGGCGGCGGCCCTGTATGAAACGGTCAAGGTCTCGGCGATGATCTTCGGGATCATCCTCGCGGCCTCCATGCTGTCGCTGGTCTTCCGCGGCTTCGAGGGCGATGCCTGGGTGCATGAGGTGTTGACCGGGCTGCCGGGCGACCATCGCACGATGCTGCTCTTCGCGCTGGCGGTGATCTTCCTGATGGGCTTCGTGCTGGAATTCGTGGAGATCGTCTTCATCGTCGTGCCGCTGGTCGGACCGATCATCCTCCAGGATGTGGACCCGGTCTGGTTCGCCGTGCTGATCGCGCTGAACCTGCAGACCTCGTTCCTGACGCCGCCCTTCGGTTTCGCGCTGTTCTATTACCGCTCGGTCGCGCCGCCCGAGATCAGCACCGGGACGATCTACCGTTCGGTGATCCCCTTCGTGCTGATCCAGCTGGCGACCCTGGCGATCGTTTTCCTGTGGCCGGATCTTGCGACCTGGCTGCCGGATATGCTGTTTGGCTGACACGGAACGGGGCACGGGCCCCGAAGGGAGAGACTGAATGAAACGCCGCGAATTCCTCAAGACCGGGGCCGTCGCCGCCCCGGCCGCCGCACTTGCCGCCCCCGCCATCGCGCAGGGCGTGATCGAGTGGAAATGCCCGACCTCCTTTCCGGCGCAGGCGCCGGGGGTGGGGCACAATGCCGTGCAGTTCGTCGAGCGCGTCAATGCCATGGCCGAGGGCAGGCTGCAGCTGAAGCTGTTCTCGGCCGGCGAGCTGGTCCCGGCCTTCGCGGTCGAGGACGCGGTGCAGCAGGGCACGGCCGAGATCGGCCATTCGACGCCCTATTACAACGCGGGCAAGAACTCGGCGCTGCATTTCTTCACCACGATCCCCTTCGGCATGACCGCGGGCGAGCTGTCGGGCTGGATGTATTACGGCGGCGGCCGCGAGCTGTTCGAGGAGATCTATGCCCAGCGGAACCTGATGCCGCTTTATGCGGGCAACTCCACCGTGCAGGCGGCGGGCTGGTTCAAGAAGGAGATCAACACGGTCGCCGACCTGTCGGGCCTGAACATGCGGATCGCGGGCCTGGGCGGCGAGGCGATGCGCAAGCTGGGCGTGAACGCGGTCCTGATGCCGCCGACCGAGATCTTCCCGGCCTTCCAGTCCGGCGCGATCGATGCCGCCGAATGGGTGGGCCCGATGCTGGACCAGGCCTTCGGGCTGAACAAGGTGGCGAATATCTGCTATGCGCCGGCCTTCCATGAACCGGGCGCAGGCCTGGAGGTCGTGGTCAACAAGGACGCTTGGGACAGCATCAGCCCCGACTTGCAGATGATCCTGCGCACCGCGGCCGAAGGCGCGCTGTCGCAGAACATCGCGCAATACGAATACAACAACGCCGTGGCCTTCAAGCAGCTGCAGGATGCCGGGGTGGAGTTCAGGACCTTCCCCGACGAGGTTCTTGAGGCGCTGCGCGGCGCCACGAAGGAAGTGATGGACGAGCAGGCGGCGGCCAATCCGGATTTCGCCAAATGCATGGAAAGCTACTATGCCTTCCTCGATGTGGCGATCCCCTATTCCAAGGCCTTCAACGCACCGTCGATGATGCAGCGCTGAACGCGCGCCGGGATCAGGTTTCATTAACCTCGAGTTTACCTAAAAACCTTAGGACTCGGGGGGCCTGAACTGGCAAACAAAAAGCTCCGGGGGCGCAAAACGTGCCCCCCGGGCGCCCGGATCCGCGGAAAACCCGCCTGGCCGGTCCGGTCGCCCCGATAATCCGGTGACAAAACGTCCCGGCGCTTCGCGAACCTGCCCCGGTCCGGCCCTGCCGGTTGCCGGGGCCTTTCGTTTCTTCCCCTTGCCCGCGCCTTTTGTCAGCCCCGCGCCTGCCGGGTTTCCAGGAAATCCAGGATCGCCGCGGCCGTGCGCGGCGCCGTGGGCCCCATCATCAGCACATGGCCGGTCTCGGGGATGATCCGTGGCAGTCCGCCGTAATAGGCGGCGGTGGCCCAGCTGTCGGCGACCGGCACCAGCCGGTCCAGCGCGCCGCCGATGACCATGAGGTCGGGCCGCGGCCCGGGCAGCGGCGCGAAAGGCGGAAAGCCGAGCGCGCGGGTCATGGCGCTGAGCGACTCTTCCGAGAGCTTCGGCACCAACGCGTCGAAGTCGCGATCGGCGATCCCCTGCGGGAAGAGCGCCGCCCGCATGATGTCGACATTGCCCGGATGCAGCCCCGCGACGGTGAAATCCATCAGCGCCAGGTACAGCGCGGGGTCCAGCCAGGCCATCTGCATCGAGGCGCGCCACAGCCCGTAGGGCGGGACCGAGGCCAGAAGCACGGTCGCCGCGGGCCGGGTGCCCTGCCGCAACAGGGTCTGAAGGGCCGCTCCGCCCAGCGAATGCGCCACGACCGCCGTCGGTCGGCCGATCCGCTCCAGCGCGGTGCCGATCGCGGCGGCGAAATCCTCCAGCCGCGGTCCTTCCAGATCCGGCAGGAGGGGAAAGGACTGCGCCAGCAGGCTCAGCGCCGCCTGCCCGTCGCCCCGGGTGAAGGCAAGCTGAAGCACCCGGTCCATCGTTTCGGCCGTCGCGGCGGCCGCCCCGCCGCCCCGCCGTCCGGGCAGGGTGATGGTCCAGGACCGGTACCCCGCGCGGGCGAAGGCCGAGAGCCAGGCCTCGTCCCAGATCCAGCCGCCCGAGGCCATGCCATGGACGAAAAGCAGGTCGAAGGGGCGGTCCGGCCCGCCCGCGGGCTCGGTGACGGTCATTGCCCATCCGGGCAGGGTCTCGGCCCCGGCCGCCTCGCCGGGGGCCATTCGGGTCACTGTATCGGTCATGAGGCGACTCGTGCTGACGAAGATGACCCCAGCCTAGCACGGAATGCTGCGTCGCGGCATCGCCCTTGCCGGCGCGGCCGGATCACATCGCGGACAAAAGCGCGGCATGCCGCGCGGCATAGTCGCCGCGGGCCTCCACCGGCGGGCGCAGGCGCAACTCCATCCCTTCGATCACCTCCGGGTCGGGGCGGCCGAAGAACCGCGTGGCCTCCGCCTCGGAGAACCCCGCCAGCTGCGTCGCCTCCATCCAGGCCGAGACGTTGTCGGCCTTCTTGATCGCCTTCTTCAGCCGCACCGGCAATTGCGCGGGCAGGCCGAAGCGCAGGTGGATCGCCGCTGCCAGCCGCCGGTCGAGGTCGCCATAGGCGGGGCCGATCGCGGCCTTCACCGGAGAGATCATGTCGCCGATCACGTATTCGGGCGCGTCATGCAGCAGCGCCGCCAGGCGCCAGGCGGGGGACGCGGCGGGCTGCATCCGGGAGAAGAGCGCCTCCACCAGCAGCGAATGCTCGGCCACCGAATAGGGCCAGTCGCCCGCGGTCTGCCCGTTCCAGCGCGCGACGAAGGCCAGCCCGTGGGCAATGTCCTCCACCTCGATATCCAGCGGCGTCGGGTCCAGCAGGTCCAGCCTGCGCCCCGACAGCATCCGCTGCCATGCCCGTGCCTGTCTGGCCATGCCGTCCGTGCCCATCCCCGGGAACTGTCGCGTCTCTTCGGCGTTAATTCCACGAAGGAGACAGACATGAAACCCGCAATTCTCGCCGCCGTGACTTTCGCCCTCGCCGCTCCCATGGCCTCCGCCGAGGTGGTCTGCATGGATAGCGACGAGATGGAGGCCGCGCTGATCGACTGGTATCAGCTGCAGCCCGTGGACTGGACCGAGACCGAGAAATCCGTGATCTGGGCATCGAACCGGTCGGGGATCTGGGCCACCGTCTCCTATGACGACCGCTCGCACCGCGCCTGTGTCGTGGAGCAGGGCGAGAACTGGACCGAGGATGGCGGCGCCGTGCTGAGCGCGTCGCGCGAGTGATCGCGGCGGCCTCCGGGCCGGTTCGCGACAAATGCTGCCGGATGTCAGGATTGCCGTGACGGGGGGCAGGTGCTAGGTGGCGCGGGAGAAAACCCCATCAGGAGTGCCTCCCATGTCCCAGGATTACATCGTCAAGGACATCAGCCTTGCCGGGTTCGGCCGCAAGGAACTCGACATCGCCGAAACCGAGATGCCGGGGCTGATGGCGCTGCGCGAGGAATATGGCGAGGCAAAGCCGCTGAAGGGCGCGCGCATCGTCGGGTCGCTGCACATGACGATCCAGACCGGCGTGCTGATCGAGACGCTGGTGGCGCTCGGCGCCGATGTCCGCTGGGCGTCGTGCAACATCTTCTCCACCCAGGATCATGCCGCCGCCGCCATCGCCGAAGCGGGCGTGCCGGTCTTCGCGATCAAGGGCCAGACGCTGGAGGAGCACTGGGACTATCTCGACCGCTCCTTCATGTTCGCCGACGGTCCGAACCTGATCCTCGACGATGGCGGCGACGCGACGCTCTACATCCTGCTGGGGGCGCGGGCCGAGGCGGGCGAGGACATCATCCCCGTCGCGCAATCCGAGGAAGAGGCGGTCATCAAGGCGCAGATCGCCAAGCGCATGGCGGCCTCCCCCGGCTGGTTCACCAGGATGCGCGACCAGATCATGGGCGTGTCGGAGGAAACGACCACCGGCGTGCACCGTCTCTACGAGCTGCAGCGCGACGGCCGGCTGCCCTTCCCGGCGATCAACGTCAATGACAGCGTGACCAAGTCGAAATTCGACAACAAGTACGGCTGCAAGGAGTCGCTGGTCGACGGCATCCGCCGCGCCACCGACACGATGATGGCCGGCAAGGTCGCCGTGGTCTGCGGCTATGGCGATGTGGGCAAGGGCTCGGCCGCCTCGCTGCGCGGCGCGGGCGCCCGCGTGAAGGTGACCGAGGCCGACCCGATCTGCGCGCTGCAGGCAGCGATGGACGGGTTCGAGGTGGTCCTGCTGGAAGACGTGGTCGACACGGCTGACATCTTCATCACCACGACCGGCAACAAGGACATCATCCGCATCGAGCACATGCGCGCGATGAAGGACATGGCGATCGTCGGCAATATCGGCCATTTCGACAACGAGATCCAGGTCGCGGCGCTGAAGAACCACAAATGGACCAATATCAAGGACCAGGTGGACATGATCGAGATGCCCTCGGGCAGCCGCATCATCCTTCTGTCCGAAGGCCGGCTGCTGAATCTCGGCAATGCCACCGGCCACCCGTCCTTCGTGATGTCGGCCTCCTTCACCAACCAGGTGCTGGCGCAGATCGAGCTGTTCACCCGCGGCGACGCCTATGCCAACGAGGTCTATGTCCTGCCCAAGCATCTCGACGAGAAGGTCGCGGCGCTGCATCTCGCCAAGGTCGGTGCCAAGCTGACCAGGCTGACGGCGGAGCAGGCGGCCTATATCGGCGTGACGCCGGAAGGGCCGTTCAAGCCCGATCATTACCGCTACTGACATGCGGGTCGTCGTCTACGGACTGGGTGCCGTGGGCGGCACCGTCGCCGCGGGGCTCGCCCATGCGGGCGTGCCGGTCGCGGGCATCGCGCGCGGCGCCCAGCTCGCGGCGCTGCAATCGGGGCCGCTGCTGCTGGAAAGCCCGGCGCAGCGGATCGAGGCCCGCATCGAGGTGGCCGCGGATCCCTCCGATCTGGGGCTCGGCCCGCGGGACGTGATCCTGCTGGCGGTAAAGACCCAGGACAGTTCCGCCGCGCTGGAACGGCTGGCGGCGGCGGGGCTGCGCGACCAGCCGGTCTATTGCATGCAGAACAGCCTGGCCAACGAGCCGCTCGCCGCGCGCTATTTCCCCGACATCCACGGCATCAACGTGATGATGCCCTGCGCGATCGCGGCGCCGGGTCATGTCCGTACCTTCGTGGAACCGCGTTTCGGCCTGTTCGATATCGGCTGCTGGCCGGGCGGCACGGATGCGACCGACGCGGCCCTGGCCGCGGCGCTCGAGGCGGGCAACATCGCCTGCGCGCCCTCGCAGGACGTGATGGCCTGGAAGCGCGGCAAGCTGCTTCTGAACCTGTCCAACGTGATCGATGCCGCGGTCGGACCCGATGCCGGGGACCGGGCAGTGCGCGAGGCGGCCCGGGGCGAGGCCGAGGGCATCTACCGGTCGCTCGGCCTCGACTGGCGCAGCACCGATGCCGGGGATCCCCGGCGCGACCTGATCCGCCACGGCACCATCGCGGGCGCCCCCCGGGCCGGCAGTTCGACGGCGCAGAGCCTGGCGCGCGGGGCGGCGCAACTGGAAACCGCCTGGCTCAACGGCGAGATCGTCACCATGGCGCGGGCCGCCGGGCTGGACGCGCCGGTCAACGCGGCGCTGGTGCGGCTGGGCGCGCATCTGGCGGGGAACAAGGCGGGTCCGGGGGCGATGACTGTCGGTGAACTCGAAGACTGGATCCGGACCTGACCGCAGCGTGTCGGGCCGCAGGCAGGGGAATGACGGATGAGCTCGGGACTACTGGCGCTTCTCGATGACGTGGCGCTGATCGCCAAGACGGCGGCGGCCTCGGTCGATGACGTGGCGGGGATGACCGCCAAGGCGGGCACGAAGGCGGCCGGCGTGGTGATCGACGACGCGGCGGTGACGCCGCGCTATGTCATGGGGTTCTCGCCCGCGCGGGAATTGCCCATCGTCTGGAAGATCGCGCGCGGCTCCTTCTTCAACAAGCTGGTGCTGATCCTGCCGGCCGCGCTGATCCTCAGCCAGTTCGCCCCCTGGGCGATCACCCCGGTCCTCATGTGCGGCGGGCTGTTCCTGTGTTTCGAGGGGGCCGAGAAGGTCCTGGAGCTGGTCCACCCGCACAAGGAGGATGCCAGCGCCCCGGCCGCCGCGCCGAAGGGCGGGGCCGACCTGGAACGCGTGCGCGTGCGCTCGGCCATCCAGACCGACCTGATCCTGTCGGCAGAGATCATGGCGATCGCGCTCAGCTCGCTGCCCGAGTCGCCGCTATGGGAACAGGCCGTCGTCCTGGCGGTCGTGGGCGTGGCCATCACCGCCGGGGTCTATGGCGCGGTGGCGCTGATCGTGAAGGCGGACGATATCGGGCTGGCCTTGGCCGAGAACAGCGGCTCGGGCCCTATGCGGGGATTCGGCCGCTGGCTGGTGCGCGCCATGCCCTGGGTGCTGTTTGCCCTGTCCAAGATCGGCATGGTCGCCATGCTGTGGGTCGGCGGCGGCATCCTGCTGCATGGCGCGGAGGAACTGGGGCTGCACGCCCCGGCGGACTGGGTCCATCACCTGCAGGAGGTCGCGGGCCATGCCCTGCCGGTGCTCGGCTGGCTGGCGGCGGCGGCGGTCTCCGCGCTTCTGGGGCTGGCAGTGGGATTCCTGCTGCTGCCGCTGGGGCATCTGGCGATGCGGCTGCGCGGCGGGCACTAGCGGCCGATCCCCCGGCATCTTGACAGGGTCCTAAGGCAAGCCACTGATTTTTAGGTACTTAACGCTTCACTCCGCGGATCGGCGGGTGTAGCCTGACACGATCCCCGGCCGATCCTGCCGGGGCGATACACGGAATCGCGGACAGGGGTGTGTCCGGGGTGGAAGAGAGGGTCCCGGCCAGCCGGGGCCCTCTTTGCATTGGGCCACGCACTTTCCGGCCGGGCGGGGCAGGGGCGCGATGCGCGATCCTTGCGGGACATGCCGGGCCCGGGCCAGGCAGCCCCGCGCGGCCCCTCTGCCGGGGGGCGCGATGCGGGGGATCAGGGCGGGGCAGGGGCGGCGTGCCCCGAGAGATCAGGCCGGGGGAACGGTCCCGCCCAGATCGCAGATCGCGGCGAATTCCTCCGCCGTCACCGGCTGGACCGACAGTCTCGGACTGCGCAGCAGGGCCATCTGCGACAGGCGCGGGTCGGCTTTCGCCATCTCCAGCGTCACGGGGCGGGCCAGGGGTGTCAGCGCGCGAATATCGACGCACTCCCAGCGCGGGTCCTCCGCCTTGCTGTCGGGATGCGCCGGGGCGATCACCTCGATCAGGCCGACCACCGCCTTCTCGCTCTGGGAATGGTAGAAGAAGCCGCGATCGCCCACCGCCATCTCGCGCATGAAGTTGCGCGCCTGGTAGTTGCGCACTCCGTCCCATTCCTCGCCCGCATCGCCGCGGCCGACCTGGTCATCCCAGGACCAGGTGGAGGGTTCGGACTTGAACAGCCAGTAGCGCATCGGCGGTCTCCCGTTGGACCCCGCCTCAATGGCGGGGCCTGCGGGGCGCTGTCAAGCGGCGGTGGCGGCTCAGCCGACCACGCGTTTCCAGGGCAGGATCTGGACGCTGTCGAACAGACCGGCCGCGGCATAGGGATCGCCCGCGGCCCAGTCCGCGGCTTCGGCCTCGGTCTCGACGGTCAGGATCACCAGCGAGCCGATCATCTGCCCCTCGGGGTCGAGGAAGGGACCGGCCTGCTCGACCGTGCCGGTCTCGGCGATATAGGCCAGATGCGCGTCGCGATTGGCCTTGCGGATCTCGATCGCGCCGGGCTTGTCGAAACAGATCAGGGTGTAGGGCATGGGGCTCTCCTCTCTTGCGGGCGGCGCGCGGGGCGCGGCCTATTCGGCATAGATCATCTTCTTGGTCATGCCGCCATCGACGATCAGCGTCTGGCCGGTCACGAACCCCGCCTCCGCCAGGTACAGCACGGCATCGGCAATGTCCTCGGGGCGGCCCACCCGTCCGGCGGGATGCTGGGCGTGGTCGGTCATCGACAGTTCCGCCGCATCGGTGATCCAGCCCGGCGCGATCGCGTTGACGCGGATATCGGGGCCCAGCTGCACCGCCAGCGCCTGGGTCAGCGCGACCAGCCCGCCCTTGGCCGCCGCATAGGCGAAATCGCCGCCCTCGGACATCAGCGCGCGGGTGGAGGTCATGTTGACGATGCAACTGCCTGCCTGCATCAGCGGCGCCGCCGCGCGGCTGACCAGGAAGGCACCGGTCAGGTGGCTGGCGATCATCCCCTGCCAGTCGTCCAGCGTCGCCTCGGTGATGGCCAGGCCCAGCCCCGAAGTGCGCCCGCCATTGTTGACCACCAGGTCCACCCGGTCCCAGTCCAGCCCCTCGATGGCGCGGGCGACCGAGGATTCCTCGGACAGGTCGCAGGTCACAGGAATGCCCAGCGGGGCGGGCAGCAGGTCGAGGCAGGCCACCTCCCAGCCGCGCTCCAGCAGGGCGCGGGCGATTGCGGTTCCGATCAGCCCGGCCCCGCCGGTGACTATGGCACGTTTCATGGGGCTCTCCTCATTCCTGCTTCAGCGGGCGCGCCATGAGCGCGGCCAGCGCGTCCCGGACCGACACCTCGCCCGCCACCAGCGCGGCCACCGCGCGGGTGATCGGCAGGTCGATGCCGGCGTCTTCGGCCAGGCGTGCCATGGCCCGGGCGGTGGCCGCGCCCTCCACGGTCAGCGCCGGATCCAGCGCCTCCCCCCGTCCAAGCGCCAGACCGCTGCGATAGTTCCGCGACTGCTCCGAGGTGCAGGTCAGCACCAGGTCGCCGAAGCCCGACAGCCCGGTCAGCGTCTCGGGGCGCGCGCCCAGATGCGCGGCCGCGCGGGTCATCTCGGCGAAGCCGCGGGTCATGGTCGCCGCGCGGGCGCTGTCGCCCAGCCCGGCGCCGATCACCGCGCCCGCGGCAAGGGCGATGACGTTCTTCAGCGCCCCGCCCAGTTCGGCACCGGTCAGGTCGTCGCTGAGATAGAGCCGCAGGACGGGCGTGGACAGCCGCGCCTGCAGGGCCGCCGCCCCGGGATCGGCGCAGGCCAGGGTCATCGCCGTGGGCAGCCCGCGGGCCAGGTCGGCGGCAAAGCCAGGCCCGGTCAGCACGGCCGGGACGGCCCCGGGGGCCAGGTCGCGGATCAGCCGGGAGGGTCCGGTCAGGCGCGCCAGGTCGATGCCCTTGCAGCAGGCGACCAGCACCCGCCCCGGCCAGAGCCCCGGATGCGCGGCCAGCAGCGGGGACAGCGCCTGCATCGGCACGGCCAGCAGGATCGTGTCGCTCCGCTCCAGCGCGGCCGCGTCGCCGGTGACCTGCAGCGCCGCGGGAAGGCGGGTGCCGGGCAGGCGGGGGCTTTCGCGCCGGGCGTGCATGGTGCCGGGATCGCGCGCCCAGAGCGTCACCTCCTGTCCGGTGCGGGCCAGGGTCACGGCCAGCGCGGTGCCGAAGGCGCCGGCCCCCATGACGGCGATCACGCCTTGGGTCCCTTGCGGCCCGAGCCGATCAGCGACGGGCTCTGCCGGTCCAGCGGCCAGCGCGGCCGCGCCGCCAGGTCCATCCCGTCGGTTCCGCCCGCGCGGAACCGCTCCAGCCCGGCCCAGGCGATCATCGCGCCATTGTCGGTGCACAGCCGCAGCGGCGGCGCGAGGAAGGGCACGTCGCCCGCCACCTCGGTCAGCCGGAGGCGCAGCGCCTGGTTCGCCGCGACCCCTCCGGCCACGGCGAAGGCGGTCGGGCGCAGGCCGCGCGCGGTGCATTCGGCGAGGGCGCGGCGCGACTTCTCGGCCAGCACATCGGCCACCGCGGCCTGGAACCCGGCGCAGAGATCGGCGCGGTCCTGCCGCGTCAGCCCGCCCCGCCCGGCCATGACCTGGTCGCGGGACCGGATCAGCGCGGTCTTGAGACCGGAAAAGCTCATGTCGCAGCCGGGACGGTCGAGAAGCGGCCGGGGAAAGCGGAACCGCGCCGCATCGCCCCGCGCGGCCTCGCGTTCGACGGCGGGGCCGCCGGGCTGTTCAAGTCCCAGCAGCTTGGCGGTCTTGTCGAAGGCCTCGCCCGGGGCGTCGTCGATCGTGCCGCCCAGGCGGGTGAACCGGTCCGGCCCCTCGACCAGCAGGAACTGGCAATGCCCGCCCGAGACCAGCAGCATCAGGTAGGGAAAGCCCGCCCCGTCGGTCAGCCGCGGGGTCAGCGCATGGCCTGCCAGGTGATTGACGCCGACCAGCGGCAGCCCGGCGCCCATCGCGATGCCCTTGGCGCACATCACCCCGGCCAGCACGCCGCCGATCAGTCCCGGCCCGGCGGTGACGGCCACGAGGTCGAGATCGCCCAGCGACAGCCCGGCCCCGGCCAGGGCCTGTTCCACGGCCAGGTCCATCTTCTCGGCATGGGCGCGTGCGGCCAGTTCGGGCACGACCCCGCCGAAGGGCGCATGAAGCGCCGCCTGGCCCATCACCACATTGGCCAGGATCACCGGGGCCGTGCCCGGTTCGTGGCGCAGCACGGCGGCGGCGGTGTCGTCGCAGCTGCTTTCCATGCCGAGCACGGTCAGCGCCCGGTCGTGACCCGTTGTTCTCTCCATGTCCGGCAGCTAGCATCGGGGACCGTCCGCCACAAGCTTGCCGAGGCGCCCGTGCCGCATGTCCCGATCCTGCTGACCCGCCCCGAACCCGGTGCCGGCCGCTTCGCCGCCGAGATCCGCACGCGGCTGGGCCCGGGACCGGTCGTGGTCTCGCCGGTGATGGAGATCGTGCCGCGCCCGGTCGCGCCGCTGCCGGGCGGCCTCTCGGGGCTGATCCTGACATCGGGCGCGGCGCTGGTGCCCGGGCTCGACCTGCCGCCCGGCCTGCCGGCCTGGTGCGTGGGCGCCCGCACCGCGGC
>NZ_JACVXA010000034.1 GCF_014903745.1 Mangrovicoccus algicola | reverse complement strand
CCCCGGCGCCGTCCCGCCCCGGGCCTGACCCGGGGCCTCCCCGACGCGCCGCTGGAGGGGGCCACGACGCTGCAGCGCACGGTCGCCATCGCGCGCCCCGCCGCCGAGGTCTGGGCCGTGCTGGGCGATATCCGCCGCGTCGCCGACTGCCTGCCCGGCGCCTCGGTCGAGACAATCGAGGGCGATATCGTCTCGGGCGCCTTCGCGACGCGCATCGGCCCGATGACCGCGCGCTTCACCGGCACGGCGCGGGTCCGCCATGACGCCGCCGCCATGACCGGCCATGTGGCCGGGGCGGGCGGCGACAGCGGATCGCGCTCGGGGGCGCGCGGCGAGATCGGCTTCGCGCTGCATCCCGAGGGCGACGCGGCCTGCAGGCTGGACAGCCGCATCGCCTACCGCCTGACCGGCCCGCTGGCCCAGCTGGGACGGCCCGCCATCGTGGCCGGGATCGTCGATCGCATGCTGCAGGATTTCGCCGCCAATGTCGCGGCGGCGGCGGCGGGGACGCCCTCGCCCGGGCGCCGCGCCCCCGGCGCCTTCGGTTTGATCATGGCGGCATTGCGGCCTATCTTCAGGCGCAAACGCGACGGAGGCTCCCCGTGACCGAAGACATGCAGTTCCTCGCGGAAGGAACGGAAGATGACGGCGAGACACCGGCGCTGCGCCGGGCCGCGCGCTCGAATGACTGGGCCGGGACCGGGCTGCGCGACCGGCCGGGATTCCTGATCCGGCGGCTGCACCAGATCCACACCGCGCTGTTCATGCAGGAATGCGCGGGCGAGGGCATCACGCCGGTGCAGTATTCGGTGCTCACCGCGCTCGACCAGATGGGCCCGTCCGAGCAGATCGCGATTTCCCGCGCGGTGGGGCTGGACCGGACCAGCACCGCGGATGTGATGCAGCGGCTGGAGAAGCGCAAGATGATCCGGAGGCGCACCTCGCCCAAGGATCGCCGTTCCAAGATCGCGACCCTGACCGAGGTGGGCGAGGCGGTGCTGGCGCGGATCGATGCCGCCGCCTCCGCGGCCCATACCCGCACGCTGGAACCGCTGGACCCCGAGCAGCGGCGCGCGCTGATGCAGGCCATGCGCCGCATCGTCGACACCTATCCCGACCTGGAACGCAAGTCCTTCTGAGACGGCCGGGCGCGCCCGGCCGCCATCGGCGTCACAGCCCCATATAGGCCTCGCGGATGCGGGCATCCCCGGCCAGCTGCGCGCTGGCGCCGGTCATGGTCACGCGGCCGGTCTCGATGACGAAGCCGTGGCTGGCCAGGTCCAGCGCGGTCAGCACGTCCTGTTCGACCAGCAAGATCGACAGGCCGGTGCGGTTCACCTCCTTCAGCGCCTCGCCCAGCGTCTCCACCAGCCGCGGTGCCAGGCCCAGGCTCAGCTCGTCGATCATCAAGAGCCGCGGCGCCGACATGATGCCCCGGCCGATGGCGCACATCTGCTGTTCGCCCCCCGACATGGTGGTCGCATCCTGGCCCGCGCGCTCGCGCAGGATCGGAAAGGTCTCCATCACGAAATCGAGGTCGCGCGCCACCTGCGCCCGGTCGCGCCGCAGATAGGCGCCCAGCATCAGGTTGTCCCTGACCGACAGCCCCCGGAACAGGCGCCGCCCCTCCGGAACATGGGCCACCCCCGCGCCCAGGACGGCATCGGGATCCGCCCCGCCGATCTCCGCCCCGTCCAGCCGGATCGACCCGGCCCGCGGCGCGATCAGCCCCGAGATGGTGCGCAGGAGCGTCGTCTTGCCCGCCCCGTTCGAGCCGACGATGCAGGTGATCGCGCCGGCCTCCACGCGCAGCGAGATGTCCCACAGCACCTGCACGTCGCCATAGCCCGCGGCCAGGCCGTCGATTTCTAGGATCGTCTCAGGCACCGGCCATCTCCTTCTGGAATCTCTCGGCGAATTTCGGACCCAGATAGGCCTCGATCACCTTGCGGTCATGGACCATCTCGGCGGGCGGACCCTCGGCGATCAGCTCGCCGTGATGCAGCACCAGCACCCGCGAGGACAGGCTCAGGACCACCTTCATCAGGTGCTCGATGATCAGGATCGACACGCCCCGCGCCGCGATGCGCCGGATCAGGTCCAGCGCGCCGTCGATCTCGGTAGCGTTGAGCCCGGCATTCACCTCGTCCAGCAGCAGCACCTTGGGCGACATGGCCAGGCTTTTCGCCAGTTCCAGCCGCTTGCGGTTGGGCAGGGTCAGGGCCGAGGCCGGGCTGTGCGCGACATGGCCCAGCCCGACGAAGTCCAGTTCCCGCGCGGCATGCTCATGCGCCTCCGCCACGCTTTCGGGATGGCCGCCGAACAGCGCCGAGGCGGCGACATTCTCCAGCACGGTCATCCGGGGAAAGGGCTGGACGATCTGGAAGGTCCGCGCCAGCCCGCGCCGCGCGGCCTGGAAGGGTTTCTGCCGGGTCACGTCCTGTCCCTCGAACAGCACCTTTCCGGCAGTGGGCGTGTGGACCCCGGTGATCGCATTGACCAGCGTGGTCTTGCCCGCGCCGTTCGGCCCGATCAGCGCGACGATCTCGCCTTCCTGCAGCTTGAAGGAGACGTCATTGACCGCCTTGATGCCGCCGAAGGCGCGCGAGACGTTCTGCAATTCCAGGATCGCGCTCATCCGGTCTTCCTTTCGGCAGGCTTGCCGCGGGGGGCGCGGCGCAGGATCGCGCGCCAGTCCAGTTTCAGGATGCCGCCCGGCAGGAAGAAGATCAGCGCGACGACGATGGCGCCCATGATCGCCCGGTTCCATTCCAGGAAATTGGCCCAGAACAGCTCTTCGAGCAGGACGAAGCTGACCGCACCCACGACCGGGCCCAGCAGCGTGCCCGCGCCCCCCAGCATCGCCATGACCGGCACCTTGACGGTGGTCAGGATGTCGAAACTGTCGGTCGGGTCGATATAGCCGACCCAGGAGGCATAGACCGCCCCCACCGCGCCGGGGAAGATCGCCGACAGGACGAAGGCGGCGATCTTGTAGCGGGTGGTGTCGATGCCCACCATGTCCGCGGCATCCTCGTTCTGCTCGATGCAGCGCAGCCCGAAGCCCAGCCGGGACCGGTCGGTCAGGAGATTGGCGAGGAAGGCCGCGACCACGATGACCAGCATGACATGCAGCACCAGCGCCGAGACCTCAGGCGGGCGGCCCTCCAGGAGCGGCACGTTCAGCCCGTTGCCGCCGCCCGTGACCCCGCCCCAGGACGAGACGACCAGCCGCGAGATGTCGACCAGCGCGATGGAGCCGATGGCGAAGTAATGGCCCTTCAGCCGCAGCACGATCGATCCCAAGAGGAAGGACACGCCGCCGACGAAGGCCGCCGCCGCCAGCCAGGCCAGCGCGGCGGGCACGCCCGCGCGCTGCGCCAGCGCGCCGACATAGCAGCCGATGCCGTAGAAGGCCGCGGTCGCGAAGGACGGATAGCCGGTGAAGCCGCCGATGATGTTCCAGCTCAGCGCCAGCGCGGTGAACATGGCGATCGAGATGGCGATGCGCACCTCGTAATTGCCCAGGGCCACCGGGGTCAGCGCCAGCGCCGCCACCCACAGTGCCATGACGATCAGCGGCCAGGGGGATTTCTTGGCCATCATTCGTATCCTTTCACGCCGACCAGGCCCTGCGGCCGCACGATCAGCAGCACCAGCATCAGCACGAAGCCGACGGTGATCGCGTTCTGCGGGCCGATCAGCACGCCGGCGAAGCTCTCGATGATGCCGAGCGCCAGCCCGCCGACCAGCGCGCCCGAGACGCCGCCCAGCCCGCCGATGACGCAGATCACGAAGGCCTTGCCCAGGAACACGCCCGACAGGTTGGTGGTCACCGGGAAGACCATGGCAAAGACCGACCCGGCCGCGCCGGCCATCAGCGCGGCGATCCCGAAGGTGATGGCATAGATATGGTTGACCTTGATCCCCATCAGCGCCGCCGCCTCGCGGTCCATGCGCACCGCAACGATGGCGCGGCCGATGCGCGAGGTCTTGAGAACGACGAACAGCAGCGCCGTCAAGAGAAGCGCCAGCCCCATGCCGATCAGCCGGTCCACCGGCATCGCGACGCCCCAGAATTCCAGCCGCCCGAACTCCATCGACACCCGCCGCGGGGTGGCGGTGAAGAACACGGTCATCAGGTTGTAGAGGATCATGTCCAGCCCGAAGGTCAGCGTCAGCGTCGTCAGCACCGGCGCCGAGACGACCTTGTTGATGAACAGGTATTGCAGCCCGTAGCCCAGCCCGAACAGGAGCGCGGCCACGAAAGGCAGGATCAGCACCGGACTGATGCCGGTATAGGCCCAGGCGAAATAGGTCAGGTAGCCGCCCAGCACGATGAAGGAGCCATGCAGCATGTTGATGACGTTCAAGACGCCCCAGACCAGCGAAAAGCCGATGGCGATGCAGGCATAAAGCGTGCCCAGCACCATGCCGTTGGCGAGAATCTGCGCGAAACCCATGAGGGTCCTTTCCTTGGAAGGTCCCCGGCCGGACGGCTCCGGCCGGGATCGTCGGGTGTCACTGCAGGAAGGTCATCTCGGCATCGGCGATATTCTCGGGATAGAGGATCTTGATCGCCTCGCCCTGCACCTGGATGATCGGCATCTCGCGCCCCTGGTTCATGCCGTTGGCGCCGAACTTGATCGGCCCGTAGAAGGTCTCCAGGTCGGTGGCGGCCAGCGCGTCGCGCAGGGCGACGGGTTCGGTCGTCCCCGCCCGCGCCGCGGCATCCGCCACCACGTCCAGCGCCGCGGCGCAGGAGCCGTGGACATAGTCGGGATCCTCGCCGCCGGAGGCCTCCAGGAAGTCCTGGTAGAAGGCATCGGTGGAGGACCAGGCCCCGGCCACGTCCGTGTAGCCGGTCGCATGGTGCCACCAGGTGGAGCTGGTCACGCCATCCGCCAGCTCGCCCAGGCCTTCGGTGAATTCCTTGTAGGCCGGGCCCGTGACCATGGTGATGATCGGCGCCTCGATGCCCAGATCCTGCATCTGCTTGCGGCCCAGGATCAGGTCCTGGGTATAGCCGGTCATGTAGATCCAGTCGGGCGCCAGCGCCTTGATGCTGGAGAGCGCGGCGGAATGGTCGATGGCGCCGACGGGATAAAGCTCCTCATAGACGACCTCCAGCCCCGCCGCCTTCGCCGAATCCGAGGTCGCCGTCGCCATGGATTTCGGGAAGACGTCGTCGCGGCCATAGATGGCGACCGTGCCCAGCTCGGGCATCTTCGCCTTGAACTCGGCCACCATGGACTCGGTCATGCCGGTATTGGGCGCCAGCGTGCCGAAGAGATACTCGAACCCCTGATCATAGACCGAGGTGGAGGAGGCCACGCAGGCCACCAGCGGCACCTGGTACCGTTCGGCCACGGCGGCCACGATCTTGGTATGACCGGACCCGAAGGGCGCCATCAGCACGTCGACCTCGTCGTCGTTGATCAGCTTCTCGGCCAGCTGGCCCGCGCGCTTGCCGTCGGTCTGGTAGTCGTATTCGACGACCTCGACCTTCATCTTGGTGCCGCCGACATCGATGCCGCCCGCGGCATTCACCTTGTCGGTCCACATCTTCCAGACCAGTTCCTGCTTGTGGCCCTCGTCGGCCAGCCCGCCGGTCAGCGCCAGCGGCGCGCCGATCTTCAGCACGTCCTCGGCCTGGGCGGCCGTGCCGAGCGCAAGCGCGGCAAGGGCGGCAGAGAGGGCCTGGATGGGTCGTGTCGGGGTCATCTTCGCGTCTCCTCGTTGGCTGCACCGGTGCCGGCTGTCTCTCCGCTTCCGGCGGCGGTATCCGCGCCCCGACCATATCGTCAGTATACGGTGCATTAACGATTCAATGGGGCGACACGTGAAATTCATGCGACCGTGAGGAATCTTTCATCGGCGCCCCTGCGGCATGGTCATTCCGTCAGCATGCTGCAAAGTTCGCGGAACAGAGCGGCCCGCGAAGACAGGGGCCGCCCCCCGGTTCCCCGGAAGACGGCCCCTGCCCTGCATGCGATGGCGCTCAGAACGAGAATTCGCGCTTGCCCATCTGGATGGTGACCCATTTCACCTCGGTCAGCTCTTCCATGGAATAGCGCCCGCCCTCGCGGCCGAAGCCCGAATTCTTGGTGCCGCCGAAGGGCACATGCGGCTCGTCGGAGATGGTACAGTCATTGATATGCACCATGCCGGCCTCCATGCGCATCGAGAAGTCCATCGCCTTTTGCATGTCGTTGGTGATCACCGCCGCCGACAGCCCGTAGGTGGTGTCATTGGCGATCCGCAGCGCGTCCTCGCTGTCCTCGGCCACGATCAGCGACACGACCGGCCCGAAGGTTTCCTCGTGATAGATGCGCATCTCGGGGGTGACGCCGTCCAGAACGGTCGGCTGGTAGATGCGCCCGTCATGGGTGCCGCCGGTCAGGATCGTTGCGCCCTTCTCGGTGGCGTCAGAGATATGGCCGTCGATGAACTGGCATTGCCGCGCGCGGATCAGCGGCCCGATGACGGTTTCGGGGTCGCGCGGGTCGCCGACCTTGATGCCCCTGGTCTTGGCCACGAACTTGTCGCGGAAGGTGTCGAAGATCTCCTTCTCGACGATGACCTTGGAATTGGCCATGCAGACCTGGCCCTGATGCAGGAAGACGCCCCAGGCGGCGGCATCGACGGCATAGTCGATATCGGCATCCTTCAGCACGACGAGCGGGCTTTTCCCGCCCATCTCCAGCGTGAATTTCTTCAGGTTCTTCGCGGCCTCCACCGCCAGGTGGCGGCCGGTCTTCGTCGAGCCGGTGAAGGTGATCATCTTGACCCGCGGATCGGCCATCAGCCGGTCGCCGACCTCGGCGGGGACGCCCGGGATGACGTTCAGCACCCCCGCAGGCAGCCCCGCCTCGGCACAGAGATCGGCCATCACGGCGCCCGAGACCGGGGTTTCCTCCGACGGTTTCAGGATGAAGCTGTTGCCCGCCGCCAGCGCGTAGACGATCTTCTTCATCGACAGCAGGAAGGGCGAGTTGAAGGGCGCGATCCCGGCAATGACGCCCAGCGGACGGCGCACCGACATGCCGATCTGCCCCGGCATGGTCATCGGCATGGTCTCGCCCATGACATGGCGCACATCGCCCGCGGCCGAACGGATGCAGTCGAGCACATACTCGATTTCCCACAGCGCCTTGCCATGGACCGAGCCGCATTCCTCGATCAGCAGCGCCTGGATCTCCGGCGTGCGGTCGCGGATCACCTCGGCGATGCGGCCCAGCATGATCTCGCGTTCGGCCACCATCGTGGCCCCCCAGTCCTTCGCCGCGCGGTCGGAGGAGGCAATCGCTTCGTCGATCTCGGCGGTCCCGGCCTGATAGCAGCGGGCGAAGACCTCGCCATTGGCCGGGTTGATACAGTCAAGCAGCGCATTGCGCGACGAGGCGCGCCACGCTCCGTCGATGAAGAGCTTGTAATGCTTCAGCCCGTCGATCTCGTCATAGCTGTGCGGGTTCATGGTTTTCCCTCGTCTCAGTCGCGTCCGAGTGCCGATTTCGGCAGGACGCAGTGAATGCCCTTGTTGCCGTCGACCAGCTGCGTCACGCGCATGTCGGCGGCCAGCGAACACAGCGTATAGGCATCGCCCCGGTGCATCGCGTGGTCCGTTTCCAGCCAGTCGATCATAAGCCGCAGCGCGGTCTTCGCCGCGTCGTCGAGATCGGGATCTAAACCCATGGTCATCAGCCAGTCATCGCTCTCGGCCCTGGGCAGGCCGAGGCTGAGGTCCTTGCGGAGATGGAACTCGAACGACCCGGTCATGCAGGTTTCAAGCGCGGTCAGGCAGACCTCGCCATCGCCCTGCACGCCATGCCCGTCGCCGACCGAGAAGAGCGCGCCCTCGTTCCAGACCGGCAGGTAGAGCGTGACGCCGGCCTTCAGCTCCTTGTTGTCCATGTTGCCGCCATGCTCGCGCGGCTCGGCGGTGCTGATCCGCCCATAGGAGGCCGGGGGCGCCACGCCGAGAATGCCGAAAAACGGGTCCAGCGGCAGGGTCTTGCCCCAAGTCGTCTTGACCGTCCTGGCCTCCAAATCGATCGGCATGTGCAAAAGCCGCCGTTCGGGGAAATCCTCCGGCAGCGTGCCCAGAAGCGGCTCGACCACGTTCCAGCCCCAGTCGGCGCGCAGCTCGCAGGCGAGGATGCGCAGCTCCAGCACGTCGCCCGGCCGGGCGCCGTTGATCCAGACCGGGCCGGTCAGGAAATGCGGACCGCGGCCGCGCGGGCATTGGGCGTGGACCTCCAGATGCCCCGGCAGGATCTCGAATCCCGCACCCTCGGGCGGCATGTCCTCGGGCTCGCCCGAGAGCGTCTCGAAGGTCACGGTATCGCCGCTGTCGATGGTCAGGACCGCAGGGCGGGCGGCGTCGAAACTGCCCCAGGCGACGGTTTCAGGCGTGGCGGGAAGGAAGTGTTGCGCCATGGCTCAGCCTTTCACCGCGCCCATGGTCAGGCCGCGGACGATATGTTTCTGCAGGAAGAAGACCACCACCATCACCGGCAGCGTGCCGACCATGCCGATGATCGCCATCTCGCCCCAGCGCACGCCCTGCGTGGTGATCAGCGAGGGAATGCCCACGGGCAGCGTCTTGACGTTCTGGCCGCCAAGGAGGAACGCATACATGAATTCGTTCCAGGCGAAGATGAAGCACAGCACGGCCGTCGCGGTGATCCCCGGCCGCAGAAGCGGCAGCAGCACCTTCACGAAGGCCCGGGCGCGGGAATAGCCCTCGACCCGCGCGGCCTCCTCCAGCTCTAGCGGCAGGTCGCGGCAGAAGCTCGACAGAACCCAGACATAGAAGCTGAGATTGAAGGTCAGATAGGCGATGACCAGCCCCAGATAGGTGTCGAGCAGGTCGAACTTCGCGTAGATCAGGTAATAGGGGATCACCAGGCAGACGGGCGGCGCCATCCGCGTGGCCAGCACGAACAGGAACAGGTCGTCGCGGAATTTCATGTCCCGGTAGCGGGCGAAGGCATAGGCTGCGGGCGTGCCGATGATCACCACCAGCGCGGTGGAGGCGCCCGAGACGATCAGCGAATTGACCAGGTAATGGTGATAGCCGTTCTCGATCATGTAGCCGAAATGCTCGAAGGTGGGCGTGAACAGCCAGACCGTCGGGCGGGCGAACATCTCGGCCTCGGATTTGAAGGCATAGCTCCACATCCAGAAGACCGGGAACAGGATCAGCGCCGCATAGGCGATGGAAAGCGTGGTGAAGACCAGGCTGTTGGCGCGGGACTTGTGCATGGGGCGCGCCTCTCAGAACACGTTCAGCCGCCGCTTGGCGATCTGGTAGAAGATGTTGCAGAAGACGAAGAACAGCAGCCAGATCACCACGGCCAGCGCCGAGGCGGTGCCGATCTCCCAGAAATCGAAGGTGTATTTGTAGCCCAGCACCGAGGGGCTTTCGGTGGTGATGCCCGGCCCGCCATTGGTCAGGATGTAGATCGTGTCATAGACCTTGAAGGCGTCGATGGTGCGGATCAGCCCGATCACGACCAGCAAGGGCGCCAGCATCGGCAGGGTCAGCCGGAAGAAGATCTGCACCGGGTTGGCACCATCGACCTGCGCCGCCCAGAACGGGTTGGCCGGCAGCGCCTGCATCCCGGCGAAGAAGGTCAGCACCATGAAGGGCGTCCATTCCCAGATATCGACGAAGATCAGCCCGTAAAGCGCCAGATCCGGCGAGGCGAAAACGGAACTGCCCTGCAGGATGCCGAAGCGTTCGAGGATGTTGTAGCTGAAGAAGCCCCAGCTGCCCGCCAGCATGGTCTTCCAGACCAGCCCGACGATGATCGGCGCCATCATCGAGGGGATGAACAGGAACGGGATCAGCACGGAGCGGAACCGGATCTTCTGCGACAGCACCAGCGCGCCGATCAGGCCCAGCATGAATTCGACCGGCACGGCGATGGCGACGAACAGCCCGGCCACCGACATCGAGTTCCAGAAGCGCGGATCGCCCAGCAGCTTGCGGTAATTCTCCAGCCCGGCAAAGGCGCCGACCTGGCCATAGCGGGCCTCGTGCAGGCTGATCCAGCCCATGTAGAGGAACGGCACCAGCGCGACGACGGTCAGCGTCAGCATGGTGGGCGCGATCAGCGCATAGGGATACCAGCGGCTTTCACGGTGATAGGATCCGGCCCCCGGAGGGGCGGCCACCGTGCCGAGGCGGGGGGTGATGTCGGTCATGACGGTCCCGGGCGGAATTTGCGGGGAAAGGCCGGACGGCACCGGGGGGCGGCGCCGTCCGGGACTGGGATCACTGCAGGAGACAGGGATCGCAGATCGCGGAGACTTCGGATTGCAGCGCGGCGGCGGCTTCCTCGGCGCTCATCTGGCCAAGGCCGACCTGCTGGAAGATGCGGTTCATCACGTCCGAGATCTGGAACCAGCGCGGGGCTTTCGGCGTGGCCTCGACCCCCGCGAGGCTGGCCTTCATCGCGTCATAGAGGCCGTTGAGCTTGTTGCCCTCGGTCATCAGCGTGGCCCAGGAACTGTCGCGCACCGGCACGCCCACGCCCGAGGACAGAAGATCGGCCTGGGTCTTGCGCTCTGCCGCCCATTGCAGGAACAGGTAGGTCGCCTCGGGATTCTCCGAATGCTTCGAGATGAAATAGCCCGAGGGTTCCCCCGCCGCGTGATAGTCGCCGCCTTCCTCGTAGACCGGCGTCGGCCCGTAGGTGAATTTCCCGTGCAGCGCCGAGGCGCCTTCGCGGTCGATGCCCAGAACGAAATCGGAATAGGCGATGGACTGCGCGGCGATGCCGTTGCCCATCACGGTGGGCACGTCGATCAGCGAGTATTCCGCCTGGCCGGGCGGCGAGAACTGCCAGAGATCGCCCCAGGTCTGCAGGCCCTTGATGACCGCCAGGCTGTCAAAGGTCGGGTGGCCCGCCTCGTCGAAGATGTCGCCGCCGGCATTCTTGATGAAGACCTGCCAGACCGGCACATAGGTGCCGCCGCCATTCATGCCCTCCATGACGATGCCGTAGAAATCGCTGTCCAGCGTCTCGCCCGCCAGCGTCTCGCCGGCCTTGCGGGTGAAGAACTCGGCGATGTCGCGCAGCTGGTCGAATGTCTGCGCGGGCGCCAGCGGATAGCCGTAGGCGGCCTCGAAAGCCTCCATCTCGGCGGGATCGCCCAGCAGGTCGCCGCGCGCCCAGTAGACCATGTTGTAGTTCCAGTTGAGGAACGAATACTGGCTGTCCCCGAGGAAGGCGAGGCTGCGGAAGGCCGGGTCGATCAGGTCGTCCTGGGCGAATTCGGGATCGGTCAGGGCCGGGTCGGCGAGAAACCCGTCGATCGGCATCAGCACGCCCGCATCCATCAGCAGCCCGACCTGAAGGCTGTGGGCCATGACGGCATCGTATTCGCCGCGCCCCGACAGCATGTCGGCCTGGCCGCGATTGATGACCTCGAAATGGTTCAGCAGCTGGTAATTGACCTTGATGCCGGTGAGCGCCTCGAATTCCGGCACGATCTCGGCGAATTGCTCCTGCAGCGGCGTCACCTCGTCGAGGATGCTGATCTCCACCCCCTGATAGGGGGCCGCAGCCTCCTCATAGCTCCAGGCCGAAGCTTGCCCAGCGGCGGCAAGTGCCAGGGCACTCAGCCCCGCAGCAGTCAGGCTCTTTCGTCTCATCCGCATCGCAGCCATGGTCCGCGTTTCCCTGTTCCTGTTGGTCTTGTTGATTTTCTTCACCGGTCCTGCCCTGCATCACAGCGCCCTTCGCGTCGTTGCGTCGAACAGCACCAGCCCCGCGGGATCGATCGTCACGCCGATCTCCTGGTTGGCCTCGAACCGGTCCAGCCGCGGCGTCTTGAGCCGCAGCATCGTGTCCTCGAGCATCGCGGTGATGATCGCGTGCTTGCCGAAGGGTTCCCAGGCATAGACCTTCAGGGATGCGTCGCGCCCCCCCGGGCTCATGGCCGAAGGCCGCAGGCCCAGCACCACGTCGCGCGGCCCGCCGGACAGGCGCGCGGCCAGATCGCCGGGCAGCGCCAGGTCGATGCCCTTGCCGCGGAATCCCGGCGCCCCGCCATCCCGCGCCTCCAGCCGTCCCTCGACCAGGTTCATCGCCGGATCCCCCACCAGCCGCGCCACCTCGGTGGTGGCCGGGCGGAAATAGACCTCCTCGGGCGCGGCGAACTGCGCGATGCGCCCGTCGATCATCACCGCGACGCGATCGGCCACGGACAGCGCCTCCATCGCGTCCGGCGTCGACCACAGCGTCGGCACCCCCAGCGCGGTCTGGCGGCGCCGGATCCAGCCGCGCAGCTCGTTCCTGAGCTTGGCGTCGAGATGCGAGATCGGTTCGTCCAGCAGGAAGACCGCGGCATCCTGCACCAGGCAGCGGCACAGCGCGACGCGCTGCTTCTGCCCGCCCGACAGCGCGCCCGGCTTGCGCGCGCCCAGATGGCCGATCTGCGCGACATCCAGCAGCTCCTGCACCCGCGCGGCCAGCGCGTCGCGGCCGAGCCTCGGCTTGCCGGGGGCAAGAAGCGGAAAGGCGACGTTCTGCGCGACGCTGAGATGGGAATAGAGCGCGTAGGATTCGAACATATGCGCCACGCCGCGCGCCTGCACCGGCAGGGCGGACAGGGCGCGACCGCCAAGCACGACCTCCCCGGCATCCGGGCGTTCCAGCCCGCTGATCATCCGGCAGACCGTGGTTTTCCCGGTGCCCGAGGGCCCGGTCAGCGCCACGATCTCGCCCGGGCGGATATCCAGCCCCAGCGGGCCGATCCCGGCCTCGCCCGAGAAGCGCCGCGCCAGATCCGACAGGATCAGTCCCTCATGGGTCATGCCGCGGCCTCCGTCGCAAGAGGGGCATCCGCCTGCAGGTTGCGTCCCGTGACCGGGTCGAAGAGGCACAGCCGCGACCCGTCGAAGCCCAGCCGCACCCGGTCGCCTTGGCGCAGCGGGCTGGGTCCGGGCACATCGGCGGAGACATGGAGCTCTGCCCCGTCCGGGCCCGGCGCGTCCAGCGCCACCAGGAGGATGTCGGTGTCGCCGCGATGTTCGCGGAACGCCACCCGGCCCGCCAGCACGGCCAGCCCGTCCCCTCCGGTCTCATCGCGCAGCAGGCGCAGCGCCTCGGGACGCAGCCCGGCCGTCACGGGCCCGCCGGTCAGCCCGGCACGCGCCGCAGCCGGGGGCAGGCGCCAGTCCGGCCCCGTCAGCCTGCCGTCCGGCGCCAGCTCCGCGGCCAGCAGGTTCATCGGCGGCTCGCCGATGAACTGCGCCACGAAGGTATTGGCGGGGCGGTCATACAGCTCCTGCGGGCTGCCAAGCTGCTGCAATTCCCCGGCATTCATCACCGCGATCACGTCGCACATGGCGATCGCCTCGGTCTGGTCATGGGTGACGAGGATCGAGGTCAGCCCCTGCAGCTGCTGCAGCCGCTTGATCTCGGTGCGCAGCTCCACCTTCTGATCCGCATCCAGGTGGCTCAGCGGCTCGTCGAAGACGATGACCTCTGGGTTGCGCACCAGCGCCCGTCCGATGGACACCCGCTGCTGCGCGCCGCCCGAAAGCTTGCGCACCTTCTCGCCCGCGATGCCGTCGAGCCGCAGCAGCTTCAGGATCGCGCCGACCTTCCCGGCCACTTCCGGCTTCGGCGTGCCGCGGACGCGCAGGGGGAAGGCGATGTTCTCGAAGACCGACAGATGCGCATAAAGCGCGTAATCCTCGAAGACCATGGCGATGTTGCGCGCTCCCGGCGGCAGGGCCTGCACCTCGCGCCCGGAAAACAGGATGCGCCCCGCGCTGACTTCCTCGATCCCCGCGATCATCTTCAGCGTCGTCGACTTGCCGCAGCCCGAGGGGCCCAGGAGACCCAGCATCTGGCCGGTGGGACAATGCAGATCCAGCGCATGCACCGCCGCCACGTCGCCATAGCTCTTGGCCACCCCTTGCAGATCCAGGCTCATTTCCGGGCCCCCGACATGCCCTGCGGGGACGGGACCGACTTTATCGGGACGGGGCCGGGAATGCTGGTCATCAGGGCAACTCTTCCGCTTCGCTACGTCGGAAAGGCTAGCAGCGGGAAAAGGACCTGTACATATAATCAGCATACCAATTAATTGCCAAGGCGGCCGGAAAAGCGCGGAGAATTGATGCAGGCTGAGAACTTCTTCCCCCGCGGCACCCCGCGCAGGGGCGCCCCTGCGCATCGCAGGGCAGGATCGGAAGGACGGCCGCGCCGGAGGCGGCGCGGGAGGGTGTTCCATGATGCGGAATTCCGTCCCCACGCCCTCGACAGCGGCCGCCTCCCGGCGCTAGCTGCGCCGCAAGGACGTGATCACGACAGGCAGGAGACCACATGCTGAATTCCGCGCTCGGGCTGAACGGTGCCATGACCGCCCCCCACCAAGCCGCAACCCAGGCCGGGCTCGGCGTGCTGGCCGAGGGCGGCTCCGCGATCGAGGCGATGGTGGCCGCTGCCGCCGCCGTGGCGGTCGCCTATCCGCACATGAACGGCATCGGCGGAGACGGCTTCTGGCTGATCAAGCGTCCCGGCCAGGCGCCGGTGGGCATCTTCGCGGGCGGGCAGGCGGCGGCTCTGGCCACGCCCGACTGGTACCGCGCGCAGGGCCATGCGGCGGCGATCCCGGCGCGCGGCCCGCTGGCGGCGCTGACCGTGCCGGGCACGGTGGGCGGCTGGGGCGCGGCGCTGGCGCTTTGCGAGGATCCGATGCCGCTGACCCGGCTCCTGGCGCCCGCCATAGCGCTGGCCCGCGAGGGCATCGCCGTCACCGGCAACCAGTCCGCCTGCACCGCCGAGAAGGCGCCGGGGCTGCGCGACGTGCCGGGTTTCGCCGATCTCTACATGCCCGGCGGCGCCGCCCCGGCGCGCGGCAGCCGACTGGTGCAGGCCGCACTCGGCGCCACGCTGGAGCAGATCGCGCGGGCCGGGGCGGGCGACTATTACCGCGGCGACATCGCCACCACCCATGGCCGGTTCCTCGAAGCGGCGGGCAGCCCGCTGCGCGCCGCCGACCTGGCCGCCTATGCCCCCGAGAAGGTGGAGCCCCTGTCGGTCAAGACCTCGGCCGGGCGGCTGTGGAACATGATCCCGCCGACCCAGGGCGCGGCCTCGCTGATGATCCTCGCGCTCTTCGACCGGCTGGGCGTGACCGATCCCGAGGGGTTCGACCACCTGCACGGGCTGATCGAGGCGACCAAGCAGGCCTTCCTGAAGCGCAATGCCGAACTGGGCGACGGCGCGCCCGCGCAGGAGTGGCTGACGGAGGAGGCCCTCGACGAAATGGCCGCGCGGATCGACCCGGCCCGCGCCCTGCCCTGGCCCCACGAGCCGAAGGAAGGCGACACGATCTGGATGGGGGCGGCCGATCGCGACGGCACGGTGGTCAGCTTTATCCAGAGCGTGTTCTGGGAATTCGGCTCGGGGCTGACCTGTCCCGAGACCGGCGTGGTGTTCCAGAACCGCGGCGCGGCCTTCTCGCTGGCGGGCGGGCCGAACGGGCTGGCCCCGGGGCGGCGCCCCTTCCACACGCTGAACCCGGCGCTGGCGGAACTGCAGGACGGGCGCGTCATGGCCTATGGCACGATGGGCGGCGAGGGACAGCCGCAGACCCAGGCGGCGGTCTTCTCGCGCTATGCCGTCTTCGGCCAGGGGCTGCAGGCGGCGGTGACGGCGCCGCGCTGGCTGCTGGGCAAGACCTGGGGGGAGGAGTCCACCACGCTGAAGCTGGAGGACCGGTTCGACCCCGCGCTGGTCGCGGCGCTGCGCGCGGCCGGGCACGAGGTGGAGACGATCCCGGCCTTCTCCGATCTCGCGGGCCATGCGGGGGCGGTGGTGCTGCATCCCGGCGGGCTGCGCGAGGCAGCCAGCGATCCGCGCGCCGATGGCGCCGCGCTGGCGCTCTGAGCGGATGGAGCCGCACGGCTTCTGGCAGCGGGTCGAGGACGGGCCCGCCCCGCCGCCGCCCCATCGCGACCGCTTTCCGGCAGAGCTGCCCGACGGGCGGATCCTGCACCTGCCGCTGAGGCCGCTGGAGGGCACCGCCACCGCGCTGGCCTCGCTGATCCTCAACCAGGCGAGTTTCGCGGTGGAGGATGCACTGGCCTTGCACCTTGCCGCGGCGCTGCATCCGCATGCGCCCGATCTTCTGGTCGGGCTGCCGACGCTGGGGCTGGGGCTGGCCGCGGCGACCGCGCGGCGGCTGGGTCACGACCGCTACGTGCCGCTGGGGACCTCGCGCAAGTTCTGGTATGACGAGGCCCTGTCGGTGCCGCTGCGCTCCGTCACCAGCCCCGGCGGCGGCAAGCGGCTGTATCTGGACCCGCGGATGCTGCCCCTGCTGGCTGGCGCGCGGATCGCGGTGATCGACGATGCGCTGAGCACGGGCAGTTCGATGATGGCGGCGCTGGATCTGCTGCGCCTCGCCGGGGCGGAGCCCGTGGCGATCGGCGCGGCGATGCTGCAGACCCGGCGCTGGCAGGGGGTGCTGCCCCCCGGCCTGCCGGTCTGCGGGGTCTTCGCCTCGCCGCTGCTGGAGCGGCGGGACGATGGCTACTGGCCCGCGGGCTGAGCGGCCCGCGGGAGGCGCGGCTCAGGCAGCGAGATCGGCATAGGCCGCGCGGATCGCGGGCAGGAATCCCGGCGCCGCGGCCAGATCGGCAGGCACCAGCCCCGGCAGCGCCAGCACCGCCGCCACCGGATCGGCCGCACCCGCCGCCGCCGACAGCTCGGCCGCGCGCGGATCGGCGCTTCCGCGGCCCAGCACAAGAAGGCGGATCCAGGCCGCGATGCCGAGCGCCGTGACCGGCCAGGGCTCGGCCCGGTCCAGATGCGCGCTAGCGGGGGCAAACAGCCGCTGCGGCATCTTCTGCGACGTGTCCGAGGCGATCTGGGCCAGCCGGTGGCGCAGCCGCGGATTGGCGAACCGCGCCAGCAGCGCCGCGGCATAGCCCGGCAGATCGACGCTGGCGGGAACCGACAGGGTCGGCGCCTGCTCCTCCTCCATCAGCCGCCGCGCCAGCTCGCGCAGCCCCGCATCGCCCATGCAGCCATCGACCGTCTCATGCCCGGCCAGCTGGCCATAGCAGGCCAGCATCGTGTGCGAGCCGTTGAGCATGCGCAGCTTCATCTCCTCGAAGGGGCGCACATCCTCGACCAGCTCGGCCCCGCCCTCGGCGAAGGGCGGCCGCCCGGCGGCGAAGCTGTCCTCGATCACCCATTGGCGGAAGGGTTCGCAGACGATGCCGTTGGGATCGGGCCGGCCCAGCAGGTCCGCCAGCAGTGCATGGCTCTCCTCCGTCATCGCCGGCACGATCCGGTCAACCATCGAGGAGGGGAAGGTGCAGGTCTCGGCGATCCACGCGGCCAGGGCCGGATCCCGCGCCTCGGCGAAATCCAGCACGACCTGTCGGGTCAGATGGCCGTTCTCGGGCTGGTTGTCGCAGCTGAGCACCGTCAGCCCGCCATGCCCGGCCGCGCGGCGCCGCGCCAGCCCCTCGGCGATCACGCCGATGGCGGTGCCGGGCTGCGCGGGCGCGGCCAGATCGGCGATCACCCCGGGATTGTCGCGGTCCAGACGGCCGGAGCGCGCGCAATAGCCCTTCTCGGTGACGGTCAGCAGGATCACCGACATGGCCGGGCTGGCGATCAGGTCGGGGATCGCATCCACCCCGTCGCGGGCCGGGTGACGGGTCGCGGCGACGACGCCGATCTCGCGCAGGGTCACGCCCTCGCCATCGGCTTCGGCCACGTGATAGCGCCCGTCGGCGGCATCCAGCGCGTCCATATCCGCGCGGCCGGAATTCAGCCGCGCCACGACCACGCCCCAGTCGCCCCCGGCCTTCGCCAGCCCTTCGGACAGGTAGACCATCGGATGGGCGCGGGCGAAGGCGCCGAAGCCCAGATGCAGGATGCGCGGTTTCAGGGCTTCGGCATCGAAGCCGATCTTGACGATTTCGGTGCTCACAGCGCGATCTCCTCGGGCAGGCTGCGGGTTTCGCCCGCGGGCAGGACGATGCGGGCCACCGGGATCGCCGGGGCCCCCTCGCCCGAACGGGCCGCGGTCAGCGACAGGCTGTCCGCGCCGCCCGACAAGGTCAAGCGGGTCACGCAGGATGCCCCGCCCTCGCTCACGCCGTCATCCTCGTAGAGCAGGCTCGTTTCCTCGAAACCGCCCGGCGCCGGGAAGACCGCCAGCACGCGCTCGGTCTCGGCGCCCGGATGGGCGCGGGTGGTGGAATTGCCCATCGGGATCACCGCGCCGCCGCGCACGAAAAGCGGCATGGACCCCAGGTCGACATCGAGCGTGACGGTCGTGCCGCCCTCGTGCCAGGTGCCCGCGTGGAAATCCCACCAGCCGGTCGGACAGGCGGGCAGGCGCAGGGTCCGGGTCGTGGCGCCCTCGTCCATCACCGTCGCCACCAGCAGGTCGCGGCCCAGCAGGAACTCGTCGCATTCCGCATAGGCGCCCTCGTCCTCGGGGAAATCCATGAAGGGCGGGCGGATCATCGGCTCGTCCTGCTCCGCCGCCTGCCACAGCACCGTATACAGATAGGGCAGCAGCCGGTAGCGCAGGCGGATCGCGTCGCGGATGTGATGCGTCACCTCCGGGAACATCCAGGGCTCGTTCACCGTCGCGTCGTCATTCCAGGAATGGATGGTGAAGCGCGGGTGGAAGATGCCGTTCTGCACCCAGCGGACGAAGAGCTCGGGCTCCGGCCGCGGGCCGGAGAAGCCGCCGACATCGTGTCCGATATTGTAGAGCCCCGACATCGACATGCCCAGCCCCATCCGGCTGTTGTAGCGGATGGTCTTCCACATGGTGCGGTTGTCGCCCGACCAGGTCTGGGCATGGCGCTGGATGCCGGGCATGCCCGAACGCGAGATCAGGTAGGGCCGCTTGCCCGGCGCATGGGCGCGCTGCGCCTCCTCGCTGGCGCGGGTCATCAGCACCGAGTGGACCGGGCGGATCAGCGACACGTCGATCCCCTCGCCGAAGCCCGCGCATTGCGCGGCGTCGTCCCAGATCTCGTATTCGTTATTGTCGTTCCAGGTCGAGCCGATGCCGTATTCCAGCAGCTGGCTCGTCACCCCGTCCTTCCACCAATCGACCGTGGCGGGGTTGGTGAAATCCAGGTGCGAGCCGGTATCGTCCCAGTAGATCGACCGTTCCGGGCCGCAATCGGGGTCCATCTCGGCGCTGGCGCGGATGAACAGCCCCTCTGCCGCCGCCTGGTCATAGCGGGGATGGTCCTGCAGCAGGCAGGGCTTGATATTGGCGATCAGGTGCACGTCCGAGGCGGCGAATTTCGCCGACATCGCCTTGGGATCCGGGCATTTGTCGAAGTTCCAGTTGAACACGTAGCGCTTCGGCCCGATCGAGGTGTAGCCCGAGGACATCTGGAAGCTGTCGCAGGGGATGTCGTGCTCCTCGATCCGCGCGAGGAAGCTTTCCAGCTGGGCCTGCGCGTCGGGGGCGTCGGTATAGCTCATGGTCGAGCCCGAATAGCCCAGCGACCAGCGCGGCGGGAAGGCGGTGCCCCCCGTGAGCCGCACCTGGCCCTTGACCAGCTCGGTCAGCGAGGGCGCCCACCGCATGTAATAGTCGAGGTCGCCATCCTCGGCGCGATAGGCGCGATAGGCCAGGTGGTAATTGTCCAGCTCGTTGCCCAGATCGAACCAGGCGCCTGCCATGTTGTCGTAATAGATCGACCAGCAGCCCTGTTCCGGCGTCTTCGTCAGGGTGAAGGGGATGTGCTTGTAAAGCGGATCGGTGCTTTCCGCATCATAGCCCATCGCATCGAGATTGCGCATCTCGAAGCGGCGGCCGGAACGTTCCAGGTTGCCGCCCTTCTCGCCCAGCCCGTAAACCTTCTCGCCCGTAAAGCGGCGCAGGAAATGGCTGTGGCGATGGTCGCGCAGGCCAAGCATGACGCCGCCGGTCGGGCGCTCCTCGGCGAAGCTGGCCCAGCCCGCGCCGTCCCGGCGCTGCCAGACCAGGCGCAGCGGCGTCTCGATCACCAGCCGCATCGCGGAGGTGGCGATGGCCAGCGTGCCGCCCTCCTCCTCGACGGTGAAGCCCGGGCAGGGATGGCCCGACAGGTCGTCGCGCCCGCGTCCCTGCCAGGGCGTGTCGCCCTCGGGGGCCACGCACCAGCCGCGATCCAGCCGCCACGTCCCGTCCTTCAGCAGCGAGACCCGGAACAGCGTCTCGTCGAGCACCGACACCCGCAGCAGGTGGCGGCCGTCGATCGACAGCTCCAGCCCGGTTTCGCTGCGGTCGGTGAGGGTCCAGTCGGTCAGGGTCTTCATCAGTAGATACCAAGGATGCGGGGCAGGAACAGGCTGATCTCGGGCACGTAGGTCACGAGAAGCAGGAGGCCGAAGAGCACGGCATAGAAGGGCAGGAGCGGCCGGATCACCGAGGCGATGGAAGTGTTGCCGACCGAGCAGCCGACGAACAGCGCCGAGCCCACCGGGGGCGTGCAGATGCCGATGCACAGGTTCAGCGTCATCATCACGCCGAAATGCACCGGGTCCATGCCCAGCTCCTGCACGACCGGCAGGAAGATCGGCGTGAAGATCAGAAGCGCCGGCGTCATGTCCATGAAGGTGCCGACGATCAGCAGCGCGATGTTGATCAGCAGAAGGATCGCCAGCGGATTGTCCGACAGCGCCAGCAGCGTGTCCGAGATCAGGTAGGGGATGCCGCCGAAGGCCATCACCCGGCTCATCGCGATCGAGGCGCCGATCATCAGCAGGACGATGGAGGTCGTCACCGCGCTTTCCATGATGATCGCGGGCAGGTCGCGGATGCCGATCTCGCGGTACCACACCAGCGCCAGGAACAGCGTGTAGACGACCGCCGCGGCCGAGGCCTCGGTGGCGGTGAAGGCGCCCGAGATGATGCCCCCCATGATGACCACGATCAGGCCCAGGGGCAGGATCGCGTCGCGCGCCGCCTGCCAGACCTGGCAGAGGCTCGGGCGCGGCGCGACCGGATAGCCGCGGCGCTTGGCGATGATGCCCGCCACGATCATCAGCCCCAGCCCCATCAGGATGCCGGGCACGTAGCCCGCCACGAAGAGCGCGGCGATGGACGTGCCGCCGGTGATCAGCGAATAGACGATGAAGGTCGAGCTGGGCGGGATCAGCAGGCCCGTCGGACAGGAGGCGATGTTGACCGCTGCCGAATAGGCCGGGTCATAGCCCTCCTTCTTCTGCAGCGGCGCCATGACGCCGCCCACGGCGGCGGCCGAGGCCACGGCGGAGCCCGAGATCGAGCCGAACATCATGTTGGCGATGACGTTGCAATGCGCCAGCGCGCCGGGCAGCCGCCCGCCCAGCACCTGGGCGAAATTGATCAGCCGCATGGCGATGCCGCCGCGGTTCATGATGTTGCCCGCCAGGATGAAGAACGGGATCGCCAGCAGCGTGAAGCTGTCCAGCCCGCTCGCCATCTGCTGGGCGACGATGAACAGCGACTGGTCGAAGCTCATGAACAGCAGGAAGGTCAGGAAGGTCGCGGCGCCGATCGAAAAGGCGATGGGCACGCCGATGACCATGAGAACGGCGAAGGAGCCGAAAAGCAGCAGGATTGCACTGGCCATTATGTCGTCCTCAGTCCAGGGGGCCGCCCACGGGGGCGTCGGTTTGCTCCTGCGCGCCGTGGCGGGCCAGGTCGATCAGGAAATGCGCGCAATAGACCAGCATCACCAGCCCGGCGAAGGGAATGGCGGCATAGACCCAGGCCATCGGGATCTGCAGCGCCGGAGTCACCTGGCCGGAGGCCAGCGTGCGCAGGGTCAGCATGGCGCCGCCCCAGACCAGCACGAGGCCCGCGAACAGCGCCACGATCGCCAGGATCACCGCCTCGGACACGGTCCGCGCCCGGCCCTTCAGCGTGCCGGTCAGGAAGTCGATCGCCAGGTGGCGCCGCTGTCCCAGGGTATAGGCGCCGCCGATCAGCGCCAGCCACATGAACAGGAACCGCGCCATTTCGTCGGTCACGGTCGAGGGCGTTCCCAGCGCGTAGCGGCTGAGCACCTGCCAGACCACGCAGCAGACCAGCACCGCGAAGATCGCGATGACGATGACGCGCAGCAGGATGTCGAGCACGCGGATCACGACCCGGCTCCGGGGATCTGGGCCATGGCCATGGCGAGTTGCGGGACTGTTTGCACGATCATCGTCTCCTCCGCGGTCTGACCCGGCAAGGGGTCCGCATTTGCGCGAAACTTATCCATTCGGAGAAACTGGTCAACCAATTTGTCGGACCGCTTGACGACTTGCCGATTACCCGGCATGAATATCCGCGTTTGGTCGGCCAATTTAACCAATGCGGTCCGGCCGCTACTGAAGTCCCGGGAGGATGACATGAAATCCGTTCTGACCGCCGCGCTGGCCACCACCGCGCTTGTCGCCGCCGCCGCATCCGCCGATGCGCGCACGCTGCGCCTGAATCACAACAACCCGCCGGATCACCCCGTGCACCTGGCCATGCAGCAGATGGCCGACCGCGTGGAAGAGCTGACCGACGGCGACATCAAGATCCAGATCTTCCCGAACGGCCAGCTGGGCACGCAGCGCGAGTCGATGGAACTGGTGCAGAACTGCGCGCTGGACATGGCGCGGTCGAACGCCTCGGAACTCGAAGCCTTCGAGGAAAGCTACTCGGCGCTGAACCTGCCCTACATCTTCCAGTCCGAAGAGCATTTCGAGAAGGTCGTGATGGGCGATATCGGCGCCGACATCCTGGCCTCATCCGCCGAGAAGGGATTCCGCGGCGTGGCCTTCTACACCGAGGGCGCGCGCAGCTTCTATGCCAACAAGCCGATCCTGTCGCCGGCCGACCTGGGAGGCGTGAAGGTCCGCGTCCAGCCCTCGCCCTCGGCCATCCGCATGGTGGAACTGCTGGGCGGCAGCCCGACCCCGATCTCCTGGGGCGAGCTCTACAGCGCGCTGCAGCAGGGCGTCGTCGATGCCGCCGAGAACAACCCCACCGCGCTGACCACCGCGCGCCATGGCGAGGTGGCCAAGCACTTCTCGCTGGATGAACACACCATGATCCCGTCGGTCGTGGTGATCTCCAGCTGTGCCTGGGACCGGATGAGCCCCGAGGAGCAGGAGGCGCTGCACACCGCCGCGCTGGAATCGATGGAAGACCAGTTCGAGGCGTGGAAAGTCGCCTCCGATGCGGCCATCGAGGAAGCCAAGGCCGAGATGGGCGTCGAGATCCACGAGGTCGACAAGGCGCCCTTCTCCGAGGCCGTCGCGCCGATGATCGAGGAAGTCGCGGCACGTTCCGACAACCTGCGCGACCTGATCGAGCGCATCCAGGCCGCGGCGGAAGAGTAAGCCATGCTGGAACGGTCCGACCTGGCGGAGAACGCGCTTCAATGCCTGCATGACGAGGACTATGACCGTCCTTTCAACACGCAGTCGCTGAACGCGGACACGATGATCTTCACCGGCGGCAGGTCAGGCCTGTCGCTGGGGGGGACGTGGAATTTCTGCGTCGATCTTCTGGATACGGGGCTGCGGCAGAAATGGTTCGCCATGACGCCCGAAGCCCCAGAGGACCGGGCCGAACCCTGGGATTACGATCCCTATGCGGGCGAGACCGTGCAGGTGCCGTCCTGCTGGCAGATGCAGAAGGAGAAATGGTATTTCTTCGAAGGCTCCGCCTGGTACACCCGCGCGCTGGAGGCAGGCCCCCCTGCCCCCGGCACCCGCCGCTTCCTGCATGTGGGCGCGGCGCAATATGACTGCAAGCTGTTCGTCAACGGCCAGTTCATCGGCAACCATTATGGCGGCTCCACCCCCTTCTGCGCCGAGCTGACCGAGGTGCTGCGCGAGGGGCGGAACTGGATCATGTTCTGCGTCAACAACACCCGGACGCTGGACCGGGTGCCGATGCGCAATACCGACTGGTTCAACTATGGCGGCATCTATCGCGAGGTGACGCTCTACGAGACCGCCGAAACGGTGATCCGCGATGTCTTCGTGCATCTCGCCCCGGGCGGCATCCGCGCGCAGGTGGAGGTCGACGGCCCCGCCGCCGAGGCGGTGCTTGACATTCCCGGGCTCGGCATCCGCGCCGCCATCCCCCTCAGCGGCGGCAAGGGCGAGGCCGTCCTGCCCGCCGATCCGGACCTGTGGTCGCCGGACAACCCGGTGCTTTATGACCTTTCGCTTGCCGCGGGGGCTGACCGCGTGACGGATCGCGTGGGCTTCCGCAGCATCGAGCGGCGCGGCACCGACATCCTGCTGAACGGGCGCCCGGTCTTCCTGCGCGGCATCTCGGTCCACGAGGATGACGCCAGGCTGGGCAAGGTCACGTCGGAGGCCGATATCCGCCGCCGCTTCGTCCATGCGAAGGAGCTGGGCTGCAACTACCTGCGGCTGGCGCATTACCCGCATCACGAACTGGCCGCGAAGATCGCCGACGAGCTGGGCCTGATGCTGTGGGAGGAAGTCCCCGTCTACTGGGCCATCGACTTCGCCAATCCCGCCACGCGGCGCGACGCGGAAAACCAGCTGCGCGAACTGATCCGCCGCGACCGCAACCGCGCCAGCGTCATCATCTGGTCGGTGGGCAACGAGAACCCCGACACGGATGCGCGGCTGGACTTCATGAAGGGACTGGCCGACCTGGCCAAGGCCGAGGATCCCACCCGCCTGACCTCCGCCGCCTGCCTGGTGAACCATGCCAAGCTGAAGATCGAGGACCGGCTGGCGCAGCATATCGACGTGATCGGGCTCAACGAATATTACGGCTGGTACGAGGAGAATTTCGAGGAACTGGGCATCATCGGCCGCAATTCCGCGCCCGACCGTCCCGTGGTGATCTCGGAAACCGGTGCCGATGGCGACAGCGAGGCGGGCCCCGCGCGCGGGCTCTTCTCGCTGGATTACCAGTCGGAGGTCTACCGCAAGCAGATCGAGACGCTGCGCGGGCTGGATTACGTCAAGGGCATGTCGCCCTGGATCCTCTATGATTTCCGCGTGGAACGGCGGCAGAACCCGTTCCAGCGCGGCTGGAACCGCAAGGGGCTGATCGCCGGGGACAAGCAGGCGAAGAAACCCGCCTTCGCCATCCTCGCCGCCTATTATGCGGAACTGGCCCGTGCGGAGGCCGCGCAGCCGGCGGAGGCCGGGGCGTGACGCCGGGCCGCCGCTACCAGGACGTGGCCGCGATGATCCGCGCGGAGGTGGCCGCGCGCCGCCTGCCTGCCGGCGCCCGGCTGGACACGGAGCGGCAATGGTCCCAGGCGCTGGGGGTCTCGCGCTCGCTGGTGCGCGAGGCGGTCATCATGCTGGAGATCCAGGGCCTCGTCGAGGTCCGCCAGGGCTCGGGCATCTACCTGCTGGCGGAACCGGGGGACCCGGCCCCCGCGGCGCAGGACGATGTCGGGCCCTTCGAGCTCCTGCAGGCGCGGCAGCTTCTGGAAAGCACGATCGCCGCCTTCGCCGCCGAGCAGGTGACCAAGGGCGACATCCTCAAGATGCGCGACGCGCTGGAAGCCGAGCGCGCCTATATCGAGGCCGGCGGCGGGCCCGACTATGCCTCCGACGAGCTGTTCCACCGGCTGATCGCCGAGGCCACGCAGAATTCCGTCCTCACCTCGATGGTGGAGGAACTCTGGGCCGTGCGCGACCGCAGCCCGATGTGGGCCCGTCTGCATGCGCGGATCTTCAACCAGGATTACCGCACCAGCTGGCTGGACGACCACCAGGCGATCCTCGACGCCCTGCGCGCCCGCAATCCCGAGGCCGCGCGCCGCGCCATGTGGGCGCATCTGGGCCATGTCCGCGAGACGCTGCTGAGCGTGTCGGACAGCGACGACCCGTCCTTCGACGGCTACCTTTTCCAACCCGTCCCGGAGATCGCCAGATCCCCGGGCGCCTGACAAGACAGAGGCTTTTCTGATGATCGAGACCTGGCGCTGGTTCGGCCCGAACGATCCGGTGACGCTCGCCGATGTGCGCCAGACCGGCGCGACCGGCATCGTCACCGCGCTGCACGACCTGCCCAACGGCACCGTCTGGCCCGTGGAGGCCATCGAGGCGCGGCGCGACATGATCGCCGCGGCCGGGCTCCGCTGGGAGGTGGTCGAGAGCATTCCCGTCCACGAGGACATCAAGACCGGCGCACCGGGCTGGGAACGCCATGCCGAGGCCTGGGCGGAAAGCGCGCGCAACCTGGCGCGGTCGGGCATCCGCACCATCTGCTACAACTTCATGCCGGTGCTGGACTGGACGCGGACCGACCTGGAACACGCCCTGCCCGACGGCGCGACCTGCCTGCGCTTCGACAATGACGACATGGCGGCCTTCGACATCCACATCCTTGAGCGTCCCGGCGCGGCGGAGGATCACGGGCCCGAGGTCGCGGCCCGCGCCGCGGCGCGCTTTGCCGCGATGGACGCTGCCGCGAAGGACCGGCTGACCCGCACGATCATCGCCGGGCTGCCCGGGTCGGAGGAAAGCTTCACCGTCGAGAGCTTCCGCGCGCAGCTGGCGCGCTATGACGGGCTGGGCCATGCCGGTCTGCGCGCCAACCTGGCGAAGTTCCTGGAGATCGTCGTGCCGGTCGTGGAGGCCGAGGGCGCGGTGATGGGGATGCATCCCGACGACCCGCCGCGGCCGCTTTTCGGCCTGCCGCGGATCGTGTCCACCGCCGATGACCTGCGCGCGATCCTGGCAATGGTCGACAGCCCCGCCAACGGGCTGACCTTCTGCACCGGCTCGCTCGGCGTGCGCGCCGACAACGACCTGCCCGCCATGCTGGCCGAATTCGGCGATCGCGTGCATTTCCTGCATCTGCGCGCGACCAAGCGCGAGGCCGATCCGCTCAGCTTCCACGAGGCGCCGCATCTGGACGGCGATGTCGACATGGTCGCCGTGATGCGGGCCGCCCTGGCGATCGGCGCGGCCAGCGGCCGCGCCCTGCCCTTCCGGCCCGATCACGGCCATGCCATGGCGGACGACCAGCGGCGGCGCACGGCGCCGGGCTATCCGCTGATCGGGCGGATGCGCGGCCTGGCGGAGCTGCGCGGCATCCTGCGGACCTTGCGCGCGCTGGAGGGCTGACCGGCTTGACCCGGCGGCGCGCCGCCCGACCCGGCATATCCGCTTGACGGCGGCGGGGCGGTTGCGGCATGCCGGGTGCCGGGCCCCGGGCCTCCCCGCCCGGGGCGCGGTTGTCCCGGGCCGAAACCGCATCTGCCGCAGGATCATGGCCAAGGAAATCGAACGCAAGTTTCTGCTCCGCGACGAGCGCTGGCGCGAGAATGTCACCCGCAGCAGCGAAATCCGCGATGGCTTCATCTGCCAGCAGGACGGGATCAAGCTGCGCGTGCGCTTCTGCGACGGGCGCGCCACGCTGACGCTCAAGGGCCCGCGGCAGGGACTGGCCCGCGACGAGTTCGAATACGAGATCCCCGCCGCCGACGGCCGCGCCATGCTTGACCGGCTCAGCCCCTTCGGCCGGGTGGAGAAGACCCGCCATCACGTGTTCCATGACGGGTTCGCCTGGACCGTCGACGAATTCGCCGGCGCGCTGGCGGGACTGGTCTTCTGCGAGATCGAACTGACCACCGAGACCCAGCGCTTCCCGCGCCCGCCCTGGCTGGGCCGCGAGGTCACCGGCCAGCGCGCCTATCAGCAGGTGACGCTGCTGCACGAGGCGGCCGCGCGCAGCCTGGCGGCCGGCTGACCGCGACGGGCCGGGCCCGGACGGCCGGTCATCGGAGGCCGGGAACTGCATCAAATGCAATGCATCCCGCCCGCGGGAACAGGATCTTAACCCCGCCCCGGCTAGCTGACGGCAAAGTCAGCTGCTGGGATCCCTTACATGCTCGCAAAGCTCCGCTTCGGCATCGGCGCCAAGATCTACTGCCTGATCGGCATGTCCATCATCATCTGCTGCCTGCTGGTCGTCACGCTGAACGAACGCGTCTCGGGCTATGTCTATGCGCTGCGCGAACTGCATCTGCGCGACGTGGTCGACGCCTCGGTCTCGCAGCTGGCCGCGCTGCAGACGCAGGTGGAGGCCGGAACCCTGACCCCGGCAGAGGCCCGCGACCTGGGCGCGCAGATCCTGGGAAATGCCCGCTACGATGACGGAAACTACCTCTTCGCCTCGGATTACGACGGCAATGTCGTCGCCCATGCCAAGCCCGCCAGACTGGGCACGAATGCCTGGGATCTGCAGGACCCGGACGGTGTCTACATCTACCGCGAGATGATCGCGGTGGCGAAGGCCGAGGGCGGCGGCATCGTCCGCTACAGCTCCGCCCGGGCGACCGAAGGCGCGGAGGAACTGATCCCCAAGATCACCTTCGCCCGGGATTTCGCGCCCTGGGGCTGGGTCATCGCGACCGGCAGCTATGTCGAGGATATCGACGCGATGATCCGCCGGTTCTGGATCGCGGCGGCGGGCGCATCGGCGATCGGACTGGGACTGCTCTTCGTGATCGGCACGCTTCTGGCGCGCAGCATCACCGGGCCGATCCGCAGTCTCAACGCCCGCATGCAGGCCCTGACCGCCAGCGAGCTGGACGCGCCGATCCCCCATCTGGGCAAGCGCGACGAGGTCGGGGAGATGGCCCGTTCGGTGGAGACCTTCCGCATGAACATCCTGCACAAGATCGCCGCCGAGGAAGAGGCGTTGCGCCAGAAAGCCGCCGCCGCCGAGACGCAGCAGCGTGCCGAGGAGGATCGGCGCAGCCGCGAGGCCGAAGAGGTCGCGCGCCGCCAGGCGACCGAGCGCGAGCAGCAGGAGCGCGAGCGCCAGGAACAGGAGGAGCGCGAGGCCATCCGCCGCCGCACCGAAGAGGAGCGCAACGCCACCGCCGCCGAGCAGGAATCCGTCGTCGGCGCGCTGGCCGAGGCGCTGCACCGCCTGTCGGAGGGCGATCTGCAGACACGCATCGACCGCGCCTTTCCCGAGGCCTACGAACGCCTGCGCCTGGATTTCAATGCCACGACCGGCAACCTGGAACAGATCGTCGACCGCATCCGCCGGTCCAGCCAGAAAATCAGTGCCCATAGCGGGATCATCACCGATACCGGCGAGACCTTCGGCAAGCGGGCGGAGCATTCCGCCGCCACGCTGGAGGAAACCGCCGCCGCGCTGGAACAGCTGACCGCCTCGGTCGCCAATGCCGCCGCCGGGGCCGCCGAGGCGGACAAGATCGTCAGCGAGGCCCGCGACAGCGCGGAGCGCAGCGGCACCGTTGTCGAACAGACCGTAGACGCGATGGGCGAGATCTCCAAATCCTCCCAGGCGATATCGAAGATCGTCCATGTCATCGACGAAATCGCCTTCCAGACCAACCTTCTGGCGCTGAATGCCGGGGTGGAGGCCGCCCGCGCCGGCGAGGCCGGACGGGGCTTTGCCGTCGTGGCCTCCGAGGTGCGCGCGCTTTCGCAGCGTTCCTCGGATGCGGCGCGCGACATCAACCAGCTCATCTCCCAGAGCAGCGATCAGGTCCGCAAGGGCGTGGACCTCGTCAGCGAGGCGGGCAAGACCCTCCGCCAGATCCTCGGATCGGTCTCCACCATCTCCAAGCTGGTCTCCGATATCGCCCGATCGGCGAATGAGCAATCGACGGGGCTGAGCGAGATCAACACCTCTGTCTCGCAGCTCGACCATTCGACCCAGGCCAATACCGCGCTCTTCGCCACCGCGCTCGACACCAGCAAGGAACTGGCCGGGGAATCGCGCGCGCTGGACGAGGCGATGACCAGCTTCCGCACCGGAAAATCCGCGGAGACCGCGCCCGACGCCTTCCGCCAGGCCCCGTCCGCTCCGTCCGGGCCGACGCAGGCGGCGCCCTCTGCGGCCGGGGCCGCAGGCCCCGCCCTGGCCGCCGCGACGGCACGGGCTGCCGCGCCGGAGCCGGATGAGTGGGAGGATTTCTGACCGTCCCGGGCCGGGCCGCGAACCCCCTCGCCCCGAAGCGCGACCCCGATCCCGACTGACGCGCGGCGCCCCGGCGGGATGTTCGGCCCGCCGGTCGCTGCGCTGCCGGACCCGGCCGCCCTTCTCAGACCGGGTCCGCGCTTGCCCGCCCTTCCCGATGGCGGCGCCTCAGGTGAAATATCCCGGATGCGCCAGGCGGTATTCCTCGACCCAGTCCGCGGGCTTGTGCAGATGCGCCCGGATGCTGCGCGCCGCACGCGCGGCATCGCCCGCCTCGACCGCCTCGACGATCCGCAGGTGATCATCGATCATGCCGTCGAGCTTGCTTTCGGAATGCCGCTGCAGCCGCCGCACCCGGTCCATGTCCCCCGATTTCGACCGCAGCAGGGCATGCAGCGCCTCGCGGCCCAGACCGGCGAACAGGGTGTGATGGAAGACCTCGTCGAGCTGCTGGAAATCGCGCAGGCGGGCGCGGTCGCGCGCGACGCTGCGCTGCAGCTCGATCAGCCGCCGCGCCTGTGCCAGCGTTGCAGCCAGCCCGTCCGCCGCATTGCCCCGGGCCAGCCCGGTCACGACCTCGGTTTCCAGCGCCAGGCGCAGGAACATGGCCTCGTCGATCTTGGGCAGGTCGATGCGGGTCACCAGGGTCCGCGACTGCGGATGGACCCGGATCAGCCCGTCCTGCTCCAGCCGCTGCAGCGCGTCGCGCAAGGGCGTCTGGCTGACATCATATGCCTTCGCCAGGTCCGCGCGCAGAAGCGCCGCGCCCGGCGGCAGCTCCAGCGACAGGATCCGCTGGCGCAGATCGTCATAGATGCGCGATGCTGCCGTGACCCGGCCAGAGCCGGGCTCATGGCGGAAGGGCTCCGGCGGGGGCTGAAAATTTCTGTCCATCGGCCTCCGGCCCTGTTCCCGGTTCCCGGTTCCGGCGCGCGATCCTGTCCCGGCTCCGGACATGTTGACACCCCTGGTAGACTAAAATATTAGTGTATTTCAAGAGGGGACGCAGATTGCCGCGCGGGGAGGTTTGCGGCAGCGACGGACCGCCGCGTCGGCGGCCGGTCGTTGCAGCCACCCGGCCCCGCCCCCCACGCGCAGGAGGAGATCCCGGAGATGATCGCACCCATCCAGCCCTGTCGCGCCATGCGCAGCTGCCAGCGCCCCTGCGCCATCTCTCCCGTTGAGACCGGGGTCGGCACGGTGCCCGGCCCCATCGCAGCCCCCCTGGCCTTGCCGTCGGATCGCGCGGGCGCGGGACCGGTCGCGGCCGATGCCGGGGACAAGGCGGTCTCGCGGATGCCGACCGAGATCGTCGCGGGGGCGGGGCGCGCGCAGCCCGTCCCGGCCGTTCGACGGGGGATCGCGGGACACCTGTGATGCCGCACGGACCCGTCGCCATCCTCGACCCCGCAAGCCCCGGCATGCGGGCGCGTCTGGCCGATCTGTGCCCCGATTTCGACCTGCGCGTCGCGGAGGGGCCCGATCCGGCACAGTTCGCCGCCGCCCTCGACGGGGCGCGATATGCCGTCACCCGCGGACTGCGCCTGCCCGCAGAGCTGCTGGAGCGGGCCCCGGCGCTGCGGCTGATCCACCAATGGGGCACCGGCATCGACGGCATCCCGCTGGAGGCCGCGCGCGCCCGCGGCATCGCGGTGATGCGCAGCCCCGGGATGAATGCACCCACCGTGGCGGAGGCGGCGGTGGCGCTGATGCTGGCGACGCTCCGCCGGCTTCCCGCGGTGCAGGCCGCGTTCCGCGCGGGCCGCTGGGACATGCCCGATCTGTGGCGGCAGGCGCGCGATCTGGGGGCCTGCCGCGTCGGATTGGTGGGGATGGGCGCGATCGGCCGCGAAACCGCCCGGCGGCTGGCGGGCTTCGGCTGCGAGATCGCCTATACCCGCCCCTCCGGCCCCGATCCGGCCCTGGACCTGCCTTTCCGCAGCTTCGACGATCTGCTGGGCTGGTCCGACGTGCTCAGCCTGCACCTGCCGCTGACCCCCGGCACGCGCCACATGGTCGGCGCGGCGGCCATCGCCCGGATGAAACCCGGCGCGGTGCTGATCAACACCGCGCGCGGCGGGCTGGTCGACGAGGCCGCGCTGGTCGCGGCGCTGCGGGACGGGCGGATCGGGGCAGCGGGGCTCGATGTCTTCGAGACGGAGCCGGTGGCCGGGCCGAACCCGCTGCTGGAGATGGAGAACACCGTGACGCTGCCGCATGTCGCGGGGCGGACACTGGACAATTTCGACCGGATGGTGCGGCACTGGGCCGGGAATATCCGCGCCCATGCGACGGGCGGGCAGATCGACCCGGCCTGCATCGTCAGTCCCGGCGACGGCCGATGAGGGAGGAGACCCGATGACGGAACTGACCAGGCGCAGCGGCGGCCAGGTGCTGGTCGACCAGCTGCTGATCCACGGCGCCGACTGCGCCTATTGCGTCCCCGGCGAAAGCTACCTGGAGGTGCTGGACGCGCTGCATGACACCGGCGGAGCTTTTCGCCTGATCAATGCCCGCCACGAGGCCGGCGCCGCCGACATGGCCGAGGCCCATGGCAAGCTGACCGGTCGGCCGGGGATCTGCATGGTCACGCGCGGTCCCGGCGCCTGCCAGGCGGCGGTGGGCGTGCATGTGGCCTTCCAGGATTCGACGCCGATGATCCTGCTGGTCGGCCAGGTCGGCCGCGGCACCGTCGACCGCGAAAGCTTCCAGGAAATCGACTATCGCCGGATGTTCGCGCCGGTGGCGAAATGGGCGGCGCAGATCGACGATGCGGCCCGCATTCCCGAATACATGGCCCGCGCCTTCCGCCTCGCCACTTCCGGCCGCCCCGGCCCGGTGGTGCTGGCCCTGCCCGAGGACATGCTGACCGATGTGGTCGAGGTGGCCGATGCCCTGCCCTACGCCCCCGCCATCCCGGCGCTGCAGGCGGAGGCCGCGGCCGAGATCATGGCGGCGCTGGCGGCGGCAGAGCGGCCGCTGCTGCTCGCCGGCGGTCCCGGCTGGAGCGATGCGGGCGCCGCGCGCCTTCTGGATTTCGCGCGGGCCAACGACCTGCCCGTGGCGACCTCCTTCCGCCGCCAGGACCTGATCGACAATCGCAGCGACCACTATGTCGGCGATTTCGGCACCGGCGTCGCGCCCTCGCTGGTGCGGCGCCTGGCCGAGGCCGATCTGCTCCTGGTGATCGGCGCGCGGCTGGGCGAGATCACGACCGGCACCTATGCCACGCTGTCCGTGCCCACGCCGCGCCAGAGGCTGATCCATGTCCATGCCGATGCCGACGAGATCGGCCGGGTCTATTCCCCGGCCATCGCCGCGGTCTCGGGGGCGGATGCGGCGATCGCCGCGCTGGCCGCCTGCGCGCCGGTCGCCCCGCGCGATCCCGGCTGGCGGCGGGTGCTGCGCGGGGAATACCTGGCCGACAGCGAACCGCCCGCCCATGATCACCCGCTGGACATGGGCCGGGCGATGGTCGCGATGCGCGGGATCCTGCCCGCCGATGCGGTCATCACGCTGGATGCGGGCAACCATACCGGCTGGGCGCAGCGCTTCCTGCGCTATGGCCGGCCGGGGCGGCAGCTGGGCTCGACCTGCGGATCGATGGGCTATGCGGTGCCCGCCGCCGTCGCCGCCTCGCTGATGGACCCGGCCCGCCAGGCCATCGCCTTCGTCGGCGATGGCGGCTTCATGATGAGCGGCATGGAGATCGCGACCGCCGTGCAGCATGGCGGCAGACCCGTCATCCTGGTCTTCAACAATGGCAGCTACGGCACGATCCGGATGCACCAGGAACGCGAACATCCCGGCCGGGTCTCCGGCACGGATATCGCCAGTTCCGACATCTGCCGCATCGCCGAGGGTCTGGGCGCGGCGGCGCATCGCGTCACCCGCACCGAGGAATTCCTGCCTGCGCTGCAGGCCGCCTTCGCCGCGGACCGCCCCACGGTGATCGAGCTGATGACCGATCCCGAACAGATCTCGACGCGGACCACGATCACCGCCCTGCGCAACCGCCCGCGCCCGTGAAACCGCCCGTCCCGGCGGCGTTCACCGCACCGGGGCGGCGCATTATCGCGGAAATACCGTCACGATGCGCCGCAGCTTTCCGCGCTTGTCATGTCCGGTAATTATGCGATCTTCCCGCGCCAGCGCGACCTTCGCCGGTCTGCCGGCTTCCGGTCCGGATGGGCCGCCGGGCCCCGCCCCGGACCGGCTCAGGCATGGGCGCGGCGGATCGCGGGCATCGCCGCGGCGACCATCTCGGCGGCTTCGCGTTCGCGGTCGCTCCAGGGCGCGGCCAGACGCGCGCGGATCCCGGCAAAGACGGCCTCGCGGTCGATGGTGATCACCCGCCCCCCGGCCACCACCTGCCGCCCGTCCACGAAGACATGCGCGACGGCCCCCGGACGCGCCCGGTGCAGGATCAGCTCCGCGACCGGGACGCGCGGATCGACATAGGGGTGTTCCAGCCGCTCGCGCGACAGCAGCACCATATCCGCCCGCATGCCGCATTCCAGCCGCCCCGCCAGCCCGCCGAAGCCCAGCGTGGCGGCCCCGGTCTCGGTCGCCATGCCGATCACCGCCGCCGCGTCGGGGCCCGTCTCGTGCAGCTGCGTGCCGCGGTTCAGCGCCCAGGCCAGCTTCATTTCCAGCAGCATGTCGCGATCATCGGCAATGGTCGACTGGTCAATGCCCAGGGCGACGGGAACCGCCCCGCGCCGCAGGGCCGGCACATCCGCCTTGCCGCTTCCCAGACGCTGGCCGGACGAGGCATTGTGGCAGACCGTGCAGCCGCAATCCGCCAGCATCTCGACATCGCCCGGATCCAGCCAGTTGCAATGTCCCAGCGTCACGTTCGGGCCCAGGAGCCCGAGGTCGCGCAGCCGCGCGACCGCCGACCGTCCGAAGCGGCGCCGCGCATGGGCGGCCTGTCTCTCGGTCTCGGCCAGGTGCATGTGCACCTGCGCCCCGGCGGCCCGGGCATCCCCCGCCACGAATTCCAGCAGCGCGTCCGAACACCAGTGCAGGTTCGCGGGGGCGTAGTTGATCCGCACCGCCGGGTTGGCCGCATGGCGCGCCCGCAGGGCATCGTGGAACCCGGCATAGGCGCGCACCGATCCCCCGGTTGGATGCAGCCGCGCGGCGAACCAGGCCCGCGCCGCCTCGGGCATTGCCGCGAGAACCGCCGCGTCGCCGTCGTAATGCAGGATGTTCTGGTCGCGCAGCATCGCCGAATAGCCGACCCGCATGCCGATCTCGTCATAGGCCGCCAGGGTCTCGTCGGCCGCGCGGTTCCAGTCCTCGCGCCCCCCGACAAGGCCGCTGGCGATGTGGTGGGTCGCCGTCACGCCGGATTCCAGCATCTCGATCGCCGAGAAGAGCGTATCGAGCCGCGTCCCGACCTGCCGCTTCGCCCGGAATTGCGGAAGCCAGAACTCCAGCGGCGCGAAGGGGACCCCGTTCATCAGCGGCGTGACCCCGAAATGATGATGCGCATTCACCAGCCCCGGCATCGCGACCATGCCCGGCCCGCCGAATTGCGGCAGCTGCTCATGCCCCTCGACCAGGCCCGGCAAAGGTCCGATCTGCGCGATGACGCCGTCCTCCACGCGGATCGCCACGTCATGGCGCAGGCGCATCCCGCCATCCGGGCCCAGCCCCTCCAGCATGACGCCGGCCTTCGCGATGAAGCTGCGCTGTTGCGGGGACGGATGGGTCATGCGGTCATCTCCGGTATCGGTCCCGGCAGACGCGCGGCAGGCCGCCGGGCGCGCCGCTTGCGGGCGCGTGACCGTGTCAGGGCGATGGCCGGTCCGTCAAGCCCCCGGCGCCTCGGGCGGGCGGCCCCGGCCGCCCTGCCCTGCCCCCGGCGGATCAGCGATCCAGGAAGGGATAGTCGGTATAGCCGGTCTCGTCCCCGCCATAGAACGTGTCCTGATCCGGCGGGGTCAGCGCGGCGCCGCGGCGGAACCGTTCCGGCAGGTCGGGATTGGCGATGAAGGGCCGCCCGAAGGCGATGGCATCGGCCCCGCCCTCGCGGATCGCCGCCGCCGCCCGTGCGCCGTCATAGCCGCCATTGCCGAAATACACCCCGTCGAAGCGCCCGCGCAGGCGGCGCAGCATGTCGCGATCGGCATCGGTCGTATCGGCGCCGTAGAATTCCTCGATCAGGTGCAGATAGGCCAGGCCCCGCCCGGACAGCATGTCGATCACCGCCGAGAACAGCCCCTCGGGGTCGCTGTCCGAGATGTCGTTGGCCTGCCCCAGGGGCGAGAGGCGCACGCCCACATCGCCGGGGTCGAAGACCGACGACACCCGCTCCACCACCTCGCGCAGCAGCCGCATCCGGTTCTCCACCGAACCGCCATAGGCATCGTCGCGCCGGTTCACCCCGTCCTGCAGGAACTGGTCCAGCAGGTAGCCATTGGCGCCATGGACCTCGACGCCGTCGAACCCCGCCGCCTTCGCCAGCCGCGCGGCGGTTTCGTAATCGTCCAGGGTGCGCGCGATCCCGTCGAGGCTCAGCGCCTCTGGCGGGGAACAGGGTTCGAACCCGTTCGCGGTGAAGGTCTTGCTCTCGGCGCGCACCGCGCTGGCCGATACCGGCGCCGCGCCCCCGGGCAGGAGCGAGCTGTGGCTGATGCGTCCGACATGCCACAGCTGCAGCACGATGCGCCCGCCCGCCGCATGCACCGCCTCCACGATCCGCGCCCAGGCATCGGCATGGGCCTGCTCGTGGATGCCGGGCGTGTCGATATAGCCCTTGCCCATCGGGCTGACCTGCGTCGCCTCCGACACGATCAGCCCCGCCGAGGCGCGCTGTGCGTAATAGGTTTCGGCCATGCGCGCCGGGGTGCCATCCGCCGGCGCGCGGTTGCGCGTCAGCGGTGCCATCAGCACGCGGTTGGGAAGCATCAGGTTGCCCGCGCGCAGCGGGGTGAACAGGGGGGACATGTCGCTCATGCGTCTTGCTCTTTCTTGCGTCTGGGATCGGGACCGCCCGCGGGCGGCGTCATCGGACCGGTCCGGGCCGTGGCGGCGACCAGGCCCGGGCAGGCCCGGAGGCTCTGCCAGCACCGGGCCGCAACCGGGCGGTCCTCCGGCAGGCCCGTCACGCCTCGGCCAGGTAGACCGACTTGGCATTGACGAATTCCTTCATGCCGAACCCGCCATGTTCGCGGCCATAGCCGGAATCCTTCACGCCGCCGAAGGGCATGTTGGGAATGGCGACGTTGAACCCGTTCACCGAAATCATGCCGGTATCGAATTGCTCCGAGGCCAGGCGCCGCGCCCGCTCCACATCCTTCGAGAAGATGCCGCCGCCCAGCCCGTAGCGACTGTCATTGGCGATGCGCATCGCGTCCGCGTCATCCGTCGCGCGGATGACCGAGGCCACCGGGCCGAACAGCTCGTCATCATAGGCGGGCTGCCCGGGCGCCACGTCGACCAGCACGGTTGCCGGGTAATAGGCCCCCTTGCGGTCCGGCACGGTGCCGCCGACGATGGCGCGGGCCCCCTTGCGGATGCTCTCCTCGACCTGCTCGGCCAGCTTGTCGCGCAGGTCGCTGCGCGCCATCGGGCCCAGCCGGGTGGCCTCCTCGGTGGGGTCGCCCATTTCGATCGCCGCCATCTTCTCGGCGAAACGCTCGACGAAGGCGTCGTAATTGCGATCCGTCACCACGAAGCGCTTGGCGTTCACGCAGGTCTGGCCGTTATTGTAGATCCGGCCCTGCACGCAGGCCTCGACCGCCACGTCCAGATCGGCATCGTCAAGCACGATATACGCGTCGTTGGAGCCCAGCTCCAGCACCGTCTTCTTGAGGTTCTCGGCCGCCTTCGCGGCGATCACCCGCCCGGCGCCGTCGCTGCCGGTCATGGTCACGCCGCGCACCAGCGGGTTCTCGATGACCCGGTCGGACTGGTCGTGGTCGATCAGCAGGACGGTGAACAGGTTCCGCGGCAGGCCCGCCGCCTCGAAGATGCGTTTCAGCATCAGCCCCGATCCGGTGCAGTTCTCGGCATGTTTCAGCAGGACGCCATTGCCGGCCATCAGGTTGGCAACCGCGTAGCGCACCGCCTGGTAGCAGGGGAAGTTCCATGGCTGGATGCCGTAGATAACCCCGACCGGCGCGTAGCTGACAACACCCCTGCCCCCTGGAATGTCGCGTTCCTCATCCGCCAGTTCCCGCGGTCCCGCATCGGCCGTGAACTCGCAGATCGCCGCGCAAAGCTCGATCTCGTCACGGCTGTCCCCGATCAGCTTGCCCACTTCCCGGGTCATCAGCGCAGCGAACTCCTCCTTGTTTTCCCGCAGTTTCCCGCCAATAGCCCGGATCACCGCCGCGCGGTCCTCGACGGGCATTCCCCTCCAGTCACGGAATGCAGCGTGACATGCCTGGACCGCGTCCGAGACCTGGGCGTCGCTCATCAGGTCATAGCTGCCGATCCGCTCTTCCGTTGCCGGGTTGATGGTCGTGATGCCGGACATGGTCGTTCTCCCGTACTGCGTCTTGCGTTCCCGAACCCAACGCGCCGTTCTGCGAAAGTTTCCGCGGCCGCGATCACAACCTGCTCAAGATATGGACAGCGTTTGCCTATCCGACCGGCCGTGCTTGGCTGGCCAAGCCCGGGCGGTTCCACAAAGGAACGGGACCGGAAGACCCGATGGCGACGCCTGCCCGCGGGCAAATGTCCGATTTCCCGGATCGCCCCGATAAAGCGCTGCGCGAAAGAAGGCTCCGAACGGCATCAACACAAATGTCCGGTAATTTTATATTGGCGCGGCTGGCTTGCGGGGGTCTGACACTTATGACCGCGGTCATAACACGTCCGATGGTGGATGGCGGATATGACCGCGGTCATAAGGCATGGCATCGCCTCCTGACCTGTCCGCCCGCCACGGGGTTCCCGGTTTGATAACGCGCTATGATCGTCAGAAGGTATCCTGCCGGATCCCGTATCGCCGAGAGACGCCCCATCAGGTACTCCAGCATCTGCAGCAAATCCGATAGCGGAACGGTATCCGTGATCTGCCGTCCTCTGTCCCTGTCCAATCCAAGAAATCCTATGAAATCCTGAATCGATCTTTTGAGGGCCTGGGCGTTTCGCGGGGTCTCCGGAAAGTATCCTGCGACTCTCGGAGAGGCCCGCAGCAGGGCTTGGGGATCGTGCGGGGTATGTATTTCTTTTTCTGGGGACTCCATGCGCCGGACAGTTTGTCCGGCATCGGCGGCCGGAATGTCCGGCGATGGCTGGCTGTCCCTGCATTCCGGGGCCTCTGAAATCGCGGCTTCGATCTCGTCCATGCGGCGCTCGGCGGCCTGGAGCTCCGCGATCCGGGCAGAGCTGCGGCGGCACAGGCGTTGCAGCTCGCCCATGATCTCCTGCACGGTTTGCGGCAGCGCGTCCCCGAGGCCGCGGCGGAGCGCGCCGAGCCGGGCGCTGAGGCGCGATCTCACCGCGCGGCGCCGGGCCTCTGCCTGGGCCAGGTCATCGCGCAGCTGCCGAAGTTCGGGGACGCGCAGGAACAGGGGCCGCAGGTCGATCCCGTAGGCATCGACGATTTGACCGCGGCCATCGCGCACCGGATAGCGTCGGCCGTTTCCCGAAAGCTTGCGGAGGATCAGCCCGGCCTCGGCAAGCCGGGTTTCTCCGCGCCGGAACCGGCGTTCATCCATGCAGTTGGCGCGGTCCAGAAGCCCGCCGATCTCGGCATAGGACATGCAGAGACGGTCCGACTGCACGGGCCCCTTGGGAAGGACGCTCAGATGGGCGGCCAGGACCGCGATGTCGCGTTCGCCCAGACCCAGCGCCCGCGCCGTGTCCTTGACCAGCTGCAGCACCTGCCAGCGGTCGAGGGAGAAATGCCCGATGGGGGGAGGCGGAGACAGAGGATCCCTGTCTCCGGACGGAAGACCCGCCGAAGTTTCATGACTCATGCCTGTATCAGACGGCAAAAATCACCCGTTCACCGAAAATCGGTGTTGCCAAAGATTCGGATTTTCGGGTACCAAGGAACTGCTACGTATCTTGGAGACCCTTCGGAGCCCCGGCTTTGAGGGGTTTTCTTTTGCCTGTCGTCTGCTCCTCTTCTTGTTTTCCGTCGTTTCGGCCCGGCGCTCTGCGGCGCCCTGGCGGGCCGGGCTCAGTCGTCCCCGGGTTCCCCGGGAACGTTTTCGTAATACTGGTGCAGAAGGCCCGGCAGGCAGGCTTCCACGAATTCGAGAAAGGCCGGGGGCACGCCCTCGCCCGTGCGGATCACCAGCCGGTCCGACCGGCGTTCGGTGACCAGCGGACGACCGTCATCGCGGGCCGCCCTGGCAGGTTTTCCGGGTTTCGGCGCCGGCGCCGGGGCAGGGGAGGGCGGTGCCGCCTCCTCCATCTGCCGCAGGAAGGCATCGAACCGCTCCGCGCTGTCGGGGATGTCCGCGGGCACGATGGCGGCAAGGCTTTCCGGCGCGCGGCCATCGGCGCGGATCAGCGCGAGGAGCCTGTCCCATTTGCGCCGCCCGATGCCGCGGGCCGGACCGATCGCCAGCACCAGCTCCTCGCCCAGGCCGGTATAGATGGATTTCATCCGCGAGATCATCGTCTGATCGGTTCCGAGGAATTTCTCCACCTGGGTCTGCGTGAACCCGGCCTCCAGCGCCGAAAGGATGGTCCGCGCCCGCTCGATGAAGGAGGTTTCCAGCCGCGCGTTGTTCTCCACCCCCTGGGCGACGAAGGCCTCCTCGTCGCTCATCACCCGGACGAAGGCCTGGATCGTCGCCTGGCCCAGTTCGCGGGTGGCCTGGAGCCGCCGACGCCCCGTCACGATCTCGAACCGGTCGCTGCCCGGTTTCGGGCGCACCAGGATCGGGATCTGCTGGCCTTCCTCGGCGAGGCTGCGCTTGAGCTCGTCGAGATTCTCGCTCAGGTCGATGCGGTCGCGGATCGGGGAGGGGTCGATCAGCTCGACCGCGAGGTTGCGGTACATCCTGTCCTCGGCCGCGGCCGACCGGGCGGCGGTGTCCAGGCTGGCCGCGCCGCGGGCGAACATCGGCGCGCGGCGCGCGGGCTGGGCGGGTTTGGGCGGCTCGGTCCCGTCACCGGATGCGGTGGGGAATGCCTGTCGCGGACGGCGGACCATCAGTTATCCTCCCTCTCGAAGGGCTTGCGGCCCCAGGCGCGCATGATCTCGGAATCGACCTCGTCCGCGATCCCCGACAGGCTGTCGAAGATGCGGTCATAGGTCTTGCGGTGGAAGCTGCCCGGATCGAGTTCCAGCAGCGGATTCATGGTGTTGCCGGCATCCGCGATGGCGGTGGAGCTGACGAAGTCGTGTTTCAGCATGGCGCCGCCCAGATGGGTGCGCAGGAAGGAGCTGAGCTGCAGCTGCGCGGGGTCGGAGGCGGAATAGCGCGTCAGCACGAAGCGGATGAAGTCATAGCGCTTGTCCTGGTGCTGCTCGACCACCTGCATGGTGGAGGCGGCAAGTTCCAGGAACTTGGCCAGCGACACGACGTCGAGCATCCCCGCCGATAGCGGGATCAGCATCCCGGTGGCGGCGAAGACCGCGGCGATCACGGCGAAGGACATGTGCGGCGGCGTGTCGAACAGCACCAGGTCGTAATATCCGTCGACCTGTTCCAGCGCATCGGCGATGCGGCGGTGAAACGGCGTGCCGTCGCCCGCGCGGAAGGAGGCGGAGGTTTCGTACTCGAATTCCGTCATCGACATCGACCCCGGGACGATATCGATATTCGGCACGTAAGTGGCCTGAATCGCGTCGGTAATCGGGATCGGCCCCTCGCCGGAGGCAGGGTCGGCATAGCGCAGCACGTCATAGATCGAGGCCTGTCCGTCCAGATCGGCCTGGATGTCGAACATGTCCGAGAAACTGGCTTGCGGGTCGAGATCGACGGCAAGGATCCGGTAGCCCCTGAGCGCGAGGAATTGCGCGAGGTTCACCGAGAGCGAGGTCTTGGAGACCCCGCCCTTGAGGTTGTAGACCACCAGCCGCGCCTGCGCGTCGCCGGGATTGCGGCGCGGAAACCGCTCGTCGCCGATCTTTCCCTCGCGGTGCAGGACGGCCTGGATCTCCGCGATTTCCTCGGCGGTGAAATACTTGCGGTTGCCCGATTCCAGCGTGCCGGCGGGCATGCCCTCGAGCGTGTTCAGATACTGGCGCAGCGAATTGTACTTCACCTTCAGCGCATGGCTGACCTCGCGCACCGAGAAGGGCCGCAGCGGCTTGTCGGATTTGCGCTGGTCCGGCGCATAAAGAAGTTCGCGCTGCTGCGTCAGCGCGGTATCGATGATCGAGCTGAAGGACATCAGCTGTTCGGATGCCAGGATTCGGCCGGACATGGCTGCCTCAGGGATTCTGTTTTGCCTACCCATATCATGTTTCCCTCGAAGATCTACAGTTTCCTGACATGACCGGCGAAACTGAATAGGGGTCGCCTGCGCCGAGATGGCGGCCTGCCCCTGTCATCCCGGCGGGTCGGCCTTGCACCACGCGGATCATGACGCTAATATGCGTCATGAAACATGAGGTATCGCCATGGATTTCCGCAGCCTGACCGATGAGGGGGGGTTCAGCCCCGAGCTGATCTCGGCCGCGCTGCGCACGACGCGGGCCGAGATCGCCGCGACCCTGGGCCTTGGCCGCGACGCGTTCAGCCGCAAGGAGCGAATCCGGGCGGTCAAGACCCAGACGCGGCTGCGCGAGATGGTCGAGATCCTCAACCGCGTCGAGGGGCAGGCGGGATCGCCCCTGGCCGCCTATGCCTGGTTCCGCTCGGAGCCGCTGGCGGGGTTCGGCGGCATGACCGCCGACCAGCTGGTGCGCGAGGGCCGGGCCGATGTCGTGCGCGCGCATCTGGACCGGGTGATGTCGGGCGGCTTTGCGTGAGCGCCGGGCCGGGGACGCGTTTCACGGGTCCCGTCTTCCGCGCGCATAATCCCGAATGGACCTTCGCGCCGGTCTCGGGGGAGGGGGCGCGGCGCCATGGCGGCCGGTTCAACCGCCCCGGGCGGGCCGCGCTCTACACCGCGCTGTCGCCGCTGACCGCGATCCTCGAGGCCAGCCCGCTGGGCCGCCCGATGAAGCCGGTGACGCTGTGCGAATACGCGGTGGATTGCGCGGCCGTCTTCGACGCCACCGACCCGGCCATGTGCCGCGCGGAGGGGGTCGCGGCGGCGGAGCTGGACTGCGCCGACTGGGCGCTGCGGCAGATGCGCGGCGACCGGGTGCCGTCGCAGGATCTGGCGGAACGGCTGGTGGCGCGCGGCTATGCGGCGCTGATCGTGCCGAGCTTCGCGCGGGGGGCGGGGGCGGCGGATGTGAACCTGGTCTTCTGGATCTGGGCGGCCGGGCCGCCCCATGCCGTCGCGATGACCGATCCGCGCCGCCGCTCATGGCAATAGCCGCGGCTGCGGTCTTCGGCGATGTTGCCTTGACCGGGGTTCTTCCTCTATCTGCGCCCACCGGCGGGATTCGGCCGCATCGCGCCCGCCGCCGGACATCTTTCGCCACGCACCGGACATGTGCCGGAAACGCAGCGCTGCTAGCCATCTTCTGTCGCAAGGCCGGGAAAGAACGGGTGACATGACTCTATCAGTGATCGCGGAACCGTGCCGCCGGCGTCCCGGCCGCGCGGAGGTCGGACGATGAGGGCGCGCAGCGCGGCGGCGGCGATCCTGGTGCTGGCGGCACTGGGGGCGGCCGCGGCCTGGCGGCTGGCCCCGGGCGAGGGAAGCGTCGCGGCGCCGCCGCAGGTGGCCGTGACGCGCGGCACCGTGGCCGAGACGGTCCTGGTCTCGGGCATGCTGGAGGCGCATGAGCTGGTCAGCGTCGGGGCCCGGGTGTCGGGCCAGGTGGAGACCCTGGCCGTAGCGCTTGGCGACGTGGTGGCCGAGGGCGACCTGATCGCGCGCATCGATTCCCAGGACCAGCAGAACGAGGTGCTGCAGGCAGAGGCCGCGCTGGCCAACCTGGCCGCGCAGATCACCTCCACCGAGGCCACCATCGACAAGTCCGAGCGCGCGCTGGCGCGGTTGCAGACGCTGCAGGGCGGCAGCTATGCCACCGAGGAGGATGTCGAGGCCGCCACAGCCGATCTGCGCGTCGCCCGGGCCGATCTGGAGGCGCTGGAGGCGCAGAAATCCAGCGCCGCGGTGACCCTGGCCACGGCGCGGGTGGCACTGGAACGCACGCGCATCACCGCGCCGATCGCCGGCACGGTGGTGGCCGTGGTCGTCAAGCAGGGCCAGACGGTGAACTCCTCGCAATCGGCGCCGACCATCGTCAAGATCGCGGACCTGTCGACCATGGTGGTCAAGGCAGAGGTCTCGGAGGCCGACGTGATGAAGGTCGCGCCGGGGCAGGCGGTCACCTTCACCACGCTGGGCGCGCCGGATGCGCCGTTCCGCGCGACGCTGCGCGAGATCGAGCCCGCCCCCGACGAGATCGCCGAGGCCGACACGATCGACAGCGAAACCGCGGTTTACTACAACGCGCTGATGGAGGTGGCCAATCCCGACGGACGGCTGCGCATCGGCATGAGCGCCGAGGTCTCCATCGAGCTGGGCCGCGCCGAGGACGTGCTGACCGTGCCCGCGGCGGCGCTGCGCAGCACGCCGCGGGGCAGCGCGGTGGGCATCTGGGACCCGGCGGCTAGGCAGGTGCGCCCGCAGCGCGTCGAGGTCGGGCTGAACGACAAGGTCACTGCCGAGATCCGCGACGGGCTGAGCGAGGGCCAGAGGATCGTCGCGGGCGGCGGACTGGCCGCGGCAGCCCCGGCGGGCGCCGCGCGCGGCACCGGCCGGATGCGTCCGCCGCCGATGTTCTGAGGACGCGACGCCATGGAAGATCCGCTGATCCGCCTGGAGGGGCTGACCCGGCAGTTCCGCGCGGGCGAGGAGATGGTCACCGTGCTGCACGGGGTCGACCTGGAGATCCGCGCGGGCGAACTGGTGGCGATCATCGGCGCCTCGGGGTCGGGGAAATCGACGCTGATGAACCTGCTGGGCTGCCTCGACCGGCCGTCGGCGGGGCGCTACCTGTTCCGCGGCCGCGATGTCGGGGGGCTGGATGCCGAGGCGCGGGCGGAGCTGCGCTGCGCGCATTTCGGCTTCATCTTCCAGCGCTACCAGCTCCTGGGCACGCTGGATGCGATCGGCAATGTCGAGGTCGCCGCGATCTATGCGGGCGAGCCGCGCGAGCGCCGGCGGCGCCGGGCGCGCGACCTGCTGGCGCGTCTGGGGCTGGGCGACCGGCTGGGCCATCGTCCCGCCGCGCTTTCGGGCGGACAGCAGCAGCGCGTGGCGGTGGCGCGGGCGCTGATGAATGGCGGCGAGGTGATCCTGGCGGACGAGCCGACCGGGGCGCTGGACACGCGCAGCGGTGCCGAGCTGATGGATCTGCTGCTGGAGCTGAACCGGCAGGGCCACACGATCATCCTCGTCACCCATGATCCCAAGGTTGCCGCCCATGCGCACCGGGTGATCGAGATCAGCGACGGGCGCATCCTGTCCGATGGCGGGGCAGGCGGCAGCACGCCCGGGGCCTCCGCCCCCGCGCCCCAGGCGCCGCGCCGGGGGCCCGGGGCGGCGGCGACACGGATCCTCGAGGCGTTCCGCATGGCCACCGGCGCCATCGCCGCGCACCGGCTGCGCAGTTTCCTGACCATGCTGGGCATCATCATCGGCATCGCCTCGGTGGTGCTGACCGTCGCGCTGGGAAGCGGCAGCCAGCAGCGGGTGCTGGAAAACATCTCGTCGCTGGGCACCAGCACGATCACCGTGCGCGCGGGATCGGGCTTCGGCGCGCGGGGCGCGGGGCGGATCAAGACGCTGATGCCCTCGGATGCCGCCGCTTTGTCGGGGGCGGATTACGCCGCGGCGGTCTCGCCCGCGGTCTCGGCCAGCCTGACGGGCCGGGTCGGCGCGACCGAGGCCAGCGTCTCGGCCAGCGGGGTCAGCAGCGACTACTTCGCGCTGCGCTCCTACAGCACCGTCGCGGGCGGGCTGTTCGACGCGGCCGATATCGCGGACCTGGCGCAGGTGGCGGTGATCGACGAGGCGACGCGCGACAGCTTCTTTCCCGATGGCGACGCGGTGGGGCAGGTGCTGCGGCTGGGCAATGTGCCGGTGCGGGTGATCGGGGTGGTGCGGTCCTCGGGGGCCAGTTTCGGGCCGGAGTCGCTGAACGCCTTCCTGCCCTATACCACCGTGATGGGCCGCGTCTCGGGACAGCGCAACCTCGACAGCATCACCGTGCAGGTGGCCGACGGCCATGACATGGCCGATGCCGAGGCGGCGATCACCACGCTGCTGACGCTGCGCCACGGCACCCAGGATTTCTTCCTGCAGAACAGCGACACGATCCGCGAGACGATCACCTCGACGACGCGGACCATGACCGTGCTGATCGCGGCGATCGCGGTGATCTCGCTGGTGGTGGGGGGGATCGGCGTGATGAACATCATGCTGGTCTCGGTCACCGAGCGCACCCGGGAAATCGGCGTGCGCATCGCCATCGGCGCGCGCCGCGCCGACATCGTCGCGCAATTCCTGATCGAGGCGGTCCTGGTCAGCCTCGCGGGCGGGATCGCGGGGATCGCGCTGGCCTTCGGGGGGGGCGCGCTGGCGATGCAGCTGGCCGAGGGGCTGCGGCTGAGCTTCTCGACCCTGTCGGTCGTGGCGGCCGTCGCCTCCTCCACCCTGATCGGCATCACCTTCGGCTACCTGCCCGCCCGCGCGGCGGCCCGGCTTGATCCGGTGGTCGCGCTGAGCCGTGACTGACCGCCCGCGAAAGGACCCCTGCCCATGACCCGCAGCCTGATCTGCCTTGCCCTTCTTGCCGCGGCCTGCGCGCCGGTGGGGCCGGATTACGTCCGTCCCGACCTGGCGATGCAGGCGCGCTTTGCCGAGGGCGACGCGGCGGCGATCGGCGAGGTGGCGACCCGTCGCTGGTGGACGGCCTATAACGACGCGATGCTGAACGACCTGGTGGCGCGCGGCCTGGCCCAGAACCTGGACATTGCCGTGGCGGTGGAGCGGATCCGCGCGGCCGAGGCCGGGCTGCGCGCCGCGGGGGCGGCGGCGGCGGTATCGGGCGATGCGGGCGGGTCCTGGACGCGGCAGGGCGGCGACGGGCAGAGCGTGACCCAGGGCAATTCCGTGTCCCTGTCGGGGTCGGTGGTGCTGGATCTCTTCGGCGGGCTGCGCCGGGGCGCGCAATCGGCGGCGGCGGATCTGGCGGCGGCGGAGGCCGACGAGGGCACCGCGCGGCTGGCCTATCTGAGCGCCATCACCGCCGCCTATATCGACGCGCGCTATTACCAGGAGGCGCTGGCGCTGAACCGCCAGCAGATCGAGCTGCAGCGCGAGACGCTGGAGATGACCCGCGCCAAGCTGGCCGCCGGATCGGCGACGCGGTACGAGCTGGTGCAGGCGCAGGCGGCCTTCGACGCGTCGCAGGCGGGGATCCCGGGGCAGGAATCCAGTTTCCTGGCGCAGGTCTATGCCATCGCGACGCTGCTGGGCGAACCCTCGGGGCCGCTGATCGCCGCGATGGAGCCGGGCCGGGCGCAGCCGCGGGCGGGGCAGGGGCTGAGCCTGGGGATGCCCGCCGAATTGCTGCGCAACCGCCCCGATGTGCGCGCCGCCGAGCAGGCGCTGATCGGGGCGACGGCGGATGTCGGCGTGGCCGAGGCCGATCTGCTGCCCTCCATCAGCCTGTCGGGGACGCTGTCGCAGACCCGCGGCAATGCCTGGAGCTTCGGGCCGGACATCTCGCTGCCGGTGCTGTCGCAGCCGCGGCTGCGCGCCGAGCGGGCGCGGGCGATTTCCCAGGCGAAACAGGCCGAGATCGACTGGCGCGCGACGATCCTGGGCGCGGTGGAGGACGTGCAATCCGCGCATAGCCGCTGGCTGCGGCTGCGGCGGGAGGCGGAATTGCGGGAAACCTCGGTGCGCTCCTACGAGGAGGCGGCGCGGCTGTCGCGGGGGGCCTTTGCCGCCGGGTCGCTGCAGCTGACCGACCTTCTGGATGATGACAGCACCCTGGCGGGGGCGCGGATCAGCCTGGCGGGAACCGTGCGCGACCTGGCGTCGGAATGGGCGGCGGTGCAGGTGGCGCTCGGCGCGGGGGCCTATGCCGAGCCCTGAGGCGGGCCTGGCCCGCGGGGTCGTTGGCGTGCGAATCATATCGCAGGCCTGACCGCCGCCCCCGGCGGGGCGCCGCGGCAGGCCGGCAGTGCAGGGCGCAGATCGCCGTTTTGCGACAGGCGGAATAACGCCTGCGACATTTCCGGTTCAGGTTCGGCGCAAATTTGCCTATAGGGGCGCGGCATGACCTGCTGTTTCCCGATAACCGGGCGCCCTCCGGGGCGCCGGCGGCCGCGTTTTTCCGCGCCCGCCCGGCAGGCCGATCCCTCCCCTGAAAGGAGCTTCCGATGAACAAATTCCTCACCGGCGCGGCGCTGTCGCTGCTTGCCGCCCCCGCTTTTGCCCAGGACGATGCCTGCGGCGCGGTCTCGATCACCGAAATGAACTGGGCCTCGGCCTCGGTCGTCACCAACGTGGCCAGCTTCATCCTGCAGCAGGGCTATGGCTGCGAGGTGTCCATCGTGCCGTCGGATACCGTGCCCGCGATCACCTCGGTCGCCGAGAATGGCGAGCCCGACATCGTCACCGAATTGTGGACCAACGCGACGGGGCAGGTCTATGAGCGGCTGAAGGAGGAAGGCCGGATCGTCGAGCTGGGCCCGGTCCTGGATCCCGGCGGCATCGATGCGTGGTGGATCCCCGACTACCTGGCGGAAGAGCATCCCGAGCTGACCACGATCGACGGCATCCTGGCCAATCCCGAGCTGGTCGGCGGGCGCTTCCACAACTGCCCCGAGGGCTGGGGCTGCCGGGTGTTCAACGACAACCTGCTGCCGGCCTTCGGCGTCGCGGATGCGGGGATCGAGATCTTCAACCACGGCTCGGGCGAGACCCTGGCGACCTCCATCGCCTCGGCCTACGAGAACCGCGAACCCTGGTTCGGCTATTACTGGGCGCCGACCGCGGTGATCGGGCGCTACAACATGGTGCAGGTCGACATGGGCGAGTATGACCAGGCCGCGCACGAGGCGGCGCAGGACCAGGATGCCACCGATGTCGAGCGCACCTCCTTCCCGCCGGCGCCGGTCGCCACCGCCGTGACCACCGATTTCGAGACCGACCATCCCGAGCTGGTCGAGTTCCTGTCCAAGATGACCTTCCCGGTCGACACGATGAACGGCCTCCTCAGCTGGATGGACGAGAACGGCGCATCGGGCGAGGAAGGCGCGGTCCATTTCCTGACCAGCAACCCCGAGATCTGGTCCGCCTGGCTGAACGAGGCCGCGACCGAACGCCTCTCGGCCCTGCTGCAGCAATAAGCGCGACGCGGTCCGGCCCTGCGCCGGACCCTTCGGCGGCCCGGGTTCCCCGGGCTGCCCCGCCCCCGGAAGAAGGAGAGGTGCATGGCCACCTATGACTGGATTTTCGACACGCTCGGCCTGCGCGACTGGTGCGATGGCAGCGACGCCGCCGCGCCCATGTCCATGGCCGACCTGATGAGCCGCACGGGCAGCGCGCCCGACGCCTCGGTCTGGGAAACGCCGTTTCCCTCGATGGATGCCCTGAACGACGCCTGCGCCAGCTTTCCGCAGTCCCGCGACCTGACCCGCGGGCTGGAGCGCGGATTTCTCGACATCAAGGACTCGCTCTCCGTGGTGCTCGACCCGCTGACGCAGCCGCTGTCCTGGGCGCTGGAAGGCGCGCTGTGGCTGTTCCAGGCCACGCCCTGGTTCGTGATGATCCCGGTTCTGGCGCTGATCGTGGCGCTGGTCAGCCGCTCGGCCAGGCTGACCGGCTTCATCCTGCTGGCCTTCGGCGGGCTGGCCTTCATCAACTATTACGACTATGCGATGCAGACCCTGGCGATCATCGCCGTCTGCGCGCTGATCGCGGTGATCCTGGGCGTGCCGATCGGCATCGCCATGTCGCGCTCGGACCGGCTGGAACGGGTGATGATCCCGGTTCTGGACATGCTTCAGACCCTGCCGCCCTTCGTCTACCTGATCCCGCTGATCTTCCTCTTCTCGGTGACCGAGCCCAAGCTCTACGGCATTGCGGTGATCCTCTACGCGATCGTGCCGGTGGTGCGGCTGACCAATCTCGGCATCCGCCTCGTGGATCCCGAGGTGATCGAGGCCGCCGATGCCTTCGGCATGACCGACCGCCAGAAGCTGTTCGGCGTGCAGATCCCGCTGGCGCTGCCCAACATCATGGCGGGGGTGAACCAGACCATCATGATGAGCCTCGCCATGGTCGTCATCGCCTCGATGGTCTCGGCGCCGGGGCTGGGCGTGCTGGTGCTGCGCGGCATCCGCAACCTGGAACTGGGCGTGGGCCTGATCGCCGGGCTGGGGATCGTGCTGCTGGCGGTGATCCTCGACCGGTCCACCAAGGCGGCGCTGGCGCGTGTCAATGCCGCGCAGAAACAGTGAGGACCGGCCGATGAGCACTCCCAAGATTTCCGTCCGCAACCTCTACAAGATCTTCGGCGACGCCCCCGCGGCGGCGCTGGAACAGGCGCGGGCGGGGATGCACAAGCCCGAGCTGCTGGAGCAGCACAATCACGTGCTGGGCCTGCGCGACATCAATGTCGACATGCAGGATGGCGAGATCACCGTCATCATGGGCCTGTCGGGATCGGGGAAATCCACCCTGATCCGGCATCTCAACCGGCTGATCGAACCCACGGCGGGCGAGGTCGTGGTCGATGGCGAGAACATCATGGAATACGGCCCCGCCCGGCTGCGCCGGATGCGGCGGCACACGATGTCGATGGTGTTCCAGAAATTCGCCCTGCTGCCGCATCGCACGGTGCTGGAAAACGTCGCGACGCCGCTGATCGTGGAAGGCGCCAGGCGGCGCGACTACGAGGCGGAGGCGGTCAAGTGGCTGGACCGGGTCGGGCTGGACGGGCAGGGGGAGCAGTATCCCCACCAGCTGTCGGGCGGCATGCAGCAGCGCGTCGGCATCGCCCGGGCGCTGACCTCCAATTCCGACATCATGCTGATGGACGAGGCGTTCTCGGCGCTGGACCCGCTGATCCGCACCGACATGCAGGACCTTCTGCTGGAGCTGCAGCGCGAGCTGCAGAAGACCATCGTCTTCATCACCCATGATCTCGACGAGGCGCTGAAACTGGCCGATCACCTGGTGATCCTGAAGGATGGCGAGGTCGTGCAGCAGGGCGAGCCGCAGCATATCCTGATGAACCCCTCCGATCCCTACATCGTGGACTTCATCGCCGACATCAACCGCGCGCGGGTGCTGCGCGCGCGCACGGTGATGACCCGCACCGACATCTCGCCGCCGGAGGGCGCGGTCGAGATCGCGGGCACTGCCACGCTGGAGGAGGTCATCACCCTGGGCGGCGGCGATGCCGACCTGGTCTTCCGGGTGATGGAGCGCGGGCGCCAGACCGGCGTGCTGGCCATGCGCGACGTGCTGACGGCGCTGGTGGGGACCGAACCGGCCGGAGCGGCCTGAGCCGCGCGGCCCCCGGCCGCCCGGTTCAGCCCGGCGCCTGCGGCGCGCCGGGCAGGCGCCGCGCCACCTGCCGCGCGATCCAGGGTCCGCTCAGCAGGACCATGACGAAGCGCAGCGTCTGCATCGCCATCACGAAGGGCAGGTCCACATTGCTGGAGGCGGCGATGATCGCCACGGTATCGGCGCCGCCGGGGCTGGTCGCCAGGTAGGCGGTCAGCGGATCGACCCCGGCAAAGGCCACCAGCGCCGCCGCCATCAGGCCGCACAGCCCCATAAGCAGCAGCACGGACAGCGCCAGCCGCGGCAGGGCCCGCGCCGCATGGGCCAGGATCGCGCGGGTGAAGCGCAGCCCGACCGCCCAGCCCGCCGCGCCATAGGCCAGCGCCATCAGCCAGTGCGGCATGGCCGGGGCGACCGGCCCGGCATTGGCCGCCACCGCCCCGAACAGCAGGGCCAGAAGGAAGCTGCCCGCCGCCATGCGCGTCAGCCGTGCGGCCAGGATCGCCGCCGCCATCACCGCGCAGGCCGCCGCCAGCCCGGCATCGGGGGGCGGGAACCAGGGCGGCGGGGCGGGGGCGTCGCCCCCGGCATGGGCCAGCATCGCCACCAGCGACGCGCCCCCCGCCACCATGCCGACCCGCAGGTACTGCATCACCGCGACCAGCCGCATGTCGGCGCCATGCGCCCCGGCGAGGAAGACCATCGCCTGCGCCGCGCCGGGCGAGGCGCCCCAGACGGCGGTCGTTCCCGGCAGAACCTGCCGCCGCGCCAGCAGGTAGCCCAGCCAGGAGGAGGCCGCGATCACCGAGACGACGCCCAGCCCGAACACCGCCCAATCGGCGCGCAGCGTGTCGAGGACGCTGGCGGGCAGCTGGCTGCCCACCGAGACGCCGACCGCGGCCTGGGCGATCTCGAATGCCGCGCGGGGCAGCGACAGCGGTCGTCCGGCAGGGGCGGGACGGGCCGCCGCGACGAAGATCGCCGCCGCCATCGGCCCCAGCAGCAGCGCGGCGGGCAGGCGCACCAGTTCCAGCGCGGCGGCCGCCGCCACGGAGAGCACGCCCAGCAGGGCCCAGGCGGCGGGGCGCCCGATGGCAGGATCGGTTCGGTTCGGCATGAGGTCTCCCGGCAGGGCAGGGCATCGCGCGCCAGGACGGGCGCATGTCCAGGCTATCGGCTTCGCGTCAGGGTGCCAATGCGTCAAGACGCGGGCCGCTTTGCCGCGGCGGAAGCGCGTCGTTGACAAGGCAGCGCCCGCCCGCCATGCCTGATGAAAATGCTTTTTACCCCAGATCCGGATGCCGCCATGACCGCCCAGACCGAATTTTCCGCCGCCGCCCCCGTTCCCGATGCCGGGCTTGCCGCGATCCTGGAGCGCCAGCGCGCGGCCTTCCTGGCCGATGGCCCGCCCCCGGCCGAGGCCCGTCGCGCGGCGCTGAACCGGCTGAAATCCGCGCTGATCGCCCATCGCGCCGAGATCGAGGCGGCGCTGACCGCCGATTTCGGCCACCGCTCGCGCCACGAGACCGGGATCATGGAGATCATGCCGGTCGTCACGGCGATCGACTACCTGCTGAAGAACCTCAAGCGCTTCATGAAGCCCGAGAAACGGCATGTGGTGCTGACCATGCGCGCCGGGCAGGCGCGGGTGGAGTACCAGCCGCTGGGGGTGGTGGGCATCATCGCGCCCTGGAACTATCCGCTGCAGCTGGCGCTGCTGCCGCTGGCGACGGCGCTGGCGGCGGGCAACCGCGCGATGGTGAAGATGTCGGAGCTGACCCCGGCCTCCGCGGCGCTGGCGGCGCGGCTGATCCCGCAGATCTTCGCGCAGGAGGAGGTGGCCATCGTCACCGGCGATGCGGAAACCGGCGCGGCCTTTGCCGGGCTGCCCTTCGATCATCTCCTCTTCACCGGCGGGACCGGCATCGGGCGCAAGGTGATGGCGGCGGCGGCACAGAACCTGGTGCCCGTGACGCTGGAACTGGGCGGCAAGTCGCCCGCCATCCTCGCGGCGGGGCAGGACCTGGACCGGGCGGCGGCCTCCATCGCCTATGGCAAGCTGGCCAATTCCGGCCAGACCTGCATCGCCACCGATTACGTCCTGGTCCCCCGCGCCGAGATCGGCGCCTTTGCCGAGGCCTATGACCGCGCGGTGAAGGCGCTCTATCCCGAGGGGCCGGCCGGCACCGATTACTCCAGCATCGTCAACGCGCGCCACCATGCGCGGCTGAGCGCGCTGGTCGAGGAGGCCCGGGCAGGCGGCGCCGAGATCCGCCCCGTCGGCCACCACCCGCAGGCGGCGGAAGGGCTGCACAACAAGATGGCGCCGACCCTCGTGCTGGGCGCCACGGACGGGATGCGCATCCTGCAGGAGGAGATCTTCGGCCCCGTCCTGCCGGTGATCGGCCATGACGGGATCGACGATGCCATCGCCTATGTGAATGCCCGGCCGCGGCCGCTGGCGCTGTATTTCTTCGGCCCCGAGGGGGCGGAGCGCGACCGGGTCCTGTCCCGCACCGTCTCGGGCAATGTCACGGTCAACGGCACGCTGCTGCATGTCGCGCAGGACGACCTGCCCTTCGGCGGGGTCGGGCCCAGCGGCATGGGCGCCTATCACGGGATCGAAGGATTCCGCGCGATGAGCCATGCCAAGGGGGTCTTCGTGCAGGGCCGCTGGAACATCGCGACGATGCTGCGCCCGCCCTTCGGCCCCCGCGCCGACAAGATCCTCGCGGGGATCCTGAAACCCCCGAAAGGCTGAGGGCGCGCGCGCTCAGCCCGCGGGCCGGGCGCGCTCCAGCATGCCGAAGAGGTCGCGCGGGTCGTCGGGATCCGCCAGCAGGTCCAGCCGCGCATGGGCGGCGCCTGCGCGCACCCGGCCCAGCAGGTAGCGCAGCGCCGAGAAATCCTCGATCGCGAAGCCGACGCTGTCGAACAGCGTGATCTCCCGCGCGTCGCGGCGCCCCGGCGCCTGTCCGGCCAGGACCTGCCACAGCTCGGTCACCGGGTGATCGGGGTCCAGCTGCTGGATCTCGCCCTCCACCCGGGTCTGGGGCGGGTATTCGACGAAGATCGTGGCGCGGCCCAGGATGTCGCGATGCAGCTCGGTCTTGCCGGGACAGTCGCCGCCGATGGCGTTCACATGCACGCCCGCCCCCACCATGTTGTCGGTCAGGATCGTCGCGTTGCGCTTGTCGGCGGTGCAGGTGGTGATGACCTGCGCGCCCTCCACCGCCGCCTCGGCCGCGTCGCAGGCCGTGACCTCGAATCCCTGGCGGCGCAGGTTGGCCATGGCCTTGGCGGTGGCGCGCGGATCGGTGTCGTAGAGCCGCAGCCGGTCGATCCCGCAGAGCGCGCGGAAGGCCAGCGCCTGGAATTCGCATTGCGCGCCATTGCCGATCATCGCCATCGTGGCCGCCCCCGCGGGCATCAGCGCCCGCGCCGCCAGCGCCGAGGTCGCCGCCGTGCGCAGGGCGGTCAGCAGCGTCATCTCGCTCAGGAGCAGCGGATAGCCCGTCGCCACGTCCGACAGCACCCCGAAGGCGGTCACGGTCTGGTGGCCGCTGCGGGTGTTGCCGGGATGGCCGTTGACGTATTTGAACCCGTAGAGCCGGGCATCGGCGGCAGGCATCAGCTCGATCACCCCGCCCTCGGAATGGCTGGCGACGCGCGGGGTCTTGTCGAATTCCGGCCAGCGCAGGAAATCCGCCTCGATATGCGCGGCCAGGTCGCGCAGCACGCGGTCGATGCCCTCGCGATGGACCAGCCGCATCATGTCGCCGACCGAGACGAAGGGCACCATGGCCAGCGCGGAGGGGGCGGGGGTCTGCGGCGTTGCGGCGGGGGAAAGATCGGTCATGGCTCAGCTTCCTGTGCGGGAAAGGGCCGCGGGACGGGCCAGCATGCGCGCGGCAAGCCCGGCCATCAGCGCGGCGGAGGTGCCCGCGGGGTCGCGGGCGGGGTTCAGCTCGGCCAGGTCCATCGAGGTGACGAGACCGCTGGCGGCAAGCGTTGCGGCGATGGCGGCGGCCTCGCCCGGCGCCGCGCCGCCGGGCACCGGGGTGCCCACGGCCGGGGCATGGGCTGGGTCGAGGAAATCGAGGTCGAAGCTGACATGCAGATCGCCGCCTGCCGCCGCCACGCGGCACAGGAACCGCTCCAGCACCGCGGCGAGGCCGCGCGCGCGCAGCGCCTGCATGGAATGGGCCTCGATCCCGTGGCGGGTGATCCCGTCGGCCTCGGCCGGATCGACGGAGCGCAGCCCCATCATGCAGATATGCGCGGGATCGACCCGCGCGGGCAGGGGCGGGAAGGCGGCGAAGCCGCTTTCGCCGATCGCATAGGCGACCGGGGTGCCGTGCAGGTTGCCGCTGGTGGTGCTGTCGAGGCTGTGCAGGTCGGGATGGGCATCCAGCCACAGCAGGAAGAGCGGCCGCCGCCTGCGGGCGGCGCGGGCGGCCATGGCCGGCAGGGTCGCCGCCGCCATCGCGTGATCCCCCCCCAGGAAGACGGGCCGCGCCGCGGCCTCCCCGGCCGCCGCCGCCGCCGGCCCCAGGCCGCGGATCCAGTCCGCCGTCGGTCCCAGCCGCCG